>CBDUSO010000009.1:0-59475 GCA_965370295.1 uncultured bacterium
ACTTTTTTTTACCTTGTTATTTTGTATAATATTATACATCCCCTGGGTTCTCAATTTCCTCCGTGAGGCCTTTGGACACACACCGTCGTGGTGGGTCCCCCCCCACCACTACAAAAAAATTCCTTGCTAAAGCTGACAAATGCACAATCTATTACAAAAGTTTTTTACAAAACTCGATCATCTTCCACCACGCCAAAGGTTGTTCATCAGCCTGATAGTATGAATTCAGATACTTTACCAAACCTTCCATCTTTTTTACTTTTGGGAGTTCAATTTTTTTATATTCAAGACCAAGCGTTTTTATCTGCCCAACAAGAACGCAGATTGCAAGAGCAAACCTTGAGAGTGGCTGTCTTGGTGCATTATCAATGAGATTATTTAAATTCTCAACTGGGTTCACACTATCTGGGACAACGCCCCATGGATCAACATTCATTTTCTCAGCCCATTCAATGATTGACTTAATTTTTAAGCCCGTGTATTCCCAAATTAAAGTTCCAGTTCCGGAAAGATATGCAAGGGGCATTGCCCAAATTCTATCAAAACCAGTTGAAACTTGATGATTCAAAAGCCATCCACCACCAAGTCGCAAGATATACTCAAGAGATTTTCCAGAAGCATCCGGCTTTGCTTGTATCGACATGGGCAGTGGAGTTGCTGACCCCTGCTTCACTTCATCCATCAAGCCAAGGTATTGAATATAAATATCCGAAGTCACATTGCCTGTGAGTTCAGATATTTCCAAAGCCAGATTAAGTTTTCTAAAACTGTCCTTCTTTTCACAGGCGTTCCAAACAATTTTTGCTGATTGTTTTGTAGAACCCTCCCATGGAGTCCACTGCAAACTCATATAAGAGTTTTGATTTTTAGAAAGTACCAGGTGGAGTTCTGAAGAAAAATGTGTGAACAGTTCATCTTTCAACTCGTTTGACGAGAGAAGATAACCCGCCTCAGATATTGCTTTCCCAAATATCATTGCACTAATTCTGGCAGAGTTTGGATTTTCGTGTAATTGATCAGCAAGGGACATGAGCAGATCAAAACCCATTTTTGGTCTTCTTCTCTGGAGCAATCTGTGAAAGGTTTTTAGTTGAATAGACCACGACCCGGGGTAGACAACCCCATCATTTGCTGTTCTTTTGCTCCAATGATCTGCCAGGTGAAATCCGATCGCACGATCATACGAGGCAAAATGCTCAATCAACAAGCGATTCACAGGAAGTATTCTTCCTCCTTCAAAACTTATCACACCCAACCCCGAAGGACCGCAGATATTTATCATATCGCAGGCGGTATCTCTAGCCTGAGAAACACCCCTCTCACCATCAGCGACATAATGTTCTGCAAGTGCAGCAATAACATTGTCTCTTGACAGGGATTCCCCATACAAAAGTGCATTGTACACCGTGGCAGATAGTGCAGGGAATAATTCATATACAGCAGTACTCATCGTCAGGTCAGAAACTAATCTTCTGTCCTTGAGTCCTTTTCGAAGTCTATCGGGGAGTATATCTGAGAGTGATTTTAGGGACGACAGAAGAACTTTCTCGAATCTGTCCGCTGTGTCATCAGAGATTTCTTCTCGTTGCGACATGAGAAGACAAATTTTGTTTATTCCGGATAATGTTGTTAACTGGTCACGCACCAGGGGGTCAACGGTCAGATGTTTGAAATCACTCAACATTCTCTTTGGCGATCGCCTGTCCGCTGGAAATGTTGAAAACCATGAACCAGCAAACTCCATCTGGTCATCAACCGTCAATCTCGTGATTCCTCTTCTGTAGGGAAATCTTTCTATCCTTAATAAATCGGTCCCAGTGGGTAGCGGTCTTGAAGAAATTATTATCGGGCAGGTGGTAGACGACGCAAGCGATTCTGCATTTGCTAGAAGTCTTTTCATTGCAACTGATGATAAAATATCAACACCTTCAATAATAATTAAAGCCTCGCCCCTTCCAATTGAAATATCATAAAACCCCTCAGGCACAATTGAATATCCCGCAATTTCTGTCAGCCATACCATTGCAAGCTCTGGGATAGTCATCGAAGTATTTTGGATTTCATTTGAGAGAAACAAACAGTCCACGTACGCAACGGGCATATTTTTATCAGATGCCAAGTTTGCAATCTGTCGAAGAAAGGCACTCTTGCCAGAACCCTCTTCATCCTCAATCAAAACTCTCATCCGCTTACTTAAGACTTCTTCCTGATTTATTTTTTTGAAATGATGGACACTATCGAGTTTCATTTCATTTGAGCCAATATCAAGCTCTTTGGGTGAATGAGTCGGTGGGACAAGCAGATTTGGTCGCGACATCATTTCATTTATTCTAGAGTTTAGTGCCTTTTTTGCAGCCTTCACCTGTCCAATAATTCTTCTTCCAAATCGTATGATAATCTCATCTTCTGCTAGACTACTATTTTTGTTGTCACCAACCACAAGAGAACACTTGCCAGATTTTATATCACCATTATCTGACTCTGAATCCAGCGGAATGAGAACAACAATCTCTGCGAGACCATCTGACGGCATGAACCTTCGGTTGAAAATAATATTTGAAAAATTCACAACACAATCATTATTTTTTATCTCATACGTCATAAAATCACTACTGTTTTCAGCAAGGTCAACTGCCTGTGCAAAACCACATCCAACATAGAGTTTTTTTAGATTGTTCAAAGAGCCAATTGTGATTCTGCTGACTCCCTGGATGTTTACACCATCTGGAAGATTTATCTTCAGAGAAACTGAATCTACATCACCAAAGAGGGTCTTCTGTTCCCTGTAGTAGCGGACTGCAATACGAATAACCAACGTTTCCGCCGTCTGATTGTACTTTAGTTCTGCTCTTCCCAGCCAATGTATACTCATGCTCACCTCGCATGCACAAGTATAACAAGTTTCATCATATATGAAAGTGACAGAATATATTTTTTTAGATAAACAAAAAGAGGGTGATACCTATCACCCTCTTAAGTTTCAATTTTTTTATGTAATGAGTTATTTTTTTATGGCATGAAAATCATTCGTACAGTTCTTGTCTCTCCGTCCCAGGATACATCCGCACCAATCGCTTCTGCAATTGCCCTGAAAGGAACCATTGTTCTTCCGTTTGTAATCTCAGGGGGAGTGTCGAGTGAACGAAGTATCCCATCCACCTCATACTCAGTTTTGCCGACCCACATGATGATGGTTTTGTCAAATCTTTCGATAATAATTTTCTTTTCTTCGCCAACCCACTGCACCTTTGCCCCAAAGGTTTCAGAAACAAACCTGAGCGGTACAAGCGTTCGACCCTTGTCCGATATGTATGGTGCAACATCCAACTCAACCGGGCGATAGTTTACAAATGCAATGGGATCACCGATTGTCATTGTTATCTCAATTTTTGGTTCGGTTGCAATCTTCACTCCAACTGATACCTGTTGGCAAACTTCATTTTGGGTGGAGATCATCAATCTACCCATTGCCTCGGTTCCAGCAGGAACTCTGGAGGCATTGACCGTAATTTTCAGCATTGCCCTCTTCCCGACTGAAGTAAATGTGATTGGCTCAACATCAATCCATCTGTCTTCACCCATCACCATTCCAGATACCTCGGTGTCAGTATCAAAACTGAGTTGAATAATTTGGCTTTTTTCTCCTCCTCTTTCAACGTAACCAAAGTCAATTTCCGTTGGGTTGACAGTCATACATGCGGGAGCCGGTGTGATAACCTTCCATCTGACAATAATATTTGCATCACCACCGTTACTTGTCACCTTGATTAATGCCTGATGATTTCCGTATTCCATTCCAGAGGGATCCAGTTTTATTCTTATTCTTCTTTCACTACTATTGCTTATACCCATAAAATCTGTGGGGTTGAGGGAAAGATGTTTGTCTTCACAGGAGAGTTCACCATCAAGCTCAGATTCAAATTCATCATTTCTGACGTTCATAATTGTGATGTCTCTTGTGGGGGTTGTCCCAAGTTCAACAACACCGAAGTCAACCTCAGATGGTTTCACGCCAAGCACTGGACCAGGATGAAAAACTTGAACAGTCCCGCCCCACGTTCCGATGTAAACAGCATCATCAAAAATAACAGGGGATGCTTGAACAATATCACCCAGATCGCCCTTCCAAACCAGCTCACCGGTTCTCCACTTTAGGCAGTAGAGATGATGGTCATCTGAACCAAAGAATACACTATCACCACCAATTGCCGGTGACGAATAAATCCAATTGTCGCTTGCCGGGAATGACCAGACCTCTGATCCATCATCCTGATAGAAACATTTCACACCATTGTAAGTACAAACTATTACCATATTTTCAACAAGAGCTGGTGTTGCCCAGATATGAGCTCCAAATTTTTCCCGCCAAATTTCTGTGCCATCATCCGCATCTAAGCAGTAGATGTTACCATCATCATCACCAAAAAATATTCTTCCATCCTTGATTGAAGCTGAGCAAAATACCGGTGCTTCTGTTGCAAATGGTTCATTCCATGCAGGCTGCCCGGTGTCCGCTTTGAAGGCATACATTCCGCTGGGTTTTGTGCCAATAATTATTAAATCTTTTTCAGCATAATATGTTGGGGATGCTTCGATAGAGCCACCGAGATTGCGAGCCCACAATTGTTTGCCTGTGAACAAATCAATACAATATAATCGCATGTCATATGATCCAACGTACACCCTGTTGTTTACAATCAATGGCGACGAACGTATCTTGTCACCAGTTTCAAATGTCCATACCGTATCACTTGAATCAAGTTCAGTCTTTGATTGTTTCAGATTAACACAATAGAGATTTCCATCATCGCTACCACAAACAACAACATCACCAAAGATGGAAGGAGAACTCTGAACATCATCACCGGTTAATAATTTCCATCTGATTCTAAATGATCTGGTATCATAACAATAGATATTATTGTCATGTGAACCAACGACTGCATATCTATCTGTTATCGCAATAGAGGAACGAACAGAATCGGTTGCATGGTATGCTATCCTTGTTAGGAATGGTGGTGCAGCTTCATTTGTAGTGTACCCCGTACGAGCTGGATCATGATTAAACATGAGCCAATCCTCATTATTTTCCTCAATCGCAAGCACAATACCGGAGAGGAACATAACAGTTACAATTAGCATGGTTATTACTTTTCTCATCATAGAAGATACTATAACACAAAAAAATGGTTTAATCAAATTTTTATCTTGAAATATTTCAAACGAGTCAATACAAGTTTGATAATGCAGATAATCAGGATAGTCAGATATTCATCCTGAAATCGTCAAGAAATTCATGTTATTAGAATTTTATATCTTACAAATAATACAAAACATTAACTATTCTCATACTTGTTTGGAAATTTATTGAACATATCATGTGTACTGTGAAAAAGAGCTGTATTCTTATAGTTGTCGATAGTCTTGGAGTTGGCGAGATGGATGATGCTGCCTCTTACGGCGATAGTGGTGCATCAACTTTTGAGCATGTAACCGACAATGGTTCTCTTGAGCTGAGAAATTTGGAACGTTTTGGTTTCTACAAATTACTCGGAAAAGAGGGCTTGCCAAACGCCAGCTGGACAAAACTGATACCCAAATCTAAGGGGAAATCTTCGGTTGAAGGTCATTGGGAGATGATGGGAGTTGTAACCGAAAAAAAGATGCCCACGTTCCCCGATGGATTTTCGCAAGAGACACTGGACGAACTCTCATCAAAAATCGGTCGTTCTGTTCTTTACGGCAAACCAGCATCAGGAACTGAGATAATAGACAAGCTCGGTGAGAAACATATGGACACCGGCTTCCCAATCATATACACATCCGCTGATTCCGTGATGCAGATTGCTGCACATGAAGATATTATCCCCGTAAAAGAGTTATACGAAATCTGCCATATCGCCCGTCAAATGATGACAGGAGATTCAGCTGTAGCCAGAATTATTGCCAGACCATTCAACGGTCAGCCCGGTGAATTCACAAGGACAAACAGACGGAAAGATTTCCCGCTCCAGATACCAAGACCCAACAATCTTTTTGAGATAACTAACTCTGAACATTCAGTCACATGCATTGGCAGAACTGCTGATTTTTTTAGTGATTGTTGCAACAGAACAGATAAACCGGTTAATCTTGAAGAGAGCATGCTGTCTGCAATGATGTATCGAAAACTAAAGGGTGGTTTAATTTTTTTGAATCTCGGTGATTTCGACAGCAAATATGGACACAGGCGTGACAAACAGGGTTACGCAAATGAACTGAAAAAACTAGATGATGCCTGGAGCAGTCTCATCCTCTCCCTTGGCAACAATGATCTTCTCCTTGTAACATCTGATCACGGCAACGATCCAACCTTCATGTCTCACACCGACCACACAAGAGAAAAGACATTCGTCCTTGGTTACATGAAGGGTTATCAGGGTCACAAATTAGAAAATATTGAAGTGGTTGATATTGGTGCAACAATCTGTGAATATTTTGATGTATCACCTGTAGTCGGAAGATCATTCCTTGGTCAGATTACATCAAAACGAAAAAAGTAAACACCCGCCATTAAAAACACTTGAGAGTTTTGAAGGTTGTATTATCATCACAGTATGCAAGAAACTACAATCGAACAGATTTGGAGAGATTTTGTCAACTCATCACAATCGGTACTCAAGTCAACAAACCTGAATCCGTTTGCTCTGTCAATTCTCATTGAAGAAATTGATGATTCTGAGTTGAGTGGTTTACCAGAGTGGCATGAACACGAAGGAAGACTCTGCTTCATGCCCAAACTCACGGATAAAGATGACCAGATATGTGTCCAGTTTGAAAAAGATGAGGACAACGAGTGGGGATTCATTTCAACCGTTCCAGTTCAAACAAGAATCGACAAAATTGGATTATTACCAACCTGTACTTTTCCAAAATTTCCAATCCAGGATCTTCGCTGGAAACGAGAGAACATCGAAACCGAGATGAGAATCGACCTCTTTACAACTCTCAAAGAAATAAAAGGAAGTCAATTTGCCATTGAATGGTTTGCAGACGGAGATGAATTCAGAGAAAATGTTTTAGAGATGCTCCCGTTTCTCCCGATACATAAAGCATTTATCTACTACAAATGCTGGTTTCATTCACAGCTACTTGGTGAAACAACAATCCTGAAGAAATTTGAAGAGAACGAAGTGGAGATAGAACTTGCCAGATGCAAACACCTCGCCATCTACGAGCAGAACAAAAAAATAAAAACTCAGATAAATGAAAGAACATACCTGGCTCTGTTTGAAACTACCTGGGAGGATAGAGCAAACAAGTGTGGATGGGACATCAAATTCAAATATTCCGACCTCACCACTTATTTCCATTTGACAAGATGAGAATAGCAATACCATCATCGGGAAAACAACCAAATGCTTTTCTCTCCAGCCACTTCGGAAAAGCAAAGTACATGGCTCTCGTTGACGTGAGTGAAAATGTGGTGACCTCGGTACAATTCAAAGAATTCCCACACCTAACTTGTGGCGAGCTGGCAATCAACCTAAGGAAAGAGGGGGTTGATACCATCATCACAAACGCACTCGCTGAAAGATTGACGATAGTGTTGAACAAGTTCGACATTACTATTTTTCGTGCTTTTGGCTTGTCGGTAAATCAAGCTCTGAACAGTTGGCTTAACGGGAAACGTGAGGAAATGCCACTTGAAGATGTCCATCATCATCTGCCAAATCCAGGAATTAAAGGTGGCCTCCACAGTACTTGACAATCACTCTCTGTGAAGTATTATGGTCATATGCTCATAACAAAGGAACAGGATGTCTCGACCAAAAAACTGTAGATTCGTGGACAACGACAAAGAATGTTGCGAAAAAGAGACCAGAGGTACAGTCAAAATCTATTCTGACGAACTTGAAGCACTCAGATTGAATTCGATTGAATCACTGCACCAGATTGATTCAGCCACACAAATGGGTGTCTCCAGAGCTACGTACGGTCGCATTCTCAAGTCTTGTATGCGAAAGATTGCGGTCGCTCTGGTTGACAGACATCAAATCGAAATCATCGACGTTCCATGGGTTGTGAGCAAGAACAAGAAAAAGGAGTCAGTAATGAAAAAAATCATCGCATTACCAGTCTTGGAAAATGTTGGAAATCCTGAGGTATCAGCACATTTTGGACACGCACCCTACTTTGCAATCGTTTCAATAAACGACAATTCAGAAAATAATATTGGGTTTATTGAAAACAAACACGAGGGTGGATGTGGAGATGTGGTAAATCTGTTGAAGGTAAGAGACGTTGAAGTTCTGCTGGTAAAGGGCATCGGCGGAAGACCAAAGATAGCCTGTGACCAAATGGGGATCAACGTTTACCGTGCCAACGGTTTCTCTGTGAGTGAATGCGTCTCGGCATGGACGGCTGGAGCAAACGAGACCAATGTATCCTGCAATCACGACGACCATGGCAAGGATCAAGAAAACTGCCACAAAGAAAAATAAACGGGTAAATCAATTTGGTAACAGTAGCCTGATTTCAAATATTTTAAGGAATATTTTTGGGGTCAGGCTATATGATTGGAACCAACATCATCAGTGAGTTCCTCATCATCTTCAACATCAAACTCATCCTCGTCCGACCACTCTTTTTCTTCATCATTTGAATCAGAAATATAGGCTAAATATTCTTCAACCATCTCTTCAGCTTTTACTACATTTTGTTTTAAAACAACAACAAGAACACTGTCGCTTGCAGTGTCTTTCAGAAGTTCACGAGCGGGAGAATCAAAATCAATATAGGTTGACGTAATATCATTATCATGAAGAAATTCAACAAGAGCCTGTGCATCACCCAACGACTCTGATGTGTAAATCACGACAGGCACAAAATTGGATTCAAGCTCTTCCTCGTTGAATAGAGTGATGTCCTCATCGCATTCCTGACACAACTCATCGTCAAGATTCACAAATGACCCACAATTTGGACAGACATATATGCCTTTCATTAGAAACCGATTTTATTTATTTGAGCAGGCTCTGTCAAATACATTCAATTTAATTATTTCTAAATATGTGCTACCATGATAGGTGAGAGGTGATGGATGAAAACAACGATTGCCCTAATATGTTCAGTGTTACTCATGGTTACACCTGCTACAGACTTCAACGTAAAGCCAGATGACATCACATTTGAAGTAAAATCAAAACGTGTTACTCCGAAGAGTGTAACACTCACTGTTGAATGCCCAGAAGAAATAAGCTGGGATATTGAGTATCCTCCAGGATTTGGTGGTGAAAAATCGGGTGTTGGCCCAGGATATTTAGCCATCTATCCACTGGGCGATCTATCCCATGCAAAGGACGAATCAGACTTGATTTTCAAATCTGAACTGGGTACAAAAAAAGTCCACATATCCGTCGAAAAGGAAAAACCAATCAACTTCGATATGAGAGTTTTTCCCGAAAAAAGAATATTTCACCCAGGAGGCTCCGGAGTTTTCACAATCCTTCTTACCTGCCCTGACAAAAATATCTGCGGAAGAATCAGGTTCACAGAGCCCGCCGAACACGTCAGCGGTCGTGTTGCTGTCGTTCCAAATTTCCTCACACCACCAGGTGTTGCCACCGTTGGGATGAGTTCCAGTTCGTTCACCAACCCAAATTCTTTTTCACTCCCCGTGCGAGCAAATTCCAAAAACAGAAAGGCAAGTGGCACGATAAAATCAGAGGTTGTTAAAATTGGCAAACTTCCAGCAAAACCATCGTTTGAAATATCAACAACTGAAATTTCATTCATTCCTGGGATTGATGAAAACGAAAAATTTATCGAAATAACCCCCTTAGCCGATGAAAAAATATTTTATTGGGAAGCCACCCCAAACAAATCCTGGATAGACTTTGAACCAAAACAAGGTAAGGGCAAGGGCAAAATCAAAGTTACTCTTTTCCATAACGGACTGACAAATGATGTTGATGAAGGTAGCATTACACTAACATTCCCAGGGTTGGAAACAATCGAAAAAGAGATACTGGTGAAACTTCTCCCGAACCCGACCGACCACTTTTTTGTTTCACCGGAAGTAGTCCAGATTGGTCCGCCTGAGACCATGTACAAGGCACCAACAATTACAATTGATGTTCTGCCGAATGTATCGTGGGAAGTCAAAAATATTCCTGGTTGGCTATCTGTCGCTCCAACCTCCGGACAGGGGACTTCAACTGTTCTGTGTACTGTCATAGAAGAATCAAAAGAAGTGATTTTCCGTGAAAACGAATTATCCATTCAGCTCAAAAACTTTCCGTCAGAGGTAAGAATAATAAACGTTCAGCATATCTCGCCCAAAAGTTTTTTACCAGACTCGCTTATCCTGAAGAGCTCAGGAAATATTTTCACAGGTCAAATGATCTGCAAATCATTTGACAACAATGAAATTCTCATCGTCAGGCAACCGTCAAACGGTTGGTTCACCTGGATCAATACTTCAGAATTGCCAAAGATAAAACTGCATGTGAGAAGAATCTGGGGAGATGACACCGAAAAAATACTTACGATATATCGACTCAGACCTGCCTTTAACCCTCAGATTTTTTATCTTCGGGTAACTCTCTCCGATTAGCCCAGAACCTCCCGGCAAGAAATATTCCAAGAACTATAAATCCTCCAACTTCAATAAATTCTGACAGCCAACGAATCCAGTCCGGAGCGATTCTCAATGTGAAAGACAGGGCTATCATTAACGCAGAAACAGCCAGCAATCCGCCTTTTTTTGAAACGAGCATAAATGCGACGGGGATTGTTATTAACCCCGGAATAAGTGCAACAATTGCATACTTCGAGGTTGTAAAAATCGATGGGGCTATCAATGCAAATATGATCACACCCAGAAATCCACCGTACAACCACAGTCCATAATCCTGCATCAAAACTTTCCTGGAGGCATACAATAAAATTCCACAACCTACTGTCAGCAACAGAGGAAACCCATATATCCCAGCCCAATTCCCAGACAAAACACCGAGCTGGAACAGTACAAAAATTGTGTACGCAATAAATATTACACTGGTGCCAATTCCAATTTCAATCTTCATAAGCCACCAGGAAAGTATCATCACACCCGCCGGCACCACAAGATTTAATGCAAGAAATATCCAGGATGATGCACTTGGCATCGAAATATTTGGTATCCAGCCAAGTTCCTGCAAGCCAATCACCAATACAAACACTCCAGCAAATATCAGAAGTCCTGTTAATCTGAATCTTTTCATGGAGTAGAACATAACACACTGGATACCTTAATACAACGATTTATGTTTTCTCTCATTTCTGTAGGAACTATTCTGACCACCAGGAAATTGTACTCCAGTTTGTAGGGAACGCAGATCTGCGTTCCCTAGGGTTCTATCCCCACACACCCCCGTCATTCTGAACTTGATTCAGAATCCAAGAATACGGAGACTCAAACTTATTTACACATATGAAAACTTCTGGCTTCCCCCTGTTTCCGCAGGGGCAGGCTCAATGTCAAGCACGGAATGACAAAAAAAGGGGGAGACGATAATCATTAGAAAAATATTTCTAATTCCAATGAATCGTAATTTCAATATTTACAAGTTGATTCTGTGTGATAATATTTATCCAAGCATTGAAAAGAGGTCAAAAAACAATGAGCAGAATAAAAGACAAGACACTGGCACCGACCGGACATCAGAAGATTTCCTGGATAAAAAATAGAATGCCGGTTCTGACAGGACTTGGTGACGAACTTGCCAGAAAGTTTGACGGAGTTTCAGTTTCAATGTCAATCCACCTTGAGGCAAAAACTGCGTACATGGCACAGGTTCTGGCAGGATGCGGAGCCTCGGTTGCCATCTGTGGTTCAAACCCTCTCTCAACTCAGGATGATGTTTCAGCGGCATTGGCAGAATCTGGAATTGCTGTGTTTGCACACCACGGTGAGAGCGATTCTGACCACCTTGAGAATATCAAATCAACGCTTGCAATAAATCCAAAACTCGTGCTTGACGATGGGGCTGACCTGGTTGCCACCATGTCAGAAAACCCCGACAAATACAATGTAATTTGTGCCACCGAGGAGACAACATCTGGGGTAACCCGCATGAAAGCCCTCGCAAACAGCGACAAACTCCCATGCCCTGTGATTGCTGTGAACGATGCTCAGTCCAAATATCTCTTCGACAACCGTTACGGAACTGGTCAATCCTCCTGGGACGGAATCATGCGGACAACCAACCTAACAGTCTGTGGAAAAACCGTCGTTATCGGTGGCTACGGCTGGGTTGGTAGGGGTCTGGCAATGAGAGCTAGGGGTCTTGGTGCAAGAGTTATCGTGACTGAAGTCAACCCAATTCGTGCGATGGAAGCACACTTTGACGGATTCAGGGTAAAACCAATGGCAGATGCCGCCCCTCTTGGAGATATTTTCATAACCGCAACCGGTGATACAAACGTGATTGATACAAGACATTTTGAACTTATAAAGGATGGGGCAATCCTCTCAAACGCAGGACATTTTGATGTTGAAGTCGCAATGTCCGAACTCCAGGAAATGGCAACTTCAAAAAGAACTGCACGAGCAAACATCACAGAATACACACTTCCTTCCGGGAAAAAACTGAACGTGCTTGGTGAGGGCAGGCTTGTAAACCTTGCTTGCGGTGATGGTCATCCCGCTGAAATCATGGATTTGTCCTTTGCTCTTCAGGTTCTTTCACTTCTTCATGGACTCGAAAACGGTAAGGATATGACCAACAAAGTTTACTGTGTTCCTGAGGATATTGACCAAAGAGTAGCAACCTTAAAACTTGCATCCCACGGAATCAAGATTGATACCCTTACCGAAAAACAGAGGAAATACCTGGCTTCCTGGTAGATTTGCATATACGACATTTTGTGTTACAATTTTCTCAACTAGGAATGATTACCAGAAAATAACCTATTGACCTCTGGATTCATAGGCAACAGGGTTATTTTCTGAGTACCAATCAGGAGGCAAATAATGGCAAAGCTGGAATACGTTGAAGGAATCGGAGAAAAATACGCTGACAAACTGAGAAAAGCTGAAGTCAACACAACTGATGCCCTGTTGAAGATGGGCTCAACTCCCAAGGGCAGAAAAGAGATCGCCGAAAAGAGCGGTGTCAGCGACAAACTCGTTCTCGAATGGGTGAACCACGTTGATCTTTTCAGAATCAAGGGTGTCGGGCAGGAATACGCTGATCTCCTCGAAGAAGCTGGTGTGGACACCGTTCCAGAGCTTGCTCAGAGAAATATTGAAAACCTGACCAAAAAGATGGAAGAGGTCAACAACAAGAAAAAACTTGTCAGAAAACTTCCCGTGGAAAAACAGGTCAAAGACTGGGTCGCACAGGCAAAGAAGCTTCCCAGAGTTATCAAATACTAGAAGAATATTCACATTTATAATTAGGATTTGAGTAGGGACAATCCTAGGATTGTCCCTACTCTTTTGGGGTATGAGTCAACATGTCTGGTCTTTGCTTATCAAACGAATGGTGAATTGACACTCTCTTTTCTAGTGTCCGCTTTCCCAGAATACTTCTCAAGAGCTTGATATATCTCCCAAACAACACTTGGGTATGGTTTTTGGTTATGAACTATTCCTAAGATGGGTTGTTTGCTTTTTATTTCAAGCTCAATACCTTCAACTTTAACACCCATAGGTATTTTTTCATAAAACGTAAAAGAATTGCTATTATGATTTGAAAATATTGTAAGTTTGAGATGAATATAAGTTGTATAACCGACCTGTATTGGTACAAGAACAGCATCATATATAAATGGATACATGAGTTGTTTTTTTGAGAATACACTTTTTATTGTGAGTGCTAATTTATTATCTGATAACTCTAAGGATAAATTTGTTTTCATAAATGTTTTTGAAAGTAACAATAAAAGAAATGGAACGCCTAGAGCTAACAAATAATATCCAAATGAACCAAAACTTTCTAGTGGATATAAATATATACCGAAACGTATTATCAAAAAAATCAGAATTGAAATTGGTAATGAGATAAATAATAAAATATTTCTTGATGGATCATCATTAAGCTTACCTTCGATTTTTTTCATCGTTCCCCCTCTTTGTTATTCGTGTTATACCCAATTTTTGGAATTTTGAAAAGGTGATTCATCAATAAACTCTTCGTCACTTTTCAATCGTAGCTTTGTATTTTTCTGTCCTCTGGGATAATTTTCAAGTGCCTGGAATATTTCCCAAACATTCCCTGGATATGGCGAACATACATTTTCAAGAACACCACCATATGGAATATCGCTTGAAGGCTCTATCTCAATTCCCTTAATTCTCATTGATCCATTTATCATTTGTTCATGTAAAGATAGCGATCTTCCACCCTTCCCAAATATTGACAACTTGAAATACATGGCAACATTCTGTCCGGACAAAAGTGGTACAATTGTAGCGTCATACTCAAATGGTGTTTTGTAAACAGTTTTGATTATAAAGCACTCTGAAGTAATTACTGGCTTTCCATCAGCAAAATCAAGAACAATCTTTGTATTCAATTTGGGATGTATTAAACTCGACAGCAGAGCAGGGATTCCAACTAAAGTTATCAATCCAAAAATAAGGATTAAGACAAAATATTTTGGATCGAATTTTAAACCAAGGATGCCTGCTGCTGTACTCAATGACACCGAAGTAATGATGAATAAGGAGGAAAACAAAAAATACTTAGTTCTCTCATTCTGAAAAGTCGCTACGATTATTTTCTGTTTCATCATTCCCCCTTCGTATCAACTCTGACACCAAATCTGAAGAAATGTTTGAAGTAATTTTTAGTGATTATGTTTGAGTAGGTGTTTCTTTTTTCTTCAAAATATCTTTTACACGCTGGAGGCGGGAGAGGTTTGCACGTTCTGCTTCGTCAAGTTTTCCCTGGATGGATTTGACTTCACCTTCAAGGCGGGGAACCATCACGTGCTCGAGGGCATTCACTCGTCTCCTTGTTCGCTGGATTTCTAGAGCAAGTTATTTTATTTCTCTATTCGCATAATCACCGGATCGCACCTCGTACAGGACAGTTCAGGAAAGACCTGAAAGATCCTTTTGACAAGCTTTTCGCATCCATACTTCAAGACATCCGTTGTTGGAAGTTGAAACCTCTCTTCATACTCTATTATGGTCTCTTTGAGCTCCTCTCCCGTCATATCTTCATGATTGAGTGTTATGGCTATTACCTTCGATCTTGAAAATACCTCTAATAGCTCTATCTCGCTTTCCAGGGTTGGCATTGGTAGATAGGGGAAATCTCCGATGTTCTTTCTTTTCGGAGGGTGCTGAATTATTATTGCCCGTGGTCTCGCACCTCGTATAATGGCACATGAACTAAGGTATGCGGGATGACTCAATGCACCCTGACCTTCAACTATGATTATGTCCGGATGTTCCATATCATATGCTTCCATTACCGCATTTTCTATCTCCCCTGTCATATATTCCTCGACAATAGCATCTATTGCAACGCCATACTTTGCGCCTTGAATCAATCCTGTCTGACCAGTTGCCACAAACGCAACATTCAAGCCTTCTTTTTTCAATGCTTCCGTAAGCAGTAAGGAAGTGGTTCTTTTTCCAACTGCGCTATCTGTGCCGAGTACGGCTATTATTGGTATATTGACTTTGAGAATGCGACCGGAGAAGAGATGGAGATCCTTTTTTGCAGAGGGCTTTCTAATGTCGTATATTTTGACACTATATTCCTTTGCTCTTCGCATAAATTCTTCATCCTCGGTAAAGAACTCATGAAGACCGTTCACTATATCCATCCCCTTTTCTATGGCCTTGAACACTATCTTCCTCTGTTCCTTTGTAAGAAATGCCTCAAGGGGTGCAACACCATATATGAAATATTCCGGAAGATCCTCTAACTTCTCGATAGCATCATCTAGGTCATGGAATATCGGTATCCCGTTTTTTATTTCATCGAGATATTCCCCTGCGTCCATACCTGATTTTGAGCTGTCAATAATACCGACTATTTCATATTTCTTCGAGTACCTGGCAAGTCCATTTGCTATCTTCCCATCCATCTTCCCGAATTGATTTTCACAATATACTATTGCTTTTGCTCTCATTTACTGGGCTCCTAGTATCATTATCTGATTCATCATATACACTGCCATCTGCTCAAATCCAATTTGAAACCTCATCACCAACTCCTTTGATAATAGTCCGTAAAATCTCAAGATATTTCTTGTACTCTCTTATTCCGTATGACCACGTCTTCCTTTGTTCAATTGATGGATCATCTTCAGAATAAGTATTAATAAACTACCTCTTTTTTCTTCAAAATATCTTTCACACGCTGAAGTCTGGAGAGGTTTGCACGTTCTGCTTCGTCGAGTTTTCCTTGGATGGATTTGACTTCACCTTCAAGGCGGGGAACCATCACGTGTTCGAGGGCGTTCACTCGTCTTCTTGTTCGCTGGATTTCCAGTGCAAGTTCCCTCATGCTGGTTTCCAGCTCTGCAACCTTGATTACCCTTGGGACAAGTTTTTTGTAGCTGGTCAAAGCACGCATGGCTCCTGCGGTTGCAGTTTGAGGTGGGAGGGCAGTGTCAGGTTCAAATCTGTCCAGTTCAAGCTTGGGAAGCACCAGGGTCATCACACGTTTTTCTCCACGTTTGACCCTCAGGCAACTGGTCTTGGTCAGTCCGCCAAATTCAAGAAATGGCATCCCGGCAGAGGCAAGAGCAAACCGAGCCTGAGCAAGGAGAAGCTCGGATGTGAACTTCTGTTTTTCATCCTTGTAGTCTCTGGCAATCACCAAAAACTCAGCCATCACCGCTTCAAGTTTGTCCTTCAACAGCTTCAAGCCCTTGCTCGCCTGAGCATGCAAACGCTTCCGTTTGAAGAGCTCCATCCTGTTTGCCGGCAGATTCAGAGACACTTAATCCACCTTCATGTATTTTTCAAGCATATCGGATTTGATGCGTTTCAGCTGACCTTTTGGAAGGAGTTTCAAAATATCCCAACCGATTGTCAGAGTGTCAACTATGCTCCTGTTATCCGATTCTTTTTGTGCAACAAATCTTTTTTCAAACTCTGTTGCAAATCTAACATGAGCAATATCAACCTCAGAGAGTGCGGATTCACCAAGGATTACAGCAAGCTCTCTTGCATCCCTTCCTCTTGCGTATGATGCAAACAGCTGGGAAGAAAGGCTGGCATGGTCTTCTCTGGTTTTTCCTTCGCCAATTCCCTTGTCTCGAAGCCTTGAAAGTGAGGGCAAAACATCAATCGGTGGATAAACTCCTGAACGTTCAAGTGAACGGGAAAGGATTATCTGACCCTCTGTGATGTAGCCTGTCAAATCTGGAATCGGGTGGGTTTTGTCGTCGTCTGGCATCGTAAGTATGGGCATCTGGGTGATTGACCCATCCTTGCCTTCGATTCGACCAGCTCGCTCGTAGAGGGATGCAAGGTCGGTGTACATGTATCCGGGATAGCCCCTTCGACCGGGAATCTCTCTCCTGGCAGCTCCGATTTCTCGAAGTGCCTCGCAGTAGTTTGTCATGTCTGTCATGATGACAAGCACATGATGACCCAACTCAAATGCAAGATATTCGGCGGTGGTTAGAGCCATTCTTGGGATTGCGATTCGTTCGATAACCGGGTCTGACGCAAGGTTTATAAACATGACAGCACGAGAGTCAGCTCCAGTTTCTCTAAAACTTCTCTGGAAAAAATCCGCCTCTTCAAATGTTACACCAAGTGCGGCAAACACAACCGAAAACTGGTCTCCACCTCTGATGCTTGCTTGCCTTGCAATCTGTGCGGCAATCCTGGCATGGGGAAGTCCTGCTCCAGAAAATATTGGGAGTTTTTGACCTCGAACAAGCGAGTTCAAGCCATCGATTGCGGAGATTCCTGTATTGATATATTCATTTGGATATGCTCTTGAAACTGGATTCAAAGGGATGCCGTTGATTGAAACACGCTTTTTGGGGATTGGTGCAGGCAATTTATCCTGCGGTCTCCCAAGTCCGTCAAACACCCTTCCAACCATGTCTGGTGTGAGACCAATTTCAAGTGGCTTTCCTGTGAATTGAATCTTTGTTTTTCCGGGGTTGATGTCTGATGTTCCCTCAAAAACCTGAAGCAGTACAAGGTTGTGTGAAGTTTCAAGCACCTGGGCATGACGAACCTCACCAGATGGAAGTGTGATCTTTGCAACCTCAGCGTATGGAACATCACCACAGTCTGTCACCAACAGAAGCGGGCCAACAATCTCTCTTGTGGTCAGATATTCTCTCATCTTGAACCCCCAATGCTGTCAAGTGCCTTGTCAATTTTTTCAAGCAATTCCTTGAAATATTTTTCAGAAGGTTCACCTGCAAACTTTGCTGATGCAATCTCTTCATGGATTGGAAGATTCATGAAAATTTTGAAATCATCGTCATCTTCAACCACAGATTCAGCACCCTTGTAGAGTCTCGCGATACACCTCAAAAGATTCAACTGCTTTTCAGGGGTAGAGTAGGTGTCCTCTGGATCAAATGCGTTTTGCTGGAGGAAATCTTCTCGAACCGACCGTGCAAATTCAAGCGTGAGTTTCTGCCCCGGAGAGAGTGCATCCTGACCAACTAATCTCACAATCTCTTCAAGGTTCGATTCCTCATCAAGAATTGCCATGGTTTTTTTTCTGAGAGCTGTCCAATCTGCACCAATATTTTCATCAAGGTACGGGCCAACATCCTCAGCATAAAGTGAATAAGAATTCAACCAGTTGATTGAGGGGAAATGGCGTTTGTACGCCAGCTGAGAATCCAACGCCCAAAAAACTTTCACAGACCTCAAGGTAGACTGAACAACAGGTTCTGATAAATCACCACCAGGTGGAGATACTGCACCAATCATGGTCAGAGAACCTTTTCTCTCAGGTGTTCCTTGGCATTTCACATATCCGGCACGTTCATAAAATGATGCAATTCTTGATGCAAGATATGCCGGGAATCCCTCTTCTCCTGGCATCTCTTCAAGTCGACCGGAAATTTCACGCATCGCTTCTGCCCAACGGGAGGTGGAATCTGCCATGAGTGCAACATTATAACCCATATCACGATAGTATTGAGCAATTGCAGAGCCAGAGAAAACTGACGCTTCTCTTGCTGCAACTGGCATATTTGAAGTGTTGGCAATCAAAACGGTTCTCTTCATGAGAGGAGCACCAGTTTTTGGGTCGATGAGTTCTGGGAATTCATTTAGAACATCGGTCATCTCATTCCCGCGTTCACCACAACCGACATAAACAATAATGTCTGCATCTGCCCACTTTGCCAGCTGGTGCTGAACTACAGTTTTTCCAGAACCAAAAGGTCCTGGGACACATGCGGTTCCGCCCCTTGAGATCGGAAACAACATATCAAGAACTCTCTGCCCTGTTATCATGGGTTTTGACGGGGTGAGCCTCTCTGAAACTGGTCTTGGATGCCTTACTGCCCATCTGTTTGCAAGTTTTAGCTCACTATCTCCAACCTTCGCAATCGTTTCTGTGATATTGAATTTACCAGCAGACAACCCGGTCAACTTTCCGCTCATCCCGGTTGGAACCATGATGTGATGTTTTACAACTTCAGTTTCTTGAACCCAGCCGACAATATCACCAGGTGAGACTTTTTCTGGAACATCTTCCCTTGGTGTGAACTTCCATTTTTTCTTTTCATCAAGTGCTGGTTCTATTGCACCTCTTGCAATGTAGTCACCATATTTTTTTTGGAGGACTGGAAGTGGTCTTCCGATACCATCGTATATCGAGCCAATCAAACCAGGTCCCATCATGATTGAAAGCGGTAGCCCTGTACAAGATACAGGTTCACCGGGCTTCAACCCATCGGTATCCTCATAAACTTGAATACCACAAACACCTGATTTCATCTGAATTACTTCACCAAATAAACCAATATCACCAACCCTGACAAGTTCATACATTCGAGCTTCCGGTAAATTATCTGCCTCAACCAATGGCCCTGAAATTCTAACAATTCGACCCATTATCTTTTCTCTTTCCCGAGGAGATCAACACCAACTGCCTCTGTTACAAGCCTTCTTAATGCTCGCCAGGCAGGATCTTCCTCGCTAAAACCAGATGGTATCACAAGCACAACAGGTCCAAGAAGTCCTGCTGAGCCAATCACATCTTCCAATTCTTCTGCAATTTTTTCTGAAACAAGAATGATTGCAATCTCTTTATTCTTCAAACATTTTTCAAACTCTTCACGGGTTTTTCCATTTTCTGGAACAATTATCTCAGCTCCCATATATCCCCAGGGAGAAACCTGAAGAGAGCTGCCAAACGCAATCATTTTTGTTCTTTTATCTTTTTTTGTGGTGGGGTTAGGAGGCATATGTCCTCCTGTAGGCACTTTCTAATTCTTCTGGCGGGATTGCAACCTCAGCACCCGCAATCAACATTGCGGCGTTCCTGAACTCCCGTTCCAACTCCCAAAAATACCCAAACACAACCTCAGCACCAGTTGGCAACAACCTTGAAGAAACAATTGTTTCAAACAATCTTTCATCAAGTCGTTTTTCAATTTCAAAAACATCATCGGTGTGAATACCCAGACTTCGTGCCACGGTATCCAAATCGGTATCACTCCTTAAATGCAGACTTCCACCATCAAGACCCCTGTATGTTCCATCACGAAGTCCTGCACTAATTAACAACCTGACATCTAAAGTATCAATCCAGTAGACCAAAGCTCGTTTGAAATATGGAATTTTTGAATATCTGGAATTCATCAAAATTTCAACCATGGATTTTGTGAGGTGTCTTCTTGCACTCCCCAACATCTCCAATTCATAAAACCTGATTGCGGTTTGGGCAACAGGTTTCAATTCTGGTGGGAGGTCAGATATTTCGGAAGTTTTACAAAAGTTTTCGGTGATAGGGACAAGAGCTTCAGTAATTCTTGCACCCTCTAGAATTGCTTGTACCTGCTCCATTGCCCTTGGAAGCTGAAAATAATTTGCAAGGTCAGGGGCTCCACATTCTTCAGCCATCTTAAAAACTACCTGGTAAAGGTGTGCATTTGCCTGATCAGAAAATGTTGATGGATCCCCATCAAACCAGCTGAAGGTCTCCTGCATCACACTGATTCTAGCCTGTGGTGCCAGGTTTCTGAACCTGAGAAAATCCGATTCAGCAAGCAACCTGGTCTCAAGAACTTTGACCCTTGCCGATGTGTACCGGAAATCCTCCGGATCAGGAAGCGGTGAGGATGGCAACGAACTCATCTGCATTATCATCCACAATCCTCCCGCATGTCTCTATCAAATCCAGCACTTCGTTGAAACCGTCACCTGAAAAAATAATCGCATAATCCGGTGCCTGATTACTCACCTTCAGATTTGATTCTTTTGCATTTTTTATTATCTCAGGGAGCGATTCAGAAATTCTGATTCCTACCAGTAGTTTCCCGTCACTCCATCTTGCTGACCAATCCCTCAAATAATCTCGAACTTTTGAATCAGAGAGAAGGATTTCAGCAGAGCGTTTCTTAAGGGTCTCAAGAGTATGATGAATCACCATCAAATCATTCGCCCTTTTCATGGAATCAATCTTTGCAGATTTTGATGACAAAAGAATTCTCTTTTTTCTTTCAAACTCTTTTTTCAGTTTTTGATTCTGCTCAGAGATATTCTCATCACCCTCACGATTGATCTCTTCAACTCTTTTGCGAGCTGTTACCAGAATCTCATCCGACTTCAGCTGTGCTTCATCAAGGATGAGCTTTGCAAGCGATTCTTTACTCATATCAGGATACGATTACACCCATCAGGATTATGGTTATCAGGAGTCCAAGAACGGCATACGTCTCAACAAGTGCCGGCATGATGATTGCCTGACCAAAAGTCTGTTCCTGTTTTGCAACCATGTTGATTGCTGCCGCTGATGTTCTTCCCTGGTCAACCGCTGAGAAATAACATACCACGCCCATTCCAATCAAAAGGAACATTAAAGCAAGAGCATTCCCCATTGAAGGAATATTTCCTGCCATAAGAGTTTGAGAACCGGCAAGGAATGAAGCAATAAAGCCATAAAATCCCTGGGTTCCAGGAAGCACCGTCAGCACAAAGAGCTTTCCAAAAAGCTCAGGACGTTCCGACATTACACCGGTTGTCTGAACTGACGCAGTCCTCAATCCACGAGCAGAACCCATTCCGCTCAAGAAAACATTCACAATAATTCCAAGGACAATCCATGTTGTCGGGTTTGTCATTACTTCGTTCATATTGCCTCCATGGGGTGGGTTGCAATTTTTTTCATGCACCCTCCTCGATTACGTTTATTCTTGTATGCCTTTTGTTTGAAAAAGGCTTGTATTTTCCGCCACCACTCTCATAAAATCTGGAATAGAATTCCAGGAAAACAAGTCTTGCGGGATGGACAAAACTTCCAACAATATTTAGGAAAAAGTTGAACAGGTGTCCAACAAAAAGTATCAGGATTGCAAAGAAGAGTCCAGAACCAGAAAGCCCCATCATCTTCGCAATTGAATTAAATGCCAGCCCGACAATCGAAGTGGTGAGACCAAGAGCAAGCAGTCTGGAATAGCTCATCACATCTGACAAAAATCCGGTTGTTCCGTATCCGCCAAGCACTCCATAAAGAGACATCACACCGACACCAACCCTACCAACAACAGATTTTGTACCCTTTCCCTGAGAAAATATCAGGAATGCGGCACCAACTGCCAGGAGAACATACATCACAGTTGTCATTGTTGCTGAGACTCCACCTGGCTTGAGAAAGTCGATTGCAAACAGAGTGAGTCCAGATAAAAATATTATCCATCCACCAGAATCTGTGATTGCATACAGCCACTCACCATTTTTTATCTGCATCCATCCCTTGTAGATTATTCCAAGGAATTGGATTCCGATTCCAATATAGAGGGTGAAGATGAAGAACGGAATGGTTTCTTTGATTGGGTCGATCACCATCAGAGATTCTCTCAGATTAACCAGGGGTTGCCAGGAAATTATTGACTCTGCACCAACCAGATCACCACCCCAGGCACCAGTTAGAAAACCTACCACAATCACAAATATCGAGCTTATAAAAAACGTGCCAAAAAACTTCCTTGCACTCTCTTCATGTTTGTAAATCCTGCCAAACCAGAGTGAGAATCCCATCAACATGAACCCGTACAAAACATCACCAAAACAGAGTCCGAAGAAAATCGGGAAGATGATTGAAACCACAAAAGTGCTGTCGATTCCTCTGTAACCGGGCAGTCCATACATGCTGGTCAGCATCTCAAATTGTTTGGAGTAGCCGTTGTTTGAGAGGGTTACAGGGGCTTCTTCAGTATCGGGAATATCTTCAACCAGAAGATAACTCGACTGGATTTTTTGTTTGATTTTTTTCTGAAATATTTCGGAATTTTTTGTTGGGAGATACCCCACAAAAACTACAGCATGCTTGGAATCCAGTGCAAGATTTCTGATTCTTTCAGATTCAATCAAAAGCTCCAGCCTGTCGATGTGTGAAAGCAAAGCCAACCTGTGGGGAAGATATTCTTCCTTTATTTTTTCCAGAATATCTTTTTGTTCACCATTCAGATTTTCAATTTCCTGGTCAATATTTTGAATCTGCTCTTTTGGGGTGAGAGGGGATGAAGGAATTGGAAGAGATTCAAAACCCAGCTTTGAAAGTTTTGTTTTTACTTCAGTTACTTTTTCGTGTTTCAGGCAAACCAGAACAACATCTGCACCAAAACGCTCAACTGCACAATCTTCGTCTCTGTCCAAAATCAGGGCTTTGCCCATATTTCTTCTTGGAATCTGACCCAGGATAAATGAGATAGATTTGGTGTCTTCGATTTTTGTGGGAACTGGAACAAATTTGTATCTTGTCAGAAGTTGTCGTTCACTGTTTAATTTTGATCTTTGATCACGGATTTTGTCATATCTGCGAGTCAAACCAAGCAAGTCTTTTGTAAATTTTTCCAAGTCAATACTGCTTTGAAGATTTTCATATTCTTGTTTTGAGAGACGCGGTCTTGGCCAAGAGAAGTTTGCGATGAACGGAAGTTTTTCAGGCAACAACCTGTCAATATTTTCCAGAGTTTTTTTTGCACGATCCAACTGAAGGAAAGTACCAGAATCATTTTCAACAGATGAACTCTCTCCCGGTTCACCGATTCTCCTGATGTGCAAAAGATTCAACCCTTGAAGAAGTTTGAGTGCATCATCACCAAGACGGCTTGGAACGCCCAGGGTGATCTTGCTCATCTGAACTATTGCCATAAATCTTTGACCTTGGCTACCACTTGTCTTGCGACCTCGTCAATTCGAGTTTGCAATTTCTTTTTGTTGTCAGCAAGAGAGGAGTCAAGCTTCACTTTTTTTTCTGACAATTCATCGGTTACCGATTCAGAGAGTCTTCTCAGGGCCTCAATCTCTGAGTGTCTGGTATTCCTGTATTCTTTTTCAACTCTGGTTTCTGAGTTTCTGGAGGCATCATCAACCAGCTCTACTGCATCATCGTTTGCAAGTTTAATAATTCCCTTGGCATCTTTCTCAGCCAAATCTATCAATTCTAGTATCTCTTTGTCCATGATGCATCAATCCTATCTATTGCCCTCAAATCAGCAACTAAGCAAACATATCTACCTTCATTTGATCCAATATTGGTCAAAACTGATTATGCTCTGGCTTAATCGTGTTCAATTTGTATCATCCTCAATCTGTCACCGTCAATCGTTATCAACTTGAACTCTCTATCAAACTCTGCATATTTTTCATTCCTTGAGATGAAAACCAAACTGGCAGAAAACAATCGCCCGACTCTCCGTTTTGGGAATCCTTGGTTTGCCGTGCCATAACTGCTGGAATTTCTGGTTTTCACCTCTGCAAAAAGAATTGTTTTTGTTTTCACAGCAATAATATCGATCTCACCTTCTCTTACTCTATAATTTCTTTCTATTATATCATATTCGGATTTCACCAGCCAAGAACAAGCTTTGTCCTCACCTTTTTTGCCTGTTTCCTGGTTGCTCACTGGCTTTTCAGAAGTTCAACGATTTGTTTTTTTATGTCTTCTGGTATTTTTTCTTTTTCTGTGTCACGATTTGTAACAAATTCTGAAAGGTCGTTTGAATGAAGAACCTCAATTGGTGAATCAGTGATTCGGAGGACTGTGTTTGGGTGAGTGAAAACTACAACTGGTTCTATCCAGAGTTTTTCAATGTTTCCTGCAAGTTTTTCTTCAATAACTTCCTTCAACTCCCAGGTTGACCGTTTTATCTGTCTGGCAGGATTTCCGATATGACCACGATAAAAACCACCCGCCCGTCCACGTTTCAGGTAGCTCCACTCTTCTCCCTGCCCATAAATCTCACCGTTGTAATGCTTGCTCTCAATTGCAAAAATTGCAGAATTCCCGATTACAATGTGGTCAATATCGCAATTCCTTCCTTTGAGGGTTACGTTGTTCATTAACACAAACTCATCTGAAAGCTCTTCGAGAGTTTTTGGAACAACTTTTTGACCGGCAAGTCCAGCCTTCCAGATTGCTATTTCACCAACTCTGTTCATAAGAACTATACCACCAAACAGGAAAAGCAATGAGCCAAGAATAATCAATACCCAAGGTTGTACCAGTCCCACTGACGCAATGCCAAAGGCAACTCCTGACAACCCCATGAGCAACAACAAACATCCAATGGTAACCCAAATCGATTCGATAACTATTTTTCTTTTGACAAAATCTCTTTTATTTATCACTATCATAACCGGAAACTCCTTCGGTGAATCGGGCAAACGCCCAGATTTCTGATTGCCTTGTAATGCTCTTTTGTGCCGTATCCCTTGTTTCTCTCGAATCCATATCCAGGATATACCGTTGCATACGTATCCATAATATAGTCTCTCACCACTTTGGCAACAATAGAAGCGGAAGCTATACATTGATACTTCCCGTCACCTTTAATAACCGCCCTTGTTTTTTCCGGCATATTTTTTGGAATATACGGACCATCAATAAGAATCTCATCGAATGAGGTAACGGATGAAAGCTTGAGTGATGCAATCTTCATGGCACTCATAACGGATGGAAATATTCCGTTTCTGTCAATATTTAATGGGGAAACAATTGAAACTTTTACGATCGAATTTTCTAAAATTTGTTGCGAGAGTTCAATTCTTTTTTTGTGGGAAAGTTTTTTTGAATCGTTCAGCCCCAAGATGGGCTTAAATAATTTGCAGGCACATATAAGAAGGGGTCCAGCCAGCGGACCCCTTCCTGTTTCATCAACTCCAATTAAATGTGGTGAGAACGCGAGTTCTTCAGCCACCTACCTTATAACCTGAAAACGATTCAATGGCCAGAAAACCAAAAAAGCTTCTCCTACAATGCTATCTTCTGTTATTGAACCAAAATATCTTGAATCTTTGGATGAGTCTCTATTATCTCCCAAAACATAGTAATGATCATCTTCCAACAGCTCACCTCGTTTGTGACCTTCTGAGGGGGGAGGTGAAGTTTCTTGTGTGTAGTCGGTGTCCGGGAATTTATCTTCCTCAGTAAACGGCACGCCGTTTACGTAGACAGTTTTTGTGTCTCGGTCATAATCAATCCACTCACCGGGCAAACCGATAACTCGCTTGATGTATTCTTCAGAATTGCTGGACGTTTTCGGGGGATGGAACACAACAATATCGCCACGCCTTGGTCCCGCCGTTGTAAACGAAAGTTTGTTTACCAGTATCAGATCATCGTTGAGGATGGTTGGGGTCATTGAACCCATCTGTACTCTGAATGGTTGGATAAGGAATGACCGTACACCAAAGGCAAGAAGCAGGGCAAGAGAGATGACTGCAACCCATTCAAGAATTTCTTGTCTTCTGGTTTTTGTCTTCTTTGAAAAAGCTGACGTCACCCTAGTCCTCTTTTGGTGGCTGTTGTTCTTGTGTTTTTACTTTTCTGACAATTCTGTCTTTAAGTCTCTGTTTTTTACCAATTCTGTCTCTCAGATAGTAGAGTTTTGCACGACGAATCTTACCGTGTCTCACAACTTCAATCCTGTCCACAAGCGGAGAATGAAGTGGGAAAACTTTTTCTATTCCAAGGTTTTTGACAACTTTTCTGACAGTCAAAGTTTCTTGCACACCACCGTGTTTTCTGGCAATTACTGTTCCTTCAAAAAGCTGAATTCTGGTCTTTGCACCCTCAGTAATTTTCTGGAAAACCTTTACGGTATCACCAATCTCGAAGCACTTTGGATCCTTCTTGAGCTGGTCTTTTACTATATTTCTTACTGTTTCTTGCATTTTATTCCTTCCTCAACTCCCCAAGTATCAATCATACGATCTCAGGGCATACGTCTAGCGACAGACATACGAATATATTCCAGCATTGTAGCTCAAGCAAGTCCTATGGTTTAAGGAATGACATGAAAATGCCTGGGTGGTAAAAAAATTAAAAACGCCTTACCTTGAATATGTGACTTTTCTACCGAACCAAATGACCTTGAATCCAAGGAATGAGAGCGATTATCACCAACCACAAAATACTCACCATCGGCAATCAGATCGCCATCTAACGATTTGTCATTCTCATTTAATTCTGGAATTCCATTTTCTGGCTCAGTAAACAAATGATTGTTATCTTCTTGCAATAAAACACCATTTATCCAGATTTCTCCAGCCTTAAACTCAATTCGTTCACCAGGAAGCCCGACTACTCTTTTAATATAATCTTCTTTTCCGCTGTAAGGTGGCTCAAAAACAACGATGTCACCACGTTTTGGGCCATCTGTTACATATGCCATTCGATTTATCAAAATATAATCACCATCGTTCAAGGTTGGATACATCGAGCTCATCCTCACCTGTCTCGGCTCGATCGCATACACCCTGACGACCAACGCCAAACTCACTATCACAACAAGAACAACGACCCATTCAATAGTTTTTCTGATTTGATTTCTACTCATTATTTTTCTCCTAATTCATAACACCAAGATGTTTGAGAGGCCAGACAACAAGCAATACCCGTCCAATGATTGATTTTCGTTTTATTGGACCAAATGCTCTGGAATCTCTGGATACATCTCGATTATCACCAATCACATAGAACTCATTATCTTCTAAGTGAATTCCTTTTTCCTGGTGATTGCTATTTTTCCTGTCAAACTTGAATTGCCATTTGTCTATGCTTGTTATTTCCTCCTCCAAAACAAAACCGTTCACAAGCAACTTACTCCCGTTATCTTTTATCCAGTCGCCAGGAATACCAACGACCCTTTTGACAAGGTCTTCTTCTCCGTTTGGAGATTTAAAAACCACCACATCACCACGACCAGGTTGACCAAAAATATATGCGTTCTTGCCAACCAATATTATATCCCCATCCCAGAGTGTAGGTAGCATCGAACGTTGTCTAACCTGTCTCGGCTCCATCACAACGGCTCTCAAAAAAACGACCAGTGAAAGGGATATTATTATTGACAATGACAGTCGTATTGAATTTTTTATTACCTTATTCACTTCGGATACCATACAATCTATCCAGAATTATTGCTCCAGCCCCACGAACTGAAAGATGATTAAAATCGGTTGGACCATTGATTGGTTCAAGGATATGATCACATTTTGAAAGTGTTTCTTCGGTCAAACCCCAACCAGTTCCAAGAATTATCATCAAATTATCCATCTTCATTTTTTTAAGTTTGGAAAATGAAAGTGAGTCTTTTGTTTTCTTTGCAGTGGTTGCAATAATTGTTGGTTTTGAGTCAATCTCCTTTGAAAAACTCTCAATTGCCAGCTGAAGATTGGGCATAACCCTGCATATTTCCAGGGCTTTTGAGCGGTGAGGATTCCATTGTCTCCCTCCGCCAATACTCCAAAACCCAAGAATTCTGTCAACAATTCCTCGTTGAAGCGGGGCGGGATGGGTAATATAAAATCGATCGATACCAAATGTTTTACACGATCTTGCTAAATCGTGAATATCAAACGGCGTGACCGATGATGTTTGTTCATCGTTCCTTCTGTCAAGAACTGGATGATGGATCAGAATCAGTGCTTTCACTTTTCACCTTCAGTATTGATTTTTTCATTTCCAGGAATATTTCATTCAGAATTTTTTTGTCTTCTCTGTTCAGTTTTGTGTTCATAAGTAAGTCCGGTCTCATGGCAAGCGTTCTCTGAAGTGCCTGCTTCCGTTGCCAATCTGCAATTTTTTTGTGATTTCCCGACCGTAGAATTTCCGGGACAATCGTATCCTCAACCGTTGCCGGACGAGTGTACTGAGGATACTCCAATAATCCATTATCAAATGATTCTGTATCCAAAGAATCAGATTTTCCAAGCACACCGGGAATCAGTCTTGTGATTGCATCCGCCATGGCAAGTGCAGAAAATTCTCCACCCGTCATTATGAAATCACCAAGTGACAGCCAATCAGTACAGACTGAAGCTACTCGTTCGTCAATTCCCTCATAGTGACCACAGATAAAAGTAATCGCTGGAGCGTGGGACATCTCTCTTGCAATACTCTGGTTGAACGTTTTTCCAGCAGGAGACATGAGTACAACCCTGGAGTTTTCTGGAAGTTTTAAGGAGTCCAACATTCTAAAAATGGGCTCAGGTTTCATCAGCATTCCAGCACCACCACCATAGGGTGAGTCGTCCGTCGTGCGATGTTTATCCTCAGTAAAATCTCTAATATTTATTGCTTGAAATTCAAGAAGACCGGCCTCCACCGCCCTGCCCATAATTGAAACTCCACAGGAGTTTTCAAAAAATGACGGGAAGGTCGTGGCAAAGACCAGCCTCAATTTGTTTTAACCCTCAATAATAGACTGAACTACTCCATCTTTAACAACTATTTCAGAAGCAGCAAGTTTTGTATCAAGGTTGTCACCAACTTTGATTTCAGCATGTCCATCAAGCAATCCCTGGTTAAAGAGATCGCCATCATTCATCTTGCTGACCTGTTCAATCCTTGCTTCGAGTTCTTTGACAGTTGTTTCTCTGGAGGTTTTTTCTCTCTCAAGCTGGCTCTTTACCTGCATTATCTGATTATAATCCATACTGCCGGTATTTAGCATGAGCTGTTGTTCGGAGGCTTTGAGCTTATCAAGCTCAATCTTTACCTCAGAAATCATGCTCTGCACTTGAGTTGAAAATTGTTTTCTGAAATCCTCTGTGATTACGGATTTCAGAGTAACTTTTCTAGAAACGAGCACTTATTCAGCTACCTCAGTTGCCTCAGTTGCCTCAGTTGCCTCAATTACATTGACTTCTGCTTTTTTGCCATGTTTGTTGGAGACTGCACGGATGAGAACGCGAAGTGCATTGATTGTGCGACCCTGTTTGCCGATAACTTTGCCGAGGTCTGCCTGGTCAACTTTGATTTCATATGTAAGGTGCTGTTCACCAATGAGTTCGTTGATTACTACCTGGTCGGGGTTGTCTACTAGTTGTTTTACGATGTAGTTTAGTGTGTCTTTAAACATGTGTTACTCCTTTGTGGCAGGTTCTGCCTTCGTTTTGTTTGCTTTCTGTTCAAGGTGCTTTGCCCAAGTTCCTGTGTTTTTCAGCATTGCGAGTACTGATTCTGTATACTCAACTCCAACACTGAGCCAATAGAGCACTCTGTCTTCTTTGAAGTTGGATACCTTATTGTCATGGATGAAATCAATATGCCCAAGCAGTTCTTTGTATTCACTGCTGGTCGCTTGCTTTCTGTCCATCACAACAAGTCGGAAGCTGGGTTCGTGTTTCTTACCAACGCGTACAAGTTTGAGTTTTGCGGCCAATTTGGTCTGGTCCCCCTTTTCAATGTTTGTTGTAACCGTGGTATCCTATACGACATGAGGTCAAAGTCAAGTGGTTTTGATTATAAGAATGTTTACAATCCGTATCTTCCTCTCAGTATGAGCTATTAGAAAATACACATACTAAATAAACTGATACCACCAAAAGGGATGGTATTGCTATACTCAAATACTTTGGTAAACTGCTTTCTATTGAAACTTGGAGGAAAATTATGAATAAAAATACTACAATAGCAATTGCAATTGCACTCGTTGCGATATTGATTGGTGGTTCAGTCGCCCTCATCATCATGTCAAAAAACAGAGGATCGTCTGTTAGACCAATCGATTATGTTGCAGAAAATTGCATGTTTTTTGCTCAGTTTGATTCTCATATTGATGGCGGTGAGTTAGTCGATCAAATCAACCCAATGGTTGCCATGTACAGATCGATGCTGGATGAAGCCACATCAGAATTTCTTGATTTTGATTATTCTTTTATCGAACTCTCTGGGTTTATTGCCGTAAATTCCAGTAATATATTCTCAGCAGATCCTGTGCTTGGAATCAGATTGTCAGGAAAAGGAAATCCCAAATCTGACCTGAACAAATTGCTGGACATGATCAAGCAATCCACAGGATTCTACATCACACATGATGAAGATGGCTACATAACCATTGAAGATGAGCTTAAACTGTACATTGATGAAAATTATATTCTGATTTCCACCAGTGCTAGTGCAATCGAAAGCTCGATAGATGTAAAAAATGGTACCAGGAAATCTATAAAAAATCATGATGACTGGAATGACATCAACAAAACGATGACATCAACAGACTTTTCGTTCTTTGCCCAACTACCGTCTGATCGCAAGCCAATACCACTTACCGGCACATATTTCGAGAAAAGTGAGAACGAAGTTGGTCTCGAACTCACTTTGATTGGTGGAATGGAACGATTGAATAATTCTTATAACATGGATGAAACAGATGAAGTTTTTACATTGCTTGGCAGTCTCTTTGAAAATGCAACCGATCTTTCAGAAATTATTTCTGAGCTACCTGATTCGTCAATCCGAGGAGCAATTTCAACAATTCCAAACATCGATCAGGGCTACATGGATAGAACCGAAATTTCTTTCGATGGTTTGTTTGGTTTCTGGTTTGAAGGTTTGAATATTGACTCACTGGATGATACTGGTATGCTTGCTCAACCAAAGGATATGACTCTCAGCCAGTTCACCCAAAAGTTGTTTCCAGAGGACAGATTTTGGTTCAAAGATGTTTCCGGCGGTAAGGCAGTTTATGAAGAATTGTCTGAATGGGAAAAAGAATACATGGCTCCGAATCCCGCACCACCAACACCTGAATATTTCATAAAGGATGACCCTGAAAATTTGATTATCCTCAGCAAGGAATCAATGCTTGATGAAAACTGGATTTCTTCACCCATTGATTCCATGCGATCTTCAGTTCTCTACTGTTTAATCGATTTTTCATTGCTGGTTGAGCAAATTGCAGACCTTGAAGAAATCCGTGAGAGTGGAGGCATGTTTGGAGTCTCAATGCTGGAAGAAATGCTCAAGCAGGCAAACATAAAGATGATTGTTCATGGGTTTGAATCAAAGCCACACATCAAACTGCAATTCACATTAACTGGTGATTTCAGCAAACTGAATTCATTCATGGAGTTGCTGACCCCTTGATATTCACCAGATTTTAATATAAAGTATGATTTGAGAAGATGAAGTATCAAAGAGCGAACTTTTTTGTGGTGTTGTTGCTGGTGATCACGTTTGCAGTGATGCCAGATATTGTATTCTCAAAAACATTTTCCTGGAACATGTATGGTTTTAATGCCAGCCATACATTTGCAACTGATGAGCAAATCTCAACTCCACTATTCACCAACTGGGTATACGAAAGTGGCGGTGGAGTTGTTGCTACCTCCACGCCTACCGCTGATTACGGCAGATTTTATGTTCCCCAGGCATCTGGTGCATTGAGCTGTTTTGACGAGACAACCGGTGAAAGAATCTGGAGAGCAAAACTGTCTCTTGCCCCGCTCGTATCAAAACCCCTATCCATCGGTAGCCTGATTTATACCACCTCTTATGATGGCACTCTCTATTCAGTGTATGCAAAAAATGGTTCAATATTCAAAGCTCGTGATCTTGGATCTGCGGCAACAACCTCACCTGTTGCCAGTAGTGGTTTTGTGTACACAATAACTGATAATGGAATTTTGACAAAATGGGTGAAAAACGGACTATACATAATCAACCAAAGTAACACTGGTATTCAGACCAAAGCTCACACAGACCCGATCACCCGTTACGGTAAAATTGTTATCGCAACAAGCGACAACAGGATAATATGCTACGATACAACTCATGGCAAAAAGTTACAAAGATTATGGACAAAAAAAATAAAGATTTCCTCTGGGTCAAACGCACTTTGTTCCACAAAAAAAGGAATACTGACAGTCAGCCGGGATGGAATTTTACACCACATAAGCTGGATAGATGGTCAGGACATCTGGACACTTCCACTGGGTGAAGAGGTACTGTCTGGGATACTAACAGACTCTGGAAATGCCTACCTTGCAACGATCAGTGGCAACATTCACTCAATCTCAATCGAAGGTGGACATTCTGATTGGATGCGTCCTCTCAAGGAAGAGGTTGTAAGCTCTAATCTTTCAATATCTGGTGGTAAGCTTTACATTGCGACAAAAACACCGGCAAGGCACTTGCACTGTCTCACCTTGTCAGGCGGATCCGTTTGGAATAAATGGTTTGATATGCCGTTTGGTTGCAACATCTCTACCGGTTCCGATGGCATCTTAATCATTCCATCAAGCGGTCCCGGTGAATGCCTGTCTCTTTCAAGTAAAAAACGCAAATGGCGTTGCGATCTTGGTGGTCTTTCACAGAGTCCTGCTGTTGTTGGCAACAACCAAGTTTATTTCACACTCACCGATGGATCTGTCAGATCGATTGCAATAAACACTGGCAAAGAAATCTGGCGTAAAAACTTCGGAACTCAAATCAACAGTTCCCCGGCAATCAGCGGAGACAAAATAATCGTTGCTCCAAGCAACAAACCGGTATACTGCCTGGATTCTGGCGACGGTTCAGAGATTTGGCCGTCAGATAATCTCTTTGAGTACATAAGCTCATCACCAACAATTTACGGTAACACAGTTTTCATTGGTGCATGGGATGGTTTGATATACGCATACGATTTGAGAACTGGGAGTGTAAAACGTAAGTACAAAACATTTGGCTATCTCACATCTTCACCCACAATCACTCGCAACGGTGTTTTTATCGGTTCACATGACAGATTTTTCTATAAATTCCACAGAATCAACGGAAATAACCAGGGCATCTACCCGACAGGAACAGTCAAAAAAACAACATCTGCTGTCAATGGGAATGGATTAGTTATTTCAGAAGATACCGTTACCAGCCTCAGAACAAATAGAAGCTTTGTTTCTCTAAACTGGAAGGCTAAACTGGATTCAATGATTGTTTCTGAGCTTGCATTGAGTGATTCAGATTTTTTTGTCCTGACCACAGACGGGAATCTTTCCAGCAGAAGCCTGAAAGATGGAAGCAAAATAAGCTGGTCAAAAAAACTCAATCTTGACGGTTCCTACAAGAGCATAATTCTTTGCAGGGACAGGCTCTGTGTTCTAACAGGAAAATCAATCTATATCTTATCATCATTTGACGGATCCAAATTATGGAGCCATTCTTTTGGAATAAACATATCATCAATAGTTCTTTCAAGCGGAAAGTTGATTGTAACCACTCAAACAGGATCAATCTACTGCCTCTCAAGCAGACCAAATCAAAACACAAGCAAACCAATCAAACTTCCATCTGTCAGAGCGACTATGTCGCCACTAAACAAAACTGAGTTAATCAATGAAGCAATCAAACAAAACACCACTCCAAACCAAATTATGGTTTGGTAGCATAATCCTTTTAATAGTAACCATCTGTGCCACAAATATTTTTGCCGGCACGGTGAACGGTCCAACCCTCCCGATTGGAATGGCATGGTGCCAGTGTCCATTCCACCCAAGTGAAGTATGCAAAATGGATGATTGGATGCTGTTTGCAGACAATGAATCTGGGCAGATATTCACATTCACTCACGATGGAATTTTTAATGGAAATCTGTCGCGAAGCGGAAACTGTGAAGGGCCAGAGGACTTTGCACCTTACAGATTAGCCCAGATTGATAATCTAGTTTTTGCAACTTGCCACAAAGAAAATGCAATCAAAGCACTAATTGAAGGAAAGGTGACATCAAGCATCACCCCCGCAGAGTTGGGCTTCCCAGATGGTAAACCCATGGCAATCGCGGTCAATGATTATTACATCTATGTTACATTGGATAGCGGACATCTGCTTGCTCTGTACTTTGATTTTGAGCTTGAAAAAAGCATTGAGGTAGACTGTGTCGCCATTGATTTTTTGGATGACAACTTACTCGTATTGACACAAGATTCAAAACTTCTGACATTTGATGATGAACTGAATCTCATCACAACTGAAGATCATTTTGGTCACTACATCGGTCAACTTCAAAGTCCAGTCGACATGGCGGTTGACGACGATGGGAACATCTGGTTCACAGAAAAAGAAAGAGTTACTGTATGGTTTGAAAACGGCAACTTCGGAAGTTGGGGAGACAAATGCACCGACCGCGATGGCAGTGATTGCGGAATCAGCGGTGACCCAATCGCCGGTGGAAACGGAGTTTTTGTTGCAAACTCGATTGACGCAAGCGATGAGTACTTCTATGTAACCCGCGATTTCAAACATGGACTCGCAGTTCCAAAAGGAAACGTTAACCTTGTCCAAGATGCTAGCGTCCACCTCCTGACCATTTCGCTCAGCACAGATCAGTACTGGGAATATGCAAAAAACATCTGGATACTTCAACAATCTCTGTACCCTCAAGTACTCATTTCTATTTTTCAAGACATTGACAAGGAAGAGATTGGTTTCATCGAGGACGGGATTTATCTCGATGGACAGATGGTAACCGATGACATGAGTGAGCTTAAGAACATTGAGCCGTTATCGATTGAAATTCTCTCCTGTCTTGAGTCGGAAGATATGACCCAGATATTGTTCGATGGTGAAAACATAGAAATCGATTTCAGCACCCTGCGAAGACCATTTGAATCCTCACTTGTTCTGCTCGAAATCGGAGGCTCAATGTCGCCACTTCTGGTCAACTCTGTGGAAGTTCTAAATCCTGACAGATTCTTGAAAATAAAAAAAGAAATCGAACTACCCGACTCTCCTTCAATTCTTTATGCGGTACTTCTTGACCCGGATAAAAGATGTGTCGGTGCAAGAATCCTCAGGAGTGAGGAGTAGGTATCTCATTCTGATAGCATAATTAATATGAGTTCATTTCGATGATATTTTCTATCTCCTCGCCTGTTATGTTCATTATTTTTTCTAGAACAAGGTCTCTTCCATCTTCATAAATATCTTTAAATTTGTAGGGAATTCTAATATCTGGATACAGTGCATCGTCATCTGGATTTCCTCTTTTAAGCTGGTTATCCATCTTTTTTGTAGAAATCAAAATATTCAGGGGGTTGTGCGGTAGATAAAACATTCCAAGTTCTCCAAAATGATTCAAGCTGAACCCAGTTGGAGCACCAATAATTATTGAATTGATTTCATTTTGCAGAGAACCAACATCAAGGACAGCCGAAGAGAATGTTTCGTATCCTGTGATAACAAATATTTTTCCATACTCATTAATGTAAGAATCCTTCAAATAATCAATCAATGGGGATAATAATCCTGAGCTTCCTCCACGATTTTTGCTCAAATCGATAATTAATTTGTCCACCCTATTCTCATCAAGTGCTTCGATAACGTCACTGACTATCTCACTTATTGGATATTCATCATCACTTGTACATTTCAAATAATCAAAATAAAGAACCGAAGTATTATTGATAATCTCCTGAGAAAAAGAATATGACTGATTGTTTTTGAAACGAATCAAGTTATTTGCTTTTAGATATTCAAAGTCAAAAGTACCTTCATAAAAATTATCAGTAATAGTTTTTTTGATACCATTCTTTTCGAGTGTCACAACATAATCATAAACATCATTCAAGATTCTTGAGCCATACAAAATTTCTGGATGCATAAGGTATAAAGAAATCCAAATATTTTGAATCTCTTTTCTTTTTGTTGCTGTGAGCGGAGAAAGAATTTTTACACATTTTGAAATTGGGATACCATCAACTTCAATAATTTCCCAGCCAAGATAATCCTTGAATTCATCTTGACCTCCAACTACATAAAAACCATCATCAAAGCTCGAAATAACTATTGGAGCATAGGCATCTCTTAAATGCAATCTCGTATGCTGGTCACCAATTGATGCAAGAATCTTCATGAGTTCAATTTTTATTTCGTAGTCATTTAGATAGGAGAGGTTTTTGTACAGCCTATCAACCCCGGTATTGAACTGTTTTTCTGAGATTACGGTGAATGGATTAACATGCAATTCTGGTAGTTTTTTTCTGAAAAACTCAATATCTTCCTCCCAGTTTCGTAAAGATATTTTATCTTGAACAACAACCTCATTACAACCTGTAAAAACAAAAATAACAACTGGAATCACAAGCAGAATAGATAAAAACAACGATAAACTGATTCTCAATACAGATTTATTTTTCATATTCAACCTCTTTCTGAGGGAACCCCCTGTTCTCTTTCAATCATGGAGAAGATAATCTACAGTTTTATCAGAAACTTCTCGTAATCCTTTACCCTGAGTTTTTTTGCTTCGTTTGGATTTTCCTGTCCAGATTGTAAAGCCCTCTTCCTCCAATAATTCTCTTTGTATGTCGGGTGCTCCTGGATATTTCTCTGAGAGTAGTCCATCTTTTTTAATGGTTCGCCACCAGGGAAATATTTCCTCCCCAATCAATCTGTTTCCTCCATCATCTATCTATTTCCTTATTTCTGGGAAGCTTATTATTGGAAAATCAATTATCGCATCAAGCACTAAGTCTTCATTTCTCTCGTATATATCTTCAAAATTATATGGAATTTGAATATCTGGATAGACAGCATCACCGTCTGGATCACCTCTTCTCATATTCCACCTAAACTTTTTTATTGAGTACGAAACATATGCACCAATTTTTTCCAGCTTGAAGGATCTTACCTCACCAAAATGGTTCAAACTATCACCTGTGTGTGAACCGATAATAATGGAATTAGTTCCATTCAAAAAACCTACTGTATCCAGGATGCCAGAGGAAAAAGTTTTATATCCGGTGATCACAAATATTCTACCAAATTCAATTAAGCCTGATTTATCAAGATATTGGATTAGTGGGTTTAGCAAACCTGATCTACCACCACCATTCGTGCTTACATCTATAACAAGCTTATCAACCTTTTTTTCTGAGAGGTCTCTTATAATCTTTTTTACAAGATCGCTTGTTGGGTATTTATCATCGTTTCTACATTTGTTGTATCGAAAATACAGAATATCCACCCCATCATACGTTTCAATTGAATAGTAATTATTTCTTGTATCCTTGAACCTCAACATATTATCAGCTTCCAAAAACTCGTATCTGTATTTCGCACCATCTTTATGATCATAAGAAACTGTCTTTCTTTTTCCATTTTTTTCAAGAGTTAGTCTGTACGTATCAAGTGATTTTTGGATGTTTGCTCCATATGAAATATCAGGACAGCAGAGGTATACAGCAACATCCTGATTTTTAGCAGCTTGTGATTTTTTTGCTGATAATTTAGACAGTATCTCTTCACATCTTTCGATATCTATCCCATTGATTTCAACCACCTTCCAACCCAAATAATTCTTGAAATCGTTGGCTCCAATTAGAAGATAGTATCCATCATCAAAACTTGATATTACCGTGGTAAAGTATTTTTGTTTAAAATATATAGCAGTGTGTGCATCTCCTATTGATGCAACAATCTGCATTAATTGCACTTTTATTTCACAATCGTTGAGATTGGCTAGATTGTCACAAAGATCGTCAACCTGAGTATTGAACTCTTCCTCAGAAATTATTGTGAAAGGATTTTTATGATAATCAGAAAGATTCTTTCTGAGCAGTTCAATATCATCCCTCCATATTTTCTGTGAAATTTCATTTTGACTAACCGAATTTGTATGTCTAGCATACACAAATGTGTTAACTGAAAGGATAATTACTATTATCAACAATATCGACAATATATTCTTTATTGTAAACTTATTTCTCATATCCACCTCTTCTCCTTGAGTGTATTCCGCTAAGCTCCAGCTAAATGATACCTGGACAACAATACATAGATACTAAGAATATTTTGGAATTGTTGACTTTTTGGTTACAACTCTTGGGTAAAAAGGTATGTTGAGGAGAAACGTCTCAGGAATTCAGAATAGGGCGTTCGTGGAAAACAGGGGATACTCCCTTGTCCGCGGTGGATTAAAATTTCATTTTCTACAGTTTTATCAGGAAATTTTCATAATCCTTCACTCTGAGTTTTTTGCTTCGTTTGGTTGTTCCTGTCCAGATTGTAAAACCCTCCTCTTCCAGTAATTCCTTTTGCATGTCGGGGGCTCCTGGATATTTCTCGGATAGAAATCCATCTTTTTTGATGGTTCTCCACCAAGGGAATATTTCCTCACCAATCAATCTGTTTTCCTCAGTTGCACCTGCTACGATGTTCATGAATATCCCCGTTACCATTGGACATGTATAGTCTGCTCCATGTTCTTTTGCAAGATATTCTCGAATCTGATTCACAGTAAGCAGTTGACCTTTTTTCGGAACTCGCATTAATTCGGCAATACTCATTGGAGTAGGAATCAGGAGCAAGCCCTTTTCGGTTTGGGCAAGTTCTACTTCACGTTCTCTGTAGAGTTGTTCCCTTTTTGTTTTTCTGGCCATGAATAACTCCTACCTATATGGTTGCCTGATTATTGTTTTCAGCTTTTCTGGTTTGGTTCTTCTTGGGTCTGAAAGATAGATTTCATGGTGTTTCCCATAGAGTTTGAAACCATTTTCTGCTATCCAGTCATGGATTTTTTTGATATTTGATGCCTCTTCAGAATATGGTCCAATGTGCATTATCTGAGCAGATGTTCCCCCAGTGTAGCCCTCAAACCTGACTTTTGGAAGTGCAACCGGATCTTTCTTTTTTTTCAAATTAATTTTGGCTTTTATCAGCATTTCAGCTGTAACAAATTCCGGCTGGACAATCATTGCTGTCCACTTCCAGGAATCTTTGTTTCCATCAATAAAATCATCCATATTATCTGCCCACCACAGACCTTCAAGTGGCATCACAGCAAAATCTTTTTCAATCTCTTTGCAGGCAAATTTAAGTGTGTAGCTCAGCCCATAGAGTACTTCAAGTGCCTGCTGATATTCTTCAGATGTGTTCGGGTATCCCTGTCCATCTATCATCAAGAAATTCATCTCAGGAATATCAACAGAAGAAACTTCCTTTTTTGAGGGGTTATAGAATTCTTTGAGTTCTTTTTTCAAATCAAGTTTGTCCATGATTTTTTTACTCTCTGTCTTTCCAGGCAGGCATTTTTGCAAGGTGTTTGATTGCCATTTCTTTTGCAACTGTTTCATCAATACCCTGGGACTGAACCATAAAACCAGTCATTCCGGTTACGGCTTCCTCATAACTCTTCATCGAGCCATCCGGTCTTGCACAGTGCAGACAATAATCCTTGGTCTCATCTCCATTTGGATAGTCTTCTTTTTTATCCATCGGCATTCCACAACAGATACATACTTTACTCATTTTTTCACTTCCTTTCTTTTTTTTATCAGGCTCATAAAGTGGTTCAGCAGTTCATCGCCTTTTTTTTCAATCAGTGAACCATTCGGACAGAAGAGGAATTTATTTTGAAGATGATGATGAATTAATCCAATCCATGTTGTAAACAAGAGATGCATTGGGATTTTTTTTATTGAACCCTCCTCCACCTCTCTTTCCACGGCTTTGAACAGAATATGTGAGATTGCAGACTGGATTGAAATCACCACAAGCTGAACATCCTCCGGGAGAGTTGGGGTTTCAGAGATCAAGCGGGAGTAAATATCCTCATACTCAGCAAGCACCATAAGATGAGCTTTGAGAACGGATTTTATGCCCATTCCAGAGTCGGTCAATTCACGCATTCTTCTGGTTACTCTCAACCCAAACTCGCTCATCACAAAGATTAAAAGTTCTTCACGGGTTGGAAAATGGAGGAATACTGTACCGTGAGAGACACCTGCTGATCTTGCAATATCGAGTGTTCTTGCATCTGCAATTCCATCCATAGAAAAATGCTTCAGTGCAGAATCGATAAGTTTTCTCTGGGTTTCTTCTTTTTTTTCTTTTCGTGTTTTTGTTGCTGTTATTGTTTTCATTTGATGAGTCTCAACTCAGTGAGTCTTTACTCAGTATAATTTGAGAAAATGTTTTGTCAAGTGTTTTAATCTGGAGGTGAGCAAATGTAGAGACAGGTTTGAAACCTGGTCTCTACAGCCGTACAATATTTCATCATTCCGAGATTCTGAATCAAGTTCAGAATGACGAGTGGTGATTCATACTAGGCACAAAGTTTTTGTGTTGGGAATATTCTGCACACACTGATAAAATCAATTACAATTTATCAACTCAGAGCGAGTAAATATTTAATTCAAGTAGACAGTATTGACATGGATTCTTTTTATTATTATTATGCTGGTATGAGAAAATATATGTCAAAAGTTGCAAGCCGTATAAAAGGCAATCCACTCCAGACACTCCTGATTCTGATTATCTTTGTTTTCATTTCGCTACTTCCTACTTTCATTTTTAACTCTCAACCAGTTTCAGCTATCATTGGAGATGTGACAAAAGTCGCAAGTTCCTTAGCAAGCCCTGCAGCCTACGATAGTACTTATTGGCTTCTATTGTTAGTTCAATTGATTGCAGGTGCCTTAACTCTAGGCTTGTTACTCTCATACCTGGATGCAGACGATAATGATGCAGGGGTTGGTTACGCATTAAAAAGAAGTTTTATAAAATTCTTTCAGGTAGTCGGAACAATTCTTGTAACAAATATCATCATGCTCCTTGTAATCCTCCTTGGGGGCGGTTTGATTGCAGTCATATTTAAGGGAATGTTTGCAGTTGTATTGATTGTCATATTGATTGTGATCGCAGCGGTTTTAACCAAGCTAATTCCATTCGAGGCAGTATTACCCAGCAGGAAGATAGGAATATTTCAGGATGGTTTTGAAAAAGGAAAACGTGTAGCTTTCCCGATTATTCTTATTGGTGTTTTCTATTGGTTCATCAGTTTTCTAATTGGGAAAATTTTCCCTGGTCTTTCCTTGTATCCAAGTGCAATCATCGCATCTATCCTTGAATTTATCGTTATATCTTTCTTCTTCTACCCACTCTTCAAAGAGGCTGGGGATGAAGATTTTTCCTCCCCTGAAAGCGAAGTAAACCGAGCCAGAAACCGGTTCAATCCTGAAAATAATCGAACATCGGGATTTCCATATTAATATCATGCATTGAAATTTTACCCTTAGCATTTAAACCATACTGTAGTGGCAATCCTAGGATTGCCACTACCTCCAGAGGAACTTTGAATAAATATCGTTGTGAATTATCTGTTGCACAATATCATTCCCAATTTCTCAGAAATGACGAGTGGTGATTCATGCCCAACCAAAGCGATAGACAGTTTACTTCTCTACGCCATTCCCGCTTTACGCGGGAACCCAGGATAGTAAAAAATTGCACTCAAAATAGAAAAACAACAAATATCCAATCAGTCAAGATTGTTGTTTTACCAAAATATTCACGCACTTTGACAGTACACTGGATTCCGCATCAAGTGCGGAATGACGAGTGGAACAGTACGGAATAGCGAATGGATCATTCCTACTACAATGCAAAAACAATCACAATTTTAATTTGAGAATATTTTACACAAAGGAACAATCACGTCCAAAATAATTCTAACGGTTGACAGGACACTAAGTGGCAATAAAATATAAAGACAGGTAGGGCGGGTGGCTCAGCGGTAGAGCATTTCCTTCACACGGAAGAGGTCGCAGGTTCAAATCCTGTCTCGCCCACCATTTTCTCAGGAAGAGAAAACAAGGGGTGCTACATGCTTCTTTACATGGTGCCAATTACTGGAGTGATTGGTTTGATCTCAGCTCTCATACTCGGTATCGGGATATCAAAAAGTGATCCCGGCGAGGGTAAAATGGTAACGATTGCAAATGCAATTCGTGCTGGTGCTTTCGCTTTCCTTGTCAAAGAATATCAATACATGTTGATTGCATCAGTTCCCTTTGGGATTGCAATTGGCTGGATAATTGGTATGTGGGCACTCGTTGCATTTGTTTGTGGAGCATTATTTTCAATCACTGCCGGATTCATTGGTATGAACGTTGCAACTCTTGCAAACAACCGAACAGCACAAGCAGCCCTAAAACATGGTGAAGGTAGAGCGTTAGAAGTCGCATATTCTGGTGGAGCTGTGATGGGTTTGGTTGTTTCTTCGCTTGGGATAATCGGTGTTTCTTTGTTATTTTATTTCTTCAGTAACTTTGCAAGCTCAACACTACTTAGCAATCCAGATGCACTCGATACATTAAGAGGCGTGCTTGTCGGTTTCTCTGTTGGTGCTTCATTTGTTGCACTTTTTGCTCGTGTTGGTGGCGGAATTTTCACAAAAGCCGCTGACGTTGGGGCTGATCTTGTTGGAAAAGTTGAAGCCGGAATCCCGGAAGATGACCCAAGAAATCCCGCCGTAATCGCTGATAATGTTGGTGACAACGTTGGCGATGTTGCCGGTATGGGTGCTGACCTCTATGAATCATATGTTGGTGCAATAGTATCTGCTCTTGTCCTTTCTGCAGTGGTTGCAAAAGATGTCACAACAATGATTCTGATGATAAAACTCATTTTATTCCTGGTGGCTGGTGGTTTGCTGGCATCTATCATCGGAATAACTATTGTCAAACTTGGAGCGAGATGGGGCAAGGTTAAGCCATCTGTCGGACTCCAGCTGGGCACTGCAATCTCTGGAATTTTGTCGCTAGGCATCCAGCTCTATCTCTCGCTTGCAGTAATCGGTGATATTAAATATTTCTGGGCATCTGCTGGTGGTCTCGTTGCTGGAATTTTGATTGGACTTGTCACCACATATTATACCTCCTCAAAACCTGTAAAATATATCGTCAAACAAAGTGAGGGTGGACCTGCCACAAACATCATCGCTGGATTTAGTGTTGGCATGGAATCAGCCGTCATCCCCATCCTTTTGATTGCAGGAGCCATAGTCCTTGCATTTAATATGGCGGGAGTTTTTGGAATTGCACTTGCTGGAGTTGGGATGCTCTCAACCTTAGCAGCAACTCTCACGGTTGATGCTTACGGTCCGATTGCAGACAATGCAGGCGGAATCGCACAGATGAGCGAGATGGATCCCAAAGTTCGAGCAATCACTGACAAACTTGATGCACTCGGAAACACAACCGCAGCAATGGGTAAAGGATTTGCCATTGGTTCTGCCGCACTCACAGCACTGGCATTTTTTGTTGCCTACGCTCAAAACCTTGGCTTGACCACACTAAACTTCCTCGAACCAGCAGTTCTTGCTGGGGGATTTATTGGAGTTGCCATGCCTGCACTATTCTCATCTCTCACCATGCGTGCAGTCGGTTCAACCGCAAGCTTGGTCGTCGAAGAAGTGAGAAGACAATTCAAAGAAAAGGTTGGGTTGCTCGCAGGAAAAGCAGAACCTGATTACAAAAAAACCGTCTCAATCGCAACTTCTGGTGCTTTGAATCAGATGATACTCCCATCAATTCTCATGATTGCAACCCCTTTCATCGTTTTTTATGTGTTTGGTGATTCGGGGGTTCAAGCCCTTGGCGGAATGTTGGTGGGTGCAACACTTACCGGAGTACTGCTTGCAATCTTCATGGCAAATGCTGGTGGTGCCTGGGACAATGCTAAAAAATATGTCGAAGAAGGTTTTTATGGCGGAAAAGGATCACGCGTTCACAAAGCAACGGTTGTCGGTGATACCGTTGGTGACCCGCTCAAAGACACAACTGGACCCTCAATAAACATACTCATCAAGTTGATGTCTGTAATATCGTTGTTGTTCATCCCGTTTTTATTGAAATAAAGGAGGAGTCTACTAATGAGAAGAATTGGTGTCGTAACATCTGGAGCTGACTGTCCCGGTTTGAATGCCGCAATCAGAGCGGTTGCCAGAAAAGGTTTTGATCTTGGATACGAAGTAATTGGAGTTCGAAATGGTTGGAAGGGTCTCATCGAGGACGATGTTTATGTGATGCACAAGAGACATGTCTCAGGGATTCTCTATCTAGGTGGTTCAATCCTTGGTTCTGGTCGTTTTGACCCGTTCAGCTCTGAGAAAGTATTTGAATCCTTCCAGGAGAATTTCAAAAAATATTCCCTGACCTCACTCGTTGTCATCGGTGGTTTCACCTCTCTCAGGATTGCATCAAGGCTCAACGAGGCTGGATATGCAACCGTTGGAATCCCCGCCACAATCGACAACGATGTTTCCTGCACAGAGGCATGCATTGGCTTCGACACTGCCACAAACTTTGTTTCCCATTCACTCGACAGACTCCACGCAACCGCATCATCCCATCATCGTGTCATGGTTGTTGAGGTCATGGGTGGCGGATCTGGTTGGATTGCACTCATGGGCGGACTGGCAGGTGGTGCTGACTATATCATCACCCCCGAAGAGCACACCTCTTTTGACAAAGTTGTCGCTCATATCGAGCATCGCAATTCTGCTGGAAAGAATTTTTCAATTATCGTTATCACAGACACCGCTCAGGTTGACGGAATGCCTTTCAAACCAGGTGATTCTCCACAAACTGGAGTTGGTGCAAAGCTTGCCACAGAGATTGAAAAACGTGCTGGAATTGATTCAAGATATACAGTCCTTGGGCATCTTCAACGCGGGGGAACTCCAACCGTTGTCGACCGTGCACTTGCAACAAGATTTGGCTATGAAGCAGTCGAACTTCTCAAACGTGGAGAGGTTGGAAAAATGACCGCTCTAAAAGCCGGATTGATTGTCCCTGCCGACATGGACTCAGCAACGAGAGAACGCAGAAGACCAGACCCAAAACTGTTTGAATACGCAAGGCTGTTTTATTGATACTGTTTTCAAATAATCGAACATAGCAATAACAATCTCTATCATGCAGGGGGTAACCATGGTTACCCCCTGCAGTATTATTTTCACTCAAACAGAAGGGTCGAGAATATTTCAAAATAATATCAACAAGCACACCGTCTATAATCTGGTCAGCTTGATAAATATTTAATATTATGTATAGTTACTGTTGGTGTTTTTGAAACGATGAGGGACAGCTAATCAGTTGTTATGACTGTTTTGACAGTTTCTTGGTTTAGAAACTGGTGCTAACACAGGGAATAGGTAACAATGATAATAGATTCACGATTTGAGCTTGGTCGTAAACTTGGTGAAGGTGGGATGGGTGAGGTGTATCTTGCCCGTGATATTGAGGACGGTCGTGATGTCGCTCTAAAGATTGCATCCCTTGGGAGCAGGACATCCCGAGACAGGTTTGCTCGTGAAATAGAGATTCTTTCTGGAATTAATCATGATAATATTGTTCGGTTGATTTGTAGTGGAACGAACGAGGATACTCTCTGGTATGCTATGGATTATATTGCTGGGAACCAACTTGTTGAATGGTTTCGTGACCAGCAGTTTTTTGATTTTAAAAATATGACAGAGATAATTTCCAGGATAGCTTCCGCCCTTGATATTACTCATTCCATGGGGATTATTCATCGCGACTTGAAGCCTGAAAATATTCTTGTGGTTGATGGCAAACCTGTGCTTGTTGACTTTGGAGTCGCTCACCTTAAGCAGGGTGAGCAGATGACCAGGCTCACGCGTGAGGGTTCCATGGTGGGAACTGTTCTCTACATGTCTCCTGAGCAGGTGATGGGAAGCCAGATTGATGGACGATCTGACCTCTATTCTCTTGGTGTTATCATGTACGAAATACTAACCGGCAAACATCCTTCAGAAGCTCCAGATTTACCAAGATTGATATTCAAGATACTCCAGGAGAGACCGATACGACCAACGGTTATTAACCCTGATGTTCCAAAAGACCTTGAACGGATTGTTATGAAACTGATGGAGAAGAATCCAGACTTGAGGTTCAAGTCAGCAAGCAACCTCGAACACACACTTCTTCAGTTTGCAGGTGGTGAAACAGTAACCCAGTCAAAACATCAATCACCGATGAGAAATCTGGCAAAAAAAGAGATTCCTCTTGTTGGCAGAAGTCAGGAGTTGAACAAGCTTTCTTTGCTTCTTCATTCAGCAAGGGCAGAGCAGGGGCAGGTTGTCTCCGTTGCCGGACTGAAGGGTTTTGGCAAATCCAGGTTGATTGAAGAATTCAGGTTGGTAGCCCTCGGTGAACTCTCAAAATTTCTGGTTTGCATGCCACAACCAGAGGGTAGCTCCAGACCTGCGATTTCCTCCATGCTTGACCAACTTGCAGATTATGAAATTTCTTGTGATGTTGAGCTTTTAAAACAGCACCCACACATGATACGAAGTCTCTCTCCAAAGCTCGCTGATTCTATTGGACTCCAAAAATATCCTCCAAATATTCAAGATAGTAGTGAGATTTCCTCGATTATTTCGGAACTTCTCGCAACATCTTTTCCTGAGATTCCATCAATATTTGCGTTTGAGGATGGGATTGATGATTTGACAACTTCAATTGCCTTGGAGCTTGCAAAGAAATCTGCAGACAAGAAGATCATTGTCTGTCTGACTATCGAAAAAATAGTCCCAACCAAGGAATGGTCAGAGCTTCCAAACTATTCTGACATAAAACTCAAACCATTTGGTAGCGGTCAGATTAACAAGATCGCGGAATCAATTCTTGGCAGAGAACTCTCAGCACTTGAACTCGGAAAGGTTGAAGAGAATACAGATGGCAATCCCCACCTTGTGATCCAGCTTATTTCCAGCATGAGGATGGAGAGCAAAACGATTTCTCTGACTTCGTTGCCGGTTGATATTGATTCAATCTACAGGGATAGAGTTGCAAAGCTTTCTCCAAACGCAAAGGGTCTTTTAGCATTGCTATCGCTCATGAAGAGACCTGTCCCCTCCGCACTCTTGCAACCCCTTGCCAGACTCTCCGGAACTGTTTTCCAGGAAGGGTTTGATGACCTTGAGCAACTCGATTTGATCACTGAAAAAAATGTTGGCAGAGAGCTTGAAGTTCAGATTGCATCCGACAAATTGAGAGGGATAGTTGACTCCACCTTGGATGGTAATGAGTCTAAGGGTCTTCACAGGATTATTGCTTCCACCCTTGAGATATTCTACTCAGATACTGAAGATGCCGATATTCTGGCAACAATCGGCAAACACTATCTGTCGGCCGGGGATTACAAAAAGTCCAGCGAATTTATTTTGAAGTCATACACAAATTTAAAGGATAATGGTCGAAGCCATGATGCATTCAATGTCATAAAATTGATAGAAAATCACCTTGACGATATTGATGATGTCAGAGTCAGAATGAACATTTTGAACAGTTTAATTTTCATATACCCAGAGATGGGCGATATGAATACCTTTGAAAAACTCAAAGATACCATGATTCACATCATTGAAAATAACAACCTGGAGAGATCAGGAATTGTCTCAGTCTACTCGTCTATCGCTCATGCTTACAGTAAACATCATCTACTTCCAAAGGCAGACATGTATCTTGAAAAGGGGAACAAATATTTTGAGTTTGCCGATGACCCAATTAAGCTGAGATTCTTGAAAATCAAAATGAACATCCTGGTTTATCAAGACAGAATGAGCGAACTGCCTGATTTGCTAGAAACTACAAAAATACTTCTCAAAAAGATGAAAGCCCCGGAACTTGATTGGATATCCTACTACACCAATAGAGGCATCTATCAATCTGAAATGAAAAATCATGTCCTGGCAATAGAAGAATTTGATAGATCGCTGAGATTTTCCAGGAAAATAAACCACAAGAGACAGGAACTCAGAGCACTCAGCAACCTTGCCACCGCATACAGAAAAGCTGAGCTGTTTGATAAGTCTATCCACTACTACGAACAGGCACTAACTTCTGCAACCAAGCAGGGCTTACTAAATCTTCAAGCATTAATCATCAACAACATGATAGAGATTCACTTTTTTCTTGGAAACGTCAAACATGCTAAAAGCTCTCTGGCCAAATTCGTTGACATATCCGCAAATACCCCTGTTTCATTTTCACACTTAAACTGGCTAAATTGGTATCTGCATTTGAGATGCCTGGAAGGATATTACTCTGAGGTTCACAACATAATTGATGACTACAAAGATAATATCCTTGAATCAAATCAGACCGCATGGATGAGAATGCTGATGGATAAAGAAGCATATCTGAATTATTACAAAGGTGACTACAAGAGAGCCCGTTTGCTGTTTGAGCAACTGGTATCTCTCTATCAGATTGATGACAAGGAGGACAATCTCGTGCCTCTCTATCAAGTGTATGTGCATCTTGTTCCAGTTTATATCCAAGAGGGCAACATAAATTCTGCTGAAGAATACCTTGTGAAGGCGAAATCAATTCAGAAAAAGTACAACGAAAACGGCATGCCAGAATATTTAATGCTCGCTGAGGCAGAGTTGTTATTTTCAAAATCAATCCGAACAACCACTTTTGGTCTGAAGGAAATCTTTGATGCAAATGCCTGGAGAACCTCATACAACCTGGTCATCAAATTACTAAAACACACCGAACACAAACGTTCCACAATCGCAATGATCCCGACATATTCCACAATTCTGTTTATCAAACTGGTGATTCTTCGAATGAAGCATGACAAAAAACTGGACTCTATCGAAAAGAGACAGATATTTGACCAGGCTATCAGAAGAATTGAATGGCTTCTAAAACGTTATCAAGAAAGCAACTTCACACACCTGAAAGATGAGATTATTGAACTAAACAATGAATTAATTCTTCAAATGGACTAGTAAAAAAGATTGTAGTATTCCAATCTTGAACGAGAATATTTATGTGCTATATTCTCGATTGATATGAAGGAGTTAATGATGCGAGTACACGGATCACTTTGAGTGGTTTTTGACGGATGGTTCATCCGTCAAGTCCAGGTGATCTGTTGCTTCAATACGATCACCTGAGAATTTGGTTAAGACTTAGGAGGTCTATACTATGAAGCGAATTATTATTTTATCCCTTGTCCTGTTCTTGTCTGCTGGATTGTTTATTTCCTGTGGTGCTGACAAGCCTGTTGATGTTTCTGAAACACCGGATGTCATCAACACTGATGAACTGCCTCTTCTCAGGATTGGTCATGTTAATCAAGACCACCATCTTGCCCTCTATGTTGCGGCTCTCAAAGGTGAATTTTTCAAAGATAGTGGCGTTTGGATGACAGAAACCAAGCCAAAGGAACGCTACATTCTTCACACCGACAAAGCACCGATTGCAGAGATTCAACTTATAAAATCAAAGGGTGGAGCAGAGATGACAAACAATCTCCTCGCTGGACTCTTTGATATTGGTTTTGGTGGAGTTCCTGCCGTGATGGGCGTTGTTGACAAGGGCAAGGATGTCAGAATTCTCATGCCACTCCAAAGTGTCGGAGACCAGCTCATCGTAAAAAATGACATGCCAGTTGAGACCTGGGATGAGTTTGTAGAGTACGTCAAAAATTCTGAGATACAGATTCGACTTGGTTACAAGGCACCGACCGCTGTTCAGTACATCATCACACAAAAGGCATTTAGAGAAGTCGGAATCACATACACAGAAGATCCAACAGAAGTTGACGCAATGGTTATTTTCATAAACCAGAAGGGTCAAAAGAACATGACCTCAAATCTAGCAGCCGACCAGGTTGACGGATTTGTTGCCAACCAGCCAACTCCAGCACAGGCAATCATTACAGGGGTTGGCAAGTTCATCACAGAGCTCTCTGTTCTCCCGCCAGAGGGAATGTGGGATGACCACCCCTGTTGCATGGTCTGCAGCAATGAGCAGATCAAAACCGAACATCCCGAAGAAGTCAAACAGTTCCTGAAGCTCATCATACTTGCAACCGACCACATCAACGCAGACCAGGAAGATGCAATCGCTGTTGCATATGATTTCCTTGGTCAAAAAGAAGGTGTTGAAGACCTGTCCGTGCCAACAGTTTTTTACAATTGTTCTCCCAACAAGGTCTGGAGAAACGGAGTCGCTAACTGGGCAATGGTTATGAACGAAATTGGAAAATACAGTGGTGAACTCCTCGGTATAACAGACGATAGAGCAGTTGAAATGTGTGTCGATTTCAGCTTCCTTGAAGAGCTCGAAAAGGAGCTGGGGAAATAATAAACCGCAAGAAATTACACAGAATTTTATGGAGTGTGGGTGGAGCAATAATCCTGCCCACACTTCTGTTCCTTATCTGGGACTTCTACGCCTTCAGGGGTGGTTCCAGCACCCTTCTGCCCAGAGTTTCTGAAGTATTTGATGTAATATTTCATCCGACAAGAGACCTGATCAGACAGGGATCACTCCTCTTCCATGTTTATGTTTCAACCGTCAGAGTGTTGATGGGCTTTGCTCTTGGCTCAATCCTTGCAATCGTTCTTGGAATGTTCATGGGTCTATCTGAAAAGATGAGAAATTTCACAACTCCTTTTATCGAACTCATGAGACCCCTCTGCCCGGTTGCCTGGATTCCATTTGCAATCATTATTTTTGGTGGGACAACCCTTTCAAACATCGTCGGTTACAGATTTACCGACTCGATCTTTGATTATGTCCAGGTTGCCCAACTGTTTATCATCGCATGGGGAGCATTCTTCCCGGTTCTGATAAACACAATCGATGGTGTCAGCGGTATCAGAAAAATCTGGATTGAAACAACACAAACAATGGGGGCTGGTAAACTTCAAATCTGGTCAAAAGTCATTCTTCCCGCCAGTCTTCCCCAGATTTTGACAGGGCTCAAGGTTGGACTCGGAATCTCCTGGATGGTTGTAATCGCCGCTGAGATGTTCCCAGGCCCATCTGGTGGAATTGGATACCTGATGATGGAAGCATACGCCCAAACTGAAATCCATATCCTGGCAGCCGGACTCATCACGGTTGGAATTGTTGGAGCATTGCTAAATACGATTCTCTCACTCACGCACCGCATCTTTGCTGGTTGGCAGGCAAAGGAGCGATAGCAGACATGATAAAAATCAGTGGAATCTTCAAGAAGTTTGACGAACAGGAAGTTCTCAGAAATGTCAATCTGAAGTTTCTTCCCGGTGAATTCAACTGTATCTTAGGACCAACGGGTTGTGGAAAAACTACACTCCTCCGAATTATTGCGGATCTCATCAAGCCCGACGCAGGAATCATTAAAATTGATAAACCTTCAATCTCAATGATCTTCCAGCAACAGACCCTCTTCCCGTGGAGAAATGCACTTTCAAATGTTTGTCTTCCACTTGAAATCATGGGTTATCCAAAAAAGCAACGAATCAAAATGGCAATGGAACGACTTGAAGAAGTCGACATGGCAGATTCAGCCTCAAAAAAGATTTACCAACTCTCAGGTGGAATGCAACAACGAGTCCAGATTGCAAGGGCTCTTGTGTCCAAGCCAAATATTTTGCTAGCCGATGAACCATTCGGCTCACTCGACGAAAAAACCAGGTACCACCTTCAACAAAATCTTCGTGAGATAACCACAAACAACAACATGACCACGGTATTTGTAACCCACAACATCGAGGAAGCAATATATTTAGGTGATCGAATAATCGTGCTAGGAGACAGAGATGTCCAGGCAGATTATGATCTAACGGCATCACACCCAAGAGATCGTCTCTCCGACTGGTTTTCAGGTAGAATTCTTGAGGTTAGAAAGGTGTTTGAAAATATTATTATCTCTGATTCAGATACACTTCCCGAACAGACAAAAGAAACAGCAGTAGACGAGAACCCACAGAAAACTATACGAATTGAGCATGAAAATAAATGAAAATGAATAAGGAAGAAGCCTTCAGGCTAACAAAATACGCTGGATGTGCCGGTTGAGAAAGTAAGTGGGGGCCGGGTGCTCTCAAAAAACTTTTACACGGATTACCTGAGTACAGATCAGAAAACTTGATAACACAGAATATGAGCAAGGCTGACGGTGCAGTTTACAAGCTGACTGAAACAATGTATGGAATTTACACGGTTGATGTCTTCTCCCCGATTGTTGACGACCCTGAGGACTTTGGTGAGGTTGCATTTGCAAACTGTATTTCAGACGTATGTGCGATGGGCGGGAAACCCATCCTGGCTCTGAATGTCTGCATGTTCCCCGCAAGAGCCCCGATTGAAGAGATGAATCTCATCTTGAGGGGAGCATCAAAATCAGCCGTGAGAAGCGGTGTTTTGATTGCAGGTGGTCACACCACAAAAAATGACGAACTTCACTACGGAATGTCTGTGTTTGGCATTGTTTCACCAGAAAACCTCAGGCTTGCATCAAATGCCGAGGTTGGCGATCACATCATCCTGACCAAGGGAATCGGCACTGGAATTATGTTTGCCGCAAAGGACAGAGCAGAAGGTGTGGACTGGGATAGTGCAGTTTCCTCTATGAAACAAACGTCCATCAAAGCATCCGACATTTTATCGGAATTTGACTGTGATTGTTGCACCGATGTTACCGGCTTTGGATTGGTTCCTCACCTGCTTGAGGTGCTGGATGAATCCAATGTTTCAGCTGATATTTATCCTTCAAAAATTCCACTCCTGCCTGGAGTCGATAAACTTGCCAGTAGTTACGCCTGCCCTGTCCTCTCGGACAACATGGAACTAGCTGGTAGCAGATTTGATGTTGGCAATTTTGAACCGATGTGGACAAACATTTGCTTCGATGCCCAAACTTCTGGTGGATTCCTCGCATTTGTAGCACCTGAAATGGTGGATGATTGCGTTTTGAAACTCCAAGAAGCGGGATACTTGGCAAGTGATATTGGTGTGGTGACTGAGGGAACTCCAAAGATAATGCTGAAGTAAAATCAAATACTCATTCGGAATCCTGTCCCTTTGTTCCCCAGAATGTACGCGATATGGTACACTGTCTGTCGTAAACGCTTGGATAGTCACTGCTGAATCTATCCCGATTCGTATTACAGAAAGGCAATTCCGAATTCCTGATGTCAAGCACACCATTTGATTCGACTGTAAGACTCAGGAATTTCATCTCCTCAATTGGTCTCAAGTTATCTTTGTAATTTTTTATATCGGATTCCAGCAGGATGGATTCCCTACTTGGGATAGACAATGTAACTGTCTGTTTTTCTCCTGGTGCAAGCGGACCAACTTTTATTATTTCAGAATCAAGTCTGGAAAAGTTTGGTGATGCAGGTACTAAACCCTCCTTCAATCGATCTTCTTCATGTCCCCACCCAAGAAGACATACCTTACCTTCCCAGTTTGACACAAGGCCATCATCTCGTGTTGATATGAACTCAAATGTAATACGTCCATCATTTCTGGAAATCTCCTTGACTGCATAGGTGGAACAAGGAGTAGACTCAAACAGGTTTTGGGACCCTGAATAATCCGAAAAAATAATTCTATTCTGATATGACTTATGAGGGTTATATATTATTGCATAATTCTGAATTTCATACATTGCGTTTTTCAACATTATCGATTTATTTAAACATCGATGATCAAAGATTCTTACATTTTCCAGCAGACTACTTTCTACTTCCGGGAATCTATCTTCAAATATATTCTCCTGGATAACAAACGTTTCTATACTTATCCTGCTGTAGGTTCTCTTTTTTTTTGAATCTGTGGATTTATTGTTTGATAAATAATAAAGATAATCTTCATTGATAAATGGTGAGTATCCATTTAGTTCAACTGATCTTCCATCAAAGTTTTTCAGGATCAACTTGTTTTGTTTGTCATCATAATACGCAAGTCCTTCGTCACAAATCTCTAAATCTTTTGGTTTAGAAGAGCAAAATAGTACTTTCGATTCTGAACTTTTGAGATTTATTACTATCAATACCCACTCATTTTTTTTCGAATCTAAAATATTTACAGTCTCAATAACAACACAGATGTTATCATCATTTTGCACAACATGTTCTGAAACATCCTGACAATATCCTGTCTCTTCGGGTGGAAGTACTTTGATGTCTTCCAGCTCTAATTTTGGATAATCATACTCTCTAATATCACCCGTTTCATCACTTATTGTTCTAATCAACCCATTTTCATGGTAGGATATAATATTATCATCGAGATGTGAATGATATTCAGAAAGGAAATAATCCTCTTTAAGTATCTGAAATGAAGCCCTTGAGTCCTTGTTTTTATTGAATATCAATGTGTAGTAATCATCATTCTTTGAAATATTCAAATTTATTTTTCCTCTGTAACCGCTCGATCTCGAGCTTTTCAGAAATGATTCTGGGATAAAATTATTGTAGTCGAATTCGAGATTTTCATCAATTCGAAAAGTGCATACTGTTTTGCTGTTATTTCGATTGAAAGGATGTGTGTAATCAACAGCATATATCTCATCATTCCACTTTGAAATCTTTGTGTATCTATTTACAAACACTCTTTTTACTCGAACTTTTGTCCGGAGATCAACAATATCAAAACTCCCCTTATCCCTGAGAAAAAGATAGTTTCCAATTATACTGTCTTTTCTCCCTTCTTTGTTGACCGGAATAAGATAGTCTCTTTTTAGTCTCAATATTTCATCACCAGAATCAAAATTTACAACCCTGAAGTACTCATTCATCTTTTGATTAGTTCCCTCAATAGCTGTATATGATTTGTACAATATATATCTATCGGTGAAATCTAATACCTCATCATTCCAGTACTCTTCTTCATACAAACAATCTTTTAGCAGTTCACCATTTGTTGAAATTATACAATTATGCTTTGTTCCATCTTCATAATCCAATTGCGATAGGAATAGCAATCCATTATCTGAAAATATCTTTTCCGCTGATGAGATTTTATTCAATTTTCCAGAAAATACTTCTGATATTTTATATTCCTGCATCGATTCAATATTAATAATCTTCTCATCAGTCAAAATAATATCTTGTATTGCCCAAATAAGTTTGCTCTCTCCTGATTCAAATACTATCTTTTCATCTATGAAGTCGAAATATACAAATGAAATTTTTGCTGGATAACCATTGGACTCAATCTTTCGAAATAGTGCAATTCTCTCGCTTATCACAGACAAAAATTTATGCTGTTTTATATATTCATCAAATCTTGTTATCAATTTGTTCGTTGTTGCATCAATCAAATAAACATAGGGATCATCGCTATCATTTGATTTTTTATAAAACATGTTTGTCCCATATACCCATCGAACACTCCCGCTATCGTAATATCCTTTGACAAAAGAAGAATCTGATTCTTCAACCTCTTGAAATAATGTTGAGTAGGTTGGATGAGCGTACTGTTTGTTGTCACCCAAGAGTTTTCTGTATTCATCCGAATATCTATAATATGGCCCGCTCATATCAAGATTTTCGTCAATAAGATATGTATACCTGCATGCGGATGAGTTTTGATATATTTCATCCATACTTTCATCTAATGATAGAACATCAATTCCTACGGCAATCGGAACAACCCTTGACGGTAAGACGGGAAAATGCACGGTCGGTCTTTCATTTTGTGCAAACACAAACACTAACTGACTCATCATTAGTAACACGACTAGACCCACAACTATTAGCTTTCTCATGCTATACCTCCACCTCAAATACAGGTGAACTGAATTTAGGTTTAAGGGTATTACAGTCGACTAACTAACTTTTTTTTCTAACCCATCGTATCATTATCTTGAAACAGCAATCGAAAGGAGTTTGACATGAAGAAGATAATAACAATAACACTTACAGGACTACTCGTTTTAGGACTCGCGTTTACCGGGGTGGCAAATGCACAGTCTCCAAAGGACAAAGCAAGAGGAATGCCTCAAATGGGGACAGTTGAGAGGATTTCAGCAAATTCTGTCATACTGAAAGCAGCCGGGATGGATTTCATTACAATCGAAGTCACCACAAACGACGAAACTGTGTACTATGATGCAACCGGTGAATTGGAAAAAGGTGAAAAACCACCAGAGATAAAATGGAATGAGATTAAAAAAGGTGACAAGGTGATTGCAAGAGGCAAAATTGTTCGAGAAGATGAAGACTCACCAACATCTTATCTCGCAATTTCAGTTACCAAGATTAACGATTTTCCAAAACCCGGAAGACCTGGTGATGACAAAGGCAGAGACAACGTTCCTCCATCCATGAACGTCGTTTTCAAGTCTGTCAGCGGAAACACATTGACTGTGACAGACCCATCTGGTGAAAAAGAATTTGAAATCACAATCACTGACGAAACCAAATTTGCAAAGATCACAAGAAACGAAGATGACGAAAAACCTGGTCGTGAAGAGATTTCACTTGGTGACCTCTCAGAGGGTGACAAACTCGTCATCAATGGAAAACGTGAAAAAGACGATGACGGAAATATAACCATCACCGCACGCATGATTCTTGTTGTTGAAAACTTCCCAAAGAATGACCGTGGAAGGGATGGAGACAAGGGTAGAGATGACAAGCGTGGACAGAATATTCTTGGCACCTTCGACAGATTTGACGGGGACTACATGATTATAAAACCCGCCGTTGAGGGCAAGGATGACATCAGGATTAAGGTTGACGAAAAAACCCAGTATGTCGCTTTTGAAAAGGGCGAAGAGGGTGAGAAACCAACTAGAATTGAAAAAACTCGTGGTGATCTTAAATCTGGACAGGTAGTCGGTGTAATGGTCACAAGAATAAAGAACGATGATGGTGAGGTAGAACTCGTTGCAAAGGTTGTTGTGTTCCATGAATTTTTACAGGGAAGAGCAGGTGGTGAGATAACCGCAATCAACGCCAAATCCATCACAATTGAACTTAAGATGGATGGAAGCTCAATGACATTTGAGATAAATGACGAGACAAAATTTGAACTTCACGAGAGAGGCGAAGAACCTGTCGAACTCAAAAAATCAGATTTTAAAAAGGGTGACATTGTTGGAATTTCCTACCGTGATGGTGTCGCTATGCTTATCGTTAAGAGGGTCCAGCAGTAAATATCACACACAACTTTTGCTCCTAAGGTAGTGTGCATTTGATGTGTACCCCAAGAGTAGTCACTCTCAAGGCTTCTCTTGGGGTTTTTTATTTGGTCTTTTGAAATTTTTGTTTGATCTTATCAAAATCAAAATTATTGAAAACACATTCTTTGATGCACACAGTACATCCATATTTACTTTTAAACTCTGGGAAGCATTTTTCTGTATCAATAGAAGTTATGATTCCGTTTTCATGAATTATTTGTTTATCATAGATTGCTTTTCCGGGGCATGTTTTGATACATCTGCCACAGGTTTTACAAAACTCTTCAATCCAGGAATGTTTGTTTTCTTTCACAAATGGAAGATTATTGATGCTTGTGTAAACAACTGCCACTCTCTGCCTTGGCCCCACACCAGGAGATATAAGCAATCCGTGCCTGCCATGCCATCCAAGTCCTGCTTTTTGACCTATCTTTGGGTATAATGATAAACCACCCAATGGATGCCCAGCATGTGCAGAATAACCATTTTTTCTTAGATAGTTTGCAAGCTTTATCGTTACAACGCCCAAATCACGATAAATTTTGAATATTTCATTTTTTGTCTCCACACTTGGGGCTTTGTTTATTGCATCTTTTCCCATCTCCATTGTCAAAACAATCGCATTATCAAAAAGTATTGCCTTATCTTTAAAGATTTCACTACTATCAATTCTTGTGAATCCAACTGAAGTTGCTCCAAATTCTTTTGCTTTCCTTTTTATATCGTTTATAAAATCAATACTAGCAGTTGTTTTAGGATTTTTGGGGTTTTTCTTTATATCTAGAAATGATTTTCTAACACCTAAAATTGTTTGAAGAGAATAAATATCCTTTGAGTTTCCCGTTAGAACTACATTGGTTTCATCAGTGCCACTTTTGATTATATTGGCAAGAATATCAAACCTGACAGGTGAATTTGGATTTGAGTGAATTACATCCTTTTGATCCACAGTCGTGTTTTCAAGTTTGTTGAAAAATTTTCCTGGGTTAGCCTTTGCCAAAACTTTTTTTATCAGGTTGATAATTGAAGGCACTATTTTGTTTCAACTTTCATATGGTTCATATTCTAATGATATTTTAGATAATAGAAAGAAAGGGGAGAGTTGAGGATTTATAGTCATCATTCATTCAAGTATTCTATACGATTGATAAGAGAGTTTGCTGTGTCTGATGGGTATGAATTATCGATCGAGAGATTAAAATTACCTCTATACATAATTTCTTTTGCTCCATGGATTAGTGTATTGATGTTTGCTCCAGGAGCAGTCACTCTCAAGGCCTAAATTCACAAACCAAGTGCAACACCATAAAATGGTGGCACCATGGAAAGA
>CBDUSO010000010.1:0-59447 GCA_965370295.1 uncultured bacterium
GCTAAAGCAGAACCAATCGTGTCGCCATCCGGGTTTACATGAGTGAGAATTAGAAACTTTGAATTATTTCTGAGTTCACTGGCTACTTGAGTTCTTGTCATCTGGACTTCCTTGTGACTCACGAAGTAATTGTTCGAGTTTTTCAGCCTTTGATGGGGTTTCGTCAAACTTGAATCGAATGAGTGGGAGTCTCCTTGTGTCGAGGGTTTTGAACAGCAACTTCATGATTCTTTTGGAACTGGCAGAAAGTACGCGACTTGTTTTCTCTCGTTGAGATTGCGATCCAAGAACAGAGTAATAAATAATTGCATATCTGTCGTCTTTCGTTATTTCAACATCGGTGATCGTTATGAAGCCAAGTCTGGGGTCGTCGATTGAGCGTCTGAAGATGGTTGATACTGCACCCTTTATAGCATTTTGTAAACGAATTTTTCTTATTGCATTCATATTATCTTTGTATTATTTCCCTGTTGCAGATGGAAGTTTCAAAAATACCGTTTCCGCCGATAATACTCTCGATTTTGTCTAGGGTTTTTACTAGCTCAACGGAGTTTGTGTTGATGGAAACTGCAGTGATGACAGCTGTATCGTGTGAGTCATGCATGTCGGATTCGATTGCCCCACAGTTGAAATTGTTTGTCAGTTTCATGAGAATTGGTCTCACTATGCTCCGTTTTCCTTTGAGAGAATGGACTCCATGAAGTCTTAGTGATACCTCTATGAGTCCGATTACAGGCATTTTTTATTCTACCTCTTTGACCTCATAGAACTCAAGAATATCACCAGTTTTGATGTCTTCATAATCCTTCAGCCTGATACCGCATTCATATCCTGATTTGACCTCGGTTACATCTTCCTTGAAGTGCTTGAGTGCTTCCACGGATGCCTCATGCTGTTGGATTCGGTTTCTTATCAGTTTGACCTTGGCATCTTTTCTGATTTTGCCTTCATGAACGAGACAACCGGCAATATTTCCAACACCACCAATGTTGAATATTTCTCGAACCTCAGCCTTACCGATGAGAATATCCTGGAATTCCGGTTTGACCAGGGCTTTGAGTGCTTCAGTCACAGCGTCTGTAAGTTCGAATATGATGTTGAAGGTCATCAATCTGATACTCTTCTGCTTTGCTACTTTTTTTGTTTTGGGTTCAGGGAGAACGTTGAAACCAATGAGAAGTGCATCGGAAGCCTCAGAGAGAAGAATATCGTTGTCGCCAATGACACCAATTCCAGAGTAGACAATATTTACTGGAACGTCTTTTATTTTTATTTTTGAGAGTGCAAACTTCACAGCGTCGAGTGATCCCTGTGAGTCGGTCTTGATGACAACATTGAGCTTGGATGCATCTTCCTTTTCGTATGCAGCGAAGAGTTCTTCGAGACTGGTCGGGGTATCAACATCTCTGTGTTTTGGGACGAAGTCAGCAGAGGCTTTTTTCTCGGTTTTTCTTTTTCTGGATTTGTTTGAAGCGAGTAACACTTGACCAGGCTTTGGAACTGAATCAAATCCCATGACCTTTATTGGGGAAACACATTCTGCTTTTTTGATTCGTTTGCCATGGTCGTCATAGAGGGCTTTAACTCTGCCCCATGAAGTGCCGGCTTCAATGTAATCACCAACCTTGAGAGAGCCACATTGAATAATGACAGTTGCAAGCGGTCCCACAAATTTGTCCATGTGGGATTCAATTACAGTTCCTGCTAGTTTTCCGCTCTTGTTCATTTTGAGTTCAAGAATGTCGGTTTGGAGGGAGACCATCTCAAGAAGCTCGGTAACACCATCACCTTTTTTGGCAGAGATTGGAACGACGATTGTGGAGCCACCCCAGTCTTCCGGTGTGAGATCAATTTTTGCAAGTTCACCTTTGAGCCTGTCCAGATTTGCTCCGGGAAGATCCATTTTGTTTGCGGCAACAACGATTGAAACCTTTGCTTTTCTTGCCATGTTGATGGCTTCTTTGGTCTGTTCTTTTATTCCTTCGGTAGCAGCAACCACAAGAATGACGACATCGGTTACGTTTGCACCCTCTTGCCTCATGGCTGAGAATGCTTCGTGACCTGGAGTGTCGATGAAGACAATACTTCTGTTGCCAACCTGGACTTTGTATGATCCGATGCTCTGGGTGATTCCGCCTGCCTCGCCCTCTGCTACGCTGGCTTTTCGAATGAAGTCAAGCAGAGTTGTTTTGCCATGGTCTACGTGACCCATAACGGTTACGATTGGTGAACGAGGTATCAGATTCTCTTCGGAGAGCTTTCCCTCTTCGGATGTTTCAAGACCAAATTCCTTTGAGAGGATTGCAAGGATGTCACCCTTTAATTCTTCTTCAGGGTTTGGAACTATTCCATTTTTCAACATGAATGTCATAACTCGTTTCTCAGGAATTCCAGCTGTTTTTGAGAATACTTCAATTGTGAGTTTGGTTGGTTTTTTCGGTATCGGTGGTACAAATTCACCCTTGACCGATTTTCTTTTTCTAGTTTTTTTCTTGATGAGAAAATGCTGACGACCGACTACGTATGGTTCTGTCGGGATCTTGCCAGTGGTCGTACCAACTTCTCTGTCTCTTCGAAGTTTGTCTCGTTCCTTGCTGTAGTCTTTTTTTCTCTTGGTTGTGGTAGGTGGTGGAGCAGGTGGTGGTGTGGATGGAGGTGAGCTTGAGAATCGTCTTCCGCCACCTCTGCTTCGTGTGAAGCCGGGTGGTGGCCTGAGGGGTTGTTTTAATTTTTCGAGTCTCTCTTTTGGGATCGGGGGAAGTTTGATGGGGGTAACTTTTCTTGGTTTTGATACTTCGACTTTGATGGGTTCGGCGGTTTTTGGAAGTTTTGCGAGGACATCAGGATTTTGGTGAGTTACTGGATGTCTTGGTTTGGTATCAACTAAAGGAGCTGTTGTCTGTTTGGGAATCTTAGGAATTGCACCAGCTATTGGTTTCGTCATTATTTTTGTTGGTTTGATTCCTTCAACTTTTTTCGGTTTGGCTACCTGTGGAACTGGTTTCTCGGCAATAACTTTTATCTTGTCGATTGCATCAGGCTTAATCTCCTGAACAGGTTTTTTGCGAGGTTTCTTTTTTGGTTTGACTTTTGTTCCAGGGGTAGTTTCTGGGCTAACCTTTGAGGCGGCAACCTTAGCTTTGCTTGCTGCTTCAACTTTAGCCTTTGCTTCTGCTTCAACCTTTGCTCTCTGGGAGGCTTCCGCTTCAATTCTTGCCTGTTCGTCAGCAATTCTTGCTTCTTCCTCGACTTTGAGCTTTTGTCCTGCTTCTGCCTCAAGCCTCTGTCTCTCTTCAGCTTCTGCCTGCAGACGCAGTTCTTCCTCTGCTCTAGCTTTGGCTTCTGCCTTTTCTCGATTTTTTTTATCGAGATCTTTTTGAAGGTTTAGGGGAAGTGGTTTCTTCTTTGGAATTTTTTTTCTAAGCAAGGGTGCCGGTTTTTTTCTTGGAAGAAGTGATTTTCTGGGACTTTCCCCTATATCACTTTTTTCCTCAACAGCATTGAGAGCGGCTTCAGCATCCTGCAGAGCTTTTGCCATCTCATCATCCAGACCGTCTGAGATGAGTTCGCTTGTTTTTGCTTGTTCTGTTGATTCTTGCAAAGAGGAGACCTTTTTTATTCTTTTTGGTCCCTTCTTTACCCCAACACTGGCACGTATCTTGAACGCAATCACATCTTCAACTGAAGATGTGATGCCTTTAGGACGAGCTCCGAGCTCTTTGGCTTTTGTAATAATGGTGCTTACTTCGACACCAAGTTGTTTTGCTAGATCATTAATTTTTATCCTGGACATTCATCACCTTAACCGGATGGGTGCTTTCTTTGAGAGCAACCATTGCTAGTTTGTTACAGAGTTGGGTTAACTTTTCGTTATCAATATTGGTCTCTCTGAGAGACCTCCGCATTGAAGTCTTGCCTGTTTTGAGTTTTGAGATACAGGTAGTTGCAGGGCAAACATAAAAACCCCTGCCATCTTCTGTATAGGAATAGTCTGGCTCAAGTTCGTCAGATACTCGAATCATCTCTTCCTTCTCTCTTTTTTTGTTACAACTCACACAGGTTCTTTCTGGCATTATTCCTCTAATTCTTGCATATCAACCTTAAATCCGGTCAGTCTTGAAGCCAAACGCACGTTTGACCCTTTCTTGCCTATCGCAAGTGAAAACTGATCCGGTTCAACCAAAACAATAGCTCTCTTATCCTCTGGAACTATTTGAACGGAGTATACTGTAGCCGGGGAGAGTGAAGATGCAATGAAAAGTCTGGGGTCTTCAAACCAGCGGACAACATCAATGCGTTCACCCTTGAGTTCATCGGAAACAACATTGATTCTTACACCTTTTGTGCCGATACAAGAGCCAACAGGGTCAACTCGTTCCTGGAGGGATCTGACTGCCACCTTTGCTCTTAATCCTGGCTCACGGACGACAGCAAGGATCTCAATCACACCCTGCTCGATTTCAGGAATTCCCTGTTCCATTAATTTTTGAAGCAGTCCTGGATGGGAGCGAGAGAGGATGATCAGGGGTTCCCTGGATGATTTGTCTAAACGAAGAACAAAGAGATGGAATTTATCTCCGGGGCTGTATTTCTCACCTGGGATTTGTTCAGAACGGGGAAGCAGACCTTCTGTTGATCCGATTGTGAAATATACACCCTTTGATCCAATTCTGCTGACCTCACCGAATACAATTTGTTTTATTTTTTCATCGAACTCGTCGATTATTTGTTGTTTCTTTGCTTCTTTCAGTCGTTGCATGATGATCTGTTTGCAGGTGGATGCTGCAAAACGACCGAATGATTCCGGAGTGATTTCAATTTCAATTTCATCACCTATTTGGACATCGGGATTTATTTTTTTTGCTTTTCGATAGGTTACTTCGGTGTGTGGATGTTGGACTGTTTGCATCACCGTTTTTGTAGCCAAAACGTGTACCTTCTTTTCCTTTTCGTTCATGTCGATACGAAGATTTTTTGAGTCACTCCAGGTTTTTTTGTATGCAGCAAGTAGCCCCTGACCGATTGCGTCAATCAGTACCTCGTAGTCTATTTTTTTCTCTCTCGAGATATCAGCAACCGCTGAAAAAAGATCATCAAGTTTCATGTTCCCCCTACCCCGCCAATTCCACTTTGCTGATGGCTTCAGTGTCTATCAAAATCACTTTATCATCAACTTTCAGTTTTACTTGATTGTCGTCAAGACCAAGGTTTTTTCCTTTGAGCCTTTTTTGATTGTTGATGCTGTGGGAGAGTGTTATCTGTACATCCATATCGATGAAGATGGATAACTCGTCCAGGTCTTTCAGTGTCCTGTTTATGCCTGGAGATGACAGGTCAAGCCGAAGAATTTCAGAGATTCCAGAGGTAACAAGTTCGGGATATTCTTCAAGATGTTTTATGAATTTTTTGGATATTTTAACAAGGTCAGAGATACCGACACCGTTTGGGTTCCAAATAACTCCGCTCATGAGTATATCATCGTCGGAATTTTTGACATCGGTTGTCTCGACAAGATGAAAACTCTCTTCGCCCACAACTCTTGTTAACAGTTCGTAAGCAAGGAACTTTTTCTCTTCCCATACGTTCTTCCCGACCCTCACGGGTGCGAAGTTTTCTTTTTCTGGTCTAGTTTCTCTATTCATTTTGTTCTCGTTTGATCCTGCAGACAATACACTGACCTGCCTGAGATAATCATCACAGGATTTGCAAACAAACATAGTATTCACAAATCTGGAATAATCAAGTCATAATGCTATTTCTTTTCAAATATTTTTAAAATTCAGTCCCTGGAACGTTTGTTAAGAAATAATAATCCTATGTTGATAACAAACATAATTCTTGAAATAATACTGTTGACTTGAGAAAAATAAAAAAATTCATACAATGTGTTTGAGTATGTTGCTTTAGAGATGTTCGAAAGATACCTGAGGAAGGGGCGATGGATATGCCTGAAACCAGCGAACTTAAGATTGGTGGCCTGAACGTTGTTGATATTCTTGGAATGGGCGAGGTTGGTATCTCCTATAAAGCCCGCGATAATGATGATAATATAATTTTCCTCAAGGTAATAAAATGGGAGTATTCTAGAAGAGAAGATGAGCTTCAACAGGAGTTTTCTCTTCAAAGATTGAGCCAGCTGTCTCATCCTGGGCTTGCAAAAGTTTTTGATGTTGGTTACACAACAGCTGGAAAAATATGGTACACCAGAGAAATATTCCCATCTGAATCCAGTGAAACACTTGATTCAGTACTGAGAGGGCTTGATGAAATAGGCTCCAGTTTATTGATTCTTCAAATCCTTGATGCTCTTGATTTCTTGCACAGAAATGGACTGATACATGGAAATCTGAAATCAGGGAACATCAGACTGATAAGAGGTGACACAAAATCTGATTATCTTTGGAGGGGTCACAGAAAATCGAAATCATTGTATACCGTGAAGCTCACTGAATCTACGTTGCTTGAGCCGTTTGGTGAGTTTGATGATGATTCCATCCTTCCAAGATATAAGTCAGAGAGTGATGATTTAAGAAGATTAGGAGACATACTCTATAAAATTTATATCGATGATTTGAGTGTTTCAGGCTATTCAATCGGTCAAATTCGTGATCGGGTTCCTGAGCCTCTTCAAGAGTTGGTCGCAAGGCTTGTTGGCGTTTCAAGAGAGCCAACCTTTCGATCTTGTTTTGACGCAATCAAATCGCTCCGAACCCTTGAACTAAAACGTGGAAGCGATCTAAATCTTGATAAAATTCGGAAGAATGTTCAGCTTGCAAAAGATGTCGGAAGACAGAATTTCCTTCTTGATATGTTGTCTGATACCGAGCAGGGCAACGGAAGATTCATCATACTTGAGGGTGAAGATGGCAGTGGAAAAACTGTGCTTGTTCGTGAATTTGCAAAGGTTGCAGTCGATGGCGGAAAACAAATATCGATAATAACAAACACCAACTATCATCATCCTGCAGAGGGGTTGATCAGACTGCTGGATGATATTTCAATACTCCTGAAAGGAAAAAATCCGGCACTTTTAAATCATTATGAACAGGTGATCTCAAGGATTAAAGGTGAACGGATTCCAGATGCGGGATTGGCTATCAGCGAGGCTTCCACTCTCTTTGAGGGGTTGGTAAGCTTTTTTAAGGAAGTAGCCCAGATAAAACCATTCTGCCTAATCTTTGAAGATATTGAGCTTGCATCCGACTACACACTTTCATTTCTTGCCATGTTGCTTGCCGATATTGGTGATTCGCCAATACTCGTTGTTTCCACGCTTTCTCCCTCCAGAATCAGAAATTCTCAACAAAAACTCTTCGATATGCTTTTTTATGGTGAGCATGTAAACAGGATTCAGATTCAACCATTGGATTATGCAAACACAATCGACCACATCCGTTATCTCTTAACTGCACCAGAGCTACCAGAAGAGGTGTGTGCCAGGTTTTTTGAATCTACTGGTGGCAACATCCTGAAACTGGATGAGTTAGTTCGGTTATCAGTTTCAGAGGGGGCGTTGAGTGTCTCTAAAGATTCTCATAATTTCGATGTTAGGAAGTTCTCAGATATTGCTGAAAGAGCCGAAGCAAATAGTCTAATCTCACGATCTGTATCTAAGCTTCACTCAAATGAACGAGCTATTTGCCAGTGTATAGCCATGCTTGGTGGAAAATCTTCAATTGAGATTATAGAAACAATAGCTCTGAAATCAGACTTGATAGAAGCTAAAAGTAGAAAATATTTAGCAAATCTCATTTGGGGTTTGGTTGCAAAAGGAATCCTCAGAAGACGTGCTGAGGCTGGGGGATATTTCTTTTTCATATCTCACAAGCTTTTTTCAGAGGGGATTATCTCTTTGATTCCCGCTGAAGAACGAAAGAAATTTTACAATAAGATGGTTCATGCTCTTGAAAGAGCTGATAATGAAATGAGCATGCCTGAAAAGGACATTGAGATATCGCTTCTTGCATTGAAGGGAAGTGATCCTGAATCCGCCTTCACCTGGGCTGTTCGAGCACAGGCGATGTGTGAGAGACAGCTTGCACTCGAGAAGAGAAAATTTTTCCTGATAAAATTATTACAGATGATCCCGGAGGAAGGGCAGGAATATTCAAAAGAATGCCGAGTCAAACTTGCGTATACACATTCAAGATTGGGTGAACATGAACTTGCCGAGGGAAGACTTGCCAGAATAAGGAATATGAACCCGTCTGACGAAGCATTAGCCGCAATCATATCCCAAAATATTGATGGACTTGATTCAATGATGTTCCTGGAAAAAGCAGTAAATCAGCTTGATCAAATCCATGAACCCATGCTGAGAAAACAAGTTTTGATTCGTTACCTTTCACAAATGCAGAGCAATGATCCAAGACGTGCCCTGGAGTATGCAAAAAACTGCAGTGTTTCGAGTGAAAATCCAGCTGATAAAATTTCTTGTTACATGACAGCAAGTAGATTAACCGCTGCGGCTGCAGATTTTAATGAATCAATGGATTTTGCAGATAAAGCACTCACACTGGCAAAGGGAACTGAATTCCTGTCGGATAAAATAAGAATATCAATCTGGAAAATAAAGTTGACCCAGATGATGGGCAACCAGACAAAAACATCAAGACTGATAAGAAGAACCGCTGGAATGATTTCGAGCAGTTGGGATTTGAAACAAAAAGCTGATTATTTCAGACTTGCATCAAAATTCTATTCGGATGTTGATGATTCCAGCTCAGCCTTGAAATATCTCGCTGATCTGGTTTCAGTTGAATTAAAACTTCAATCGAAAAAACCTCTGGCAAGAGCTCTGCTTCAATATGGAATCGCACTTGATAGACGTGGTGACACAGAAAAATCGAGAACCATCGTTGACAGGGCCAGAAGGATAGCCGAAGAGATTGAGGACAATTTCACCCTGGCAAAATCATTGATAATGGTTGGCAACCACTACCTGGAAGCTGAATTATTTGATCAAGCTCAAGTGTCTCTTGAGCGAGCTGACAGACTTCTTGGCGATCTTGGAGATGAAGAGGCAAGTGCTCAGGTGGCAGAAAGTCTGGGTCGGATATGTGTCGTGAACGAGGATATTGAAAAGGCTCGCACATACTCAAATACACTAAGCATGTTGGCTGAATCAACAGCCAGTGATTTGCTCCATGCCAAATCACTTCGACTGAATGGTATAATTTCAGCTTTCATGGAAAAGTGGGATAAAGCTGAAGAATACTACACCAGTGCGTTGAGAATCTTTGAAACAAAAAAACTGAAAAGAATGGCAAATGCCCTTAAAATTGATCTTGCACATCTCTTTGTTCGTCAAGAGGATTATTTTAGAGCACTGTCAAAGTTATCAGAAGCAGCAATGTTTTTTGAGGATGATGGTGGTGCAAAAGAATTAAAACGAATCCAAAAAACAGAGCTTCAAATAGACAAAGAGCTTGGAAAATACGGCGAAGATTATAGAAATCTTCGTATGTTGCTAGAGATTTCAAGGGCTCTTGTTGAGGTTGAAAATCTTAATGAGTTGTTGCCTATGATCGTTGATATGGCATTGAAGGTAACGGGAGCAGAACGAGGATTCATCATGCTTCTTACAAAATCTAGAAGTCTGGATTTCAGATTTGGCAGGAACAATAAAAAGGAGAACCTTACTCCCGATGAATTCGCATTCTCGTCCTCAGTAACCGATTCTGTGCTTTCACAAAAGAGACTCGTTTCAATAACTGACACCGAATCGGATGAAAAATTTAAGGCAAGAGATTCTATTGTTGGGTTGAGCCTTCGGTCAATAATGGCTTCTCCTCTCAAAATAACCGAAGAAATTATCGGTTTGATCTATGTTGATAGCCAGGTTCCAACATTCTACTTTTCCAAAAAGAATGCTGAGTTTTTCGAAGCCCTTTGCTCTCATGCGGCAACCGCAATCTCATATGCAGAATTGAAAACAAAAAATAGTCAGTTTGACGCACTTCTTGAAGAGAACAAAGCATTGAAAGACCTGAAGAAAATTCAAAGAACTTATTTCGAAAGAAACATTGATTCATTAAGTGAAACAACGATACATCTTGAGAAAAAACTAAAAATGATCCAGGGTGCATCAGCCAGCGGTGGTGATATTACTGGTAGGATTGAAAATGCTCTTGAGGATATGAACGAGTTAACAAATATAATTGACCAGTTCCGAAAAGAGGCACAAAATTATAGCTGATGCAGTCGAAAGGTTTATGCGGTGATTGGTAGAACAATATCAAATAGATACAAAGTGTATGACAAGGTTGGCAGTGGTGGAATGGCTGAGGTCTTTCTCGCAAGAGACCTTCAGTCTGGTGAAATTGTAGCTCTAAAAATATTACGTGAACAATTCACAGAGGGCGAAGATTACATTGAACGTTTTGAACGTGAGGCAAAATCAGCAACCAAACTGAATCATCCAAATATTTGTCTGTCCAAAGATTATGGTCAGGAAGACGATGTCTACTACATGGTTATGGAGTATGTTGAAGGTAAAACCCTGTCCTCCGTGATTGAGGAAAAAGGTCCGCTATCCATACAAGAAATTGTGTCTTACATCATTCAAATCTCAAAAGCCCTTGAGCATGCCTATGAACGCGGGCTGGTTGCACACAGAGACATCAAGAGTCAGAACATCATGGTCACAGCAGCTGGACAGGTAAAATTGATGGACTTTGGAATTGCCAAGTCCAAAGATTTTGCAACCATGACCAGTGTCGGGAGTTTTGTTGGGACACCTGAGTACATGTCTCCAGAGCAAGCCCAGGGAGAAAAGGTTGACAAACGCTCCGATATTTATTCACTTGGCGTAGTGTTTTATGAAGCCCTTGCCGGAGAGGTTCCCTTCGAGTCGGATACTCCTTGGGGTGTTCTCAACATGCACATCAACAAAGAACCATTCCCGCTCATCAATTTAAGAAAAGATATTCCCAAAGATTTGGTTGATCTCATAATACGAATGATGGCAAAAGACCTTGACGAACGATTCCAAAATCCAAGAGAACTTATTGCAACTCTGGAAGCCGTGATGGAGACCATCAGACTTCCAAGAGGTTCAAAGATAAAAAAGAAAAAAATCCCTCGTTCAAATCCAAAGAGAGCCAGGAAAATAAAAAGAGCAATCCTGATTATTTTCATCCTCCTGCTGATCGGTGGAGGTATCTACGCCTACCTGGAGTATTTCGCACCAAAATCTGTAAACATATCAGTTGACGCAGAGCCAGACGGTGCAATCATACAACTCAAAGGACCAAAAGATACGGAATACAAAAGTTTTGGAATTGCGGATTCTACTCTTGAAAAGATTTATCCAGGTAAGTATGAGATGAGAATCAGTATGGATGGATATGTACCAAAAGAGACTTCCTTCATGGTTGAATCCGGTGTCGATATGACCCTCGACCAAATTGTTTTGAGTCGTCCCGGAAAACTTGAAGTAACCACGTCAGAAATTGATTGGGGCGGCGTAGAAGAGGTTCCATCTCCCAAAAAAATCACAATAAAAAATACTGGTGAATCACCAATCACTGTGAAAAGATCGCAGAGCGGTGATTGGTTTACGATGGAAGAGTCGGAGCTGAATATCCCTGCTGGAGAATCTGTCAGCTTCCCGATTACGGTGAACTCTTCGGATGTTGAGCCGGGTAGCAATTATAATGGAATAGTAACCCTGGAACCTGAAGTGGGTGATAATGTTACTATTAATGTGAAGCTTCAATTGCTTGAACCAGAGATTGTGGTAGTACCTGATCCCACACCGGTTAAACCATCCCCGGGTGGTAATAATCAAGATAACTCTGGCTCAGATATAACGTCTCCTCCAACCACCGGTTCTGTAAGAATCACATGTGATGTGAATACTGCAGTAATGATTGATGGAAAACCAGCTGATACAACTCCCTGCACACTCACAAATCTTTCACCCGGCACGCATACAATTTCCACTAGAGGTAGCAGGAAATACAAAGCATTTAAGGGTGAGGTCACGATTGTTGCCGGAAAAACAGCTACATTGAAAATAACCCTGGAGCTAAAATAATCATTCGAAAAGCAATCACGATACTAGTCATTTTGTTGTTGCTTTCACCGATAATACTTGCTCAGGAGCAGGAAGAATTATTAATCATGGGTGGAACACTGGCTGACGGTCTGGTGTTGCCTGGTCCTGTGTCAACGGATACTAATGGGAATATATATATTTTCAACGAGGGTACCAACGAATTGCTCTCTCTCACCTCAAGAATGGATTTTAGACTCAGATTTGGCGGATATGGGGAGGGTGAAGGATCGCTTGAATCTCCCGCTCATCTGATTGTGAGCAAAGGTCGACTCATTATTTCTGATGTTGGTTGTTTGAAAATATTTGACCAAAAGGGAAACTTTAAAAAAAAGATTGAAAAGATTGGTGAAGAAAAACTTGTACGACCGATGGGTTTATCGACTGACCTGAGGAACAGGCTCTACATTGCCGATCCAGGTCTTGGTAAAGTCATAATCTGTGAGAGTGATTTCAAGCCGTACAAAGTTATAGATGAGATAATCAAGGAACCTATTCATTGTTTTCTAACATCAACTTCTCGTTATGTGATTCTCGACAGAGCTTTAAAAAAAGCATTTCTTCTCTCTTCATATTTTGCAAAGATTAAAGAATTTGGAGATTTCAAAAATCCACTCTCAATAAGCACCGACGGTACAAGAAGAATATATGTGCTTGATGACAGCACAATCCATGTTTTCAGCATTGGTGGAGATCAGCGGTTTAAGTGGAGGCTTGCTCCAAAAACACCGGGCGGGGTGTACCCTGCAATTGCCATTTCAGATGGCAACCTGCTGGTAACATCAAGAAATACAAATGAATTAATTAAAATCGATACCGATGATGGAAAGATTAAAACGATTATTGAGCATGACTCAAGCACCCTCTGCCTTCCCTCCGGTCATGAGATAGATGAGAATGGAAGAGTATATATCTGTGATAGTATTCACAACAAGGTAAGGGTTGTGAGTCAAGTTGGACAGCATTTATTTGAGATTCTAATAAAGAACCCTGGGAGAATAGCTGTTTCGCAATATCTTTTTGCGGTTGTGCATGCGGAAGATAATAAGGTTTCAGTTTTCACCAGGGAGGGTGGAAGTCTCTACAGCATTGAGGTTGACAACCCCGTAGATTGTGATTTCACCGGCGATGAATCGCTACTTATTTTGACTGGTGATGGAAATGTAACCAAATATTCAGGTTCTGAAAAAATTGGGGATGTCGTTGACGATGATGATAAGGTGGATTCTCCAGTTTCTATCGATTACTACAATGACTATTTTGCAGTGGCATCACTCCATAATTCAATCTCTGTTTTTACAAGGCTGGGTGAGTATTCATGGTCTATCAAGACTGAAAAATCACCTAGGGATGTTATCCTGCTCTCCCCTCAAAGGTTGATTGCCGTATTTGATGACAGGATGGTTCTGCTTGATCAGGCTGGTGATGAGATGAGCAAATTTGGAAGTTCTGGTGGACCATTCTCAATTGGTGTCAAATTGAAGTCAACAATCGAATATGATAAAAATCTTGAAAAATTTACAAATCCAGTCTCAATATCACGATTTGGTGATTGGCTGTATGTGTTGGATAAAATTGCCATGAGACTGATCCGATTCAACAAGAGCGTCTTGCTCACCCCTCCAAAAATAAAGGTATCACCGGCAATTCTAAACTTTGGACACATCCCTGCAGATTCTGAAGCGGAGGAAGAGATTGTGATCCAGAATGTCGGCGGAGAAACTCTCGAGGGAAGTTTCTCAGTTGTTCCAAAATGGCTCACTGTGAGTTCAAAAAAATTCAAAGGCGATGATGTTGTAATCAAGGTAAGAGCAAAGACCTTACACTTTATCAGCAGTATGAAGTACTGTGAAAACATCATCCTGGATTCCAACGCCGGAAAAGTTGTTATCCCTTGCATCCTTGAGGTACCCAATTTAGCTGTGAATCAAATTGATGTGAGAATCCAGATAGGTAATAAAATTGCCATGATTGGTGATAAAAAAATTGATCTTGGCGTAGCACCATTCATCATGAACGGTAAAACAATGGTACCGCTGAGATTCATCAGCGAAGCATTTGGTGGGAGTCTAGAGGTTGACGGTGAGTATATTGACATTTCATTCCCTAAAAAAGATATGTGGGTTTCCATTCAGGTGGGTGATAAAAATGTTGTTTTGAGTGTTGGTGAAGAATCCAGTTTCACAAAAATCAATCCGCCACCGATACTTAAGTCCGGTTCTACCTTCGTACCTCTGACTTTCTTCACAGACATTCTTGAGTGTGAATCTATTTGGGATCCAAATAACAAATCAATACGGTTAGTTTATATTTTAGATTAAAAAAGCAAAAGGAGCATTGCTATGAAAAAGCTGATTACATTGCTGGTAGGTTTTATGCTGTTGGTTTCGGTATTTCCAACACTTGGGTATGCGTGGGGTGGATCGACTGTTTCGATACCCATCTCTGCTGGTGGGTTCCAGTTGGAACAGGTCAGGGGGATGTCTGAGTCTCTATCCTTTGACATCAATCCAAATGAAATAACAAGTTTCAGAGGAAAGTTGTTGTACGAAGGATTATCACTAACCCAGGATATTGGAATGCCACAAATCCCAATAATCACAGAGCGAATATTCTTTCAAGAAAAACTTCCAACCTCAATCTCTGTGGTTTCTGCAGAATGGGTGACAACCTCAATCCCAGAATTGGACAAATACAGCCCCAGGACCTGGGGTGAGGATGGAACGATTGATTATCCTGAAATATCCTGGGATGGTCAATATCCAGAAAAACTTGGAGACTTTAGAGTTGAAGATGGTTCAGATGGTCACTGGCTATCGCTTGTGGTCGCACCTGTTTCACTCAATTTTGATTCAAATGAAATGCTGATATTCACTCATATCGACTTAGAGGTAAATTACGAAATCGATTCTAGCTACAGTCTTTCTTCGGTAAGTGAAGAGGATAAGATAGAGAAAGCAGTAATTCTTTGTCCTACTATTCTAAGATCTTCTGCTGAATCATTGGCAGTTGTTCAGCGTGGTGATGGTTACGAGGTTGAGGTGATAACGGTTGATGAGATAAGTTCTCAATTTTCACCACAAGAGGAAGAACCAGAAGGACTCAAGGGTTATGATGATTTTTCAAAATCACAAAAAGAGTATCTCGAAGCATATGACTACGAGCTTGTAAAAAAGATACGAAGTTATTTTGAATCCAGAATTGATGATCTTGATTATGTAACGATTATGGGCGATGGAGAGCTGGTCCCTCCATCTTTCTACAACTACGGTGGTAGGACATATTATGAATTTGACAAATATGTTCCAACCGATCTTTTTTATGCATCTCCTGATCTTGATACCGTGCCAAACTTTGCATTGGGCAGGCTTCCAGTGAGAAATACTGAGGAAGCTGAAATTATTGTAGAGAAATTGATCAATTACAGAGAAGCACTGAAGGAAGAGGGCTGGTTCCACAAGATTAACTTGGGTGGTGGCGATCCCTTCAGTGGTGGTTTTGAGGGTGAGATTGATTGCCAGGCATTGATTGACATGGGTATTTTGGATGGGTTTGAAGTAAACAAGTATTACAAAACAAGAGATAGATTCGGTTCAGAAGACCTGCTTGAAGCTTTCAGCGATGAGGCTGGATTTGTTTACACGGTGAGTCATGGCTCAGGCGAAGCGTTGATAACCGAACCCGGTGAAATAACAACAGAGGATATTCTAGCATTACCAAAGCGGGATAAACTACCAATTTTACTGTCACCATCATGTATCAATGGAATGTATGACTCAACAATTGTTGATTATGACTTGGATGAATATGAAGCCGGAAAAGGTATGTCCTTCAGCCAGGCATGTATCGCATCCCCAGGCGGACCCATAGCATACTTTGGTGGATCAAGATTAAACTATGCAGGCATCAACTGGACAATTGAGGGTGGAGTTGTAAAAACACTTCCGTTTGACGAGATGGATAGATTTCTTCAGGAAATTATGAACGCGTATCACAACTGGTCAACAACACTTGGCGAGATGACAGTTCAGGCATACAAGAAGTATAATGGAATTGGCACTATGAGCTTTTTTGGAACTGGATCCAAGACTCTGCTCGCGTTTGTTTTCTTTGGTGACCCCACCATCAAACTTCCTCCGACTCCGGGTGGATCACCACACAGAATGCCAGAAATTGAATTAATCGATGCACCAATGCGGGACATGAATTATGGTTCAATAAAAATTCCAGCACTCTCGATTGTGGACAGCAACAAGCTTGAAATAAAATCTGATGTACCATGGATGAATTTTGAAATATTGAATCTTGAAACAGACGTTGAGATCGTTTCCGATTGGAAAAAAGTTGAACCGGGTAGTGAAAGATTGTTTGGTATCGATATTGATCCCAAAGAAAAATCTTTCTGGCAGGTCAGATTAGAATTGCCCAATCTTTCTGAGGTCTGGGTATACTATATCTCAGCCGCCGACCATGATTTAGCGGTTGAATCAACTCGTGATTTCTTTATCACTGAACCAAAGCCACGAGAACATTTCACCTTTTTTGTTGTAAATGACGGATTGAAAAATGCAGAAGACATTGAAGTAGATTTTTATTTTGACGACAAAAAGATTCAAACAAGAAAAATCCTTGAACTTGAGAGTGGATACTACGGATCTGTTTATTTCAAAGTAGATGCCCCCGGTATTGGTGACCATGAAGTCAGGATTGAAACACGATTCAACTTTGACGATCAATACCCGGAAGATAACGAATTCAAGAGAAAACTCGTTGTGACCGAAGAAGAAACCTGCAAAGCAGTCTGTCTCATATCATATTTTTTCCCAAGTTACAAAGCGAAGGATTATCTTGAGTTGGATGAATACAACCTCAAGGCCCCCGATTTTGAGGGAAAACCGACAGAGATTGCACTACTTGGAAGTGACTCATATTGGGCTCTTATATTTGGGTATCCGATGCCCGATCTCGTTGATATTGGTACGGATTCAGTAATTCTTGCGAATCTAAATGCTACAAACCCATTTTTGTCAGATACCATTGAGAAACTCAATGAATTTGATGCAGCGGGGGGTTCAATAATTGGTATGGGTTGTCTGTATGACCCAACCGCAGCACCACTTTTTGCTCAGATGTACGATTGGTTTGGATTGGATCCAGAAGTAAATGTAAAAGTAAAGGATATTGAAAAAACAACAATTTCACCAGTATCTGAAGATTCTCCTTTCTTCGCCGGGGGAATTCAGGTGCCATTTGAAATCAACTCTATATCTCGAAATGAACCAAAAGATTCTACGTGGGAAGAGATGATTATCGATGATAAATCTGAAGTTGTTGCGAAGAGTCCTGATGGCAAGGACATACTTCTTGTGAACTCCCAAAATGTATATCTCTCCTCAAGTATTGACGTTGAAACAGACGATGAATTAAGATTTTTGTACAACCTTGTGGCATACAACATGAGACCAAGATCAGATGCAATGATCTCGCTCTCTGGTATTGACTGCACACCGGCACTACCTACTGTTGGTGAAAAAATTGAGATAAGAGTCACCGTTGAAAATGTTGGAAATACTGATTTAAGCGACCTTACAGTTTCGATTGAGGATATTGAGCAAATTCAAAAAATTGACTCAATAAAAAAAGATGAAAAGGTTGATGTGGTTTTTGCTATCAACGCTCCGGATAAAGTTGGAATATTCGTTGTTACTCCAAGGGTTTCTGTCGTTGGTGACACTGATGATGAGAATGATTCAACCTCACTCAGGATACGAATTAGAGAAAAAAAGGAAAAATCAACCGAAAATATTATCAGCGAAATCAACCTTAAAGACGGCGATATTCTTCCTTTGAAACCAATGTTGATCAAAGGAAAAGCAAGTCCTGGTGCGTTCATAAATATTTCTGGAAGTATGGGAAGAGCTGACGACAGTGGTAGCTTTATTATCCCATTTGATCCCTCAAATGAGCAGGGATTGATGGTGCGTGCAAAGACAAAAGATGGCTCAACCGAAGAGTTTAAAATTTGGTCAGCGTTTGAGCAGGGTGGAAATATTGGTTGCATGTTGGATGAAAATCACTTCCTGACTGCATCAAACTTCGTAATCAAAACGGATTCCCTGGTACTCAAAATAATCGATGAAATTTCATATCTCAATATCGAAGAGGTGGCTGAGTATCTGGAACTACAGTTTGAAAAGAATGAAACCAGCTGGTCTCTTTCCGGTGGGACTGTAGAATTTAACTGCGATAATGCCTCCAATGTTGTAAAAAAATCCATTGGTGAATGGTCAGAAGATATCCAACTCACTGAAAAATCTGTTACAAATGAAAACAAGTTGTATATCTCACTGGAAACCTTATCCAGACTGTCGTTCAGTGTTGATTATGACGAGGATACTTCATCCCTGCTTTTGGAATTTCCAAAAATGATTATCCAGGACAATCCAATAGTGTTGAATAGCTTTGTTGAAAACACCAGTTCAGATGAAATATCTATTCCGTCCGAGGCAAACTATGGCAAACCCAAGGTTGTATCATTTGGAGCACTTGATGGTGAAGTGAGATCGTTGATGGGATTCCAGGCTACATCAAAAAAATTGTACCTCTGGACTCAGAGAGGAATTCAAGAATGGACGCTGGACGGTGAATATTTAACCACAAAGGGATTCCCGGAAACCTTGGCTGAAGATCTTGACCTCCCCTGGTCGAGCATATTCCATGCCTCATCCAGTTACTACAGTGGTATGAGTGTGAGATTCTTTGTTTCATCAGAGGGTGGACTGATTTTCATTACTTCTGAAAAAATGGCAACCTATGATCGAGACTGGAACAGACTCAGTGTTATCGAGTTTGATGAGAACATGAGTGTCAGTTCTGCCCAAACCGATAATGATGGGAATCTTTTCATATTCGATGACTATCTCAACTGCCATGTTTTTGCAGAGAGTGGTGAAAAAATATCTGACTTTGAGATGATCAACTCCGAAGATGAACGAATTAGTCGTGTGAGTAATCATTGTGTGACGGCAGACGGCAAATTGGTTGTTATCGAAGCAAGCTCCGTGTCTGTTTTCAACTTTGGTGGGAATGGTGAATGGAGTATATATCTTTATGACACAAATGGAGATGTTCTCAAAGAAAAACACTTCAAAAAAAGTGAAGATGAAGATGTTGAAGAGGAAGATTTACCTGTAGCCCCTGATTATATAATCTCTGATCGCGATGGAACTTTTTGGTTAATCGAATCTGGATGGTCAAACACAACTGTCAAACATTGGGATTCAGATTTTGAAGAGATTGATAGCACAATTATAGATACTAATCTCAGGAGAGTATCCGGTGTCCAGGTGAATGATGATGGAAAATTCTATATAAATGGTTCTTTCACAAAGAACGAAGATTCGGTTTCAAAGCAATATTTGATGTTGTCGATTGACAAAGACTTGGAAGAGAATCATTTGGTTCCCTATGCAAGCTCTGGTTCTGAACAAAGATTTTTCTACCCCGGGTATATGACTTATGATACAGATGGAAATCTTTTGGCTTCCACCAGCAGAGAAATTCGTAAATATGACAAAATGGGTACCTATGTTGACAATATGCACTTCCAGGATGATAAGGGTGAGAATGTCGATGTTGACTGGTTTATGTTCCAGAAGGATAACATCTACGCGATAGTTGATGGGTGGCGTGAATCCTATATTGCTGTTGCAAATACTGACTATGAGATTACCAAAAAGATACCTTTGATTGTTGAATCGACCGAAGACAGGGATGAGTATGCTCTCTCACCAAGGAACGTTGCAGTTGATGAATCTGCAGATGAGATGTTTATCCTCGATAGATATGAGACCAATGCAATTCAAGTGGTCTCGTTGAATTCAAACTCAGATGAAGAACTTGAAACAATCGAAATAATTCGCTCATTCGCACCAAAAGGCATTGGTGAGGGTAAGGTTTCGTGGCCAGTCTATCTGCGAAAATTTGAAGATAGATTATTTATCCTCGATGCAAGCACAAAAAAGATTGTTGCATATGATACCGACGGAAATTTCTTGTTTGAGTTTGGTGGCGAGGGTGAGACTCCCGGTCGAATGATGGCTCCGTACAGCATGAGTATTGATGAAAATGGACTCATCTGGATTGTTGATGGCAAACTGTCAAAGATACTTATTTTTGACATAAACGGAACCTATATCACATCGCTTGGAAGAGAAGGAAACTTGATCCCCGCAGGAACAATTGAGGGATACAGATCCGATCCGTTCACACTTTTATCTCCATATGAGGCATGTGCAAACTCAGGACAGATTACGATTTTTGATTATTGTCACAACAGAATAATCATGTTGAACTCTCTTGAAGGCACAATAAATATGAACGTTATTCCCGAAAATCCAATCCTATCTTTGTATCAAACACAGATGTCAGCATATTCAGAGATCATTCTAACAAATACCGGACCTGGAATCTTAAAGGGAACCGTATCCTGTGAGGATGAAAAACTTGAGATAAACCCAAAAGACTTCTCCGGGAATTTTGTTTCAATTGAATTGCGATATGACATCGAAGGGATGAATAAGAATGACATCCCCGAATTTGTATTCCTGGCAATCGAAAGTAATGTTGGAACATCCAATATCAAATTACCAATTATTACTGAAAAAATTGAATTTACCCTTAAGGTTGGATCACAGGTTGCATCAGGTGCATCTGGAATAACAAGACTTGTCAGCAAACCAACAAAATCTGCGGAGACTTATCTCCTTGCATCATCCGATCTTGAGGTCATAATTCCTCTTGTTGGTATCAAGTCAAATGGTGGTCAAACATTGTTCTACAATTTGGGTTGTAGAGGGCTAGGGTTCACGGTTGGAAGTGATATTGCCGAGCTGAGAGTCGGTGAAGATATATTCAGAATCCATCTTGATGCGGTTGTTGACTTGTTTCCAGATGGTTCTTTTACGATTCCGCTTGATGTAATCACCAGTTTTATAGGTTGTGAAATTGTGGAACAAGACGATGTAATGAAGGTGGTTTCTAGAAATTGACAATAAATAAAGAGATGCTGAAAGATGGGGTGGCACAGTTTGGTGTCACCCTTTCTGATTTTCAACTGGATCAGTTTGAACGATATTACCAGTTGCTGATTGAGTGGAACAAAAAATTCAACCTGACAGCGATCACAAATCCTGACGAGGTGGTGTCAAAACATTTTGTGGATAGTCTGTCCTCACATTATTTCCTTCCAAGAGAGTTGGATGATTTTAAGATTGTTGATATTGGTTCTGGTCCTGGATTGCCAGGGGTGGCTTTAAAAATTGCCTTCCCAGAGATAAACTTACTGCTAATCGAATCGATTGGCAAAAAAGCAAGATTTCTCGAAACATTAATCTCGCACTTGGATCTCAAAAAAACAAAAGTCATAAACACCAGAGTTGAGGGTATTCCATCACTCTATCCTGAATATGTTTCAGCCTTTCAATTTGCAACCGCAAGAGCAGTTGGACGATTGTTATGGTTGCTGGAGTTGTCAGCACCACTTCTTGCAAAGGATGCAAAATTGCTTTTATGGAAGGGTCGTGATCAGATTGCAGGACTACCAAAGATTGTAAACGAAATAAGAAAAAGAGGATTTGAGCTGGTTGAAACAAAGCCTTACAGAATTCCTCTGTGGAATCTTGATCGTTTTTTGGTCTGCTTAAAACGCTTGTAATTGTGATAAATAAGAAGTAGTATATCACCAATATCGACACAAGGAGACATGAGATATGAAGGGTTTCAAAGGAAGAATCGACACACTTCAAGCAAGATTGAAGAAACTGAGAAGTGAGGATCATCTTTTCTATCACAGAGAGATTCAAGAACATGACAATCAATTTGTAGTAATCGGTGGAAAAAGATATTTAAATTTCACAACCTACTCATATCTTGGACTTCTTGGACATCCAAAAATAAATAAAGCTGCAACTGATGCAATAAACAAATATGGCTCAGGAACTCATGGTGTCAGGATTCTAGCTGGAACAACCAGTTTGCATGTGAGCCTGGAGAAAAAAATAGCAAGGAATAAAAAAACTGAGGCTGCTGTAGTATTTTCATCTGGATATGTCACAAATCTGACGACAATATCAACGCTCTGTGGTCGCGGAGATGCAGTTTTTTGTGATATGATAAATCATGCCTCCATCGTTGACGGTTGCCTTCTTTCAAGTGCAAAGTTTGTAAGGTTCAGGCATAACGATATGGCAAACCTTCGAAAAAAACTTGAAGAAACAGAAGCGATTGGTCGAGTAATTATTGTTGATGCAGTTTTTTCTATGGATGGCGATATTGTTCTATTGCCAGAGATTATCAAACTTGCAAAAGAATTTGATTGTCTGGTTTATGTTGATGAAGCTCATTCCACGGGTGTTTTAGGTGAAACTGGAGCTGGAATCATGGAATACTTCGGGTTGACCGAGGGTGTTGATATTTTGATGGGTACTCTATCAAAAACAATCCCAGCATCAGGCGGATACATTGCCTCAACCAATGAGATAGTTGATTGGTTGAAGTTTCAATCAAGAGCATTCGTATTCTCGGCAGCATTACCGCCGGGTGCAACCGCTGCTGCTGAAGAATCATTCAACGTTATGGAGGAAGAACAGTGGCGAATAAAACAGCTGAGAGAAAATTATCAGTATTACATAAAAACTCTCAAGCAGGCAGGATTTGATACCGGTCCCTCAGAAACAGCTATTGTCCCCATCATTCTGGGTGATGAATGGAGAACCTTGGAAGCAACAAGACTCCTATTTGAAAAGGGAATATTTATCATGCCAATCCTCCAGCCCGCCATCCCACCAAACACCTCAAGACTGAGGGCTAACGTAACTGCACAACACACAAAAGAAGATATTGATTTTATGGTTGAAACATTATCTGACGTGTGGAAAAATATGGGAATCAGACCCGGGTCTGAATAAAAACTAGAAGTTCTGAATTTGTCTTTATGTGAAAGGATCCTGGTGAGATATTGCTAACTCCTCTTGGGATCAGCGGGTTTAGTAGTCCTTCATATGAATACTTCAAACCGGTGAGAGAAACACGAGCAGGGACTCTGAAAGCAAATATACTCACAATTGCCCCTGGTTTTGTGTCAAACCAATGCTCACCCTCCGAGATGATTTGGATTTCAAATCCGTCAGAGTATGCCTTTATTTTTCGATTCTCATATTCTCGGTCAAATAGCAACAAAAAGTTGCCATATATGTGATCCGGTCTACCGCCCATCAAACCAAGAATATGTATCTCGTCAAAGTTTTCGTGATGATTAATCAGGTGTGTGACTGCCAGTTGTCCATCGGTGAAATCTTTTTCTGTCGGGTGTTTCATCACTTCAATATTTTTGTTTTTTATCCAGTCTAACCCATCTTCAGAGATTGAATCCAAATCACCCACAACAAGATTTGGAAAAATATTCAGCTTTTTAGCCTGGTCAAGACCAGAATCTGCACAACATACAAAGTCATAGCTTCCTGCTATTTTCAGATCATCTGGGGTAACTGTGCCCCCCAGAAATAGTAGTGCTACTCTCCCCAAACCTTTTCCCCACCAACATATGTTGCTTGTATTTTTGTGCCAGAAATTTCCCAGGGTTCTTTCCCTCTAAAATCTTCTGAGATAATGATGTCAGCTTTGTATCCCTTTCGGATACACCCTCGTTTTGGTCCTCCGATTATCTGTGCAGAATTCTCGAGAGCAATTTTCATTGCTGAGTAGAAGGGGATTGCTTCCTTTGGATTGATCTTGCCAGTGTTTATTCCCTGGCGGGTTGTGACACAGGCAACAGCGTAAAATGGGTCAGCTGTTACAACGGGAGCATCAGAACCAAACCCGACCGAAATGCCAGCTTTTATGAGTGAGGCTGAGGGGTAAACCATATCCTTCAAGTTTCGCCACTCACGGTTGATAAACTTGTAGTCAATTGGCATGTGTGAAGGGTTGATGACAACGTTCACTTTAGTTTTCGAGAGCTTCAAAATTGTTTGTTTTGAACCGCATTGAAAATGTTCGATTGTGTCTTTTGAGTCACCATTCTTCAGTGCTTCAACAACATTTGCCACCGCAATATCTCCGATTGCATGGATGGCAACTCCAAGCCCATTTGAGTGTGCCTTTTCGATGATTGTTTTCATATCATCTGTTGAGATTATCTCAAGACCCAGGGTGCCATCCGGGTAGGGTTGCGAAACAAGAGCTGTTCTTGAGCCGAGCGAGCCGTCTGCAAAAATTTTTATTTGACCAACCCAGAAATAGTCTGAACCATTCCCGGTCTGTGTCGCAAGAGACAGAGCCCAATCGAGAGAGTCAACGGGTATGCATCCACAGATTCTCATTTTTAGCAGGTCGTCTTGCTCCAGTGAAGCAAGTGCTAAAAAGGTATCAAGATTACCAAAACTTCTGCATGAAGTGATTCCGAGAGAGAGCAAATGGTCTTGAGCAAGGAGCAGATACTTTTTTATCAACTCGGGTTTTGTTTTTGGAAGCAGGGGTTGAACCAGCTCAAAAAAGGCTTTGTCGAAGATAACACCGGTTGGCAATCCTTTTTTATTGTACCGAATATGTGATTTTAGTTTTGGATCAGTGACAGTTGAGATGCCGGCCATCACCATCATTTTTGAGTTAATGAGCCATGAATGACCATCAATACGAGTGAGAACAGCTGGATGATTTCCACATGCTGAGTCAATCAGACTGCAGGTTGGATTTTTGTCGTCCCTCCACTCTTGTTCGTTGTAGCCGTAGCCTAAAAGAAAATCATTTTCATCCAAGGTTGCTGCTTGTGTTTTAATCCTGGTAGCTAACTCGTTGGTATCGTCGATGTTTCTTAAATCGCATCCGCCCAGCAGTTTACCCAGCCAGGAGAGATGAAGGTGTGCGTCTGTGAAACCGGGAAGGATCAAATGGTCTTCATACCTGTGAGTTGCAACATCTGGAGATGATAAATCGTTGTAGTCGCCAGTTGCGATTATTTCATCATCTTCAATCAAGACAGAATCAATGGATTCGTCTAGACCCCAGACATGTTTTCCTCTAATTAGCAACTTCAACGCAGGTTAATCCAGACAGTTGGTGTTGTAACCAGGTAAACATCTGGTGGAAGACCAGTGATTTTTACTGGAAGAGTGTGTGAGCCTCTGCTTAAGTTTGATATATCAATAGATGCAGTTATTTTAAATGTTTTATTGATTGAGCTTGAAGGACCCTTGATTTGAATCTCAATAATTCTATCTCCCAAATCATACATAATATTATCTGGATGAACTTCAATTTTGATATTTCTTATAAATTTTGTTTCAATTTTTTCGACTTTTATAGTGATTTCTAGTTTTGTACTATCAAGTATTTCAACACCCTCTGGGGTTATTAATGGATATGAGTACGATTTATTTTTTGTGATTCCGTTGAGATTTAATGGTTTAGATTTTAGATTTTTGATTTCTGTGAGGATATTGTAATCACCTTTTATGCTTACAACTTTTGGATTCCAATCAATCGATACGATCATGTAGTCACCAGGAAGGTTGCCAGTAATTGGTAAAAATGTTGGCTTCATCATTGTTCTGGTCTGCGATTCACCTGCAATGCTGGCGCTGACATATTTGTGACTGACTTTTAAGCGTAGTTCTTCCCAACGGGATTCTTTTATCTCTTCGTTAGTGTTTGTGATCAACTTGTATGGAAGCTCTTGGCTGATGTTTTCTCCAACTTGAGTATTTGTCAGATCAAATGTTACAAATACATGGTTTAGTGTAGAGATGATATTGTATGGACCGCTGACCTTTATAGTTTTATGTTTAAATTCGGGTTCTTTTGGAGTGATTCCGGTGGGTGATTCTCCAGTATATTCGTATTTGATTTCTAATTCTACGGAAGTGTCCTGCTGGAGATCAATTGAAATAGTTTTGGGTGTCACCTCATCGAGATCAACTGTCGCAGTAAATTGTGTTTTCACTTCAACTTCGTAAAAACCTGCTTCATAGCTTAGAAGATCAATGTATGCAATCACGTTGTCTTCTGTGATTTTTGCAAGTTCTCTTTCGGAGCCTTTCAATTTTATTGTTGCAGTGGGCAGGTCATTTACAAGAAGCAAACCCGGAGGAATATTCTGTGGATTGATTGGGATGTTATTGAATGTTCTGCTACCAGTTGTTCCCTCCTGATAAAAAACCAGAATCCAAATAAGGACAGCTATGAACAACGCTAGAACTTTTATTCCCAGTGTGGAGCTATCTTTTCTAGCCATCGTTCTTTTTCCTCTTTACGCCGAATAAGGTTGGTTTTTTCTTGTCGAGCATGTATTTTAGCAATCCCTCAAGTTCTACTCCTGAGAGATAACGGGTGAGAGATCCTGCATTTGCGAGTGAAATGATGCCTGATTCCTCAGAGACACAGATTACAACAGCGTCTGTTTCCTCTGATAAACCAACAGCGGCACGATGTCTGGTTCCAAGTTCTCCGTCTAAGGAAGGGTCCTTTGAGAGCGGGAACACGCATCTTGCAAATGCGATTCGATCACCACGAATGATGATGCCGCCGTCATGGAGTGGGGATGACGTGTTGAAGATACTCTCAACCAACCCGGATGATATTTCTGAATCTATTTTTAATCCACGTGATTCGTAATCACCCAAACCGACCTGCCTTTCAATCGCTATAATCGCACCGATTTTAGATTTTGACAGGTGGCTCATTGCGGTTGATACTTCTTTTACAAAATGTGATATTTCATTGGATTCAACAAGATCAATTGGTTTTTCAAATATTGATTTTCCACCAAGTGATCCGAGTGCCTTTCGAAGTTCGGGTTGGAATAATATCGCCAGGAATATTGGCAGTGTTGTCGGGAGTATCTCCAGGATTTTTCTTACGATGAAGTTTAGTGAGATTAGTTGTAATCTGGCTGTAACATAGTTCAAAAGGACAAGGGCAATAAGAAAAATTGCGAGTCCTTGGAAAAGTTGCAGTGCTTTTGATGCTCTGATGACTTTTAAAACATAATAAATCAGGATTGCCAGCAGGATAATATCAATGATTGTTTCGAGGAACGGGATGCTAAACTCACCCTGTGTTTTTGGTATCACAGCCCAGAAAAGGGATTTGAGAACTTGAGTTAGCGAGTCAAGAAGTGGCATCCTCTTCTTTAGTTATCCTTCCTGATCGCTGTCTTCATTGAGCTCCTTAAGAGTTGTGTTTTCGGCATTTTCTGGGATAGCAATATTGATATGAGAACCAGTTTCTAAGCAGGAAAAATGATATTTTCCTTGTTTGCTGATGGGATTTTCACCGGTATCCTCAAAAACAATATCGTACCATTCCCCAGTTTGCAGAAAATAAAACGAGATTGATTTACCCATGAGCGGACCCTTTGGATCCCAGGATGTTCTGCAGCCCAATATTTTACCGTTGCCATTCGTTGATACCAGTGGTTTCAGGAGTTCGAATGTTGTGGTGTTGCCGTAAGAATAGAGTGGTTCAAGGATATTTTTTGGGTTCTTGCTACCAAGCATTACCACCTCAAAATCAAGATCTTCTGAGGAGCTGAAGGTTATCCAATCGTTGGAATCATGTCTGTAGTATATTTGAGGGATTCCTGATTCGTAGGAAATTTTGCCCAGATTGCCTGGGTCGCTTCCTACTACAATTGTTCTGTGACCAACATCCAAATCACCATCTTTTGTGTTGCTTGCGTCCTGGCAGAAGAGTTGTGCTTCGGGGGTAATAATGAAGAGAGTTTCCAGTTTGTGGGCAACCGGTGCATCACTCTCAGGATGGGAGTATGTGATTGACGAAGCTTTTGTAATAAAGTGTGTTTTTAGATGAAGTTGTTCCTGGCAGAGTGTGAGCATTGATTCAAAAGTGCTGTTGTTGAGTCGGACTTCAATATCTTTGTTTAGGTCAAACCCGTCAAGATATTTTGTGAATCTATCAAAACAGGGGTGATTTACAATGATAAGCTTCTGGGTTAATGGTGGAAGCCAACGTTCAAATTGTCCATTCTCATCGCACAGGGTTGTCACGCCGTTTATTGTTACGCTTGCAAAGGGAATGGGCTCATCTCCGTTTGCAGAGAGAACCATTCCCGAAACAGATTTTCCAAACAAGAGGAAAAGCAGAACAGACAGGACAACAAGAATGATTATGATGATAAAAGTTCGCTTTAGAGTGCTCATTTCTAGTATTCAGACTCTTTCATCTTCCAGTCACCATCTGAATTTTTGGCTAAAAACATTGAGCCGACAAAGGAATCTTGGAGAATTTTTACCTTGTACAAACCTTCATCCGGTCTCCCTGGCACTTTTTCCTTGGTGACCTGGTCGTACTGCATAATCGTGTAGAGAACCTTTGCGACAGAACCTGAGCGATCTCTAAAAACTGCATCAACTCGAACTCCAATGTATTCTGTGCCGTGGTTCTTTCCTCGTTCCCAGGTTTCGGTGAACGTGTCGAGGTCGCCTTTGAGTTTTATCATTGATGAATCTTCCAAGATCAAGCCCCATGCTTTTTCGTAATCTCCTTCAAAGCTTGCTTCAAAGTAGGAACGAAGCACCTTTGCTGGTGTATCTATGGTGATTAATTTCACACCATAGATGAATCCTACAAGGAGTAAAACCATTAGAATCCACGTTAGTGGACCTGATAAGTTATATCTGTAATTCTTGAATGCTGTTTTTTCCATTTTCTTTCCTCTTTGACAATTTTTTCGAGTTTTGCTTGACTGTGATTCTAATCATTCTACTTTGGAACTACGCCCTTGTAAATTTTCCAAATGCCATCCTTTGGATCTTTTTTCAGGTAGTAGTTTTTTGGATCAGATTCTTTTGGGTTTCCAGATACTAGATTTTGTGTTTTGATCTGAACAATGGGAACTTTCATGTTCTCAAACGGATCAGTTTCCCAAAAATAATCGAGAATCTCAATGTTTGTGACTCTGGTACCACGGGCTCTTGCCACCTCTAAGTCTTCTATAAACTTGCTTTTCTCAAGACCAGGACCACCCTTCAGCCTTGAAAATTCAGATCTTGGATAGATATATTCCCATGCAGAATCATATTCTTCATGCATAATATCCAGGAAAAAGTTCCTGACCGATTTGGTTGGCACATCTGGTGCTACCCAGACAAGATACCACGCACCAAATAGTATCGCAACAATTATTGCAATCGCCACGAGTGTTTTTGTTGTACTTTTTTTCATAATCACTACCTTTTTACCTTAGTTTGTGAGGTCTACAATCTCACTTGCATATTCTTCATAGAGATCAGAGACAAACTCTTTACCCAGTTCCATATTCTTTTTTGCTTTCCAATCTGAATAAACCTTGTCTCTGATGGGGAGTTCGTTCATTTCCCCTTCAGAGCTGTCGTGTATTTTGATACTTCCATCCAGACCGGGGGATTGAGATGGATTACGATACAACAGATTGAGAATAAAGATACCAACAGATTCAGTTTCAACATAGATGGGGACATTTATCTTTGCAGCTTTTTCGTATCCATCGTAGGGAGGGAAGAGAGCGTTTGAAACTTCTGGAATTGGGATGTCGTCCTTTGACATTATCGGCATGAGTCCGCCAGATTCTATTGTGGCATTGTTCTGTGAGTAATCTTGAACGACATCGGCAAAAGTCCTGCCACTGTTTAGCAATCCTATCACCTTGGTGCAAGTTGCCATATCTGGTACAACAATCTGCTGGTACTCAACAGTTTCTGGCATCACGTAGGCTTCCTTATTCTGGCTGAAGTGTTCAGTGAGCTCTTCTTCTGTTGGCTCTGGAACTTTTGAGGATAATGGGTCTAGAACTCTTTCAAAAACGAGCTGTCCTCGAACCTGATCTCTGAAGTCTTCCTCGGCGATGCCGGCTTCTGTGAGGTAGCCGATCAGATTCATATCAGCCTGAGCCAGAATTCCAGAAATTCTCTCCTCTATCTGTTCATCGGTGATTGTGTCAAGATTGTTTTTCTTGGCGTAATGAAGAACGATATAGAAATCTGTTAGGTTTGAAATAGCCTGTTCTCGAAGTCTTTTTTCATATATTTCGACCTCTGTAGCACTTGAACCCTCTTCTGCTTGATACCCAAACCTGTGCATGTTGTCAATCTCAACCTGTATTCTTGCCTGTGTAAGCTCAAAGTTACCAATTTTTCGGATTACCGTGTTGTCTGCTGGTGGATTGTTGGCGTTGTCTGCTGGACTACTAGGATTGTAAAAAACAACAGACCAAATGATCAACGCAAAAACAATCACGATCGCAATTGCAAATAATTGAATTATTTGATTCTTTTTCATATCTAATTACTGAAACCCATAATTCGGTTGAAGAGTGCTGGACCAAGGAGTCTTCCGAAGAACTGTTCAAGATTGTCCCAGGGCATGTTTCCCTTCACACGATCATATATCTGTGGTTCATATCTGTCGGAAAGTTTTCTGACAAATGCCGTTACATTGGATTGTCCCTGTGAACTGCTCCATGCGACAGTAACCTCATCAAAGACTTTGACCTCAACGTATTCTTCTGTGCCTTGATCCCAAAACTTGAACACTCCGTCCAGGTCAGGATTCTGCTCATCGTGTTTTGCTAAAACTTTGACGATAAACATTCCACTCTTTTGGGTGAAGACACCTCTAATTTGTCCTATGTCGATTGATGGATAGTTTTCCGAGGGTGGATATATGGCGTTTGCAACTTCGAGGTCCGGGATTGCAGTTTTCATGATAGCCCTCATCATGCCACCATTACTTTTGCTGTAAGCATCGGTTGAATATTCTTCAACAAGATCTGCAAATTCTTCTCCCTCTCCAAGTTTGTCGATTACGATGGTGTATGTATCTTCGTCTGGAACAACTATCTGCATGTAGTCAACATTTTCTGGAATCTTATAGATAGATTTGTTCATCTCGAAGTATCGTTCAAGCTCTTCTCGGCCTGGGGTTGGAACATCTTCCATCATTGGGACTGTGACTCCCTCAAAGATGAGTTGGTTTCTGACCTGTGTTCTGAATTCTGATTTGCTGACACCACCCTCAGTGAGATACTCATCAAATTCCATGTTTGCAATCTGCAGGACATATTCGATACGTGTATCAATTTCTTCTTTTGTGGGAGGGGGTGCATTTGTATCTTTTGCGTGTTGCAACACTACCAGGAAGTTAGTCAGGTTTGTGATTGACTGTTTCCTGGCATCTGAATATGTTTCTTCCTGTTCAGAAACCGTTGCATTGGTCGGGGCTTTCATTCCGAATCTCTGAAGATTCATAATTTCAAGCCCGATCATTCGTTCAGTTATTGGAAAATCTACAATAACTCTGGCGATGTCTCTTTTGGAATAAACATAGAGGAATACGCTTCCAATACTAATGATAACAAGGACAAGAAACCCTGCAATGTAGGGTATAATATTGAACTTCTTTTTTTCTGTCTGTACTGGTGGTGCTTTTCTGCTCATCTACCAAACTCCTTTATCTACTGCTGTTGTTCGATGTATCATTCCAAATTCAACCCTGGTAATTTTTATCAGGGTTGAGGAATGTTTTGTGGGGTGTTCATGCCTGATGCATCTGTGTATTCGATGTTGATTTTTGCTCTTGCATCTTCCATCCATGCTTGCTCGAATTCAACTTTTTTTGCTGCGAGTCTGTCGGTAGTTGCCTGTTTTACCATGTTCTCAAAGATTGCAGTTTCTGCCTGCCTGTGAGCGATTACTTTTCCAATAAACCAACCACTTGCTGTGCGGATTGGTTCTGGGAAAATCTCTCCAGCTTTGAGTGTCCAAAGTTTTTCAACAACATTTTTTTCAAAGGGATACATTCCCTGTCCGTCATACTGGGCGGCAAGTATCAAATCTGCCCAGAAAAAGCCACTCTGGTCGGTTGCCATCATTGAGGGAATTTCACCACCATTTGATGCGGTCATCTGATCATCAGAATACTTTGTGACAGCTTCTGCAAACGTTAGTTCACCGGATATTATTTTGGAAAGAGCTTCGTTTGCTTTTGCTTCGAGTTCTTCAGGGCTAAGCTGAGCACTTGTTCCCTCTTCGCCAGACATTGGACTCTGTCCAAGAACTTGAATGGAGGCAATTCTGATTCCTTCGGGAACGCTGTATCTGGAACCATTGTTTTCAGCTTCGGTCACTGTGATGATATGAAAACCAAATTGAGTTTTAACTAGAGCAGATATATCACCTTTGTTCAAACGCAACGCTGCTTTTTCAAACTCAGGGACAAAACTTGCTCCCTGTTCGTTTGTGAGCTTTCCGTCTTGAATCATATACCAGCCAAGGTCTCCACCGTTTTGTTTTGCCGATGGATCCTGGGAGAGTTCGGATGCCAGCTGGTTAAAATTGGAGCCGGAAACTAGTGTCAGTCTGGTTTTTTCTGCAAGATTTCTGGCTTCTGCTTCTTTTTCTGGTGGATCAGTTTCAGCGTTGTAGGAAAAGAGGATGTGAGAGAGCTTTATTCGTCCGGGTGCTTCGAACCAGTTCTTTGCTTCAAGCTCTGTGATTGTGATTTTTGCAAGTTCATCACCGTAGAGCAACCTTTTATATGTGTCGATTTTCAGTTCCTCTGGGTAGCGTAACATAAAGTCCTGTCTTAAATCCTCTTCACTACCAAATCCCTGCTGTGTTAGCCAGTTGTCCCAATTTGTCTGTTCTTCGGCACCCCATTCGTCTACTGGCTTTTGAGAGACGTACGGTTTGATCTGATCATCAATTGTGGTGTTTGCGGTTATGAGCAAATCTTCTTCAGTAACTTCGATTCCTTCCAAACGTAGGGATTCTGCAAATATTGCATTTTGGACAAACTGAGAGAGTAAATAGGTTTGTGCCTGCTTGATTGATTGTGCAACCTGTGGGTCTGATGTGTCAAGTTGTTCTGGTGCAATCTGTTGGCTTTGGGCAAGAATTTTGATTGCCTGTTCTCTGACAGCACCACTTTTGATCTCTACCTCACCGACGGTTGCGAGCAATTCACCTTCGCCCTGTTCAATGCTTGTGTTCGTTGTAGTATTTGTTGTGGTGTCGTTTGCTGTCTTGGTATCTGCTGGCTTACCAGTAATATATATTATCAGGAAAGCGATCAATCCAGCGAGAACGATTCCCATAATCCAAAGAATCCATTTATTTTTTGCTGTATCCTCTGCTGTGCTGACTTCCTGGGGTGTTGGCTTGTTCGCCTCCATATTGTCCTCTACGGTTTCTTCAAATAAATCGTCGTTTTTTTCTTCCATTTCTTTATTCCTTTCGGCTTAAATGAAATACTGCATCTCAGACTACCAAACAAAGCTCCGAGTAAACTTGTTCCACAGCATTCCACAGTAAGCATAATAAAAAAACTGGAGTCTTCAACCGCAACAAAGTGTTACAGATGAAGACTCCAGTTTTAAATGGCTCTTCAGATATAAAAAAGTGTTATGGATTTATTGGTTGGGGTGTGCCTTCTCCAGGTGTTATCCCCTGTTTGTCGGCTTGCTCTTGAAGCATTCGTTTAATCTGTTCCTGGACTGCCGGGTCTTCCATGTTTGGTAGCTCACCACTATTTCCATCAATTGGAATCTGGTTTGTTGGTTTGTCTGTTGCATTTTTTCCAAGAAGTTCTGACACCCAGGTGCCAAAATCACCCATCGGTGCAACCACACTATTTCCCCACCAGTTTGCAAATTTGATCCATGGGTTTCCGATTGAAACTGTTATTTCTCCACGTTTTCCTTCGAGCCAGTTTGATTCAAATTCGTTCTTTTTCAACACAAGCACATCTCGTTTAACCTGTTCTTTTACATCATCGAAAGAGAGGGATTTTGCATCTCTGTAGTCAACCTTCTTAACAATAACCCATCCTGAGGAGGTTCTGATAGGTTCTGAAACCTGACCGTTGCTCATGTTGTATGCTTTTTCAACAACGGTGACTTCAAATGGGTACATTCCCTGACCTTCGTACTGTTTTGCTTCATCCATATTTGCCCAGAAATATCCTGAAACGTCACTTGCCATCATTGGTGGAAGTTCTCCGCCGTTGGTTTTTGTGAGTTGGTCAACAGAAAAACGTGTTGCTGCGGTTGCAAAGTCAATGCTTCCAGATTTTATCTGGGATGCAATATCGCTTGCTTGAGTTTTTACACTCGTCCACTCTTCTTCTGGTGCAGGTGGTGCTTGGGGGTTAGAAGTATCACCAACAGAAAGCTTGATGATAGCTAGTCTTACACCCTCTTTAAGGTCATAATTTGTGCTGTTGTTTCTGGTTTTGGTACATTTAATAATGTGAAAACCAAATTGAGTTTGAACGATACCTGAAACATCACCGGGAGCAAGTGTCAGAGCCATTCTCTCGAATTCTGGAACGAGACCTGCGGTTCCAGCTTCGTTGATGAGTTTGCCGTCTTGGATGTTGTACCAGCCAAGGTCTCCACCGTTACCCTTTTGGTCTTCGGTATTTTTGTTGGCAGCATCAGCAAAGGTTATCTCGCCATCAATGATGCTCTTGTGGATACCGTTAAGTTTGTCCTGCTGTTCCTTGGCTTTTGATGCTTCGTGGTTTATTGCATCATAACTCAAAAGGATGTGTGAGATTTTCATTGCACCCTTTTCATCATACCAGGTCTTGGCTTCGTTATCAGTGGCTTCCATGGCATCAAGTGTGTCACCGACAGCTTTCTGTCTGTGAGCCTTGAACTCTATTTCATCTTTGAATCTTGTTTGAATGAAACTGACTAAGGATTCTTCATCTTCGTATCCAGCTTCAGTCATCCATTTTTCCCAAGTTTCTTTGTCTTCATCTGTCCAGTCTTTTTCAAGTTTCTGAATAACCTGAAGTTTGACTTCGTCGTTCATTTTTTCCTGAGCGATTGCCAGATAGTCATCTGAAGTGATCTCGAGGCCTTCATTTTTGGCAGCTTCAATGTATATCTTTTCTTGAATGAGACGTTGAAGTGTGGCTTCTTTTTCCCCTTCAAGCTGTTGCTGGAAGTTGGGATCATTTGAATTCAACTCTTCCGGTGGAAGCTTTGTAGACAGCACTTCAAATGCCCTGGTTTCGACCTCGTTGGTGGTGATGACCTGTGCCCCGACCTTTGCAGCATGGTCTCTTCCGCTGTATGCCCAAATACCCATCACGACTAAAACAAATGCGACGGCGACAATTGACCATATCGTAATTCTCCAGCCCTTAGCCATCGGTTTTTTACTTCCGCGTTGCTTGACTTCCGGAATGATCTTTAATCTTCTAAGTTTGCGAATCTTGCTCTCTCTACCCATGTTTCCTCCAATACCTAACGGTACTTTGAGTTTCTATCAACCAGTCAGTTTAGGTGGTTGGTGTTCACTGTAAACAAAACACATTCTCAGTACACACGATACGAACTATTTACTCAAATTATTTTCCAAAAAAATCTTTTTTTGTCGGATGAACAATTCAGGTTTTTGTGCTATAGTTAATCATATATCATTCTTGCTGGAGGTAGCTATGAAGAAGTTGATTGTATTGGTCGTTGGGTTCATGCTGTTTGTTTCGTCTGTTGTTTCGGTTGCTCCGTTTGAAATAAAAAATGTAGAAGCTGCAACCGAATTCAAATTGAATGCAGTTGCTGGAAATGGCATCGTAAGATTATGGTGGGATGAGGTGCCTGGTGCCACCCAGGGTTACTACCTCTATCGCGGAAATTCATCTGGTGGACAGTATTTGATGCCACTAACAGATTTTGGAATACTTGGTAATACATACTTCGATACCAATGTGATTAACGATACAAATTATTGTTATTATGCACGTGCAATTGACGAAAAAGCAATGCCTTTTGCCAGGTCAAACGAGGTATGTGTCTCCGTAAAACCAGATTTACCAACGTTCGTTGAGCCGTGCAAACTTGTCTTAACCTTCACAATCGATTCTGCAAAATACCTCGTGAATGGTGTTGAAAAAGAGATGTCCACGCCGTGTATTATTGAAAATAATCGAACATTTTTACTGATTCGATATGTTGCAGAAGAGGTTGGTGGAAAAGTTTTGTGGGATGGTGGTGAGAGAAAAGTAACCGTAATCTACAAAGACAAAACGATTGAGATGTGGATTGGAAAATCCAACGCTCGTGTAAACGGAGTAAACAGGGCAATCGATCCAAACAATCCTAGGGTTGTCCCGTTTATCAAAAATGACAGAACTCATATTCCGTTGAGATTTCCGGTGGAATCATTTGGTGAGGGTGAGGTTAAATGGTTTGCAACGACCAAACAGGCAGTGCTGAGTTTTCCTGACAGATGTGAAGAAACAAAAGAGGGAATTCTTGTCAGATACTCTGACTCAACAGGACTTGGTCAGTTGACCGGTTTCAACGGTGAGCCCTATCTTCTGGCGAACATGAACAGGCTTGAAAATCTCTTCAAGCCAGCGGTTGGTGATTGTCTTAGGGTAACTGGAAGAAATGATAATCCCGATTATCCAGGATATTTATTTGGACGAACCGCAGAACTCATTGCTTGTCCTGATGATGGAATCAAATACTGGAGTGGGAAGATTACAAAGCTTGATTGCGTGAACGGTCAAATTTTGTTTGAAGACGAAAAGGAAAAAATATTTCCAATAAAATTTTCAACTGGGAACTCGTTGATGTCCAGCTTCTGCAGAAAATTACAGGTTGATGATTGTATTAGAGCGAGCGGAAGATGGATTACGCCAGCTTTGACGAATGCAAATAGTTCGTTTATCAGCCCCATAAATATTGAAAAAATTGATTGTCCAGGGGAAATAGAAGAATACAAATGTGATGGCGACTGGTTTTCTGGGCGTGTTTTGAAAGTTGATTGCATGGGAAATAAGGTGATCGTTGAACTTGAGAGTGGTGATATTGTTGATGTTACCCTCCCAAAAAATGCGGATTGCACAACAATTAATCCCACATGGTGCGTAAGATTTTGTGGAACTAGAATGTCAACTGATAAAATCACAGCCCAAATTTTGACTGCATTCCCCTGTGATGATGAAATTTGTGATGGTGAAAAGTTCGTTGGCAGGGTGATTTCAGTTTCAGAGGAAAATGGAATTCTGAAACTTTCTCAGGGTGATACCTACATTTCATTCGATATTTCAGGACTTCCAGCTGAAGAATTTAAAAATTTCAAATGTGCAGAGGTGTGTGCATACAGAGTCCAGAATTCTGAAATCGTTACAAATGTTTCCTGGAAATGGGTAGCACTGAGCGTGAAGGAAGCTGATTGTGAAAATTCATGTGATGGTCGAGTAATCCAGGTCCGTGTTGAGAGAATTTCTAAAGATTGCTCAGAGATGCTTGTGAAAACTCTTGATACCGAAAAGACGATGTCGTTGATAATTGAAGACAAGTCACTCTGCAATCTTGAGATTGGTGCCTGTTATGAAATTTGCCTGAGACCAAACGTGAAATGTCTCTGTGCGATTTCTGCCGTAAAGATTGATTGCCCAACAGAATGTGGTGGGATGCAGGTTACAGGTGTCATCAAGGGTATCGAAAAAGGTCAGGCAGTCATTGAACTTTATGGTGCAACAAAGATTTATAAGTTCTCGGTTACTTCAACCCAAGAGAGAAAACTATCAACTGGAATGTGTGTTGAAGTTTGTTTGAAATTTGAATTGTCGGGCTCTGCTAGCTTAACCTGGTTTAGAGAGCTTGACCCTGAGGAATGTGGAAGTTCTGGTGAAAAGGTTTGTGATGACCTTGAGCTTCTCGTTCATATCAAAAATGTCGATTGCAAAAAGAAAGAAATGAAGATTAAGATTGTTGATGGTCCATCGATGATGAAGGGGATGGAAATCGATTTACCGATTGACGAGTCCATCATGAAATGTGAGGAGATTGAAAAAGATACCTGCATGAAAATCTGTGGAAGGCTGAAGGGCTTCACAAATTTTGAACTGCTCTGGTGGGAGATCGTTGACCCTGAAGATTGTGGAATTAAACCAAAGCCCGAGCCAGAACCTTGTGATGAAACCGTCAAAGGAATAATAAAATATCTTGGATGCAGGGAAGATGACAAGATTGATTTAGAGATTGATGGTGAAACAAAAACTTTCCTGTCAAAGGGTATTGAAGTTTGCAAGGGGTTTGAAATTGGTGACTGTGTTTCTGCTTGTTTGAAAAATATTCCTGGAGCCCCTCCTGTGATTCTCTCCATGAAAAGACTTGATCCGTCTGAGTGTCCAGCCCCGAAACCAGAATGTATAAAAAAAGTAATTGGCAGAATCGTTGACATTGGTTGCACCGCAAATGGATACTTAAAAATCAACGTAAATGGTGGAGTTAGCAACTATACTATTCGTGATATTGACGCATGTGAAGGTTTTGAAATTGGTGATTGTGTGATTGTCTGCTTGATAAACGATGATCAAGGGAACATTGTCGTTGACTGGATGGACACAGTGTCTGATGAAGATTGCCCTCCAAAAGAAAAACCAGAATGCAACGAATACATAAAATTAAACGTCACCAGTGTTTACTGTGAAAATAGATATATCGAAGGGGTAGAGGTGCTGACCTTTGAGGCTCGAACTCCGATGCCACTCACAATAAAGTTTGAGAATGCAGAATTCTGCAGAATGCAAGCTGACCGATGTTACGAAGTTTGTGTCTGGAGAGATTCTGATGGTATTTTGTGGGGTGAGAGTTTCAAAGAGATTGACTGTATGGGTCAGTTCCATTGTGAAGGCAGGCAGATTGATGTAACCGTTATCAAGACAAACTGCAAAGAAGGTTGGGTTGCATTCAATTCAAATGGTGAGATTATCCAAATTAATACTGATTCTGATTTCTGCAACTATGCTGAGCCAGGGATGTGCCTCACTCTCTGTCTCGAAAGAGATAAAGAGGGAACAACAAAGATTTTGGATTACAAGTTTCTCGTTGATGAGGAGTGTCCAGGTCAAGATTGTGAGGATGGTCGTTGGATAAGTGGTCAAGTGGTAACCATGGATTCAAGCGATGAGCTTCATGGATTGTTCTTTACGCTCTATGGATTCAGGACACCAATTTTTTATCCGGTAGACCAGAGTCTGGGTTTGCTTGGATTCAGAGAGGGTGATTGTGTAAAGGTTTGCATCAAATATGATCCGAAAATTGGACACCTTGTTTCAAATAGTTTGATTGTTCTCCCCGATGACAGATGTATCGGTAGTTGTAAAATAGGTGAAATTTGGCGTGGAAGTATCCATTCAATCAACCACGAAGAGAGTATCATCACCTTGATAAAAGGTGATTCGTTTTGGAGTTTGAAGGTCGCCGACAAACTTATCCAAAGATTTGAGATTGGTGATTGCGTCGTTACCTGCGGAACCTGGCAACCTGAGAATCAATTATTTCTTACGCTGTGGATTCGAAAACTTTCACCAGAACTATGTCAGAATCAATGTGAAGGTCAGGTTGTAGAAGGAAAAATTATCGACATAAACCCCGATAAAAAACTCATCGTTTTGCAAGTTGGTGAGAAAACGCTTGAAATTATTACAAACAATGACATTAGAAATCTGAAACCTGGTCTGTGTTTGAGAATCTGTACAACATGGTTTGATGAAAAAATCAAGATGTTCAGATCGAGCTGGTTTGAAGTGGTTGACTGTGTGGACGCACCACCATGTGAAGCCAATCTTTTGAGAGGAATTATTGCTAGCCATGATGAACGAATTATGGTTTGGGTGAACGGAAACAGGTTTGAGGTAATCGGAATTGAAACTGAAATGTCCTTCAAGCCAGGTGCTTGTGTTGAGATTTGTGGAGTTTTTATCCAGGAAAAATCAGAAATTACAAATCCCTTACCAATCATAATTGAAGCTTCCTGGATAAGTGTTTTACCTCAAAGAGACTGTGAGGGAGAGCTTGATATTTGGACAGGAATTTTGGTTGAGGTTGGTGAACTTGGCAGAGGTGTTTTAAAACGTGATGATCAAACTTTTGAAATTCACATTCCAAAAGAGTCTCTTCCGGATGTTTCCGAGGGAATGTGTGTTGAAGTTGGCGGACGTTTCATTCAGAGCAGACAACTCTTCCTTGCAGATTGGATAGCACCTCTTCCATCTGAAGAATGTGAATCTTGCGAAGATGACACACTGAAAGCCTCGTTGGTTGGTTTGAATCCGGATAAAAATCTAGGGTATGTCGTTTTTGAGGGTCTCATTCACAAGGTTTATTTTGTGAGTCCCGAAGTGTATCAATCCGTTCTTGACGAGATTCCTCAATTAATTTATCCACTCTGTGTGGAACTTTGTGGTAGTTGGGATGGACCTTTTTATGCCAACTCAATGAACTTGTTGCCCGAGAATGAATGTACATATATTTGTTCTGGGCTGACTTTCACGGGTGTTGTTGAAAGGTTTAGTTCTAAAGCTGGTTTGATGATGCTTTTAATTGATAATGGCGATGGATCCAATGAATCAAAATTCCTGATGACTCCTCCCTATATTAGCTTTGAAGTTGGAATGTGTGTTTCAGTCTGTACTCAACCCATGACAAATTATGATGTATCAAATAAAATGCCTTGGTTCCCAACAGTTATTTGGGGTGAATATCTTTCACCGGAAGAATGTCTTCCACCGAAGCCTGAACCCTGTGATGAAGAAATTAAGGGAATAATCAAATATCTTGGATGTCGGGAAGATGACAAAATTAGGTTAGAAATAAATGGTGATTTGAAAACATTTATGTCTGATAGTGTTGAAGTTTGCAGAGGATTTGAGATTGGTGACTGTGTATCTGCTTGCATCAAAAAAACCTCAACTAGATTACCCGTAATTCTTCGTATGGAAAAACTGGATACTTCAGAGTGTCCAATTCCAGAACCTGAGCCAGAAGAAGATATTTGGAATGGAATCATCACAAGAACCTACTGCATCGAAGACCTGCTCTACTGTGAAATTGACGGGAAAACCTATATGGTTGCAGTTTCAGAGAATATCAAATGTGAATCGTTCAACGTTGGTGATTGCGTAAAAATTGTTGGTAACTACGATGAAAAGTATCAAGTTATAAACGCCACATCAATCGAAAAAGTGGAGTGTAAAGAAAAAACAGAATCCTGGGATATGATAATTTACGATACCTTCTGCATCAGAACCAAAACTCCATATTATCTCGCCAGAGTTGAGACCACATTTTACAAAGTTTATCTGCCCACTGGATTCAAATGTGCGACCTTTAGTCCTGGAGATTGTGTCACGGTTGAGGGCTATATGAAATCCAGAGGTTCAGAGATTGGCACACCAACTGATTTTTATATCAAAGCAGTCTCAATAAAATCCAGAAAATGCGATAGTTGGGGTCCTTATCCCGCAACAATTGTTGCAACCTACTGCGATAGTCACTACATGAGAGTGAAATATGTTGACTCGGAGTATAACCTTTATTATCCAAAATCATTTGTTGAATGTGGAAGATTGAAAAAGGGTGATTGCATCAACTTCAAGGGTGTAATCTGGACAAAAGGATACATTGATGCAGATTGGGTTGAGAGAACTGATTGTCCTCAGAAAACAGAAACTCATACATTGTTTGTCAGAAACTTGAACCACAAAACTAGCGTTCTCACAGGCATTGAAGGGATAAAAACCTACAACGTTAAAATCTCGAAACCGTTTAGCATTCGTTCGTACAGTGTTGGAAGTTGCATCAAGGTAACCGGAACTGTTACCAAATCAACAGGAACTTTCGTTACAGCTCCAACTATTACTCCAGCAAAAATTGATAAGGTAGCCTGCCCGAAATCAAATGAATTCACGGTAAAGGTAACAAAAAAGGCTTGCCTGGTTATCGGTGGTTCACCATATCTTGAGGTAACATACATGAGAAGTACCTACAAGTTGTTCTTCACTTCGAGATATGATTGTGATGATTTTGTGGTGAATGGTAATTATGATGTAACGGGGTATGTGAACCAGAAGAGTAAGTATATTCATGTAACAAGCATAAGAAAAATTAAAATACCAAATAGCACCCAGAAAGGTTTTTTAATGTTTACTCCTGTAACTATCCCATCAGGAAAATCTCAAGTAATCTCGATATTTTGTGAAGATGGCATCGAAAGACATTGTGGATATAAAAATAATGACAAAAGTATAAAATATAGAGCTGGAGACATTGTTGAAGTTAAATTCAAAGAAGGCTTCAGAGAACTTGAATCATTAGCAAAATCACGAAGTAAGCTTGTTCTTGATTTTGTTGTAACAATTGTATCTAAGAGCTCTTCAACTGTAAGATACAAAGTGGGCGGTCGGGATACTGTAATCGATGTTAAAGATTCTTCGTTGTTAAGGGGGATGGAACCAGGGAATTGTTTTCGAATAAAAGGTGACAAGTTAAAATCTGGTATAGGATGTTTTTTCAAAATAAAATCTGCAACAGAAGTCGATTGTGATGATGAAACAAATAATGGGTTTGGGCTGAACACAGATTGTATGTTCTCAATTCACCCATTCTGATATTGTTTGAATTGTAGAGACAGGTTTCAAACCTGTCTCTACAAGTTTCCCCAGCTAGTTTAGATTGATTGTCTTGCCAAATTGAACTCCTTGATATAACATCATGCCCGTGAGTAATGAGATAAATTCACTGGAGGTCAAAAGTTGGCAAACATAGCAATAAACGGTTTTGGTAGGATTGGCAGACAGATTTTCAAGACTCTGACTGCCTTTTTCCCAAGTCATAATATTGTGGCTGTGAATGATATTGCAGACCCTGAAACACTCGTTCACCTGCTCAAATACGACAGCAATTATGGCAGATATAATCGTGAAGTTGAGATGGTCAGTGATGATACATTCAGTATCGCTGGCAAAAAAACAAAATGTTTGAGAGTTCCAAAACCTGACAATCTTCCCTGGAAAGAAATGGGCGTTGATGTTGTTGTTGAGTCAACAGGATTATTTAAAACTCGTGAACAGGCAAGCATTCATCTGGCCAAGGGTGCAAAAAAGGTTTTCATTTCTGCCCCGATGGGAGACCCTGATTTGATGATCGTTCGTGGTGTCAACGATGATGCCTATGACCCCAAAAAACATCATGTTGTGAGTAATGCGTCATGCACAACAAATTCTCTTGCTCCAATTGTAAATATTCTTCACAAAAAGTTTGGGGTTGAATACGGATTTATGACAACGATTCACTCATACACTGGAGACCAGAAATTGCTTGATGCTCCCCACAAGGATTTGCGAAGAGCAAGAAATGCTGGTACAAATATTATCCCAACCTCAACGGGAGCTGCTCAAGCTGTTTCTGTGGTGATTCCTGAGCTTGCCGGAAGGCTGACTGGAATTTCGATTCGAGTTCCAACTTCTGTTGTGAGTTTGACAGATTTTGTGTGCAGATTGAAGGGCGATGTCAGCGTTGAACAAATTAACGCAGAGCTTGAAAGAGCCTCAAAATTTGAGTTAAGCGGAATTCTTGATTATTCTGAAGAACCCCTGGTGTCATCGGATTATCTAGGGTCACCGTACTCAGGAATTGTGGACGCACTATCCACTCAGGTTCTGGGTTCACACATGGTAAAAATTTGTATCTGGTATGACAACGAGTGGGGATATTCTGTGCGATCCGCTGAGGTAATAAATCTACTGACCGAGACAATCTAAAAAATGAAAAAGTCAATTGAAAAAATAGATGTATCAGGGAAAAGGGTTCTGCTTAGAGCAGATTTCAATTTCCCGCTTCAAGATGGAAAAATTTCTGATGATACGAGAATTCAATTGACACTTCCAACGATAAAATATCTTCTTGAACATAAAGCAAAACTTATAATTTGTTCTCATCTTGGGAGACCAAAAGGGAAGCGGGATGAGAAATTAAGCCTGAAGCCAGTGGCTGATTATCTTTCAAAAATCCTAGGCATTGATGTAAAAATGATGAAAGATTGTGTTGGGGATGAGGTAACAAAAGCTGTTTCTCAGCTTGAATCAGGTCAAGCAATCATGCTTGAAAATCTCCGTTTCCATAAAGAAGAAACTGAAAATGATTACTGGTTTGCATACCAGCTTTCAGAACTTGCTGATGTCTATGTGTCAGATGCATTTGGAACTGCACATCGAGCTCATGCAAGCAACTTTGGAGTCCCCGCAATTTTGAAACCCGCAGTTGCTGGATTTTTGCTTTTATCAGAACTTCGACACCTTGGTTCGGTGCTTTCAAGTCCTGAGCGACCACTTGGTATAGTTTTTGGTGGAGCAAAGGTATCCGACAAAATGAATGCAATTTACAATCTGCTTGAAATGGCAGATGTGATTGCGATTGGTGGTGGAATGTCGTATACTTTCCACCATGCACTTGGACACAAAATTGGTGATTCGTTGGTTCAACCTGAATATTCTGAGAGTTGCAGAGCATTTCTTGAGGATGTCAGATTGAGGGATAAACAGGTTTTGATACCGTTTGATTATGTTTGTGCAAACGATTTCAAAAATCCGACAGATGTAAAGGTGGTTGAAGGCTATACGAAAGAATTCAAAGAAATCGTTGATATTCCTGACGGTTACCAGGGGATGGACATAGGTCCTGTCACAAGAAAAAGATTTATTGATGCACTCTCTGCCTGTAAAACCGTTCTCTGGAACGGACCTCTTGGTGTTTTTGAACGAGAAGAATTTTCTGAGGGTACTTCTGCTGTCATGAAGGCTATCAGCAAAAATGTTAAAATAAGCATAATCGGAGGTGGAGATTCCGCTTCTGCCGCATCAAAGTTCAAGTTAAAATCAGATTTCACCCATGTTTCAACGGGGGGAGGAGCATCGCTTGCATTCCTTGAAGGTAAAAGATTACCAGGGATCGCAGTCCTTGATGATGAGTAAAAAATCACTCGTTTTCATACTGATTTTAGCTCTGTTAGTTTTTCCAATTAATTTTGTTTCATCTTTGAAAAATTCATCTGGAATACTACCAAAAATTGCGACTGGTATTGTGGTTGTGCCGGGTACCAATCTTGAAAAATTGTATCTGTCTGCTCAATCTGATACCTGGATTGATGGTGAGGCAAGAAGATCAAACGGTTTTATCCAGTATGAATTCTCCCTGCTTGAAGATTTACCGGTGATCATTGAGCTGGATTCCGCTGGACCATACATTATTGACGTATCCATGGGCGGGGGAGAGTTCGAGTCAATCTACTCCTCGGGACAGACAGATGGTGCTTTGTCCGGGAGGATGAAGAGACAGATTCGGGTTGACATTGAACCTGCTGATCCAATGAGAATCAGGCTGAAACGCAGAGAATCAGCATCAGCCCCGTTCACATTTTGGCGATTGAGCGTGTTGCGGGTGCATGACATTTTCCCAGGCTCAGAGACTGAAAAAAAATTACTCGTTGACGAAGGTGAATCAGTTCTATCGGATGGTGGCGGAAGAATTATTCCAGAGAACAGCTCAATATCTTTCAGTCTGACCCACGCTCAAAATATTCCGATAACCGTTATTCTTGAATCAGACAACAACTTGAAAATTGATGTTGATGGTTTTTTATCCGAACTGATTATTAATGAAAGAAAGAGATGGACAATTTTTGAATTATCAGATACCTCTGCTCTACTCAAGCTGACGGCAACGTCTGAAACAAAACTTACAAGATTATCGATATTTTATGGATTTGCCCCCATCGACACAAAATCTGAGGTTGGGAAAATGTTTGTTGCAGGTGAGAGAGGTGAAAGAGGAATCAAACTCTCCGATGCACCTGTTTCAATAATCATCCCACCAAACCGAAAGTATTTCTGGTGTATTTCAACGGATCCAGAAAAAATAAGTATCTATGGATTTCCACACACAACGTATTCCGGTGTTACACTCGTAGAAATCAACAGCAGTCAAACCACGTTGAATATCACAGGCGTTGGAGATCTCCTATGCTTTGCATTCGACAGGGATGAAGATGAGGATGGTTTACCGTCATTCCTTGAGCTTACCCTTGGAACGGATCCCTTCCTCTTGAGAACCGATAACGATGATTTAAATGATGGAATCGACAAGGCACCCCTGGACACTGATAACGACGGGTTGAACGACAATGTTGAATCATTCCTGATGATCTCTGCCAAATATCCAGATACTGATAATGATGGAAGCCCCGATGGTCTTGGGTTGGCTGGTCATAAAACTGCCCAATTCTGTGCAAGGGTATCTGACAAACCATGGATTGGTGCAAAGTTTCAAGATGCTACAAATCATTCAATCATCCCCTCCTGTCGAAGATTTGGAACCACCTCAATGGTTATCCCGTTCAACGAAATTCTCACAAAAAGAAAACCAGATGAAATAATGCTGTCAGCCTTTGAATCAGCCGGTGATTGTGATGGTTTTTTGCTCGATATATGTGCGTTATCCGAGGATGATTTCAACAATTTCCCATCCCTGAAGGATGAGTATCAGCTGTGGGGAAAACGATTGTGGACAGATATTCAAACCGATGACTCGCTCGCGTTCACCCTCCATAATTTTGTAAGCGATAGAGTTGAAACGCTCCTGAAAACAGCCAGAGAATACACAAATCAGTATAACCAGTTGCTTGCAGTATCCATCCCATCTCCAAGCGAGTTTGAGAGCTGGATTGTTCCGTACAATGGTTTCAAAAATATCGACAGGATTATCGTTATCCCACCAAATTTTGCGGGAGACGGACAGATGTACAGTGCGGGAGTTTTTGATGCTCTGTTTATTGGAAAACCATTTTATGTAGAAATAATTGATGAAAAAAAAGCCAGGGCATACATTTCTGGTGTGAGGGATACAGGATTCTACTTGGGATCATCGGTGAACAACCAGAGACCATTGGTTTTATCTGGCTCAAACAAAACAATAAAAACAAACTTTGTCCAGATTGTGAACGAAAGCACGGTCTGGTCAAAAAAGCTTGACTTTGCAAATGTTCATCAAAATTGGCAGACAAGCTTTGCAACGAAGGAATACCTCATTGTCCCATCAAGGGTCGATAACCTGAAAAATGCTTCGGTTGCAATCCTTGATATTGGCACAACCTTCGTATCACATGAAGAACTTCCAATAATTGAGGACTGGATACGAAATGGTGGCAATCTGTTGGTTTATGAAAATCCCAACAGATTTGATGAACTCATGTGGTGGGGAACAATGACTACTTTTGGTGAATTGATTGCGAAAAATTTGGAAATATTCAAAATTGAAATGGACAAATCGATGAATGTTGGTACTGGTCATCTCTATATCACAAAAACAGACCCAATGTTTTCAGTCGATGTTTTCAAGTCTGCTACTGGGTTTGAGGTTACTCCACTTCCCTCTTCCTATTCTCAAATTACAAAGGTTTCGTTGGAGGCAAATTTCCCCAAAATGATATTAAGGTATCCGGGTGAATATCCTCGCTCTGAATATCCAATTCAAATAAAACCGGATATGGATAAATCACCATATGTCATCGCTTCAACCTGTGCGGTTCCCTGGATTGAAAAACGATTTGACAACGTGAGAGTTTTGGCACAGGCACCGCGTGGAATGTGTTCAATGTTTGCGATTGCCATCCCCGGAAAACCATTTTCGGTTACTTCAAATACTTCAATAAAATGGTCATATAAAAATGGAATATTATTTGTTTCGTTTGTAGCAAGTGGTGGCGGTGACGGCTTCGTTATCTCTATGTCAGAGGGTCTTGACCTCTCCGCAATAAATCTCACAATCTCACCAACCAAACTAGAAGAACAAACTATCGCAACTGTTATGGCTACAATCTACAACTCTTCAAAGGTTCCAAGTGGCGAATATTCGGTAACATTCCACTGGGATGAACTCTCCCGTGAGAAACAATTCAAAAGATCAATCCAGGCAAGCATACCCGCTCAGGGGTATGAGTACATAAGCTTTCCAGCACCGGTATACTTGAAGCCTGGAAAACACAAGCTCTACATGATGATTCACACTGATGATGAAATAAATATTACAAACAACGAAAAAATGATTGAGTTTGAGGTTCTGCCGAGTCCAAAATACAAAACAATCGTGATGCAGATAGATAACACAATTGCATTTGTTGACGCTGACACGATAATTCTTGATAGTCCGCCAGTCATCAGAAATGGTCGAACAATGGTACCCTTCAGATTTCTTGCAGAATCACTTGGTGCAGAGGTTGGCTGGAATGCGTATGAACGACGGGTATCATTTACAAAAGGTGATACCATCATGTACCTCTGGATTGGGAAAAAATCAGCCATTGTAAATTCAGAGATGATAGAGTTGGACTCAGAGCCAATAATAATAAATGGCAGGACAATGGTTCCACTCAGGGTAATATCTGAAAATCTTGGTGCCAGTGTGAGTTGGGACGGAGCCACCCGATCAGTAACTGTAACGATGCAGATTATTGATGGCTAAGGATTGTTATCTGTGAAATTGATTTTCCGTCTTTGGTTATTCTGACAATCTTTCCGGCAAGTTCCATTTTCATAAGTTTTTCCAGGCTGATTCTGTTTGATCTGCCTGGCTGAAATTCAACAAAAATTTGTGTATTTCTGTCGATGAGTATTCGGTTTCCACCCGAAAGCTCAATCATAAATCTGTTCTTGTCCTCAAAAAAAGATGATTTTATTCGGAAGGTATCGTTGGTGCCAACGTGTTTTCCCGGAAGAATTATCAGTTTCAAAACGATCAACTTCCCATCAATCTCTGACAGATACACCTCAACTTTTGCACCGGGTCTGATATGATCCGGGCGTATCTGCACAAGCTTGGATTTGTCACGTTTGAAAAAGGTTGTGATAGTTGGATCAATTTCATGTCGTTGACCGTCAACAACAATTCCTCTTGTGTTAATATTATTCAGGGAGCCTGTGAATGGTTGTCTTGGCGGGGATACAAGTTTGATAGCCAGTGCTAGGTCTTTTACCTCTGGAAGGTAAACAATTTCAATCGTTGAACCTGGTTTCAATTTTTCTGCATTTGGCAGGAATATGGTACTTGAATTTATTCTGAAACTCTTACTTCTGTCTTTGCGATTGAATACTACAGCTCTTCTGTCTGAATCAAGATTCCTGAGGATATATTGTTCCTTGACGAACGTATTTTCCGGGACTATCAGCTCGGTAATATTTTCATTTTCACCGCTGATCATGATTTTGGACGAGATTAAAAATGGTAGAACATCTCTTCCAATTGGATGCTTTTGCCCATAAACACTCATGTGAATATCTGCTGATTCAATGTTGTATTCGCCTTTGTTGGTTTTGATAACGTTGTCGTTTATGCCCAGGAGTTCTACCTCTCGATTCCCAAAGTGCTTTTTAGTTTCAGTTGGTTCTTTGGTGTTCTCAGGGGTATCTATTGTTTCGTTGTTGGTGGTTTCTGGCTTGTCGGTATCTGCAATGGGTTCAGCTACGGTCTCTTGATCGTTGTTTTCAGGAATTTCAACGAAAACTGGTTTGATATTCTCTTCATTTTTTGGAGGGAATGGTTTTCTTGGTGGAAGGAATCTTTGACCATCTTGAATAGAATTGATGAATTTTGCGATGTATCTTCCGTCTTTTGTTTTGAAACCATTTATTTTTACCGTCTGTCCCGGTGTGAGCTCGCCAAAGATGTTGGTTTCACCCGGGATGAGCTTCATGGTTATGGTTTTATCTTTTCCGTCAACGGAGATTGTGTTGCCGTTCATGGAGGTTATTTTTCCAACGAGAGAGAAATGTTTTGGCGGGTGTAGTCTGTGTTTTATGATTCGCTGGACCTCTGGTTTTTCGCCATCGAATTTGATTTTGAGTGCGACATATGAGTTGGAAAGTTCATCTTGTGATATTGAATTGCCATCTTCGTTGACGATGTTTTCAGGTAGATTTATTGGTTCATTCAAGATTGGCGAGATCAGCCTATCATTTGAGTCAAATCCCACTATTTCAGTATTTATTTCAAATTCAGTTTTTTCCTCGATCTCTTCTTTGAGCTTGTTGATGGGTTTTGCAATGGTTGGTGAGATAGAAAAGATTGAGATACCGGACATGTTTGCGATTCGTCCAATCCCGAATCCTGCGTCTCGTTTTGAGATAACTTCTTCAAAAGTCCAGTTGCTGTGTTCGGAAATCTTGCAACATTGGACGATTTCACGATTGTCGTATCCCTTCTCTCGAAGTTCCCAAATATCTTCATCTGTGAGTCCTGCACTATCTGCGATTTGAACAAAAATCTCGTGTTTTCTCAGCGAGCCAAGAAGATTATCTTCAATGATGTTATCAAGATCGGAGGCGGCATTTTCCAAAATCGATCCCGAGACGACATTCAAAAGGTTGCCCTCATAGCCAAAGACCGGTGCAAGTGTTCCAGTCAGGAGGATGGTTATCACAGCAACGGTAGTGACCGCAACCTTCCACCAGGAAACAGCAACTTTCCTTTTTGATTTTTGTACCTCTGCGAGGATTCTCCCCCAGAGCATCGGTGGAAGTTCGGTTGATTTGGCTGATGTTTGCAACATGCTCTCCACATGGGATGCGGTTACAGCAAGGGTTTCAAGATGAGCTCTGCATGTAACACACGAAATGATGTGTTCTCTGACCGACTCTTCTTTCTTTTTTGAAAGAGTCCCCTCGATGTATTCGAGCATTAATTTTTGAATTTCTTTACAGCTAATCATCTCTTGCCTTCTTGGCTCTCTTGCTCAAAACTTCAAGTCCGGAGTAGAGTCGTGCTTTCACAGCTGACTGTCCGATTTTCAAGATGCCTGCGATTTCTCGAATTTTGAAGCCCTGGTAATATTTTAATACGATCACTTGTCGCTGTTTGTCAGTTAAAACTTCGAGGGCTTCCTTAAGTTCGTATGATAGTTCTCTTTCAAAATCGTTTTCACGAATGTCATCTTCGGTTTCACCCGGTTCGTATCCAACACCCTTCATCTCATCGATACTGGATTTTGGAGGTTTTGAAACTCGGTAGTAACTGATGAGTTCGTTTGAGATTATTCTTGAGAGCCATGGCTTGAAAGACCTTGTTGTGTCAAATTTTCCAGCAAACCGCCAAATCTTTAACCAGATGGTCTGAGCCAGCTCCTCTGCCTTAGCACGGTCTCTGAGCGACAGTATGACAACTTTGAACACGTATCCACCGAATTGTTCATAGAGTACTCGGAACGCGTCCTCGTCGCCCTTTGCGACCTTTTTCAAGATTATACTGGCTTCAAACTCACTCAAACAGAATCAATTCCTTTCAAGTTCTTCTTTTAGCAATTTTTGAACGAGATTTCCGGGGGCTTTCCCTTTGCTCTCTTTCATCACCTTACCAACAAAGAATCCAAAGAGTTGCAATTTTCCTTCTCTGTACTGTTTCAGTTGGGCTGGATTTTCATCGATAACCTTTTGGACAAGTTCAAGAATTATGTTTTCATCAACGATTGCAATCAACCCCTTTTCCTTTGCAATCTTTTCTGGGTTTCCCCCATCAAGAATCTCATCCAGAATTTCTTTTCCAGCGTTACCGGTTATCGTTCCCTTGTTTACCATGTTGACTAACTTTGCAAGATTTTCAGGTGTCAGCTTTGATTCTGCGAGAGTGGTTCCTGCCTTTGTGAATCTACCAGCAATCTCAACGGTCAACCAGTTGCAAACCTTTTTTGGATGTTCTGAAAATTTTAGAGTATCCTCAAAGAACTCTGCCACTCCTTTGTCAGCTGTCAAAACGAGTGCATCGTACTGGGATAGTTTGAACTCGTTCATGTATCTATCCAGCATGGAATTTGGTGTTTCTGGTGTAGATTTTTGAATATCGCTCAATTCGTTGTCGGTGATAATCAGTGGTGGCAGATCTGGTTCTGGAAAATATCGATAATCGTTCAACTCTTCTTTTGAACGCATCGGTGTGGTTTCACCGGTTGATTCGTTGAAGTGCAGGGTGACGGTTGTGATTTTCCCGCCATCTGCGATTATCTTTTTTTGTCTTTCGACCTCGGATTCGATTGCCCTTCTTGCTAGGCGGAATGAATTCAAATTTTTGATTTCGGTTCTTGTTCCGAGTGTGCCGTCTGGATTATCGATTGAGATATTCAAATCACAACGGAAAGCACCCTCGTCCATATTTCCGTTTGAAACACCAAGAAATCGAACTAGGTTTCTGAGAGAAACCAGATAGCCCCAGGCTTCCTCAGCACTTTTCATGCAAGGTTTTGTTACAATTTCTGCAAGCGGAGCTCCGCATCGGTTGTAGTCAACGAGTGAGCTGGTGGATGTTGTGATGTCTCCATCGTGGAACATTTTTCCGGAATCTTCCTCCAGGTGGATTCGTTCAATCTGGATTTCTTTTGGTTTCTTGTCGACAAAGATTTGAAGAGATCCATCTTCACCGAGTGGTGTATAGAATTGAGTAATCTGATAACCCTTTGTCAGGTCTGGATAAAAATAGTTTTTCCGGTGGTAGGGAACATTTTGGTTTATTTTACAGGATAAAGCAGATGCAAGCATAATGCCCATTCTCGTTGCATTCTCGTTGACAGTTGGCAATGCTCCAGGCAAGCCCATGCATGTTGGGCATGTGTTTGTGTTTGGTTCGTCACCGTAGTTGTTTGGACATCTGCAAAACATTTTTGTTTTGCTTTGAAGTTGTATATGAACCTCGATGCCGATGGTTATCCCTGTTTTATCCATTCGTTCCCTCAATTCTTAATTACCCATTCCCGAACTGTAAATATTTAGTGTGAGAAGTCGTTTGTCGTATGCATCCCATTCCTCAGATGGAACCAGCAAGGCGTTGATGATGTCACTTTTTCTTTCTTTGAGCTGTATTATTCGCCATTTCATGTCGTGATAATCTGCAAGTGCTTCCGTTTTCATTGGTGGATGCATGATCCAGGAGGTGATAAACAACAGTTCACCAGCAAACATAATAATCCAGTATACAAAAGAAAATGCTGTGTTTGCCGAGAGAACTATGCTGATAGCAATCAATAACATTCCCATAATCATGGTTCGTGTAAACGGCATAACCAACAGGAAGAGTGCTTTTTTTCGATCCTTTGCAAGCTGAATGGACTCTCCCACTGCATGTAATGTTTTTATCATTTCCAACTCTTTTTCATCTGCACATTCCGAACAGATTGGGTAGTATGTTTTTCTGCCACATATTCTACATTTTGTCATTGGATTCTCCCTTTCCTATGATTCCATCGATTTGAACGAAACAACTATTCTATCGTCAGTATGCCAGCTGTCGTATGGTTTTTTCAATAGCTGTATATATTTTTTCTTGTACCTTCGCATGGTAAAATTGTTCTGCTTCAAATCAACATTTTCCATACCATTTTGAATATTTTCTTGAGGCATTCTACCCCAGAAATAAAAGACAACAGCACCAATAACAGCAAACCAAAGAAGAGGTAAGAATTTGAGTAAGTAGATACCGCTAATTACGTTGGGCATAAAGGCTGTTACTTGAAGTACTAAAAAAGTAAAAACACTCAGAAAAAATAATGGTGTTAATTTTGGAAAACGAAGATTTTTCTTCACCATCCTTTTTTTGTTTGCCCGTACCTTTTTGTCAATCTCTGATAACTTATCAAGCAATAACTTTTCCTCCTCTGTTGCACACTCAGGACAGATTGTATGACTTGTCCTTCTGTTGCATTTTACGCATTTTGTCATTGGATTCTCCCTTTCTACGATTCCATCGATTTGAATGAAACAACTATTCTGTCGTCGGTGTGCCAGTTGTCATATGGTTTTTTCAATAGTTGTAGATACTTTTTTCTGTGCCTTCGCATCGTAAGATTCTCAGCTTTTGCGTTGACTGTATCGATTCCAGTATCGATGTTTACCTGGGGCATTTCACCCCAAAAAATTGCTACCACGAACATAAAGGTTCCAAACAAAAAAAATGGTATAATTGGGACAATCACGCTATCTACGTGGCTTACCAGATAGAATGCTCCAGTCTGGGCCAGAAAAAAAATGATGATCAACACAATAAAAAGTGGTGAAAATTCTGGAAACTTGAAGAATAGTTTGGAACTCTTCTTTTTGTTTGTGATTACCCTGCTGTCAATCGCTGATAGCTTATCAAGTAGTTGCTTTTCCTCCTCTGTCGCACAATCTGAACAGATTGGATATGGGGTACTCCATCCACATTTTCTACATTTCATTCTTTAAATACCTCCTTTTAATTTTTTGACAAGTGATGCCTTTTCTCCACGTAACAGTTTCAGTCTTTTTTTTGAATCCTCCATGTAGTCCATTTTTGCAAGTTTGTCAGGGAATACGTCAATTATTCCGGCAACAAGAAAACCCATCCCCGGAACGATTACAAAAAATCCTGCGATTGAATATGAGAATTTTCCAACCCATATCAGAATCAATCCAGCCAGGGTGAGAAAAATTCCTAGTGCCATATTCCTGGATTTTGTCCCTTTCATTTTTTTTACGTCTCTGATCCCAAATAATTCGTCATTGATGAAGCGATCAATTTCTTCAAGTCGAACGAGTGATTTTTTTTCACTTTCGTTTGCACAATTTGAGCAGATTGGGTAGGTTGATTCGTTACCACATTTTTTACAGTTCATGTTTAGTTCATTTCCATTTCGATAATTTTGGCATATTCAGAAATTGTATCTTCGGAAAATGCTGAAGCCGTCAATTGCATCCCTATTGGTCTATCGTTTGAATCCTTGCCTGCCGGGACAGAAATTGCGGGGACTCCAGCTAAAGCCTGGATTATGGTTAAAATATCGCAAGCGTACATGTCGAGCGGGTCTTGGACTGAGCCAAGCGGGAAGGCGGTTGTTGGTGTCGTTGGAGTCAAGATGGCATCACAAATCTCCAGTGCCTTGAAGAGTTCCTCAGAAATTTTTGCACGCATCTTGCATGCCTGGATGTAGTAGGCATCGTAGAAGCCTTCGGAAAGGGCGTACGTTCCAACCAGAATCCTTCTTCTGACTTCTTTGCCAAAACCCTCCGTTCTGGTCTCCAGGTATTGTTTTCCCAGGTCGTCGTTTTGCAAGCTCATCCCATATCGAACTCCGTCAAAACGAGAGAGGTTTGCGGAACATTCCGACGGTGCGATGAGTTGGTAGGTTGGGACAGAGTGTCCGAGATGAGGAATATCTATCTCAATGAACTTTGCTCCTTTTGATTCGAGTATCCTTCGAGTTTCGTTCATTCTATTTTGGATTTCCGGGTCGATGCTTAGACTCTCAAGTTGCTTGGGGATTCCGATGGTTGCTGATTCGATTGGGGTAACTGGTTTGGAAATATTTTCAACTGACGTTGAATCCATGAGGTCAAATTTTTGAATTGTTTTTAGAAGCAACATTGCATCGTCCACGGTGTTTGCCATCGTGCCAATTTGGTCAAGCGATGATGCAAATGCAACCAGTCCGTATCTTGAGACCGTTCCATACGTTGGACGAATTCCTACCAGTCCACAGAAAGATGCAGGTTGACGAACCGATCCTCCAGTATCTGAACCCAAAGCTCCAAGTGCCATCCCGCTTGCAACTGCAACCGCTGAACCAGATGAAGAGCCACCGGGAACGAGTGTTGTGTCGATCGGATTCTTGCTGGCTCCAAACGCAGAATATTCACCGGATGCACCCATTGCAAATTCATCCAAATTTGTTTTTCCGACAAAAATTGCACCGGATTCTTCGAGTAATTTTACGGTGGTTGCCGAGAATAAACTCTTGTAGTTGCCGAGTATCTTTGAGCCACACGTTAGCTTGATGTTCTCGATAGCGATGTTATCTTTGATTGCAATTGGGATTCCGCTCAATGACTTTCCATCTGGAGACTTTGGTTTTGTGTTTTCAAACATTGGAGTGATAAATGCATTGAGTTCGTTCTCGTTTGCTTTGAATTCATTGTGGCATTGTTCAAGTAATTCCGCATGATTCAAAGTTTTATTCTCAAAGAGTTGCTTCGCTTTGCTGATATTCATTACTTCTTTTCTCCCATAATTTTTGGAACAAGAAAAAATTTCCCCTTTGATTTTGGTGCTTGCTGTAATAATTTATCTCTGTCCAATGTTTTTCCCGGAGTATCTTTTTGTTTTCTCAAAAGGTTTTGTGGTGGCAATATCATTGGTTCAATATTTGAGAGATCAACGTTTTGTATGGTGCTGAAACTTCCGAGTAAACGAATAATATCATTTGATAATTTAGGATCATTATCTGTATTAATCTTGGCTAGTGCAGAGATTCTGTTGATTTGATCTTGTGTAACTTTCATATTCCTCCTGCTTCTTGGTATATTATAGCACAAAAATATTTAAGTAACCAGATGTCCTTGACAAAATAAGGAACAATCTATACTTTCACCTTCAATGGCCAAAAATATCAGCGGAATAGAAATAGCAGATAAAACTGTCGGGGATCATTTACCAATCGTTGCGTTGATTGGCAGACCATCAGTTGGAAAATCCACGCTTTTTAATCGAATACTCGGAAGAACAACCGTGATCACCGATAGAAGTTTCGGAGTAACAAGAGACAGAATTCTTGAAGATTTCACATGGAATGGATTGTCTTTTACGTTGATGGATACTGGTGGAATTGCCCCAGAAGAGGGACCAATCCAGGAACAGGTTTCAATTCAATCAGAGCTGGCTCTTGGAATGGCTGACATAATTCTTTTTGTGGTTGATACAAAAATTGGTCCAACCCAGGAGGACATCAATGTTGCAAAACTCCTCAGGAAAAAGAATGAAATAGTCATACTCGTTGGAAATAAAACCGATAATATTGACTACGCCGAATACAATTTTTACACGCTTGGCTTTGGTGAACCATTCTTTGTATCTGGAACAACTGGAAGAAATCTTGCTGAATTGCTGGATGAACTCGTCATCAAAATCAAAAAACTGATGCCTGATTCGGCTGAACAAGAAATAATTGACAGAATCCCAAGGATAACGATTGTTGGTCGTCCAAATGTTGGTAAATCCTCACTCCTTAATCGAATGCTTGGTGAAGCTAGAGCAACGGTAAGTGAGATTGCAGGTACCACAAGAGATGCTGTTGACACCGACATCATTTACAAAGAACAGAGATACAAACTGATAGATACCGCAGGAATTGTTCGCAAATACAAGTATGATACTCAGCTTGAACACGTGACATTCAAAAGGGCTCAGCAGGCGATTCACAGATGTGATATCGTGATACTTGTGATTGATGGTTCTGAAGGAGTTGTGTTTGCCGATAAACAGATTGCAAAATTCGTCTCCGATGAGGGAAAAGCCTGTATTGTTATCGTGAATAAGATCGATTTGGTCGAAGATAAAATTGAATTGTACGAGAGTATTGATTATAATTTTCGATTCATGGCCTGGGCTCCTCGAATGTCAATTTCTGCACTGACTGGAAAAAAAGTTCATGATGTGTTCGAGAAGGTTGTTGAAGTTGTCAAAAGGTATGAAATAAATATTACCACCGGGCGATTGAATAAATGGCTTGGAGAGGCGAACGAAAAAACCTCCCCGACACCGCACAAAGGTCGTCTGATCAAGATTTATTACGTTGTACAAACCGGAATCAAACCACCAAGATTTGATTTTTTCATCAATGACGAAGCAGCCTTGAATCCTTCGTATGAACGTTACTTAAAAAACTCCTTCCGTAAAGAATTCGATGTAACTGGTTGCCCAATCAGATTTTTCTGGAGACCAAAAAAGTGAAAATAACAATAATGGGTGCTGGTGCATGGGGTACCTCGATTGCTATCATGCTTGCAAGGAAACCTTTGGAAATAACGCTTTGGGCAAATACAAAAGAATTATTTGATGAGCTGGTCTCTAATCGAGAAAATATTACATATTTTCCTGGGTACACCATACCAAATCAGGTGGCAATTGAGTTTGACCCCTTGACAGCAGTAAAAGGTGCAGATATACTCATTTCCGCTGTACCTGGGAAATACTTAAGAGATGTTGCCAGGGAGTTTGTTTCTCACCTTGAAAATAAAACAGAGGTATTGTCCGTTAGCAAGGGGATTGAGTCTGAGAGTTCACTCACCATGTCGCAGGTTCTGATGGATGAATGGAAGCTTGACGAGAGCAGGGTTGCTGTGCTTTCAGGACCTAACTTTGCAAAGGAAGTAGCAGAGAGGATGCCGACTGTCAATGTGATTGCATCAAAGAATGAGGCACTTGCATTGAAGCTACAGTCCATCTTTTCATCTGAGACATTCAGAGTTTATACTTCATCTGACATTGTTGGTGCTGAGCTTGGTGGTCCGCTCAAGAATGTTGTTGCAATTGGAGCCGGAATTGTTGAGGGTCTTGGATACGGAGACAACACAAAATCCGCACTCATAGTCCGTGGTCTCGAAGAGATCAGCAGATTATTTGAAGCAGTTGGAGCAAAAGAAACCACTCTCAGAGGGCTTGCTTGTCTTGGTGACATGATCGCCACATCTACCTCGAATCTGTCCAGAAACAAGTCATTCGGAGTATTGTTGGGTCGGGGATTGACACCTGATTCAGCAAAGAATGAGGTGTCTGGTGTTGGAAAAGCGATCGAGGGTCTTGACTCGCTGGCTGGTTTGCTTAAACTAGCTAATCGTTACAATGTGAGACTCCCGATAGCTGAAGAAATTATGTCTATAGTGAATTCACAAATAACAGCCCGATCAGCAATCAAGAGACTGATGGGGAGAGAATTAAAGTCTGAGTCCTAAAAGGAGGGCCGAAAAGAATGACAAAACCAGAATTGATTGAGAAAATTGCAGTTGCCACAAAACATTCAAAGAAAGATTGCACAACAATGCTAGATGCAACACTTGAGTCCATCAAGGAAGCAATGGCCAATGGTGAAAAGGTACTATTGGTTGGATTTGGTTCTTTTTATGTAAGAGAGAGAGCCGCACGCAAGGGTGTTAACCCAAAAACCCGTAAACCACTCCAGATTCCAGCAAAAAAAGTTCCAGCATTCAAACCAGGTAAAGATCTGAAAGAAGCAGTTGCCTAAAAAATCATAGGGCAATTTCAAGTATTTAAATTTGTTGAGTGGCTTTTGGATTTTGATGATTCGAGGTCCCTTTTCATCTTCCCTGTCGGGGTGTGGCGCAGTTTGGTTAGCGTGTCAGTCTGGGGGACTGAAGGTCGGAAGTTCGAATCTTCTCACCCCGACCATTTAAGTTTGGTTATTTTGTTTGGGCAGTGTTTTGGAGTCTGGTCTAAAAAACAGCGGAGACGGGACGTGGCTCAGCTTGGTAGAGCGCTTGGTTCGGGACCAAGAGGTCAGCAGTTCGAATCTGCTCGTCCCGACCAATCACAAGACTAACAAGAAGACTCTACCAAAGGTAGTACTACACCTAATTGGGTTCGGGACCAAGAGGTCAGCAGTTCAAATCTACTCCTCCCGACCAGTAAGATAAATTCATAAATAAAACTCTACCAAAGTAGTACTACACCTAATTGGGTTCGAGACAC
>CBDUSO010000011.1:0-59130 GCA_965370295.1 uncultured bacterium
AAGATACTCAACTCCAAGCACCCTGGATTCCGCATCAAGTGCGGACTGACGAATGGTTCGGAATGACAGAGAACACGGAAGTAGGGACGGGTGGCGACCCGTCCCTACAAAGCCTCATATGCTCATATTTTTTGCTCGGAAAAATCAATAATCATAATTCACAGAAAATGTAATCCTCTTTGTGACTCCACTATCCGACTTGACCTCAAAATTCCACGTGTGTTTTTCTGGTCTCTTGCCTCTTCTTGTTTCTGGCATCATGACCTGCACATCAACCTTGAATTGTTTGCCAGCAAGCACATTGAATTTTTTGTTAGAAAATGCTGGATAATAAGTGTTGGTTGAGAGAGTAACCTCCATGTTTTCATCATCACATCTATTTTTGATGATGAATTCAAAGGTTGCCCTCTCGCCCTCTTTCACAGAATAATTTGATGGATTTTTTGTCCACCCCGTGATGAAATCTCCACAGCTGTCAGTGAAATAAATCTGGAACTGAACCGTCCTGCTGTTCCCTGACGATGGATTGATTTTCAGCTTGAAAGTTTTGTACTGCTGACTTTCATAACTCTTCTCGGGCATCTTGATTCCAATGTTGATCCGTCTCTCTTCATGCGGAGAAACTGAGCTTGTCGCAATTGAGCTGAATGTGAACCCATCACTCTCAGAAGTAATCGTGAAACTCATTCCGCACATGGAAGTTGGCGTAAGCACCAGCTCGAAAGTGGCAGTAACTCCCTCTGCGAGCTGGTGACTACCCGGATTGCTCACCCACGAATTACTGTAAGTGCAGAGTACCATCGGGTCACTCTGTGATTGGAAATCTGACACAACTGCTTCTGAAATTCCAAGTGGTGTAATCACCAGTGCGATTAAAACCGTTATCGTTATTAGTCTTAGCTTGTTCTTTTTCATTTTCTCTCCTCCTTCTTTCTGCTTTGTTTAATCATTAATACGAGGGGTGAAATAAAAAAGTTAGCCGTGGTTGTAGAGTATATCCATTTGATATTTGAGTATTCTTTATCATTCCATGCAACCCCAATCATTCCCACTTTCTCCTCCGTCATTCCCACGAAAGTGGGAATCCAGGGGAATAAAAAATCGTATTCATATTTCGGAAAAACAATTGTTGAACCAGATAAGATTTCTGTTTCATTAAAATATTCACACAATTCTCTAGTACCCTGGATTCCGTGTCAAGCACGGAATGACGTGGAGGAGATGAAAAAGTCAATTGATAAATTTTAGTAAAATGTATCGTTTTGAGATAAATAGGTTGACTATTTGTAACATCTACACCATAATACGCACAGAAAATACAAATCGAGGTGAACAATGAAAGATTACAGCAGTGTAGCAAGTGAAATCGGATATGATATTTTCAGATATATTCATTCAAGTGCAGGTCTAATTGCACAAAGTATTTTGGGAATACATCAAAATGCGAGTGAACTAGATTCTGTGGAGTATCTGATTCCCCACATTATCAGAATACTGGCAAAATATTCAACTGGTACCCCAGTATCTGAACTCATAGAGTATTTCAAAAATGCTACCGAAATACCGATAGACAAAAATGATATTCAGAAATTTGAGGAAAAAATAGTCGAATACGGAGTGAATTATACTGCGTTAACTCTCAGAAGACACAACAATTTCAAAATTGACCATTTAGCAGAAAATGAGCTTTCAATAGATTTAACATCGGAAATTTTAAAGACTTTGTCAAGAATCATCCCATAGACTACTTAAAGACTATTCTAGACCCAATGACCTCTTGGCAATTTCAGCAACTGCCTTTGGGATGACAGCTTCAACCTCTGGGGTCATGGGCTTGATAAAGTCCAATGCTGGTTTTATTTCCACTGCAAAAATGTCAAACTCTGGGGGGATTCGATGACCCATTTTGTCGCCAAGTTCGAGGGCGGTTGCAAAGTTTATGTCGTGGAGGCAACTGATGTGGCGGGTCTCCTTAAAATCATCGATTGTGAGTCTCAAAAGAGTTCCGACGGGATAGGTCCCGCTTGAAATTGAATCAATGAGAATAGCCCTGTCATACCCGTCTATCATATCAAGGAGGAGGAGTCCTCCGAGGTTTGCCTCGTCGAAGACCACCTCCCCTTTGGGTTTGTTACTTTTTTCATAGAGAGATTCAAGCTCTCTCATAATGAGAACCCCGACCTTGTCATCACCTAAGATCGGGTTTCCCATTCCTACTACTATTGTTTTCATTCAGTCGTTAAACATCATTTCTTGTGATGGTTTCTCGTTTGCCATCTTTGTGGATGAGTTCAAGCTCCATGGGCATTTGTCCTGGGAGAGAGTGGGTTGCACAGGAGAAACATGGGTCGTAACATCGGAAAACCATTTCAATCATGTTGAAGATGCCGTCTGAAACCATGCCATTTTTGATGAGACCTTTTGCAACTTTGTCGGTGTCAATACAGATTGCACCGTGGTTGAAACCGGTTGAAACTATCAAGTTTACATCAGTTATGATTCCGTTGTCGTCTGATTTGTAGTGATGAATGAGGGTTCCACGTGGAGCTTCAACAATACCCATTCCCTCTTTTTTGTTGGTGGTGGGAATATTTCTGACATCAGTACCCAGAATATCATCATCTTCCATCAGCTCTTTGAGTCGTTCTGCTGCGTAAAGAACTTCGATGAGTCTTGCCCAATGGGTTGCAAGTGTGAACTGGACGGGGGCTCCGCCAAGCGTTGACATGTATTTATCCCACTCAGCGTTGGCAAGTGGAGTTGCCATTCCCTCTGAAACATTCAACCTTGAGAGTGGAGCAACTCTGACCAATCCAGAATCTGGACCATCAGTGAGTCCCTTCCAGCCAATTTTTCTCAGATATGGGAACTTGAGATATGACCATGGAAGAGGTTGCTCCGCAACGTGATCAAGATATTCAGTAGCACCAAATTTTGCAAACTCTTTGCCCTTCTGATCCGTTACTCGAACTTTTCCGTCATAGAAATTCATCTTGTTATTTTCATCAACAAGACCCATGTGATAGCTGTCATGATAGTAGAGGTCTTTGTTGAGGATGATGTCAAGATAAGTTTTGTTGGAGAGGACAAAATCGTTGAGGATTTTGAGGGAGAGTTGAGCAAATCCAATGAATGGTTCTGAAACTTTCAGAATCCACTCACGGTCTTCTTTTGTGATTGGTTTGCTGATTCCACCTGGCAGTCCGTGGACTGGATGGGTTGCACGTCCACCAATTCTCTCTTGAATCTGTTGAGCAACAACACGAGTATGGAGAACGGTTTTTCCAAGCTCTTCACCAACGGCACCGATTAAACCAACAACGTTTCTAAGCCCTGCGGGGGCTGCCGGGCCAAGGACAAAATCAGGAGCGGCAAGTGCATAGAAATGGGTTACATGGGAGTGAATCTGGTGAGCACAGTATGCCACTTCTCTGAGCATCTTGGCGGTGCGTGGTGGTTCAACATCAAACATCATGTCCAGCACTTTTGAGGACGCCAAGTGGTGAGCCCAGGGACAGATTCCGCAGAGTGCGGTTGTGATTCGTGGCATTTCTTCTGCTGGTCTTCCTTTGCAGAATTCTTCAAAACCACGAAGCTCAACTACCTGAAAATATGTTTCTTCAACATTTCCATTGTCATCAAGGAACATCTCGATTTTTACGTGTCCGTCAAGACGGGTTCCCGGTGCAATCGTTAGATGCTTGCTATCCGTTTTATGTTTTTCGTCAAAGATGATTGGTTCTGCCATTTGTCTACTCCTCCACATCTTCGACAACTTCGTTGATCAATGCTGATCCGAAGCTGTATCTGTAGAATGTTCCTAGTGGATCATCAATCTGATCCACGATCTTGTCGAGTTCATCTTCACCAAGGTCGAGTTCATTATCTCTCATATCAAGCACTGATGCAAGAGCGGAAAGCATTGAAGCTCCCTGGTCGAGAACCTGACTTGTTGGTCCATAACAACCTCTGCAGGGCATGTTACCGATGTTTGTGCATTGAGCACCACAACCAGCACGTGTTGCAATTCCCTGACAGATTATCCCCTGTTCCAGGAAACACTTGTCTGGATCAAGCTCAACAAGGTGGGGTCTGTAAATCTTTTTGATGTTGTACTTCTCTGGTTTTGTCCTTGAGCATTCATCACATAGGGATTTTTCTGAAGCAATCACCGCACCCTTTGGTGGAAGCGGGGCACCCTCTTTGACATGTGCATAAATTGCTTTGACGAATGTTGAGATAGAATCAACAGATGGTGGACATCCTGGCAGGAAATAATCAACATCAATTATATCATGCATTGGAACTATCTTTGGATTTGGTTTGGGAAGGGTGAGCTTATTGCCCTTTGGACTTGTCCACTCGAATTGAGGTCTGAAGCCGTCAGGATTCACTGTGGATACCGTATCCTTATAGACCGTTTCCCACATCTTTGGGATTCCACCCTTGATAGCATTTGCAAGGGAGGGGATTCCACCAAATGCAGAACATGCCCCAAAGGAAATCATCAGCACAGATTTTTGCCTGAGGAGTTTGACCATGTGGACATTCTCTTCATCACGCATCGAACCATGAACAAGGGTCGCCGTGATATAGTTGTCTGGCATGGCTTCGACATCTGCATATTTGAAATCAGCAATGGTTGGGGCAAATGCAATATCTGCAACCTCGAACAACTTGAGTAGAAGATCATCAATATCAAGCAATGCCATATCGCAACCATCACAGGTAGCTGCACGGTTTATGGCAATTTTTATTTTATCAGACATGAGCAACCTCCTCCGTCTGGCTCTTTTTTTCCATCAGTTTTTTTCTGAGTGGTGAGAGACCCAGTCTACCAATTTCTTCTGAGAATTCTCTCATAACCTCTGCAAATTTTTTGCCTTCAGATGCAGAAATCCATTCTAATCTCAACCGTTTTGACGAGAGTCCAATCTGTTTTAACAAACGCTCGAGCAGTTTTATTCGACGTCTCTCACGGTAGTTACCAGAGATATAGTGGCAATCACCTGGATGACATCCGGCAACAATTACACCGTCTGCACCCTTGGCAAATGCCGTCAAAACCATTTCCGGATCAATTCTAGCGGAACACATTGTACGAATCAAACGGAAATTTGTTGGCATCTGAAATCTGGAAACACCGGCAAGGTCAGCACCGGCATATGTACACCAGTTACAGGATAAAACAACAATCAATGGAGTTTTGTCACTCATAGAGCCACTCCTTCCAAGGCTGAATTTATTTGGGCAACGATCTGGTCTGTTGTGAATCCAAGTTGTTCCATCGCACCAGATGGACAAGCGGCGGCACAAGCTCCGCAGCCTTTGCAAAGAGCTGGGTCAACATCTGCCATGCCCTGCTCATCATCCTTATCTTCAAACTTGAGGTTGATTGCATTGTAAGGGCAAACCGCAATGCAGATTCTGCATCCATCACAAATATCCTCGTTGACTTTGGCAATCGAAGCCTCTGATTTCAGAGATTCCTTTGAGATGATGGTCATTGCTTTTGATGCAGCGGCTGATGCCTGGGTGATGCTTTCATCCAACATTCTTGGATGATATGCCATTCCACAGAGATAGATTCCCTCTGTTGCAAAGTCGACCGGTCGAAGTTTTGGGTGAGCTTCCATGAAGAAGCCTTCATCATTTGTTGGTACCTTAAGAATTTGAGCGATTCCAACATTATCCGGGTTTGGTTTGATTCCAGCAGAAAGAATGATTCTATCAGCAGGAATTTCCAAAATACCCTTGAGAATTGGCTCATACACCTTCACGTAAAGTTTGCCACCCTTCTCAATAACTTCCGGCTTTTTCTCAGGATCCCACCTTACAAACGTTACCCCTTTTTCACGGGCTTCATTGTAATAATGCTCTCTGGAACCATATGTTCGAATATCCCGATAGAGAACATAAACTTCAATGTCGGGATTTTCTTCTTTGATGAGATTTGCATTTGCCATCGCAGTTGAACAACAGACTCTTGAGCAGTAGGGATGATCATCATCTCTTGAGCCAACACACTGAATCATCACAACTGATTTTATATTTGAAATATCAGCTTCATTCTTGATAATCTGTGTTTCAAATTCAATCTGGGTCATAACACGTTCATCTTTGCCGTAGAGATATTCGGTTGGAGTCATCTGTTTAGCACCGGTTGCGATGATGATTGCTCCAATGTCTAATTCTTCAAGTTTTCCATCAGAATCTTTGAGAACCGGTTTGAAGTTTCCAACAGAACCAGACAGATCTGAAAGTATGGTGCTCATCTTAACTGTGATGTTTTTGTTTCTCTCAACATCGAAGGTCAGACCCTTGAGATATGCCTGCATGTCACCAATCTCGTTGGTGTACATGGCATCTTGGAGATTTCCACCGAGTGTGTCAGTTTTTTCAATCAGGGTTACTTTGAATCCGTTCCTTGCAACATCGAGTGCAGCATTCATTCCAGCCGCTCCACCGCCGACCACCAACACAGAATGTTGAACTGGAATGGAAGTTACAGCGAGTGGTTGAAGCATTTTAGTTTTGGCTACAGCCATTCTGAGAAGATCTTTTGCCTTCTCGGTTGCGTTCATTGGTTCTTTCTGGTGAATCCAGGAACAATGTTCACGGATGTTTGCCATCTCAACAAGATATGGATTTAATCCAGCTTCACGAAGAGTTTCTTTGAAAAGAGGAAGGTGGGTTCGAGGGGTACAGGATGCGATCACGACACGATTCAAACCCTGCTCCTTGATGACCTTTGCCATTGCCTCCTGGGTATCCTGAGAGCAGGTGTAGAGGTTATTTGTGGCAAACGTAACGCCTGGTAATGTTTTTGCGTACTCAACAACACTGAGAACATCAACCGTGTTTGCAATGTTGATTCCACAATGACAGACGAAGCAACCAATCCTTGGTTCTTCCTGACTGATGTCTCTCTCTGGTGGATATTCTTTTTCTCTGAGTGCGGTGTTTCTTGCGTCTGCACAATCAGCTCCAGCTTTTACCGCCGCACCGATTGCACCGGCTACCGTCTCTGGAATATCCTTTGGTCCGGAGAATGCACCGGCAACATAGATTCCATCACGGCTGGTTGCAAGTGGATTTGTGTATTCCGTTTGTGCAAATCCATCCTGGGTCAAAGTTAATCCAAGGTCATCTGCAAGTTTTTTCTGACTGTCTGCAGTTTGAAGTCCAACCGAAAGGATGACCATGTCAAACTCTTCAGTTTTTTCAGAGCCGTCCTCTGCTTCATATCTGATGAGCAGGTTTTTGGTTTTGGGGTCTTCCATCACCTCACCCGGACGACTGCGGACATATCGAATTCCCCACTCATCCTGGGCACGGTTGTAGTACTGCTCAAATCCCTTGCCAACCGCTCGCATGTCCATGATGAAGATTGTCTCTTCCACATCTTCAACATGCTCCTGGGTCATGATGGCTTCTTTTGTTGCATACATGCAACAGACACCGGAGCAGTATGATTTGCCGATGTGTGGGTCTCTCGAACCAACACACTGAATCCATGCAATTCTCTTTGGTATCATTCCATCTGATGGTCTTAGAACATGACCACCAAACGGACCTGATGCGTTCAGAACTCTCTCGAACTGGATCGAAGTCATCACGTTTGGATAACGACCATATCCATATTCCTGTTTTTCGGTTGCATCAAATTCTTCAAAACCTGGGCAAAGAATTACAGCACCAACATCAATCGTTCTCTCTGCTTCTTCATCTGAGAATTTGATAGCCTTTGCCAGACAAACATTTTCGCACATCTGGCAACCGATACAGGCATCTCTGTCAATCTTCACAACCAACGGGATTGCCTGTGGAAAGTCAACGTAGATTGCCTTCCTGTCCATCAATCCTTCGTTGAATTTTGAATCAACCACCACCGGGCAGTACTCGACACAGGTTCCACAACCGGTGCAGAGAGACTCGTCAACATAACGAGGAGTTATTTTCAAGTCAGCCTTGAATTCACCTGGTCTACCACTGATATGGGTAACTTCTGCTCCTGTGATGATGTCGATGTTTAACTCTCGACCACACTCAACCAACTTCGGGGAGAGGATACACATGGAGCAGTCATTGGTTGGGAATGTTTTGTCAAGCTGTGCCATGGTTCCACCGATTGTTGGATTCTTCTCAACGAGGGTTACATGGAAACCGGACCCGACTAGATCAAGTGCAGTCTGGATACCACCAATTCCACCACCAACAACGAGGACTGAGCCTTTCACATTTCCTGATTTTGCTACTGTTGCACTCATTTTGCTCCTTCCCTTACGCCTGGATGTACTGGTAGTATCGTCCCGATTTACCAGCCTCTGAAACCAATCCATCTCTTACAAGCGACTGAACCATATCAAAAACTTTCGTTGATTTGATTTCAGTTTCTTGCGAAATCTGAGGGATTGTCATCGGAACTTTTTCGATCTTGCTCAGAACGGTGTAAAGTTTGCGTTTTTCGACAATATAATCAACGATCATCTTGTCAAAATCATCCTGAGAAAGAGTTTCACCATATGTGTTGTGTTTTTCGGTCAGCATTGCTTCTTTGCCAACCAACCAACCAATCTCTGTATCCTGAGTAACCTTCCTTGCGATTGCAAGTTTCATCCTGACTTCCTCAGGGGTCATTCCTTCATCTTTTCCTTGACCAAGCGATCCAAGTTTCATGATTTTCTTTCTGAAAAGATTCACAGGTTCTCTGATAAGCTGAAGGAAACCAAGAGTAATCTCAACTCGTTCCTCTGAGAAACCAGAATGCTTCAAGAGTGATTTCACAAATCTTACTCTTCTTTTGGCAATCATGTTTCCTGTACGATAGTTGCATTCAAGATCTTCGCATCCCGCAATCAGCACACCATCAGCACCCATCTCGAGTGCTGCGAGAATGTCATCCGCCTGGATTCGTCCAGTACAGAGAACACGCATTACTCTGGGAATTCCACGATACGGAGTACGAATCGGACCAACTAAATCACCAGATGCAGATGAACACCAGTTGCAAACGAAGGTTACAATCTTTGGAGTAAACAGTTGTCTTTTTGTGTTTGTCATATTTGCACCCTCCCCTAGTACGATTCCACAATCTCTAGAACTTCGTCGTGAAGACGATCATTTGTCAAGAAGTTCATGAATATTGCTCCATAAGGACAACTACTGGCACACAGTGAACAACCTCGGCAGAGGTCTGTATCGGTGCGAGCCTTGAGTCCTTTTTCGGTTTCAACCAGTGCGATTGCTTCAAAGGGGCAGACTTCAACACAGAGACCACAACCAATACAAAGGTTGTCATCTCTCATCTCCACCTCTTCATAAACGAGTGCTTCCTTTGGACAGGCTTCAACACATGCCGGAATCTCAATATCCAAACATCTGTCACACTTGATTACCTGTTCAAATGCCTCATCCGGCAGAACACCACCAAACGGACATGCCATGATACACATCCAGCAACCGATGCACTTGTCGTAGTCAACGTTGACCATACCGGTTTCATAATCAATATGCATCGAACCGGTCATACATGCGGTTACACAAACGGGATCATCACAGTGTCTGCATCTAAGAGGATAGGGTCTTGTACCTGCAAGTTCAACGTGAACCCTTTGTTTGGTGAGACTCTTTTCAATCTTTCCGGTAATGTCCACACCCTCTGGTGTGTGCTTTTTGAGACAGGCTCGTTCGCACATCCTGCAACCTACACATTTTTCAAAGTCCACAAGAATTGTTTTCATATTGTGGTCTCCTTTAGAATATCAACAGGGCTAGTTTATCTTCAAGGATATCTTCCTTGTGCCCAGAAACATCTATCTGTTTTTTTATAAGTCCGTTAATCGTTCCAATTGTGGTTATTTTTCCAACAAAGAGAGCACCGATGATTTTGTTATCCTTCAGGATAACCTTTCGGTAGACACCCTCACGAAGATTCTGGTTTATCATCACTTCAAACCTGCCACCATGTGGACGAACATTTCCAACGGAGATACAAGAGAGTCCGTAGAACTGGAATGAATTCATCCAGAACCAGCCCCTATATTCCTTTGGAATGCCCACCATGTTGAGACCTGCAACCTTGCCCTGCTCGGATGCCCTTGGCCAAACCAGATTGGTGGTTGTTTTTCCAAATGCTTCCTCAAAGGTTTCGGTGCAATCACCTGCAGCCCAAACATTTGGTATGTTTGTATTCAAATGGTTGTCGGCAAAGATTCCATAATTTACCTTGATTTCACTATCTTTGAGATATTTCAAATCAGGTCTGACACCCTTGGCAAACACAACCATATCACAATCATGCTCATCACCAGATTCAAGCACAATTCCTTCAACCTTGCCACCTTCACCGAGAATCTCCGTCACCGAGGTGTTCAAAATTACACGAATTCCTTTGCGATCGAGTCTTCTCTTTACAAGCTCCGCGGCGGTTTCATCGAGGAGTTGCGAGAGAACTTGACCAGATGAGATAACAACAGTTACATCAATACCAGCATCAGCGAGTCCTTGAGCAGCCTTCAAACCAACAAGTCCGCCACCAAGAACAAACGCTCTTTTTGCTCCAGCTTCAATTTTTTCCTGAATCTTTTTTGCAGTATCAAGATGGGTGAAAGTAAAGATACCGTCAAGATCCTTGCCCGGCATATCTGGGACTGATCCCTTTCCACCAACGGCAATCAAGAGTTTTTCATAACCAATCACGGTTCCATCTGCAAGTGTAAGTTTGTTGTGGATTGGCTTAAAATCTACTGCAGCAGAACCCATCTTCAGGATGATGTTTCTGTTGTCATACCATTCTCTATCATGGTAGAACATCTTCTCTTCTTTTATCTCTCCGCCGATGAGGTAGGAAATAAGGGGTCTGGAATATGAAAGATATTCTTCTTCAGAGATCATGCAGAGGGTGCTATCTTTGTCATGTTGACGAATTGTGTCTGCGGCACGGAGTCCGGCAATCCCATTTCCAACTATTACGTATTTATAGTTTTCCACTGGTTACCTCCTGTCCCTCCACCTTGGCAAGCAGGTCTTTTGGCTTGACGCGGTGCAGTCCAAATCCAAGCTCTTTGGTATCCATTCCAAATGCAAGACCAATGAGTTCGGTGAGGAATATGATTGGTAGATTTATTTTTTTGCCACTCTCTTTTTCCAGTTTTTTCTGATGACCTTCATACTGGATATTGCAGAATGGACAGTGAAGAACCATCGCATCAATTCCGCCATGGTCAACAATTCGATTCAACTTGCCACCGGCAATATTGATTGCATCATCTTCATTGAAGGCAAGAATTCCACCACCACAGCATTCATTTGGGTTGATAATCTGAACAGGTTCTGCACCAATCGCGCTTACCAAACTATCGAGTGTGTGTGGTGCTTCCGGATTGTCAAAACCTTCAAAAACAGTTCTCGGTTTTAGATAGTGACATCCAGAATGGGTGAAAACTTTGACACCATCAAGGGGTTTCACAACGAGTGATTTAATTTTTTCTGGGCTAATCTTTTCATACAGGAAACGTGTGAAATGCCATACCTTTACTGTTCCTTTGTATGGTTTTTTCCCAGCTTTTTCGAGTGTCACATTGATGCGGTCTCTCAGCTCCTTGTCTTCATGCAAGAGATGAGCAGCTTCCGTTAATGTGGCGTTGCATGCTGAGCAGAGGGTGACCAATTCAAGACCCATTTCCTCAGCTTGAGCAAGAATAATTGCAGACATTGCCAGACTTGAATCAGCGGAAACATTTCTGATTGGCATTCCACAACAACCGGCTCCGTCCATGTCGACAAATTCAATCCCTAAGAATTCTGCGACCTTACGAGCAGAAGCCTCATAATGAAGACCTCTGGCGGGAATCGTACATCCTAAAAATAAAGCCAGCTTCATTTGGACGACTCCTTTCTCTCTTTTGCTTCATTTTTCAAACCAGTCGAATCAAAAACTGAGTCAACAGCTTCTGGCTTGTTTCCGACAGGAGGAAGACCAAGTTTGGCTCTTTTTTTATTATCAAAATCTGTCATTTCATAGAGCCTACCAAACTCAGAAAGTATCTCGACCTGTGGAACCATGGACGGATGCATGAACCCTTCCCTTGAAGAAAGGTTCTTCAAAGCAAAAATTAGATCAGTAATTTTGACATCCTGCGGACATCGTTCCTGACAAGTATAGCAATAAGTACACAACCAGATTGGTTCTTTTTCGAGAACCTCTTTCCTCATCCCCAGCAGGATCATTCTGATGATTTTTCTGGGATTGTAGGATTCATCTACAGCTCGAACGGGACAAGAAGCGGTACATGTGCCACATTGAAAACAACTCTTTACTCGCTCCCCACCAGGCAAACTCGAAACCTCATTCTTAAAAACAGGTTTGAGATGTGAATTTGTGATGGTAGAAGCACCAGCGGAATCATTCACGGGTACACCCCCTTTGATTAGAATTATCGTATGCTATTCGAATGTTTATAATAATCACAACAGGTTGGATTGTATTATTTCAAGTGTTACAAGTCAAGCATATGCAATCGAAAAATATTTGACAAGAAATACATTATATACGGGTATTAGTTGCCATTCTACCCCATGGAATATACATTTATCCCCTTGACAAATAAATTAGTATATTAACATTTTATTGAATTGTTATCAATAAACACGCTCAGAAGAATTTATTATTGAGAATATTGACGTGTCTGTGAAATAGCTGTAGGATAACGTCATGCAAGAGATTCAACGAAGCGACAACGAACAGGTAGTCCAGATAAACAGTAGAACAAAGCGACCCAGCGAGGATGCAAGATTATTTTCTGTTTTGTCACACATCACCCTTGGTATTGTCGGTATCGTTATTCTACTGGGTATCGTAAAATCAGTCAAAGGCGATCGTTTTGTCATGAGACATGCACTAACAGCTCTCTTTAATGGGATAATCTCAGTTTTAGTCGCTGTCATCTGGTATCTCACCTTACTTGTAATTGGAAAACTCACAGGACCACAGATGATCCAAGACATCTTTCAGTATGGAATGATAGGTCTTATTCTAATCTTTTTTCTCACTGCGTTCATCGCATCAGTTGGTGCCGCAAGAGGAAAAGATTCGAAGATTCCATGGGCATACCCAATCGCAAAAGCATTAATCAAATAAAGAGAAGAGTTTTAAATTTTTTACTTCTTAACTCGTTTATCATAATGAGGGTTTTCAAAAGCATGAAACTTGTTGTATAATGTTTTTATGAGCAATAATAAAAATATGTCCTCTAATCTTTGGGTTGTTGACGACCCCTTTATTTCTGGTCGTCTCTTGGGTTATCTTCAAGATCATGTTTTTGATGCCAACTATCCGATAATCGCAAATGACGGTGTCATCAAGATATGCGACTCAACAAATCGAGCCGAACTTGCAGCAGATGTGGAGCTGCCTGGGTACGTTGTCCAGATGTTGTCCGGATTTCTGATTGAGGGCATGTCATCTCAAGAGATGGATATGGATGCCATCAACACAAATGTTTCTCTGAGTAGCGACATCAGTATCTTCAAAAATGAAGCTCAGATAGTGTGCAACACCCCTAAAGAGTACGGTTGTTTTTATGCATTGTTGCTCAGGACAGATGAAGGCTATTCCATCCAGGGATTGATACAGAAAAATGGAAGCGATCGTGCCTACAACAGAGTTGATCTTGTAAATGATTTTTCAACCGAGATAACTCAATTGATTCAAATTTGCGACATGGGCGACCCGGAAAATCCACTCATCGTTGGACTCGATGAAACAGAAAAGAGACTGATAGTCCACAACGCAAATGGTGAAAAAGTTTTTGAAAAAAACTTTGAAACTCCAATGTTGTTTTCAACAGTTCTTTCACCAGGAATTCGCCTTGTCGGTTTTGACGGGAGTTCAATTCAGTTCATCGACATGCTCGACAACGGTTTCAAACTTGTCGGCAGAATTGAGATTGAAGCGGATAAAAGCGTCTGCTTTTTTGACCCCATCAAAAGCCACTCCACTGAATCACCACTCTTTTGTTTTTACGATGGAAGCAGACTGAACTACATCGATCTTTTTGAAATGAAGATTCAAAATTCTATCGAAGCATCAGGACTAAAACCTGGACTGGATTCTACCTGCTTCCCGTGTGAGGATGGATTGATGTTTGTTGAAAATACAATCGTTTCACCCGAAGAAATTCTCATCCAAAAGATAAAAATATCTGACTCCGATTTTGAACCAATCTTCCGTTTTCAAATCGGCTCATATGACGGTGGACTCTACGGCTTCAGACAAATCAAAGAAAACAAAACTTCAATAAAAATATTCTATGCCTATCCACATGGAAAAGAAATAATCAAAGAATACACATTTGACAACATCGAAGAGAGAATTGAATCCATCGAATTTGATCCCAAGAAAAAGAAGCTGTACATGTTTGCAGGCGGGGTATACTTTGTGACCGAACCAATCTCAAAATGGGTTGAAACGAGTAGCACAAAACTGCAAGGATTTGAGTAAGGAGTTATAACAAAATGATCGAAACTGTTCACAGAAAATTTGTCCCCGGTGATGTTGTTGCTTACATCCCGAAAGTCAGAAATGGTGTTCATCCCGTAATTATTCACGAAAACAAACTTCATATCTGCAACAACAGGTTCAGAGAAAGAATCATCACCTCGATAGAACTACCTTTTGAGCCAATATCCTGGCAATATTTTGGAGAGATTGAAAATAAAAATGACCGCTTCCTGCCGTCTGTTCCGATTACAAACGCTTACGGACACGGAACTTTGGTACTCACGCTTTCAAGTCAAAATGGAAATTGGTTGATTGGTCTCAAAATTCCAGCATCGGGCAGGCTCAATTCCAGCTTTGGAAGTATTGATATTGAGCAAAAATTCCTGGTGAAAACAGAGTGTGCAGACATAATCGGAACAACCCCATCTTCAAAACCAAACTGTCCAGATATTACCTTGCAAGATGAAGCTAATCTGATGATTCATCATCACAGTGTCACTGATGGAAGGTTGCTATCAGAGCAGACATTCAAGAGAAGCACGATTTTCCCAACATATCCCCGATGCTCAACAAAACAGGTTGCATACGATGGTGAAAATATTATGGCGTTCACTACGGATAGTGGAAAATACGAATTCTTGTGGCCAATTGAACTACCAAGCGAATTTCTTTCCAGCTCAAACTGGATGATAGAATGGGATGAAAGACCAGGATTCATCAATGTTTACGATGGTGTATACTACAATATTGTTGACCTTGGCAAGAAGGAAGTTGTTGCAAAAGGAAGGGTTGAAAAGCTCGGATACGGCTTCAATTCAACACTCTATGAGAGCAACGAAGGTGGACTCAGGTGGATAAAGAGGGTTCTCAAAAATAACAAAAAGACGGTTTCAATTCATAACATTTTGACTGGTAAATTTGAATCAATCGATTTTATTAAGTCAAACAGATTTGGAGATCTGTTCCTGTTCGGACAGGATACGGATGAAAACAACACGGTGAAACTTCTCGTTCCTAATCCCTACAGAAATGAAATGAAAATAATCGAATTCACCGGGCTTACGGATTCAGTTTATTATTCTGAACTCGATGAGGAGAGCGGTGAACTCCACCTCTTTTCAGATACTCACCACTTCAAAACTGCACCGCTACAAAAATTGTGAGGGGGGTATAATGAGAACTTAGTTTGAAGCAGAATATCTAAAGGAGGATATTAAGATGTTGAAACATGGATTATTAATAGCAATGGTAGCAATGCTACTGGTAGCGACAACTGTGATTGGTCTGGCTGGATGCAAATCAAACAGAAAGTATGATGATGACTCGATGCATGCGGCAGAAGCTTTAACAGCTCACCACTCAGGGGCTCTCGACATCATTGGAGATAAGGGAAATAAAAAGATTGACCTAGCAGCAGATATTTTTGTGTCAGAAATTCCAAATGGCTATCCTGCAGACACACTACTCAGAACTACAAATGATTTCAAATCAGCTGACTATCATACACAATTTGAGATACATGAGAATATCTCAATTGAAAAATTTGAGATCGATAACACAGCACAAACATCGAGGTCTGTTCAACTTAAAAAACTAAAAAGCTGGAGTGGAAGAAACTCTTCAGGTGGGCCAAGAGCAAGCAATTATGGTGATGTGTGGAGCGTCAAATTGCGTAGGAAAACTCTGTATTTTAATATAAATACTTATGAAGAATTAACCGACATTGCACTACCTGAACTACTTTATGTTGATAATAACACAGGGCTAGTTATCGGGAAAAAGGAAGGAGAATCGGGAAGATTTGATGAAGTAAGTTTGTTTGACACAAACGGAAAGATGTATTGGTCTTTCAATACTTATTCAAGTGCAGGAAGCAATCGTTATCATCTTGTTGATAGATACTTTGTTTATTCCCAGAATGATACAGGGGTATTTATTGTTGATTATGTCAACAATAAAGCTGTTGGTAGGTTGACAATGATAAACGATAAGATAGACAGTTTTGTTAGTGGAAACACGATTTTCTCAGGTAAATACGTATGGATTATCTGTACAGACCTGATGGGAGAGAAAAGAAAGCTGTTCAGAATCAATCCTGAAACTCAGTCAGTATTCGCTTATGAGCTAGATAATCCAGAAAAAGCATTTTTTGTAGAAAACAATCTTTATATCATTGATAGCACCAGATCAAAATTGTTTGTCACAGACCCAGATACTGGTGTAATATCAGCAACCTATAATCTTGATGATTATTTCAAGGGTTACCAGTTTACCAATCTTGCTCCAACTGATCATCCATTTATCTGTTCTGACGGTGATATAGTTGATACATATTTTGAAGTAAATAATTGTATATTCAATCCACTGGAAACAGATAAGTCATTTGATATGAGTAATAATTTCATCGGTTATTCAAATTACAGAAATGGTTCTTGGCTTGGTTGGCACAACTATTGGGGTGCGGATAATAACCGTGTCCATGGAATTGATACATATAACGGAGATACTACTTGGTGGATTGATAGAAGTGAGCTTGGTAAAAGACCTAATGTATTAATTGCCACGGACAACAAGGTGCTAATTGCACATGGTCTTGAGGTTTCTCTTTACTCGGTTGTTAAGGAATAATTCAAACAATACACTCTTACAACACGTACGTGGCAACAGAACAGACATAGATGTAGGAGGAACAGACAACACAGACCTCACCTTCAACATTGCAGACAGACTCACACGTGTAGACTACGAAGACAACTCCTACCGCATCTACACACATGACGACAATGGTAACTGCATCAAAGAAGAGTTCTATTCAGGACAGTATCTCGCGTCACCTGTTGTTGTCCCAACAGACACAATACTCTCCAGCCCCACTTTTTTTCTCAATAGGGACAGATTGCAACCCCGTCCCTATAAAGGAATAAGTTGCCGGTTATTTTTAATATCTCACAGCCTGTATCTGTTTTGAGACTGGTAGCCAATTCACCGTGTATCCCATTTTTTCCAAAATCGATCTCAACGGAACAACATTCGTTCCCCACAGATTTATCACCTCATGCGAGAGAGTTTCTTCTCTGCCGTTAATCACGATCCTCTTCTCTCCAGACCATAGATTAATCTCATAATCAACAGACTTTGCAACAATCTTTTTTTCCTTTTGATTCCAACTTATTTCAAATCCCAAAATTTCGAGAAGTTCTCTCAACGGAAAAACAGTTACACCCCAAAGAGTTGTCGGTTCTTTCTCAAGATAAATGAGTTCATCACCAACCGTTACAACCTTTTCGCCAGGTGTAATAATCAAACTGGAGACAACAATTCGTTTCACCTCATCAACGATCTCCAGGTAGGGATAATTTTTTCCGGGGCATGCAGTTGCCCAAATATCTCTGTGCCTGATGATATTTGCTGGATTTATTTCAAGGTCATGACACAGCTTTGCCAGAAGTCTGATAACTCCATTTTTTCTTGGTTCTTTCATCTGTCCGGTTTCAAAATTCCCGGTCACACAAACAGCGATTGAGTTGTAGTTTGAAGTCTTTTTGTTCTTCGAGCGAAGCGGGCTGTTTGTTCCACAATGTCCGATTGCCTTCGATGGGTCATTCAACAACCAGTACGATCCATCTGAAAAAACGATGTAATGGTATGAACAGCGTTTATCCCTGATAATATTTGCAAGATGGTGCTGAACCTCAATCGGTTCTCCATTGTTGCTCACATAGTGATGTAAGACAATCCACGATGGTTTCATCCATGATGGTTTCATAAAAATACCCTCCTATCGGTATCAACTGAAAACTAGTTCAATTGTTTATAGTGAATATACTATATCTAAAATTCTATCCTGTCAATAGGTTCGTGGATATAAAAATGTCGTATTTACAATAACGAAACAACTTTATTACAATAAAAATTACGCTCAAAATATTGTAGTTGTAGATACTAATAAAATTACAATGGCTCAACCCAAATCCATAGCGGGTTGAGCCAGCTTTTTGTAACTCAAATTTTCAATATTACTCTAGTGGTTTATGACAGAACCACCAATCATAACAATCATACTCATCCAGGCGTTTTTTTGCGGTGTCAACATCGGTTGCGGGTGGGACAATTACCCGGTCTTTTATCAATTCGTTGTTGGGCCAGTTAGCGGGCATTGCAACCTTTTTACTGTCAGAAATCTGCAGAGCCTTAACCGCCCTGACGATCTCATCCATATTTCTGCCAATCTCCTGGGGGTAGTATATTACCAATCGAATAAGTCCCTTGGGATCAACAACAAATACTGCTCTCACCGTGTTAGTACCCTTGCCCGGATGAAGCAGACCAAGCATCGAAGCAATCGTATCATTCGCTGCAATCACGGGGTAGGTGATGTCGTCTCCAATTTTATCCTTTATCCACTCAATCCATTTGATGTGGGAGAACACCTGATCCACGGACAAACCAATCAGCTTGCATCCAAGCTTGTCAAATTCACCAATGTGTCTCTGGAATGAAACAAACTCTGTTGTGCAGACGGGGGTAAAATCAGCGGGGTGACTGAACAGAACAAACCAGTTTCCCTTGAACGCATCTGGAAGTTTCATCGGACCATGAGTGGTTCCCACTTCCATCTCTGGAAAAGAATCACCGAGTAGCGGCATATTGATTTCGTCTTCGTAACACATAACACACACCTCCTATTTAAGTTATCCATAGTATACACAATATTTATGAATTGTCAAAAAAATAACTGCTAATAAACCCCCTGCCACACAACCATATCTCAATTCAAGTAAAATCTTCTGGCAATTGCTAGTTCGGACTCAGTATGAATATGCTATTCTCTTCGTCTCACAATCTGAGCAGACTCAATTATTGCAATATCAATCTCCCTGCCCATCCTCAAAAGTTTTTCTTCCTGTGACGGATGACAGTAAACCCTGACAACTCCTGTCAAACTCTGCCATGTCTCTGCCAGTGATTTTGCAATTGGTGAAATGTCGGTCAGTTTTCTATATTTATTTCGTTTTGGGAAAAACACTGTGATGTCCTGGGTCATCGACTTGGAAGGAACAATATCCACCAGAATTCTCATCCTGGGAATTTCCAATCTTTTTATCAATTCTTCTGAAACTTCTCTTGCTGAGTTTGGTCCGCTCAAACCCTTCAACGCTGAGAAAACCTCGCCTGCATCCGGGTCAAGCGGAGAGTAGGTTCTGATTCTTTTGAACAACTTTCTACTTCTCAGTCCCCTGACCAGCTCATAAATATCCGAATCATCTGCGACCAATTTCCCCAATCTCGCCAGAGAATCATCATCACCAAGACGGTTGAGCAAGTCATCCCGGAAGTCTGACCACCCATCAAACCTGACTGCCTCCTGCATCGCTCGAATCAACATGATTGCCGCTGAGCGAACGGTGTGATGCCAATAAACATCAGTCAGCATGATGTATCTGCTAAAAATTATATACTCGGCTGACGACTTTCCTTTTGCAGTCAACGCCAGTCTTGCCTCCGGTGAAACTGTCAAGCTATCAATCAACCGTTCCTTGTCATATGAACGACCGTACGGAACACCGCAGTGAAGACTGTCCCGCTCAAGATAATCCATCTTGTCTGCATCAACCGAAGAGTCCAACAGATCACGTGCGAGCCTGAGCGATGTTTCATTCTTTTCAAAATCACCAGTAATCAACTTCCCAACAATTATTGGATCAACACCATATTTTTTCAAAATTTGAGATATTGTTAACCCGGCAATAATTTCCTGACTCCTGACTTCATGACTTGGGAGCCCAGAAACCTCTCCTTCGAGCAGATGACCAAACGGATAGTGTCCAATATCATGAAGCAACGCAGCATACGGCAATGCCTTCAAGTGTTCTGACTCAACAGATTCAACAAATTTTGGGAGTTTTTGGAGTCTCTCAATATATTTCTGCATCAAAGCAAACACACCCAGAGAATGCTCAAAACGAGTATGATTTGCACCGGGATAAACCAGGTGAGTGAGTGATAACTGCTTGATTTTTCTGAGCTTTTGAAACTCCGGGGTATCAATCAATTCTAGAACTGATTGGTCTATATCCACGTTCAGCAGAGGTGGGACTCTGATTGTTAGAGGTTTTGTATTCTCGTCAAATTCTGAATTATTTTGTGACTCCATATGTTTCATTTTAATTTCACTTTATTTACTGTCAAGCAGATTACTTGTGAAAAAAGATTATTTACGATAATATGATGACATGGTTTATCTGAAAGTTTTTCTGACATTTCTGAAAATTGGTGTAATCAGCTTTGGTGGTGGATGGGCTTCGATTGGAATAATGAAGCATGAGCTGGTTGTAAGCCAGGGTCTCATCACAGCTGAGCAATTCAACAGAGTGATATTTACAATTGGTTTCACACCTGGTCCGGTTGCAATCTCAAGTTCTGCAATCTTTGGAAAAAAGATTGCAGGTGGATGGGGAGCAATCTTTGCGGTTTTGGGCATCATACTTCCTCCGATAATTATCGGAATAACACTGTATACCTTCATGATAAAATGGGGTGAAAACCCAAATGTGAAGGGATTCATCAAGGGAATCGGACCAGCAATTGTTGCCGTTGTTTTTTATGTTTTATTCGGAATCGGAAAACAAGTGTTCGTTGATCCTAACATTATTGTTATCATAATCGGCGTAGTAGCAATCGTTGCACTGTTTTTTAATGTTCATCCGCTCATCGTATTGCTTGGTGGCGGAATCTCTGGTATACTGCTCAAACTTGGAGGCTGAGAAATGAAAAAAATTGTAATCATATTAATTCTTGGGATATTGTTATTGTCGACACTCCCAACAGATGCTGGTCATGGCATGTTAACTTACGGAATAATAACTGAGCCGGTTCCCAGAATTGGGCTGATGACCGTTGAAACTCAAGACGGCTACCTGGTTTCTGCTAAAACCGAACCCTACAAAGATTCAGATGATCTGTATCTTGGAGCCCAGGTTACAATGCAGTGGGATGGTTCGGAACTATTTATTCTTCATGATTCAGTCCAGCCAAAAGTAACCCTTGAAAAGCATCAATGGATCGGTGAAATCACATCGTACAATCCAAATCTGTTCTCCTTTTTTATTACAAGTCCTGCCGGTGATTTGAGAGTTTTTGTCCCATCCTCGCTCAGTCAGACAAATGATTTTGCTTGCAGTTCTATCATTAAGATTACTGCACTAAAAAATCCCTGGAGCAATCATTATATTGCTGAGGCAATAGATGTCATCACAAGATGAATCAGTAAATAACAAATTACTTACACTTTTGAATAGTATAAGAAGCAGGGAGCCTGAATTAGAACCAGGCATTTCAATTGAAACATTGGTGCATGTTGATGGCAGTCACAAAAAGTTTGCCAGGCTGTGGGTCTGTGTAATGACCCTGCTCTTTATTCTTGTGGGATTTGCTGGAACCAGATTTTGGCCTTCAATTGTTGCAATGAGGGTACTAGAATATCTCTTCACAACTTCTGTTCACATATTTTTTCTGTTTGGACTCTTCAGGTCGATGATTCCTGGTGAATTTGAAAAACCAATCCAGTACACACTTTTGATTGCTGTTCCAGTCGCAAGTGCAATAAACGTACTCTCAAGACTATATTTTTCCAACTGGTCACCAATTACCCCCACATACTTTGGTCATGTTGTAATGACTGCAACCAGAGACTGGCTCTTAACTTTTCGTAATAGTTATTCAGTACTTCACTATGGATATTTAATTTCACTTATCGTAATGCTTGCATTCATTTGGTGGTTATCAAAAGTAAAACTGAAGAACCTGCTTGCACCATACCTCTTTTATCTTATCACTGTTCCAATCCTGATATTTGCAATGAATATGATTATTGCGATTTTGTCACGACTCACAACCGACGTAGCACGCTGGATAATCTAAATATCGAACACTTATATCGCTAACTCAACAGATTTTGGTTTCAGATTTCAAAAAATGGAGGCAAATAAAAATGTCATTACAGGATGAATCTGTGAATAACAAATTACTTACACTTTTGAATGGGATAAGGATCAGAGAGCCTAAATCAAAGCCAGCTATCCCTGTTAAAACATTGGTGCATGTTGATGATAGCCACAAAAAATTTGCCACATTTTGGATATGTGTGATGATCCTGCTTTTTGTTCTTGTGGGATTTGCTGGAACCAGATTTTGGTCTTCAATTTTTGCAATGCGAATATCGGAGTATCTCTTCACAACATCAATTCATATATTTTTCCTGTTTGGTTTATTCCGATCAATGATAGCTGGTGAATTTGAAAAACCGATCCAGTACACACTTTTGATTGCTGTCCCAATTGCAAGTGCAATAAATGTGTTGATTAGACTTAATGTTTCAGGCTGGTCTCCGTCTACTCCCACATACTTTGGTCATGCTCTCATGTCCGGAACAAGAGACTGGTTATATGGCGTTGGTGATTTAACCATGCTTCATTATGGATATTTCATCTCACTCATCGTGTTGTTCGCTATCATCTGGTTACACTCAAGAGTTAGATTGCCAAATCTAATTATATCCTTGTTCTTTTATGTTTTTACATCTCAAATAATAGTGGTTGCCATGAATCGAATTCTCGCAATTCTATCACGACTTACAACCGACTCTATGCTCTGGTGGGGATAGGATAAACGAGACCAGAGCTATTTTAGACCAAACACACCGGCATCAATTGGTGTCAACTCATCTGATACCCATTCATAAACAATACCGGCGGACACAGAGTTTGGATTGTATCCACTTATCATTCGTCCGTCAGAAAGCAAGGAGAGTCCGGGTATCTCTTCGATATTTTCAGAAACTTTACCAGTTTTTATGTCAACCACATATCCAAAAGCCTTTGATTCTTTCTCTGGGTAACAGACTAGATAGCGTTTCCCATACAGAGAAGAGTTGTGCATCCCTCTGGGAATATCAATAATTTCTGTCGCTTCATCAAATGTCAGATTCCATAATCTCGTTCTTCCTGGAATCCCAAAAACCATCAAAATTTGGTAGTCATCAAGGAAAAAACCCTGAAGTGATTTATAATCAAGCTCGACATCGATAATATCTTCAACGGTCACCTGAGGAAATATCAAATCATCTCTTCCGAGAAGCGATGCAACACGAGCCTCCAGTGTACCGCAACTTGATGCGGTTGCCGTGACAATTACATTGCTGTTTTCAATGTCCCAGGAACCAGGAATAAATGATTTTAGTGGTATGTACGAACTATCATCAGCACTGATGATTCCATCTTCAAAATGATAGTATTTTTCATCTGGAGAAACCGCTGAAAAATGCTGGACATCCATCGGTGCTACGTCCAAAAAATTTATCTTTTTTTCTTTGGATGTTCTGAATTCTATTTCTTTTGGCAACTCTCCGGAAAATGAAGCAACTGCAATATTTCCTGCATATCTTGAAATGAAATGTTTTTGAGTTCCTTTGAGTCCAATGCCACTTCCTCTAAACGGAGTAAATTGTTCTAACTCAAGATCAGTGATTGATGTTCTGTTCTCACCAAGATAACATCTGGTCACACCACCTTCACCCCAATTCACCATCATTTCAGTCGAAGAAGAAGAATACGGTAAAATAAAATTATGTGAAATTTCACCCACGGCGTGGTCATCAACAAACTCTAAAGTGGTCACTTTCCCAGGATAAACATTTACAAAATGAACGATATTCTCTGAGTATTTTTCTGTTATCTCGACAACACCAGGTTTTACCATTGGAAGAAAAATTGATCCATTGTGTTCCATCGGCTCATCCTCCAGGGAGGTTTGAATCATCGCTCCACTGGTACTACTTTCGATATAAATTGCACCATGGTCATCATCTGTTCCTGGTTCCAGCATGATTTGATCGCCGGTTTTGAATGTTCTTATCTCACTCCATCTATACCCAAACCCAACAAGTTCACCATTCAATTTTCTTTCTCCAGCATGGACTACAGTGCTTTCATCAGTTGGTATAATTCCAAGATCAATCTTGCCAATCACAATATTTGCGGGAATTTTTGAGCTCAAAGAGATTGCAGCCTCTTCATATTTATCAAAGGTAACTTTATATTCGTAACCATAAAACAGGCTCATTGTTTTTGTTTCGACATCACCTGTTTCGAGATATTCAACTGTGATTTTGTGCATGTTTGGTGGGAGTAGAACTGGACTCTTGATGTCCCTGTACGGTACTGCTTCTTCACCATCAATCGAAACGGTTGAATTGTCATGATTCACATAAATCCAGAGCAAAGCCCCTTTGGGTTTTCCACAACCAGACAAAGAAAGAGACAGCATAATCAACACCACCACAACAGAAGTAACCACTGATATTTTTTTCATTTTATTCGCTTTTTCTCCTCTGCATATCATCATCTTTCAACAGACAATACTGAGGTTGTTTTGCATCTGTTGTGATAATCACACCAATTGCAAAAACGATTTGTTTTTGTTTCAAACCTTTTATTCCTGATTCCATCAACCACATCAACAATCTCGTTCATTGCCTGTTTCATCCTATGTTCATCCGGGATAAACGGGACTTCTTTTTGTTCTCTCAAAAAGAGATTGGATACCCGAGACACTGGCTTGTTCCATAATCTTGAAACTGCAATTGCATATATTGTTAATTGCAGAGTATCCATAGCATCTGCATCACTTGGAATCCATTTCCCGGTTTTATAATCCGTGAGAGCTAATTCACCTGACTCCGTTAAGTCAATTCTGTCAATTATTCCAGTGAGCGTCACGCCTGGTAGCTCATCTGGTTCAAAAGAAAATCTTTTTTCAACCTCAAACGCCGGGAGGAAATTTCCGTTCATTTTATCCCAATATGATATGAGAATTGAACGTCCAATTTCTTTATATCTGGCTTCTTCATCTATGCTTGTGAAGCCCATACTCACCCAACAATTATTGTACTCCCTTAGAATTTCATCCACAGAAATAGTTGATGAAAATATTTTTGGTTTGTGCAACCACTCAAGAACCTTGTGGAGCGAGTGTCCAAATGAAAAATAAGGCTTGGGTTCTGTTGGCAATTTTACAATGTATGCAAGATAATACTTGTAGGGACATTGCATATATGATGATATTTTTGAATACGAGAGTTTTAGATCCATTTATTTTGAGCTGCCAGGCGTTCTACAGCCATACACAGTTGTTTTTTTGTGGGTTGGGTATAGATGGTCCAATCTGAGAGATCCATTCTTTCTTTTTCGTCCAGCTGAACTGCCATTCTTCGTGTTACATCCCGTTCGGTGAATCCCCTTCTTATGGAGCGTTGCATTCTGACCTGTTCGGGAGCCGAGATATTAAGGACACCGTGACAGAGTTTATTCCAGCCCTGTTCAAACAAAATTGAGGCAACCACAATGATTAACCTGGCTCTGTTTGCCCTGCCCTGCATTATTTCAAGTTTGATTGATCTAGTCAACGGTTCCTGAAAGATGTCATTAAGAGTTTGTGTTTTTCTTTGGTTTGAAAACGCAATTCTTGCAAGTCTTTTTCTATCAATACGACCATCTCTTGCACAAATCTGGCTTCCAAATCTTTCAACCAGTTGGTTGTAACATTCAGAACCAATCTGAATTAACGGTCTTGCTAAATCATCAACCTCAATCACGTGAGTTCTTTCACCAATTAAACATGTTGAGGCACGAGACTTGCCAGATGAGATTCCACCGGTAATTCCGAGGATATATGCCATTTATTTTGCCACCAACCAGTTTTTACCCCAGTGAACATCGACGATAAGAGGAATATCTAATTCGAGTATTGATTCCATTGATTTTTTCACGATTCCCGCTACCTCCTCTGTTTTTTCCTCAGGGCATTCTATCAACAATTCATCATGTATCTGGAGAATCTGTCTTGCTCCGGTTCCCACCAAAACCTTCTCAACGTCAAGCATCGCAAGCTTGATGATGTCGGCTGAAGATCCCTGGATTGGAGAGTTTACAGCCAACCTTTCCCCGATTGAATGAATCTGGAAACTCTTTGAAGCAAGCTCAGGAATATATCGTCTTCTTCCAAGAATGGTTTCAGTATACCCATCAATTGTTGCACTCTCAATGACTGAATCAATAAACTTTTTTACGCCCTTGAACCTGTTGAAATAATCTTCGATGATTTTTTTTGCTAAGCCAACGCCGATTCCAAGTTCTGTACTGAGTCCATGGGGAGACATTCCGTAGAGTATTCCAAAGTTTACAACCTTTGCCTGTCTTCTCTGCTCGCTTGTTATTTCTTCTACACCAAAAACTTTTCTAGCGGTAAAAGTGTGAACATCTACCCCAGAGTTGAAGGCATCTACCAAATCTTTATCTTCCGAGAGATGTGCAAGCACTCGAAGTTCAATCTGGGAATAATCAGCACTTATCAACATACATCCATCGGGTGCGATAAAAGCTGAACGAATTAACCCGCCCCACTCCGAACGAACTGGGATATTTTGAAGATTTGGATTGGCAGATGCAAATCTGCCGGTTGAGGTGCCGTTTTGGATGAACGTTGTGTGGATTCTTCCGTTTGAATCTGCAAAGGTCGGGAGTGGTTTCACATAGGTATTCAACAGCTTGGAAAACTCTCTGTATCTCAAAACATATTCGATTATTGGTGAGAGTGGTTTCAATTTTTCGAGTACTTCAGCAGATGTTGAAAAACCAGTTTTAATTTTTTTAATTGGTTTCAATCCAATTTTTTCAAATAAAATATGGGAGAGTTGTTTGGGAGACGAGATATTGAAATCAGTTCCGGATATTTCAAATATCTTCTTTTTCAACTCACTGATTTGAACCTCAATCTGTTTGCCAGTTTCTGCCAGGGATTCTTTGTTTATCAAAATCCCTCGTTTTTCAACATCTGCAAGAACTCTTGCAAGCGGAATTTCAACCTCGTTCAAAAGGTCAAGTTGATTCTTTTTAGCCAAGCTCAATTCAAGTTCTTTTGCAACAAGAAGCATTGCTCTTGGGTTTGGCGGGTCGATCTCAAGATATGCTGATTTAAGAGATTTTATGTCATATCTACCAGAGCCTGGATCATCAAGGTGTGCTGCCAGTCCCAAATCAAATACGGGGTCTGCAACTTCAGATTTTTTGAGGACTGATTTCAAGCTCATCAGGACTTTTTTTCCAGCGGATTTCAGTAACTTTTCAAATCCTTTGACTGCCCCATCGCTACTCGCAAACATTCCAGTTCCAATATCAACGCTAATTATTCTTTCAGAATCAGCGAACGAAACTTCATCCTCTTCAATGTAAACTGCGAAATCACCAACAGCACTGCTTGGGATTTGGTCTATCGCCACTCTGTCAATTTTTGATCCAGTGGTTTTGCTTCTAAATCTTGAAACCAAAGATTTAAAACCAAACCGTTGAAATACGGTCACCGCTTTTTCTTTTTCGATTTGGGAAGGAAGTTCAAGTTTGGTTTCATCAAATGGAGCGGTATCTTTTATGGTTGCTAAGATTAGTGCTTTCTCAAATTCAACGATGTGAGGGGCAACCTTTGGATGCCTTTTAACCTCATCCAAGTTCTTCGAGGATTCGATTATTATTCTGGCGGTTTTTTCTCCAACACCGGGAACACCAGTATAGTTGTCGGATGGATCACCCTTGAGAGCCTTGTACCAGATAAATTGGGTGGTATCAAAACCATAATCTTTTTTTAGGAGTTCGGGGGTGTATTTGATGTCGGTTTTGCTCTGTCTCTTGTTCATCAAAACACTGGTTTTGTCAGAAACAATCTGCAAAATATCCTGGTCTCCGGTCACAGCGATTGATTCATTTCCTTTTTTTTCTTCAATCGTTGCAATCGTTGCGATGACATCATCTGCTTCAAAACCAACACTTGAAACCGAGACTATTCCAATATCTGCCAACATATCAGGCAACAACAAAATCTGCTGTGCCAATTCATCGGGAGGGGATGTTCGATTGGCTTTGTATTCTGTTGCCAGTTCATGCCTGAATGTTTTTTCTTTACGATCAAGACAAACAAAAACCTTGTCGGGTTTCTCACTGTCCACTGCTTTTAGAAGCAGTTTGACAAATCCATAAAGTGCACCCGTGGGTATACCATCTGACGCAACCATTGAGGTTGGCATGGCATAAAAAGCCCGAAACAACAGGCTCATTCCATCCACAAGTAAGACTTTTGCCACTACTTCTCCAGTTCTTTTACTTCTCCTGCATCGGATTCTTCTTCATATTTTATTTCAAACGTTACCCAGGGAGCCCAGAATCTGTAGGTCTCCGTGAACGCAATCAGGATTATCATTGTCAGAATTCCCGCAATCCATGAGCCGGTGACGGTAGGCACTACACCTTTTGTGATACGAATAAAGGTGAGGAAAAATGGAAGTGAAGTAAAAATAAGTGCTGGAATGATGAGATTTCTTGTTCTGATATAGGTATAAGCACATATCAACAGGTAGAAGAAACCAGCAAAGTCAATCGCTGTGAACGGTCCGAATGCTGAGGTTACAAGTGCTCCCGTTTCCGGGTTAACTGGTGCAAGTTGCCAACCTGCCATCCAGGCAAATATCATTCCGACAACGAACACAATAAATCCCGGCAACCATTTGTACAGAGAGCTTTCCCAATCTGAGAGTTCTCTTTTGACTCTTTTCACAAATGCCCAGTTGAATGCAAGGTTGAATGCAATCGCAATCACCAGCCAGAAAACAACCATCCAAACAACATTTGATGTTGCTGTTGCATATATAGTTTTTTGAACTTCAGCACCCTCAACCTGAACTGTCATGTATGAAAGTGATTTATCCATCACTCGATACAACGCCTTCATGACCGGGACAAGGGTTATGCTGAAGATTAAAGCTACCACATATTTGAATCCAGGATGAAGTATTTCGTCTTCATCTCGTTTTGCACCGGGGGTCCAGCCAGGAGTCTTGAACCAGTTGAGAAGTTTATTAAAGAAATATCCCAAAGTACCAAACATGAGGATTGGACCATTTAATAACCACAATCTTATGAAGTCTAGCCAGCCAAAAGCGGGAGATTCAGCACCAGGCACCATAACTGTGCCACCACTAATCACAAATGCAACGACCGATTTTGGGAAGAACATATACTTCAGTGTTGACCAAAGCGAAGTACTGGAGATATTCCCTGCATCTTGTAATCCAGTGGGTGTTGGGAGTCCAATATAGTAACTCTCTCCACCACTGAGTATTGAACCAACTGGAACAAAGAAGTAATAAATTATTATCCAGAATCCAGTAAAATATAGCAGAGCTGGAAGGATATACTTCAGATGAAGACCCCAACTCTCAACTTTTGCTTTATCAATCACGATTACAGCAACAAGGAGTAATCCGATAAAGACCAGGAAAGTAAGGTTGAAGCTTATCCTTGCATAAAATTCTGCAAACATCCTTGAAACTTCTGCCGCTTCTTTGGTGGCCTGACCAAGTTGACCAAGTTGCCAATATTTCTGGACTGCACTTGGAATCAACCCATTGAACAGCCATCTTACAAAGGCTGGTATGAACAGGAATCCAACAACAAATACAAGCCAGGTGTTCTTGGCAAACCAGCTTTTTTTGGCAGGTTTTTTGATCTTCTGATCTGGTTTTTTTGTATCCAGATTCTTTGGTATCTCTGGTAAATCACGGTTTTTCATCACATTCCTCCAGTTTGGAAAGGGGTACATATCACGAACATAAAACATGTACATGCAGATATTAGTTCCACACCACTTCCACCTTAGACAAACTGCCATTTTATGTTATCATTTGCCACGAGTCAACGAATGGAGGTAGAAATTCCATGAAAAAAATTATCAAAACCGGAAATGCACCAAAAGCTATAGGTCCATACTCACAGGGTGTGGTTGCGGGCGGATTTTTGTTTGTCTCTGGGCAGATTCCAATCAACCCAAGTACAGGTGAACAAATTCGGGGTACAATCACCGAGCAAACCAGACAGGTTTTAGAAAACCTTGGAGGAGTTTTGAAGGCTGGCGGATATGACTATAAAAATGTGGTCAAAGCCAGTGTTTTTTTGAAATCCATGGATTCATTCAAAGAGATGGGTGAGGTTTACAAGGAATATTTTAAAACCGATCCACCGGCAAGAGAAGCGATTGAAGTGGCTGGTCTTCCACTTGGGTTTGATGTGGAAATTTCTGCGATTGCTTACAGGGAATAAAAACCCTGTTCCTGGATTTCTGATTTCTTGGAATAACACAATGTGTCTGTCTCCCCGTAGAGAGGAGGGAACGCAGATCTGCGTTCCCTACAACCCTCCGTCATTCCGCACTTGATGCGGAATCCAGCTTCCCGTTTTCACGGGAAAGACGAGAGGGTACACGATATAGCAAGGATTATCCTACTCCATCACCTTCCCGGTGTGAGCAGAGATCAAAAGAGTACCCTTTTTAATTGCTTCAACTGAAAGAAAATCAAAAAACCACCCAAGTTCATCAGTCAAAAATACTTGGTTATCTTCCACATAACGAACTCTTTTGATGACCCTCTCTGGTTCTGGTATCTTAACTTCATCAGGAATATTCAGTTTTTCCCTCGCAATTTTTATTGCATCCTTTTTGTTGATTGTTGGTTTGGTTGCTATCTCAGGAGCAGAACCCAAGTTTTTGGTAAACTCTTTGACCATGCCCCAAAAATTCACTTTCACCTTAACCCAATTTGGAGAATCTATTTTTTTGTCTGCAAGCTCCTCGATGAAAAATACATCTGCAAAAACTTTTGTTTCAGAGAATGTCACACGAACAAAAAAATCATCAGGCGTGATGCCGATTTTTAAAAGGAATTTTTTGGCAATAATTTCTGCAACCTCCGGGGTAAACGGTCTTAAAGCCTTGATGTCACCTGGTGTTGGTGGCGGCGGTGAAAAAGGTGGATAATCCGGCATAATCCAGGAATTCCATTTGCCAGATACCAAATCGTATATCCCATTTACATCAGAGGGATAATGAACAAAAACCATTCCATCATCAATATTCCGGGATTCCAGAATCTCAGCTGAGCCAACATCGCTACCCTTCAGCACGTTGTACTCGCTCAACTCTTTATTCAAAATATTTATTTTCTCCGGAATATCATCGATATAGTTGAAGGTGAGCATTTTTTTACACATCGCCTCACCAATCGATCTTAACTCAGGTTTTGATGGAAGCGGCTGTATTTCCCCCAGTAAATACGTTGCGGTTTCTGCACCATCCAGATAAACAGGACTCTCACCACAGGCACTCACCAAAATTATTACACCCAACAGCACAGCAACAATTTTTGCTTTTGTTCTCATAAACAATAATCATAGTTGCAATGAACACCATTTTCAATTATTTTAAGTAGTGAATCAGTAACTGAAGGGGGATTTATGCATCCAATAGCCTTTACAATATTTGCTCTTGAGATCAGGTGGTATGGAATCCTGATTACACTTGGAATCATTTCTGCGTTTGCGTTTGCCTGGAACAGGGCAAAGCTTTACGGCTTGAGCCGTGATAACTTGATGGATCTTGGACTTCTGCTTATCATCGTTGGAATTCTTGGAGCAAGACTCCTTTATGTGTTTGCAAACTTTGGATACTTTCTTGCAAACCCCGGACAGATTCTCCAGCTTCAGATGCAGGGACTTGCATTCCTTGGAATAATTCTTGCGAATATCCCCGCTGTTTACATCTTTGCCAGACTAAAAAAACTTTCTTTCTGGCGGATTACAGACCTTGCCGCACCATCAATCGCAATTGGTTATTTTTTAGGGCGGATCGGTTGCTTTATGAATGGCTGTTGTTATGGTCCCGAGAGCAATGTTTGTAGTGTTACGATGAATGGAGTTTCCAGATTCCCAACTCAGCTGGTAAATGCAGCTGTTGCCGCTCTCATCTTCCTCGCACTCTGGTGGCTCGCCAAAGAAAAGAAACTCAAAATGGGTGAGCTCTTCATTTATTTCATCTACTTCTATGCAATAACACACATCGGTACAGAATTTCTCAGAGCAGACGAAGGTCATGCACCCGTTTGGGGAACAATCCTTAATCCCGCTCAGTGGGGAAATATCCTTCTAATTATTACAGCTGGAATCACTCACTTTTTCCTAAGAAAAACTGGTGTTCCTTCGATGGTTGATGATGAAACCATTGCTAAGATTGAAGAGATTGATAAAAATGCCGGCAAAACTCCAAAACCTAAAAAAGAAAAACCTGAGGAAACTGGTGTCAGTGATATGCATGACTACACCACAAACAATGAAGATGACTAGGATGAACAAATGATTCCAATCAGCGACTTTCATGCAAACAGAGGCAGGAAAGAAAAACCTGTTGTTGTGTGGGTTTTGATTGGTTTGTGTGTTGCAATATGGCTCTTTCAATTTACACTCCCAACCCGCCCCGGAGCAGGTGAATATATTTCAAGTTTTGACAAGTTTGCCTATGAATACGGTGCAGTACCCGCTGAAATTGTAGGAAGAGAATTACCCGTTGGTTTTCCTGTTGCTCCGATTCTACCAATACTCACCTTGGTGACATCCATTTTCCTTCACGGCGACTGGCTTCATATAATCTTCAACATGTTGTATCTCTGGGTATTTGGAGACAATATTGAGAACAGGTTTGGACACTTTGGTTTTTTGATTTTTTACCTGACAGGGGGTGTGGTTGCAAACCTTGTCCACATTGCATTGTCGATTACATCTGAGGCTCCTGTAATTGGAGCATCGGGTGCAATTGCCGCTGTGATGGGTGCCTATCTTGCTCTTTTCCCATTGGCTAAAATAAGAACACTCGTCATTTTTTACCTTATTACCTTCATCTCAATTCCTGCATACTGGTACCTGCTCATATGGTTTGGAATGCAGTTTTTCGGACTACTAGGCAGTGGCTCAGGAGTTGCTTGGTGGGCACATATCGGTGGATTCATCTACGGCTACCTCATTGCATTCATCTACCTGAAAATAAAATATCCCCACATGCCTCCACCATGGACAGTGTTCTTCAAAAAAAAGAAGCGAATAAATATATTCAAACATTTTGGAAAAAGTCGTACAACCGACGGGTTCAAAGACTTAAACGATGGGGATAATAACGGTCGAGCAAAATCAAACTCAGATGATGACACTTACGACATCTGGAGAAGATAATCAAAAATACTAGCAGGCTTCTCAAATCGGGGAAGCCTGCTTTCGTCAACAAAGTATTATTTGGTTAATGGATTTCCGCCATTTTTAAGAATCTCAACAGCATCTGCAACATCCTTTGCATGTTGCAACCATAACTGTTCGTTCATTTCAGCTTCTGCTTTTTCTCTCTGATAGTTTGGAACATCATCTAAATAAAAATACAGAATTCCCCTACCTTCGATGGCATAACCCGCAGAAGTTCTCCAGCTCTTGTAGATTGATGATATGCCACTGTCCTCATAACCCTTCCAATCCCAAATAAACTGTGCAGTATTTTTTGCATCCTGGAAGTTCTCAGGACTGTTCTCAAGCAGATAGTCCATCTTTTCCTGAGCCTGGTCATGAAGGGCTAAAAATTCATTGTATATCTGTTCTTCCTGCTGATTCCATGATGGAGACCCACCACAAGAAACCACGGCAAGAATCATCAAAACACATACCACTATCGATGTTAGTTTTCTCATATCGAGAATGGTACACTAAAGTTGACCCAAGTTCAAAGGGTAACATTTTATATTCTTAAATTATGAAGAGTGGAAGCCTATATTCGGAGCTTGTTTTCAATCGAAAGCCGTATATCACCACCAACCGCAATCATTCCCAACATAACGACAAACACAGTTCTAATCATTGAGTCAACCGTAAAGTTTCCACCAATAACAGAAACCACTGCCATGATATGGAAAACTGCAAGACCAATACATCCGAAAGCGATCGTTACGTATGAAGTGGATAACGAGCCACCCCATGTCCTGTTTGCGAGCATCCACGCAAGAAGAACGAGAACTGCATCAAACACAAGGAATATGGTGAAGATTATCCTCAATATCATCTCGGTTCCTTCGCTGGCCATAAACCCAAAAAGCAAATATAAACCAATTCCAAATGCAACCAGTGTCACAGCGATTGGAATCCACGGGTTAATCTTTTTCATTCCACGGAATTGATAATTGGCTAGAGCAAGACCAATGATAAACCCAATATATGCAAGGAGGAAGAAGGCAGAGCTTATCATAACAAAGGTTTCATTTACAGTATTTGTGATAGCAGGTAACACCTCAAAAATTCCACCAGCTAAATTAAATATTGCTGCGATAAGAAAGGTTAACCAAACATATTTTTCTTTTGTGCCACGCCTCTTGTTTGCACTGAAAACAACAATTGCAATCACAATCAATAATACCATTACGATTATTGGACCAATGCGAATTGCCCAGCTTGAGACACGTCCTGTATCCATAAACCTTAAAATAACCGTAGCCAATACAAGACCCACCGTTGTTATTCCAAACCAGCTTAATTTCATTACACTCCTCCTAGACAGAGAGATTATAACATTTAATAAACAATTGTCAAACCGAGACCAAATCCATCCACAATTATGGACCGTTCAATCTCGGTTTATTTAAATATCAAAAATATTTTTCAAACTATCAGAATTCTCTCGTTACCCCTTCGATGGATTCTGACTTTACAACAAATTCACCTTTTATTCTCTCTGCAAGCTTAAAGGCATCGTGTCCAGTTGCACCATTTGCACTCCTTGCTGAAATTGGAACCCCTCTCGCATATGTGATTGTCAATTCTTTGTTTTTGTCCTGCCATGCAAGGATTAATCTACCTGAAAACATTATGGCACCAAGCACTCGTTCAGCATTTTCAAATCCGACATCTTCAATGTTCCTTTCAACCGTGATTCGGTCAAGAAGTCGTTGCCTGGCTGAGCGTAAATTGTCAAGCACACCGGCAACATGATCAAGAAGTTCTTTTGGTTTTATTGGTTTTGTGAAATAATCAATAACGCCGGATGACAGACCCTTTATCATCAACTCGATATCATCCCGAGCAGTCAGAAATGCAAATGGAATATGAGAGGTTCGTCTGTCGTCAATGAGTGCTTCTCTAAACTCGAATCCATCCATCTCCGGCATAAGGATATCTGAGATAATGAGATCGGGTCGAATATCAGTAATGTTCATCAACGCTTCCTTCGCCAGGGTGAATGCACTCACCTCATATCCAGCACCTTCAAGAACCGTTTTCACCACATTTACAACGGGTGCGGAATCATCAACAACCATTATCTGTCCTTTTCCTAGAAACATATTTTTTTCTCCTGACTGTTCCTTTTTTACCACCCAAACCAAGGTCTGGTGTACTTTATCGTTATTTTTTTCTCTTTTCCATCCCAGGCAACATCTGCACCCAGTAATTCAGATACCGCTCTGAGGGGTATCAAGGTTCTACCACCGATAATATTTGGAGCAGGATCAACTGTTACTTTTTCATCCCACATGTAACCATATGTTTTTCCGATATACACCCTCAGGAATGATGATGGTGTCCAGAACGAGACTTCTCGAAGTTTGCCATTCCAGCCCACTTCAGCTCCAAAAGATTCGGCCAGGAACCTGAACGGTATCACGGTTGATCCAGTGCCTACTATCTGTGGCACCACTGAAGAGTTTGAATCAATGGTGGTTTCTTTTCCGTTTACAACAGCTTTGTTTTTACCAATCCAAAGAATGATTGTGTTTACATAAGCACCCGGAATACATGTTGAAGTTACTTCAGCTCCACCATTTACTGGTTTGATTCCAAATTTGTATTCTGTTCCATTTTTGAGACCGGTGACTGTGAATCCAGTTGTATTAACCCCAAGTCTTTTGAGTTCCTTGCCGTTCATGGTGATTATCACACCAGAAATTGGAGTCTCTTGAATCGAAGGTAGCTTCCAGGACAATCGAGCTTTTCCTTCACCCGGGGCACTGTGAAAGTCAAAGATTGTTGAGCTATCAGTTTTCCCTTCAGCAAAACAGATTATCTTCAGCTCAACCTTCCAGTCACCAACAGTTAGTGTGATGATTTCTTCACCACGTGCTTTTGCGTAAACCTTGATGTATCCACCTAAATTTTCTACACTGACGGCCTTGCCGGGAATAATCTTTACCTGAGAGGCAAGGTCAGAATTTATCTTGAAGGTACCCTCGTGACCGACTCTAATCGGCAGGACATGTGGAGTTACCGTTAATTCGATTGGGGCAAGAACGACCTTTGGAACGGTTACCCAGACCTGTTTAATCTGGTTGCTTGCATCAGAAATATTTATGATGGTTGCCTCAGAACCAACAATTTTGAATGTTGCTCTGTTCTCATTTTGAGAGATAAGCTGGCAGATTGTTTCATCCAAAACACTGAACTTGTAAGGGGCAACACCATTTATTGCAGCCAGCTCAAATGTTGTTCCAATATTTGTTGCAACATACTCCGGTTCAATCTTCAGTGCCATTGGAAGAGCTGGGATTACTTCAATATTTGGTTTTGGTGTTTTCCATTCTGGTAACTCACCGCCCTTGCCTCCGGCTCCACATGTTGATATTGGTTCCTCGGCTTGAGGACTGAAAATAATTGCACCCCTGCATGGAAGTCCCTTTCCATCTGGATTCCAGTCATCATTGCTTGGACCAGAGGCATCTCCCCACCAGCTTTCAGATACCCAAATATCATTGTTTGTTGAATTGTCAACTGCGAAATCACAGTCCACGAAATTGATTCTTTCGATAGTAGGATCTGAATCACCGGACAGCTTTATTCCAATTCCGTCTTCACTTTCTTTTCTGCAACCATCGATAACAACGTCCTTGATAACAGGTGATGAGCGATGAATATTGATCCCCTGAGAAGATGAGTCCAGAATTGTGCAGTTTGTCATCTGGAAGTCCTCACCAACAGAAGTGAACGCTCCAAGCTTGATGGCACCGTTACCCATATCACCACCGCCATACTTTATAACGGTATGTGTGAGGGTGCATTTTCCGCTTGAGCCATCAAAGATAACCTGACCGTGGTCTCCTGCTTTTGGATGAGTGTTATCTTTATCAAGGTTTGTATCTCCACCAACTTCATCATCATAAATTGAGGTAATGTAGACTGGATCAGTTTCAGTTCCCAAACAATTCAACGAACCATAAGCGTTTATTGAGGAGAGAGTTTTAATGATGTTGCCGGCGTTGACAGTCAGTGTTGAACCCTCATCAATCGTGAACGGTCCTTCAAGAATATACGGAAACTCTGCATCCCAAATTTGATCCACCTTGAGTCTACCCTTAAATATATGAATTCCTGCATAGCCACCCTTTAGAACGCTAGCACCAATATCCCTGGTTTTTGTACCAAAGGTTGCAAGTTTCACCTCAGGGTCAATGTGAAATAAATTATTGCAATCATAAATCTCTGTGTTTACGAGGGTTATTTTTGCATCCCTCTCAGCCATCACAGCCCAACCGGTTTGATCATTTTTACAATCGTGAATTGTGCAATTTTCCAGACCAACATTACCAGAACGAACATTAAGTCCTGGACCAAGAGAGTAGCCAATTTCACAGTTGACCAGAATCTGTTCGTTGGTTTTGTTCATTGGTTGCCCAAGATAGATACACCCATTGCCACCATCTCCACCGTAGAGGAATTTGCAATGCTTAAACGCAGACAATCCATTCCCCTCACGACACTGAACACCTCTGTTGTCGCCTGGCAATGGTTTTGTAACATCTTCATCACCATTGCTATCACCACCATGTGCATCATCAACGAGTGAGGTAAATATTATCGGATCATCCTCTGTACCGATTGCGACAATCTTTCCGTTGACCCTGAAATGGTCACCAAGTTTTATGATGACACCCGGCATCAACCTTAGAATTACACCCGGTTTAATTTCAATTGTGTTCGGAATGTAGTGGACAAGTTCTGCATTCCAGATGGCATCCTCTTCAATCGATGCTGTTGTATCTTGGTGTTTGAAATAGATTACATTGTAGTCATTTCCCTCAACCGTGAGACCTTTGGCATTCGGATAGGAAAAGGTATCGGTGAGAACTGCATACTTGGAATCTTTGAGAGTGCAATTGAAAAGGATTGGATAGCTTCTTCCCGTCAGCGTAACACATGCACCAAGCTCTGAATTTTTGTTGTCGTGGATAAAACAGTCATAGAAAGACGGGGATGAAACCTGCATCCAGACACCGGCTGTTTGTGAATAAGCGACCTCGCAAGAATAGAGTTTTACACGATTATCGACCCCTGTTTTTGTGCCAAATTTTAAAGTTCCCCAGCCGGCTCCCTGGTCACCAAGACCGCCACCGTAGAAGAATTTTGCATATGTAAACAGACATGATCCAGCCGACCCATCAAGTTCCAAATGACCCCAATCACCAGGAGCAGGTTTTGTTTTATCACCATCACTGTTGGTATCACCGCCCCTTGTGTCATCATTAAAAGATGTCCAAATCACCGGCTCTTCTTTTGTGCCTCTAATATTTATTTTTCCATAGACGTTCACCATCGAAGAACATTTTATCGTTACGCCACGCTGGATAAGCATTTCACCAGTTTTACCAATGATAAATTTCTCTTTGATTACGTATGGCATGGTTGCCGACAACACCATTTTCCCGTCAACCGAACCTGTACCAAGAACGATTCCGTTGAAAACACAATCGGTTGCCTTGTTTGCAAGATAGTTGGCTGATGAACTTAGATCGTTCCAGATTGGCATCACACAACGCTCAAATTTACAACCTGTGATGGATGGAGTTGAAGCCTGTTGAATCCAGATTCCAACACCTTTTTTTGGGTCATTCAAATCTGTGAAGGTGCATTCTCTGATGACAGCCTTTGCACTTGCCATCCAGATGCCCTGAGAAGAGGATTTCCTTATCGTGCAGTTATCAAGTCGAACGCGGTCATCAATCCCATTTCCAGATGAGAACCGCAACATTCCACTTCCACCTGCACCACCATACTCAAAGATTACGTTTGAGAATAAACATTTTCCACAGTTTTCAGGGAACTCAAAAAATCCCCAGTCACCGGGGCTTGGGTTTGGATTGTTCGAAGTAAAGATGATTGGTTCTTCAGGCGTTCCAATCGCAACAATACTGCCCTTCACACTGATGTTTTTCTGCATTTGAATTCTTGTACCGGGGGCAATTGTGAGTGTTGCATCCTTATCAAGAAAAAAACCGATTGCCGGAGCGGTGACTATTCCTGTCCATGTCGTGGATTTGCCAATCTTGTAGGGTTTCTCTACAGCCTGCACCATCGGCAACTGCGTAGCTATCAGCAACAACACTAAAATAATTGCTATCTGTTTCAATTTCATCTCAAGTCCTCCTTGTTTTCATTCATCAGTTTACTGTTTGTTTGCCATTCTGGCAAGCGGTAAATAAATATCTTTTCAGCACATCAAAAAAGGGCTTCCTTTTTTTTGAAAGCCCTTTTTTTATTATTTCGTAAATTTGGTTATCAGGGAACTGGTCCAGTGTCACCAGCTGAAGCATTCCAGTTCATGCAGAGGATGATCAGATCCATTCCGTCAACAATTCCGTCATCGTTGAAATCTGCACGTCCATCAAACCCATTTTCACCAACTGAGAGACCAAATGAATCCTCCAACAGTTTTAGGTCTAATGGTCCAACAATACCATCTCCATCAACATCTCCAGGTAGATTCCCGGCAATCGTTAATATCAGAACAGGCGGGGTGTCAGGAAGTGGTCCAGTCATTGGGAGATAACCGTTGTATTCATCAAATACCTTTATGTTACATATTTTGAGTGAGGTCTCCTGGGCAATCACGGTTCCTCTTATCTTCAGAGTGCAGAATTTTCCAGAGCCAGAGATTGGTCCAGCCCCTTGAGCTCTTATGCTCGATATTCTACAAATACCGAGACTTGGATAAGGTGGTCCATCGAATGTAGCATTTTTCATATCTGATTGCATCAAAGGACCTTCAATAGCTTCATCAATGATTTCAATTTCAAGTGGATTGTAAAGAACATCAAATTCTACAATATTTGCACCATTAAGATTTGCGATATGAATCTCAACCTCATCAACTGATTTATTTTTCAAACCTTTGAAACTTGGTTGGAAATAAATTCTCTGTTGGGTGTCACCGGGATCAAAAACTCTCAACTGGATTGGTCGACTGCCAATTCTTAGTCCACCGCCAATTCCAAAGCCGTTTATCTTGCATTCTTTATATCCGCGGTCGAGTGCTTCCGGGTCATTATCAAGGATAGTTCTTGGGACTTTTATCAGACAGACAACTCGTTGAGAATGGACAGAAGGTGAGAGTCTCTCTGGGAAGAATGAGTATTCAATTCCCTCTAAACCATCAAACACTAGATTGAAACTGGTTGTTGTGTAGAACTTTCTAGTGTTTTGATACTCAAACACCATCAACCCATACTGCCCTGCTGTAAGTTGCATCGGGCTTGGGGTCATCACGGGTTTTAGCGTGAAGCCACCAACCGTTTTTTTCACGGTCAGGAAGAAGTGAACCTGTGTTTTTGGTGCCTTCCTTCCAGAGTTTGTTTGGATTATCACTCGTTTTCCGTCAATCTCTTGACCCGTAAATTTTGTTTTTATCTTCAAGCAAACCGTTGTTGTTTCTCTCACACCCGTTGGTGGTTCAAACTTAAACTCAACACCCAGGAAATCAGCAGTATTCACAACATTGAATGTTACAGGAAGATTATAACCTTCAAGAAATTCAACATTCATACAAACTTCTCGCTCTTCTCCAAGCCACATGATAATATCTTTATACTTTGGATCGGCAAGGCTGGAACGATAATCTCCAGGAACTGGTGGTTCAACGATGAGTGTTACTGGGTATGTTTTTGTTTTGCAACCACCCTCTGCTCGGAAAATAAGGTTGTATGTGCCAGGCACGAGATTTTTTGCAACCTTCATTTTATACTTGGATTTTCCAGGAACTGTCGTGATGATTGGTGAGAATGAACCGAGTACTCCCGTTGGGATACCCTCTGCAAACAACTGAACAACTCCAACAAAGCCACCTGCTGCATCAATTGTGAAGTTGACCTCAGCGGGTTCACCGGCATAGATTTGAATCTTTGCAGGCTCTGCGGTGAACACAAAATCACCCGGTGATTCTTTGCGAACTGTGATTGTAAATGTTGTTGAACGTCTGAATCCAGAACCCTCTGCCTGGATGATGATGGTGTGTGTTCCCTCCGGGCATCCCGGACCGGCGTTGATGAACAATGAAGTGACACCGGATGAGCCAAGGGTTTCTGGGGTAAAGCTAGTAGTTGTATTTGGTGGTCCCTGGATGACTTTGAATTTTACACCACGAGGAAGAGGAATCTCTGAACGGAAATGGATGTTCAGTGAGATTGGTTGACCCTGACAGATTACCGGGCTTCCGGTTTCTGGAGCCAATCCAAATCCCCACTTTTCTGCCCAGGCAAAGAGGTAACCATCTTCGGTTGGAAGGTAGAGCATTCTTCTTGCCATCGTTGGATGAGCTCTGGTTTCATGCTCTGTTTTGAGCTTGAACATCTGTTTTCCATTTTTGTCAAATCCATACAGGGTTCCATCACGGTATGGAACGACAGTTCCAGCTTCGGTATCAACTATGCAAGAACTGTAGTTAAGCTCGAGTTTATCAGGTGTACATTCCCAATCTCCAAGTACTCTTCCCTCGCGATCAAGAAGATTCACAAGATTCTCATGTTCAAGTCTCCAGAGACGAACGGTTCTTGTTAATATCTTGTTTGTTCTTCCGTGATTTGGAGCGATATGACAAACCGTTTTACTTGCCGAGTTGATGACAAGCGCAGGAGATCCTGCAATTGGACCGTATGTAGCTCTGAAATAATGTTGGGTACCATCACGTAATCTTCTGTGATCCAACTGGGAATTTCCCCAACATTCACTACGAGGACCCATCATTCCACCAACATAGAAGTCGTCTCTCTCGTTATCAACCGCAATTGATCCAATGCTCTGGTTTTCATAAACACTTGCCGGGGATGGCCAAACTTTAGACCCATCATTGATGTTCAAGGCATAAACATTTCCATCGTGGCATGAAGCAAGCACCATTCCAAGTTTTTGCATTTTGTTGTAACCGTATGTGAGACCACCGATTACATATGAGGGAAGATAGATGTCCCAAAGTTTTCTGTCATTCTCTTCACCAGACATGCAATAAACATGTCCGTCAAAGGTGGAAAAGAATATCTTTTTGGAGTTGACTCCATAATTATCCGGCTGGATTAACAGGATTGAGGTTCTGATTGCCGTCCTTGGATCAGTGATTCTACTCCAGATTTTTGCACCAGTTTTTGCATCAAGACAGTATATGCCACCATCAATTGAGCCGGCATATAGTTTACCAGTTTCCAAGTCAACTGCCGGTGTTGGCATTACCGGCCACTGAAGGTCTTCATCGCTGTCAAAATCGTCAACCCTCAAGGACTTACTGAAGCGATACATCCATTTTCCTTCTCCTGTGCTTGCATCAAGTGCAAACAGAGCAGACTCATGGACTCTTGTCTCTTCGTTCGATTCCCATTCACCAATCACATAAACATTTTCAAAAGCGACGATTGGTTGAGTTCTTATTCTCATCCCCTCAACCTCAAGATCAAAGGCATCTGGAACATAAAAGCCAAATCTCAACTCAGGATTTGACGGGAACGGTTCCTCTACGGCACCAGTTCTGAACTGATCGTGCTGGAACATTGGCCAGTCATCGGTATCAAATCCACCAACTGAAAACCAGACTGTTGTGGTTTGAACTCTTCCACCAGCATGTCCCTCAATCACAATGTTGTATTTATCTGCGTGAGTTGATGTATCAGTACTTACAATCGCTGTTACATATCCATCAGGTGTGAGTCTGTCCGGTAAGAACATTACATCGATTGAGGAAGGCAGAGAATCTTCATCCACGAAGAATACGATTTCAGCATTGAATCCACCGATTGCTTCAACCTTTATCTGGTATGAAATGGAGTCTCCTGCTTCAATTTCTCGCATTGGATTAAGCTGGTCATTGCTGACTTTCAATTTAAAATCACCGGTCAGCGGTGGGAGAATTTGAATCTGGAGGATTGTATTTCTTTCTCTGCCAAGCAAAACTCCGATTATGTTGCAGATATAGTTTCCCGGAATTGCCTGATCACTTGCTTCGATGGTCAGTTCAACCTCTTGCTCATCGATGCCGGGGAACACAAACGGTTTATCAAATGTTGCAGTCAACGATGTTGGCAGTCCACTTGTTCTCAAAACCATTGGAGAATCAAAATCCATTGTGGCAGAGATTATCACCTTGTATGTACGTTTGTTTTTAGGGAAAATTGCATCAACTCTGGGGAGAACGTCTACCACAAAATCATCATGATCTGAGAATGCGTAGAGTCTTCCATCGTTACACGCAACGTAAACCATTCCAGCACAGGGAACGGGATGCATCGTGATTGTGTTACCCAGTGTCTGCGAGAAAACCGTTCCGCCAGTTTCAATATTTATCGCCATGAACTTGTTGGCAGCACCAAGCAAACCATATTTTCCCGTGATAATAATATCTGTTGTGATTGGTCTCTTGATGTTCACATTGTACTTCATTCGAAGTTCGTTGCCGTCAAACAGATAAATTCGACCGGTATCCGAGCCAATCAGAACATCTACCTTGTCGTCATGCTTGTAGATGGTTGGTCCCGCTAAATTGAACTGATCGATACCAAATGTTTTTTTGATAACGTTACCAGTTGCAGTCTCCACCATGTAGAGCTTGCCTTTTTCATCTGAGTTCAATTTTCCACGTGAGGCACAGTAAAGCACGCCATTTGCGTATGCCGGTGTGTTATTGAATTCATAGATATTTGAATCATCCAACCCGACCTGTGCAATAATTGCTTTTGTTTTCAGGTCAAGAATATGCAACAAACCATCCGTTGTAAGATGGAATATTTTTCCTTCAGCAACCACAGGGTCAGCTTTTGCAATACTTCCAAGTCCAACTCCCGAACCACCCCACATGAGAATTCCGGTTTTTGCATCAAGTGCAAATAGAGCGGTGCCACCACTGACGTTTACGCCAATAATAATCCACACCTGTCCTGGCTCCAAACCATCTTCGTAGGTTACAACTGTTGGACCGGAACAAATCTGTCCTGCAGTTCCCGATCTGTTTGGTTCCCATTTCCACATCTGGGATCCGGTGTTTGCATCATAGCAGTAGAGAACAGATTCTCGTTCAATCTGTCCACCTGTTGCAACAAACACCAGCTGAAGCTGGTCACCAAGATAGACAGCAGGACTTGAAACCGGGAAGTTCACCATATTTTCAACCTGCCAGAGAACTTTTCCTGTCAAATATTCAATGCAGGTTGTTTTTCTGCTGTTTTCTGCAAGGTATATTCTGTTACCACAGACAGCGGGGGCGTTTGCCAAGTTTGCTTTTCCCTTGTATTCCCATGTTTGAATCAGTGATGGAGCGTTTATCTGGGTTCCAGCATAGACTCCGTCACGATGATTGTTTGCTTTATAGGTTGAAAAGCAATCACTTCCACTGGCTGTTACTACGGCATCAGCAGATGGACTCACAATCAAACTTGTGAATATGAGCATAAATGTCAATATTATCGATAGAATTCTTTTCATGATTTTTCTACCTTTCTATCTCTTTGTGTATTCGATGGTGACCTTGCGATCGTTTCCATCCCATTTGGTTTCTGCACCAAACTCGTCTGCAATAAGCCTCAGAGGAACAAGTGTTCGACCACTAACTATGGTTGGTGGAACCTCCATAATTTTGGTTCGTCCATCAACATTGTAGTTTGTTTTACCCGGCCACATCATCATGTAGTGGCTTATTTTTTTCCCAGAGATTGTTTCTGACCAACGAATATCTATTTGTCTTGCACTTACAATCCAATCAATTGTCATACCAAATGCGTCACTCAAGAATCTCAGAGGAACCATCGTTCTACCGCTTAAGATCATCGGCGGAGGATTACAGATTGTAGATTTTCCATCAATCAATGTGTTTGGATTGTTTATCCACATCTCAATTACAGTTTTTGTGACGTAGTTGATTGTGAAATATTTCTGCTCCATATTTCCGGCTCTATCTGTCACAGAAACGTGGATTGTATTCATCCCCATGTACAACCTCAGGGTTTGGCAGAACTGTCCCTCACTATTGATCGGAACTCTCATGCCATTTACCAGCAGCGTAACACCTGATTCCGGTGGATCAGTCTCACCACAAACCTCAAGTGTTGCCTCATAAACCTCTGGTGGCAATGGTTTCAAATCCAATTTTGGTCCAGTAATATCATACGAGTTACATATGAATGCGGGTATCGATTCGTTCCCTCGCTCATCGCGAGCTTTCACATAAAAACAATTCTTGCCCTCACGAAGGAATGTTACTGCGGCATCTGTTCGATAACCCCACTCAGACCACTGTCCACCTGCAATCGGGTCTTCAAGTTTGTATGCAAACTGGATACGATCTGGTGGTGTGGTATCATCCACAGCGTTCCACTCATATTTTCCAATATGAGCATTTGTTTCTGGTGGAGGTGCTTTTGTGATGGTTACAACAGGCGGTTCATTATCCCTTGCAATACAGTTGATGAAACCTTCTTCAACCTTGCAGGGGACTTCTTCAATAAAGGTTTCTCCCTGTTGATATCTCAGGTTGATGATGCTCACATCTTTGAATGTGAGAGCTGCTTCACCAACAAACTTTGCTTTGACGATAAAGTAGAATACCAACCCGTCACCAGCGACAGGTCCATATGTGTTCACCCTGTCATTGTACCTTGAAACACCCACCGATAACGTTTTGATCGAACCTTTTTTGGTGATCTCTTTCATAAAAATGGTTGGAGCACCATCTTGCCGGTAGTATTCACCCTCAATAATAGTATCCTTGTTTATCTCAAGCAATTGCGAGTCGTATTGAATCTTGCACGACAGTCCATAAGAAAATGGTGCTTCAGTCAGTTTCACCTCCACTATCACGGTGGAACCGGTTGCAACCGATTTCTTCTGTGGTGAAATCCACAGTGTCGGATTCAGGACGACTGCCTCCATTGGTCTAGCTGGTGTAAAGGTCGTCAGCAGCAGAACTACTGTTAGAATAAGGACGGCCAATCTTCGCATATCGCCTCCTTTCATTATTATAAATACATACAAACGTATATGTGGTTTAATACCACTTCGTTATTTCAATCCCAGTGTAGTAGTGCTTCAGTATCTGTCGATAGTTCTTTCCTTCAAGAGCACGTGCCCTTGCACCATACTGGGACATACCAATTCCATGCCCATATCCATGCCCAACAACTACCACTTTGTTCGGGATGAATATCACATCAATCCATCTGTCCTCAAGGTCAAGATAATATTGAATTTTGCTACCGCTCAATTCAACTTTACCTTTAGTTCCTGAGAATTCTGCTTTCATTATCCGTGGCGAAACTCCTCGTTTTATTGGTTTCCAGGCATACACCTTGCCAATATCTTTTTTTCCAGCTTTTTTTATTCTTTTTGAGAAATCATCATTTGAATACGGATGCATCCATGTATGCTTTGATGAAATCTCTTCACCTGCTGAATCCACTCCCTTCAAATACGGAAGGGTTGCAACCCAGACATTTTCTGAATTTTCTGTCATTCCACCAGATGTTGAATGGAAGTATGTTCCAATTAATTTTCCATCGTATGTGGCAACCTCGCCTCTTGTTTCATCTATCGCTCGGTTGCTGTTTTTGTGTTCATGTTCATACCCTATGTAAACCTGGCACGCCTGAGTTTTGCAGATGTCATATGCTGGATTACTGCTGTCGTATCTGAGTGCGTAAGTTCTAGCACAGATTGCCTGAGCCTTCACTGCTTCCAGAGGCCAAGTGGCTGGCATCTCAGCGGGTGTTACACCCTTCACATAATCCTCCATCAGAAGTTTGTTCACCACATAGAAATCTTCACCACCCATACAGAGGGTTATTGTTCCTCGATATCTCTTCCCTTTGAATTTCACCAAACCACCATCGGTTGACACGATGCTTACCAGATTCAACAATTCCAGATTTGTGAGTGGTCTAAAAACCAGCTTGTCACCAAGCCTGATGGCAAGCCCAATTGAGCCGACCAGCACAGCACTTGGAATATCTGAAAAATATTCATCCAGTGCCTTCTGGGCTTCTTCTTCTGATTTATATTTTCCCATCTCGAGTCGGAACAATTTTCCGTCTGCTCGGATGTTTACTGGAACCTTCTCAGGAAACCTGGTTTGCATCGCTTCACTAAATCTTGTTGCATCATCACGAGAATAAAAAGTATCTACAAAGATGGAAAAACTCATGGATTCTGAATTTGAGAACGAACATTGAAGTTCACCCTTTCCAGAATAGAGAGTTTTTCCACTGGCATATTCATTGACATTAAAAGCACCTGTTGCACCGAGAGCAAATCCCTTCGGATTTTTTGATAAAAATACTCTTATCATCGGTTCTTGTCCCAACTGCTTCACCTCTCCTGGAAAACCCAAGACAAGCGACAACAGGATAAGACTAATAACCAATAACGAGACGGAGCAACGACCCATAGACTGTTTGCACCCCCAGGAAATTTGAATACACAAGTCCACCAAAGAAGGAAGACATGACGTAGCCACCAACCGGTGAACCAATCGCTACTTCAGCAGGGAATAGAGATGAGAACATCACAAGCAACCCAACAAGCACAAATAGAGCGAGGAAGAAGTAAATCACACCACCGACCAACTTATCGAAATCGTGGAAGAAACCTTCCTTCGGAAGTGCCAGCTGGACTTGTCTCATCAGGTATCTGGCAAGGAATCCAAATATAATAAGCAAAACTATGAACACAAGCATGACTATGAGAATGTTTGCAATCCAGTATGCGATCAAATCCGATGTGGAATTCACGATATAATTTGGATCAACAATTCTTTCCAGAACACCTTTTCCCCAGTCAGGTATTCCAGAGCCTGCCAGGGCGGTTGCGGGATCGACTCCACCTTGAATCGGTGTGCCGGGAATTGCTGGTGCGATGTATCCAGCTAATTTAGATACCCAGCCAAATGCTGATTGTAGCAGATTTTTGACGGGCGCTGCAAATAACAATGCCGACACCCAGCCAATCAACGTTGCAAAAGTATTTAACAACGCCCCTGACAAACCAAGCATATACCCCTTGATTCCAGAGGCAAATGCTACAATCAGTATTATGTAATCAATCCAGTTCAAATCTTTCTCCTATTCGGGTTTAGCAACCCAGATGAGAGTCCAGACTGATTCCTTTTCGTCATACCTTGCTCCCAGTCCTTCAAGAAGATCAACGATTGGAATCATTATTTTTTCATCTTCAATGTACGGAGGCTCACAGAATGCAACCCCGTCATCTGCTATCATCAATGGTTGCCCAACCATCATCGTTACAAAACTTTCACCAACAGAGACATGAATTCTATTTCTGTCGATTTTTACTTCAATCTGTTCGGGAACATCAACAATGGACTCAGCTTCAACAAATTGTATTTCATCTTTAGTTACGATTTCAATCGAAGTTGGTTCATCATCAGCAATAAGATTTTCTTCAAGTTTTATCTCCATTTTTGAGAGAGACATCACAGAAAATTCTTCTACAGCCTCAATTCCACCTGCGTTAACCACATAGACTGCATAACTATTTTTTCCTGGAGACAGGTTTACTGTAAACTCGAACGAATTACCAGACATATCGATTGGTGTTGGTGGACCATTGCCATAGAGCATCGCGACCTCTAAGCCATCATCACCCATATTTTCAAAGTCGAGGAGTGGTTCGTGTATCATGCCAGAAACAGTGTATTCATCTTCGTTGTAAACCACTTTTTTCATATCCACTAATTCGATCTTGGGAGGTCTTGTTGTTACAAAAAATTCAAGTTCACCCTGTCTCTCCCAGTTGCTTCGAATGCCTGGATCAAGATTAAAGTCGAGTGTATAGAATTCAAAATAATGCTTTCCATCGGAAATGAGGGTATCATCACTTATGCCATCCCAGTAGAAATCCCACATTCCGCCAGAAATATAACCAAAGTCATACCAGAGAATCTTTTCAAGTTCATGATTCTCGTCGAGTAGAAGGTACTCCATTCCTGCCATGGGTTTGTTGTAACTTACCCTTCCTACGAAATAATCTGTGGTGCCATCATCATTTGGAGAAAATGCCGGGGTGAGAACCTTCAAGTGGGAGACCATCTCAACTTCAGGTTGTTCGCCCAGATAATAAAGATATGCAACACGTGCAAATTGGTCACCATTGTTGAAGAGCAGATAACCAGTATTCATGCCCTCTTTTGCATTACTGCCAAGAGTAAACGTGTACTCTTTTGTTGCTCCAACAGGAATCACAATTTCCCCAAACTCAGCGACAACCCCACCCTCTTTTTCAATATCGATGTAGAGTGTCAACTCTGAATCTGTCACATTTTTTATTTGAAGAGTTTGTTCAACCGGTTCAGAAATCCAGCCTGGTGAGAGGGAAGTTGGGAAGAATAGAGCCTCTGCATTGACAGAAGCTGGAAGATACATGCGACCTGTTCCCTGCGAAAGGATGGAATGGGGGCTATCGTAGAGATTGACCTGAGGTACTGAATAATTGATTAATGCTGAGCGGACATCGTGGGCTGACCAATCAGGATGTGCCTGAATTACAAGTGCTGCACCACCCGCCACCATTGGACTCGACATGCTTGTTCCACTCATTTTCATGTATGTTTCTGAGCCGACCGTTGATAAAATATCTTTGCCTGGAGCTGACATGTCTGGTTTTAAGCGATAATCATTTGTTGGTCCTGCTGATGAAAACTGTGCCATCAAGCCAAGATGATTGTCATATTTGAACGAACACTCTTCTCCAAGATAATCCATCAACTCTTCGCCAAGTTCATCGGATACTGCAAATACTGGTATCTCAATATCATCGGCTCCAAGGGTTCCACCAAACGCACCCTCTTTGTTGTTGAAAACAATACAGGCTACAGCACCTTTTTCCTGGACATTTTTCGCTTTGTCATAGAATGTAAGGTCTCCTCTTTTGACAAGTGCAATTGCACCATCAAGATCAATATCTTCAACCTCTTCCTCAGACCCAAGTTCACAATAAACAAGCTCACCCCTCAACTCATCTTCAACTTTTTTTGAATAACTCATGTATGCTGGTTCGATATGCTCGTCACCATAGTTAAAGAACACAGTTCCCGTGTCATTCATTGCGGCAACACAGATTGCATTCACTGCACCACCCGGTGATCCCACCTGGAATGGAAGGTCTTCCCGTGAATTTCTGCCTGCATTTCCAGCTGATGCCACAACAACCATTCCTTTGTCCACCAACCCATCAATCATTCTGCAGTATGGATCTTCAGCCCAAACATATTCACTGCCGAGACTGAGGTTGACAACGTCACAACCATCCTCAAATGCTCGCTCAAGTGCCATCATTATTGAATCGTAGGGTGCACCCCTTCGACCGCCAAAAACTTTGTAGGCACCCAGTTTTGCATCTGGAGCAATTCCCTTTGGGGTGGGATTATCTGAGGCAATACCAGGCATTCCTGTTGCAGCAACAATTCCAGCAACGTGTGAACCATGATACCCATAACGCCCCTCAATTGGATATGGGTTTACGTCTAAATCATAAAAATCATACCCCACACAAACCTTGTAGTCGGGTCCAAATCCACCACCGAGGGATGGATGATTGGAGTGGATGCCGGTATCAATGATGCCAACAAGAACATCCTTGCCTGTGATTGCCTGGTCCAATCCATCTCTCATCTCCCAGACATCAACCGCACCCGTTGTTTCAATAGACTCAAACATATGCGGGTAAACATATCTAACCAGATTCACCGATTTTACATCAGAAAATCCACTTATTTTTCTTATGGATTCCTCTGAACATTCAACCGAGAACCCGGACATTCCTGTGTTAAACTCAAAAACAGTCTCTGAGCCAGGACAATTCAACGCAAGGTTTGCCTTGAAGTTTGAGTGTGACACCAATGTGAGCGATTCTGAATTTGGAAATCTTGAATAATCAGCCAGCGTAATTACAAATCGGTTTGTATCACTAGCAATCACCTGTTCCGCGTTCATGTTTCCGATTGGTGAAACCAAAAGAGCAAACAACACAACTACAACCACTGCCAATTTATAATTTCTCATGATGCAAACACTATCACATAACATGAAATAATTCAAGACAACTCAGACGTAGAGCGGATTAATGCAAGATACAATAAATAACACCCATGGATAGTATGTTTTTTGAACTATCAAGTTAGATTGACGAATTGACAGTAAATTATCCATTTCATATATAAATAGATTGTATCGATGATTGTTAATGTGTTATGCTGATATAGATGCTATTACTCATTGTATATGCTCTGTTATAATGTTTTAGTATCTATAACATTAGTATATCTATATTTAATATTATAAGTAAACATATAGTGATATTTAGCAAGTACTCCATACTATTATGTGTCATAGAATAGTAGCAATAGGTACTCACAAGACACAGACATTTGTACAATGGAATCGCATTGGAATGATTTTCGGTATTCTTTCGGTTATTTTAGTAAATTACTAAGCATCCTTTGAAGTTTTGGAATCTCGGATTCGAATTTGTAAACAAACCTGGCTGCCACTAAAACTGGTAACCATCTCTTCATGGTTTCAATGTCACCCGGCATTATTTTCAAATAATTTCTTCGGTATAGTTTGCTGAAAAGCGACCTGAATATGTCAACCACCAACTTCCCGCTTTGAACAACCGCTAAATCGCCCATTCTCATCACCATTTCAGAGTATGCAACCTCTGCAACTGGATCACCCAGACAAGCAGAAACCCAATCAATCACCACAAATCCACTATCTGCAACAATAATATTTGGTGGATGAAAATCATTATGGCAGAGAGTTTTCCCGTCAGGCAAATCTTTCAGCAACCCCAAAACTTTATCCTTTTGACTAGCTGAAATGTACGGGCAGGGGTTTATCCAACTCTTGAATAACTCTTTTTGAGAGGGCAATCCATCGATTTTTGTGTTGTGAATTTTTGCGTGGAGTACTGCTAATTTTTTGGCATACGCATTCGTGTAAGGAACTTTGCTTGGTAAAACTTTCATAAGAGACTCTCCAAAAATTCTCTCATAAATAATTCCAGTTTTTCCTGCATACTCCACAGTTTCAAAGACTTCTGGCACCGGCAGTCCAGCATTCCCAATTTTTTTGGTAATCATGGATTCAAGTTCAATCTGTTCTTTTGGATAATCATCAAAAAACAGCTTGATTACACGATCTTTACCCCACTCAAACACTTCAGATGACCAACCAAAACCAATCTTTTTTCCAATTTCTAACATGATAAGTCATTTTATATCAATTACTTCAAATAACAAATCCAAAATTTGCAATTGCTAATTTACAATTACAATCGACTTGATTAGAATGGAGTAATGATGAAAAGAAAAATAGTTTCAACGTTGACGATTCTTGTAATTCTAGTACTTCTGTCAGGATGTTCGATAAACATCGATATTTCCGACAAACAGCCCAATTCGATTGACTTCGAACAAGAGAGTGGTTTAATTTTTGAAAGGGTTATCAATTCCCAGGGAACAGAAGTTCCTGTTGGTTTCACCATTATGTTTGATAAACAGGATGGCGAGCTAACAATCACTGTAAAAGACCCTAACAAAAAAGAAGTATATTCCGGACAGCTCAGGACAGAATTTGTCTACCCAAATCGACCGGAAGATGACCTTCCAACACCAGATGAGATGAAGGCCCTCAAAAGAATTAATTCTCTGTCAGACGAGCAGAGGAACAGCTGGGGCTATATGACATTTGCCTATATCCCTGAAGTCGAAGGCAACTACACTCTTGAAATTCACGGACAGTCAGCCATAGGATCATTGATGTTCGCAGAGCTTGACAGTTCGTTCAAAGATTTTTCTGGGAAAGTCGAGTATCTTGAGCTTGAAGTAGAAAACATTGGCGACACCATCAGTTTCATATTTCTTGCAGGAAATAAACCTAACCCAACCGGCAAACTCTTTGCAAGAGTATTTGACCCCACAGGAAAACAGATTCGAGTTTTTGAATTGATAGGCGGGGGCAATAAATTCGAATTTGAAGAACCCGCAGAGATGACAGGAAAGTACACGGCTTATATTGATGCAGAGAATTCTTCTGCACTCGTTAGAGCCCAATCTCTCGGAAAAGAAGAAGTCCCAAATATCGCATTCCTCCTGCCAATTCTTATCACACTTCTCGGAATTATCGGGTACTTCTTCGTAAAACGAGGAAACAGAAAACTCGTCATCTGGGGAGCAATTTTCTGGCTTGGTGCATACTTTGTCGGATCAATGTTATTCAAACCCCTCTCTTTTATTTCAAACTTTTTCTGGGGTAACTACGGCGGGCTGAATTACATGATGATTATCGGGTTTATTTCTTCATTGTTAATCGGCATTGCCCCACTCCTGACGGGAGTTGTTGCAGATATAAAAAAATCAACACCCAAAGAATTACTTGGTTTTGCTGCTGGATTTGTGATAGCTCCATCCATCCTTGAAGGGTTGAATGGAATCATGAATGTAAACAGTTACGGCAGTCAGATTCTCCCATATGGTAGCAAAATCCCTGGAACTTTTGAGAGTGCCAGTTCAACATTCCTTGGAATTGGAGTCCCTTTAATTTCCAGGATCGGACTCATGGTCATCGTGTTTGCTTTCACGCTACTAATCGTCTGGGCTCTCAGACAAAAAACAGAGAGAATCAACAAGGGTATGATAATCACTGGCAGTGTCCTTGGAATCGCAATCACCAACCTACTCTTCACATACGTGAACACACTCGCAACACAAACTCAGGCAATATCGCTAATGACCGTCTCGTACCCATTTGGAACACCACTCATGCAGGGCATCTTTATCGCTCTGATTCTTTCAATCATCGCACTGTATATTTACAATAAAAGAAGTAACCTTATATCACTGGCAGAGAAAGCATGTTCTGTTACAATCGAGGATATGAGAAAATAACACACTCAGGAGGTTTACATATGGTAATGTATTTCAATTGGAAATTTGACGCGGTATGGTTCGTTCTTGCGGTATCGTTAACGTTCTTATCGGGTTCTATCGCGGGATTGATCACAGGCGAGAAGATGTCCGGACAGAGTCTCTGGTATTCATCGTTGATTACCGCGGTGCTCCCCATTCTTTACAGGATATTCTTCGGCACCGGACTGCTCTGGCTCGCAATCATTCTTTCAAACGTTGTATTATTTTTCATCCTGCCCCTATGGTGGAAACCGCTAGAAGAATCAAAAGCAACTTATTCATACATGGTGTTTCTGATGTTTAATTCAATACTCGGCTTAACACTATTTTGGATAATGAACATATTGGCATAGGACAAGACCATGAAACAGATTCAGGAGATCGCAGAGAAAATTGGTCTTACATCGGATGACATTGAAAGTTACGGAAAATACAAAGCAAAGATTTCTACAAGCACTATAAAAAAATTCTCAGGAATTCGAAAAGGAAAACTGATTGTTGTAACTGCCATCAATCCAACACCTTTTGGAGAGGGTAAAACCACAACGTCAATCGGACTTGGTGATGCCCTGAATCGACTTGGAAAAAATCCCATAATTGCCCTTCGTGAACCATCCCTTGGTCCTGTTATGGGAATGAAGGGTGGAGCGGTTGGTGGAGGAAAATCAAAAGTTGTACCAAGCACCGACATAAACCTGCATTTCACAGGAGATTTTCACGCCATCACGGCTGCCAACAATCTATTATCTGCCTGCATCGATAACCGTGTAAAGTTCAACCTTGAGCCAAACATAGACATCAGGCAAGTCCCCTGGAAGCGTGCAATGGACATGAACGACCGTGCATTGCGAGAGATAATCATCGGGCTTGGAGACAAAAACGGTGCAACAAGAGATGACGGTTTTCTCATCACTGCAGCATCCGAAATAATGGCAATTCTCTGTATGAGCGATGATCTTGCTGACCTCAAAAAAAGACTCGGTAGAATTATCTGTGCATACACCACCGATAACGAACCCGTCACACCAGATGACTTAAATGTAACCGGTGCGATGACCGCACTCCTTGCCGATGCCATCAAACCAAACCTCATCCAAACACTTGAAGGCACCCCCACATTCATGCACGGAGGACCATTTGCAAACATTGCACACGGAACAAACTCTGTGATTGCAACAAGGCTTGCACTTGCGCTTGGTGATTATGTGGTAACTGAGTGTGGATTTGGAGCAGACCTTGGTGCTGAAAAATTCCTGGATATTGTTGCTCCCTCAAAACAGCTTCCTCCATCAGCAGTCGTGATTGTTGCCACTCTTCGAGCATTAAAATATAACTCAGGTATCCACAAAAAGATGGTGATGCAACCCAACCCAACAGCCGTCAAAGAAGGTTTTGTAAACCTAAAGAGACACATCGAAAACATCCAAAAATTTGGAATCAAACCGGTGATTGCCATAAACAAATTCCCATCTGACTCAGCATCAGAACTCGAAATGTTAGCAGAACTTCTGGATGAAATAGGTGTCAGATGTGCCATAAACACAAACTTTGAAACGGGTGGTGAAGGTGCAATTGAACTTGCTCAAAAAGTGATAACTTCAATCACAAGCGACAACCCAAACTACCATCAGCTCTACGAATACAACCAGCCAATAACAGGCAAAATCGAAACAATCGCAAAAGAGGTTTACCGTGCCGACAAAGTCAACTTCACAAGTCGCGCAAAATCAGACATCAGACGAATCGAAAATCTTGGATATTCCCAGCTACCAATCTGCATGGCAAAAACTCAGTACAGCTTCAGCGACAACAAAAAACTTCTCGGTGCTCCAACTGGTTTCAAGATAAAGGTTCGTGAGGTCAAAGTATCAGCCGGTGCTGGATTCATCGTTGCGGTTTGTGGTGATATAATGCTCATGCCTGGGCTTTCAAAAATTCCAGGTGCAGAGGAAATTGACATCACTGATGACGGCACGATAACTGGAATTTCATAAAGAGAGGAAGCAAAAATGGAGATTCTTCTTGACGGGAAAAAACTTGCTAAAGAGATGACCTCAAGCCAGAAGGAACAGGTTGAGGAGCTGAAGGAAAAAGGAATCGTTCCAAAGCTCACGGCAATCCTTGTTGGTGACGACCCTGCCTCTGCTGTTTATGTCCGAATGAAATCCAAGAGGTGCAAAAAACTTGGCATCGATTCTGACACCATCAAACTTCCAGCAGAAACCACCCAGGAAGAACTTTTAGAATTCATCGACAAACTGAACAACGACAAATCAGTCTCTGGAATCCTGACCCAGCTCCCACTCCCCGACCACATCAACGAACAGGTTATCCTGGAACGAATCTCACCCTCAAAAGATGTTGATTGTTTTCACCCATTTTCAGTTGGAAGGCTCATGACAGGTGATCCAGTTTTTGAACCAGCAACCCCCGCTGGTGTCATCAGGTTGCTTGAGCGATATGACACAGGATTTAAAGGGAAACACGCCGTAATCCTCGGTCGATCAAATATCGTTGGAAAACCTGTAGCCATCATGCTTCTGCAGAAAAATTGCACGGTTACAATCTGCCACTCAAAAACCGTTGACCTTCCTGCTGTTACCCGAACCGCGGACATTCTCGTTGTTGCGGTTGGAAGACCAAAGATGGTTGGAGCAGACTGGGTCAAAGACGGTGCCTGGGTTGTTGATGTCGGGACAAACCGCCTCGAAGACGGTTCACTCTGTGGAGATGTCGACTTTGACGCAGTCAAAGATAAGGTTCATGCAATCTCCCCATCCCCTGGTGGAGTTGGTCCGATGACCATCACAATGCTCATGGAAAACACAATCAAATCAGCACAGATGGCGGGAAAATGACAGTAGGACTCTTTTTCAGAAAAAATTCAGAATCGGTAATCAGAATCGCAAAGGATACCGCCAACTGGTTAGTATCTCACAACATTACAGTAAAAATTCCAGACGAAATAAAAAACAAACTAGACCAAAAACCATCACCAGATTTTCCAAAGGGTTGCGATATGGTCATCTCACTTGGTGGTGATGGCACTCTTCTTCGAGCGGTCAGAATATCTTCCAAGCTCGATATCCCAGTGCTTGGAATCAATCTTGGCAGGCTCGGATACCTCACTGAGGTTGAAGAAAATGAACTTCATGACTCACTATTCCGAATCATTCGAGGGGAATACAAAATCGAAACCCGTGAAATGTTGAAGGGTGTTGTCCTTCGCTCAGGCAGAGAGATAAAGGAAATTCACGCACTAAACGATGTTTATCTCTACCGCGATCTTCAATCCCCCTTGGTTGATGCGATTCTTTACATCGACTCAGAGCGAGTCGGAGAGACACGTTCTGACGGATTGATAATATGCACCGCAACAGGCTCCACCGCATACGCACTCTCGGCCGGGGGTGCAATCATTGACCACGAATGTTCAAACTTTGAGATCGTTGCAATCTGTCCTCACAGACTAAATCAAAGACCCATCATTATCCCCTCAAGCAAAAAAATTTCACTGGATTTCAACTCACCTGAGGGAAATTTTTCATTGTTTGCAGACGGTGACATGATTGAATCAATCGTCCCTCACGATATGGTCGTCATCACAAAATCAGAATACACTGCAAAGCTCATAAGGCTCAAAAGCAAAAACTTCTACCAGGTGCTAAAAAGCAAATTTGACTGGAGTAAATAGCCTATGCTCACTGGATTATCTGTTTCAAACTTTGCGATTGTCGACAGAATCACACTTGATCTTTCGCCTGGCTTAACCGTGATCACAGGTGAAACAGGTGCTGGAAAATCCATACTTATTGGAGCACTCCTTCTTGGATTGGGTGAGAGATGGCTGTCAGATTCAATAAGACCGGGACAAGATAAAGCAACCATCGAATTATTATTCAAACTGAAACCCGAACAATTCTCCCTGCTTGATGATGCAGATATTCTTGAGGATGGTGAATTGATTGTCAGCAGAAGCCTGGACAAAAGTGGTCGGGGTCGAGTCAGATTGGGTGGAATTTCAACCACAATCACTGGACTCAAGGGTGCTGTCTCAAAACTGGTTGATGTCCATTCCCAGTTTGAAGCACAATCTCTCCTCAAACCAGAGATCCAGCTCAAACTCCTGGACAACTTTGCAGGAAGCGAACACCTCAACCATGTTTCTGGATTTGGAAAAAATGTTTCAAAGCTGAGGAGGCTTGGTGAAGAGCTGGACAGACTCCAGAAACTGGATGATGAACGACTGAAACGAATTGATTTTATACAATTCGAATTGGATGAATTTGAAAGAATCAAACCACAGGAATCCGAGGACGAAGAACTTCACCTTGAAAAAAACAAACTCTCAAATATCCAAAAATTAGCAGAACTTGCTGGAAATGCCAAACAGGCACTCGATGGTGGAGATGATTTCTCTGGAATAAACTCTCTGGCAAAAGGTGCAGGCAGGGAAC
>CBDUSO010000012.1:0-58911 GCA_965370295.1 uncultured bacterium
AGTTCACATTTTTTGTCATCGCTGATTGCAATTCCAGAACCTATAAAAGAAAACAGTATCAAGGATGCTACCACAAATCTAAGCTTCTTCATGTTTCTCCTTCCAAACTAATCTTTTTTTGGATCAGTGCTTGTAATATATCCCAACTTTCTTGTTGCACTTGTCAATTCATTTCAGGTTTTCATCAGGAGGATCACAGACATGGTCAATACAGGATTCTGCTGAGTGATCCGCCATATGTGGACAGGATTTCCTGTCTGCATCGAATGGTGCTTGCCTTCTTCCTATTTCCATACAATTAATATCTTGACAATTCCCTATATCTGTTGAGCATTTTGTACCTAGTGGTGCCCTATTAAAGCATCTGTAGTCTGTACAATCAATGTCTGTACACCCAAGATCATTTATACAAATATCATTTGACGACGAACTTCCGTTAACACATTGAGAATCAGTACATAGGCCACCTTGATCCCAACATGTAGCACCAGCAGTAGCTCCTTGAGCATTCGAACAATTATTATCTTGACATCCTTGAGTCATCGATGATGTATCAATGCAATTAGTCGTATTTGAACAAGAATTTCCATCTTCACAGGCTGGACCATCTAAACAGCCGCCGCCAGCATCCAAACAACCATCATGACACGCTTGGTTTATATTACATAAGTTCAGGCAATCACCACCGTAAAAACACTGTTCATCCAAACTGGTTGTGTAATCGATATTATTTTTTTTCTGACCTAAAAGGGACTCTTTCATCCTTCTTGCAAACCGAAGATCCGGGGAATTGCATCTACTTCTGAAGCCATTTTCTAAACCCACCATGATTGTGGAAACTATTTGATCTTGCTGATATCTTGTAAGTGATTCGAAGTTATAACCAAGTTTTGATGATTCTTCTTTTATCCAGCACTGTAGGTCTTTCATGTTATTCTCCCCTTTCTTCAATCTGCCGAAGGCTCAAAAGCACACGGTGCATCAACACAATCAGGTCCAGCATTATTATAACAGCGAATAAAGTTGACACATGAATCATCTCTGCAATGCGATCCTAAATCTGAGCATCCTCCGCTCCCGCCAGTGGGACTAGGAGTGCCTGAATTGATACAACCTTGGTCACCACAACCAGCTTCACCAGATGAGCCATCAACACACACTGTATCTGTGCATATTCTGCCGTTTGAACACATATCGTCACCACAGCTAACTTGTGCTTGTGCACCATTGTCTTCACAACTCCTGTTGCAACAATGATCATCTCTACAGGCATCGTTATCAATACACTTCTCACCAAAGTCATTCCTGTTATCACAATTCTTGTCAATACAACCCTGGTTGTCAACACAATCATTTTTTATATCATTATTTATACAGCCATCTTGATCAACACAGTTGTTGTTGTCTACGCACCCACCAGTTGATGCTGTCATTTTCGAAGCAGTATTGCTACACCCATTATCAGAACAATTATCTGAATCGGTACACCATTGTCCGGTATTACTACATTCATATGAATCTGAACAATCATTAGAGTCGGTACAAGTAGACGGAGTACCCCATCCCTTATTAGAACATGAATTGTCATGGCATTCACCACTATCACTACAATCTTTTAAGTTTGAACAATTGTTGTCATGACAAGAATAACCATCTCCACTTTCGTTTGTACATCCGCCTGTAGAATTATTAGTGCAGCTATTATTTATGCACTCTGAATCACCATTTCCACAACCACCTGGGTCTTCGTTTGTACATGGATCTCCACATCCTGAATCATCACCACAATCTGCCGCACTAAAGCCACATTTTTCATCACTTGCTTGTAGTTTGCATTCGTTGTCAACTACACTCTCCAGATTATTGTTTGGGGTGTCTATATCTTCATTGTCGATTCCCCTTCTTTTGGCGAATCGGAGGTCGGGGTAGTTGCATCTTGAGCGGAAGCCATTTTCTAGGCCTGACATGATGGAGGAGATTATTTGGTTTTGTTTGTTTCTTGGGAGGGTGTTCCAGTTGTAGCCTAGTTTTGTTGATTCTTCTGTTATCCAGTCAACAATATTTTTCAACTTTTCTGATGGCTTTGATGCAGTTTCGTTAGGTTGCTTGATGTTATTGTTGCTTGAATCTCTTTGGGTATTGTTGTTTTGGATGTTTAGATTGTTATGGTTGCTTTGATTGTTTTTGTTATTCCGGTTTATCTGATTGTTCTGGTTGTTTAGGTTTTCCATTATTTGCTCTCCCTGGTAATACTCTCTAAGTGTGATTTAAGTTGAGTTCTTGCTACTTCTTGCATCTTTGAGATGAGTTGGGTTGTTTGGGTTTGTTCTTCTTTTTTCATTTTGTAGTGGTATTTGGTGTTGGGTCTGAGAGCGTAAAATGCTTATTTCACCTCCCAGACTGTGAGGACGATGGATTGCTGATATTTGAGGGAGGTAGGTGTTCCGTCAAATAGTGGTCGTTCTGTTTTGTCGATTTCTGAAAGTTTGGATTTTTCTGTGTCCAGGAGTCCATTTGATTCGATGACTAGAGCAAAGTATTTTAAATCAGATGCTCCATCTGAGTGCTCCATTTCAGGATTTTGGATAACAGAATTTAGAGAAGGTAGATCGAATGTGATGGTTTGTTTCATACCATGAAGCATTGGTTTTATTCGAATCCGTTCCTCATTCAGATTTACAAATATTGGTGCTAAAGGATTCCCTGCATCGTTCTCTCCCCATGCAACAAGATATGCTGTACCTTCAAATATATTCGTTAGTCCATCGTTTCTTGTTGACTGGGTTTCAAATGATACTTTGTTTTCTTCTTTATTTTTTATTTGGTTGATTGAGAATGTTGGGCAGGGGTCAAATTTGGTTATTGGTGAATCCTCCCCGTTATTACTGGAAGATAGCAAGAGTGATCTACCACTTACAAATATTTCTGGTTTTCTAAAAAACAAATAGTCATTAAAAAAATTCCATGTAGGAAACCATTGAACAGGTTTTTCATCCATGCTATAGAGGAACAAATGATTCAGTATTGTATTACCAATTACAGCAATACTTTCTTCTACTTCCATATTTAGAGTTCTGATTTGAAATTCGTTGCTTACTTCAACAATTTTATCTTCATCTTGAAAATAATATTTTTGATCAACGCAACCAGCATAACTAATGTCATCACCAGAATAGAATTTTTTTCCTTCAAGGTCATAAATTCTTTTTTTGGTATACAACATGTTTCCGATTTGAGTAACATTTCTTTCAAAACGAGAAAATACGATTTGTAATTCTAAAACTGTAGAATAATTGTCAGTATCTAATATTTCAACATTGTTATCAATCCTTAGAAGCAATTGATTGAATTCTTTGTTGTGTGTTATTCTTGGATAGGTAATATTTTTCCATACTCTCATTTCTTCCCATTTTCGATCCTCAAAGCAATACAAAGATAGATTGTAGCACATTTCTTCAATTTTATTCAAAAAAAGAAAGTATTTATCTACTGAAAATATTATTCGATGATTTATTGGTCGTAAGATATTTGTTGTAATTTTGTTCTCATGAATTATTGGGCAATATTGAATATCCGCATTAATTGGAAATTCATAAATAATTGCACCATCTGTTTGAATGATTGTTTCCTGCAAATATTGTGATTTGTATTTGTTGTATGGGATAGTTCTTGTTTTAGTCTCATCAAAATTCTTGATAATTATGTTGTCTTTTCCATGATACCAGTACTGTTTGTCATTGATGATAGTCATTGATGTTGGAACTTCTATCTCTGTTAATGTTTTGTTTTCCACATTGAAACCATACATTATTCTACCGAGATAAAAAAAGATATGATCACCTGTTGTAAATATTCTGTCTTGATTTTCACCAATTACATTGTAAGGAATAACCAACTCGATTGTGGAATTTTTTATGTTAATCACTTCAAAAAATCGGTCTTTCTCGTTGGCCACCAACATATATTTATGTAATCTTCTTGCCAAAAAATAATATGTATCATATTTGCACTTGAATTCTTTTGAATCCAATAATTGACCATCAAAAGAATAATAATTCAAAAAAATAACTCCTGAATCTTGTGTAGCAGTTGATATTTTTTGTGAATCTATTTCAATAAATCTTGACTCAGGAATTTTTGTAATGAACTCTAAATCAGGGAGTGAGTAAACATTATTTGACAATACGACAACATCATCTGATTGTACTACATTGTATCCCTTATATACTGTGAAATCTGTTTTTAGTTTTAATTCGCCATCACTGAGTGAATAAATCCAAGTTTGTGTATATGTAGACAAAGCAATATAATTATCTGAAATTAGCAATATACTAGAAATACCCTCATCTGGCATATTAGATTTTGAAATCCATTCAACCTTGCCTCCAGAATCATACTTAACTAATTGTTTCAAAGTACTATCAAATTGGATATTTGCTCCACTTGAGTCCAGGAATAATATTTCATCACATGTAGAGATAATTTCAATTGAGCTCGGATAAATTTCGTAGATACTTGTTCTAAGATTCATAAATAAATGTTGTACTACATACCAATCATCTTCAACTTGAAAAAAAGAATCACCACCAATATCCAGGGTTGAAAAACTAGAGTCTTCGATATCGAATACGGAATAAGAATTATAATTATCTATTATTACCTTTCCCTCCATAAACGGACCAATACTATTGCAACCAGTTCCAACGGTACCATTTGGTAAATATGGTGCTTTTATCTCTTCAACGTTTATGTTGTACCCCAGAACAAATTGCTGTATGGACAAGATAACGACGACGACGACAAATATATGTTTCATGGCTTTCATTCTTTCACCTCCTTCAAATAATTATCTGTAGATAATTATTTTTCTTCTATTTATTCTGGTGGCGGACAACCTTCATCCACACAACCACCCGTGTTTGAACAGTTTATGTCTGAGCATTGACCATACTCATTTGTACAATTAAAATCTGAACATTGTTCTTCATCTCGACATTGACCACCTGTGTTAGTACATCCCTGATCAGCACACTCTCTATCTATACAGTTTGCATAACTATTTTCACAATCCGAAGAATCTATGCAATCATTAATATCCAGACAAAACTCACTCTCCCCTGTTCCAGAATCACCAGGATCAGAACCACATTGTGGACCAGAATCGATACAAGCAAGACCTGAGTCACACCCCGTATTCTGACATCCCTGTGGGGCATTGACACAGCCATCATCATTGCATTGATTTGCAGGTGCGTCGATACATTGTAATTTTCCTCTATTATCTATACAAGCATTATCCCAACAAGTTGTATCTATGCACCCGTTTTCCTTTGCTGTTGAATTATTGTTACAAGGTGCATCTATACACTTTTCATCTTTACATAATCCAGTTGGCTGATTGAAACAAAAAGTATCAGTACATCTTAAGGAAGTTGAAAAACCATTATCACCACAGGAGGACTCATTAATACATACAATATCAACACACGTTTTCGAGTTCGTAGAAGTATCAGTACATCCACCGGAAAATTCAGAATTTGAACAAAAGTTATCTTTACAATCCCCTTTATCATTGCAACTAGATGTATTGCCACATTGATTATCAATACAAGCAATACCAGAATCATTACATGCAGCATTATTTTCGCATGAGTTATCCACACAACCAGCCCCACTATCTCCACAATCTGCGTTATTTATACAATCACAATCAACACATTCCTGAGCTCCATCAGAGCATTCACCTGCTGTTTCGTTCACACATCCATTATCACAGGTTTTTCCATCATATTCCTGACAGTCGGTATCACCCACACCTCCTCCACCACAACCGTTTGAGTCACAGACATCACCTGGTAGTACACCACAGGCATCTGGTGGTGGGTCTGGGCATTGTTGATCAATGCTTGCTGGTGAAAATTGCTGGTTGTTTGTGATGTTATTGTTTATGTTGGTGAATTGTTTACCGATTCCACGGCGTTTGGCGAAGCGGAGGTCGGGGTAGTTGCATCTACTGCGGAAGCCGTTTTCGAGGCCTGACATGATGGAGGAGATTATTTGGTTTTGTTTGTTTCTTGGGAGGGTGTTCCAGTTGTAGCCTAGTTTGGTGGATTCTTCTGTTATCCAGTCAACAATATTCTTCAACTTTCCTGATGGCTTTGATGCAGTTTCATTGGGTTGATTATTTGGGTTATTTGAGTCTCTTTGGGTATTGTTGTTTAGGTTTTCCATTATTTGCTCTCCCTGGTAATACTCTCTAAGTGTGATTTAAGTTGAGTTCTTGCTACTTCTTGCATCTTTGAGATGAGCTGTGTTGTTTGGTTTTGTTCTTGTTCTTTCATTTTGTAGTGGTATTTGGTGAGGGTTTTTGTTGGGTCTGAGAAGATTGTTGAGCGGAATATTGGGTCTCCTGCTGAGCGGTTGATTAGTTCTTGGTGGGATATTGGGACAGAGTCTCCTATGTCTATTCCTTCATCCTTTAGTTTTTTCATCATCATCTGGCAGTTTCTCATGATTAGCTTTTCTCCTCTTAAGGTGGGGATTGGGCATGGCCAGCAGATTGAACCGAGGAATATGCATTGGTTGCAGGGAACATAATCTTTGAGAGCATCTTCTTTGAAGAAGGCGGAGAGTAGACCGTTGTAGAGTTCTGAGTTTAGGATTGCTTCTGCTCCGTCTTTTTCGATTACTGATTTTCTTGGGATGTTGATTTTTTTGCCAGACTTTGTTCTGAAGTATTCTGTTAGTTCCTGGCAGGGGAACATTGCACCGTCTGGTTGGAGGAATGTTTTTGTTGTTAGGGCGTTACATCCTCCTGGTGTTATTGGGAATTTTGTTCCGTATTTTTTGTTCAGGTAAACAGCGGCGAGTGGTGAACCTAGTCCCATTTGGACGTGTTGGGGGTGTCCTTTTGCAATTATTTTTGCCAGGTTTTCTGCCAGCTCAAATGTTTCCTGGTCGTTGAAGTATAGCTTGTCAAGATTCCCCGCCGCTCTTCCTTTTTGTCTCAGGGGTGTGAATATTACAGAGTCGCAACCAATTTCGTGGGCAACATCCATCAGCTTGCTCATTTCGTGGGCATTTGATTTTGTAACTACTGAGCAAATTATTTGGCGGATGTATCTTTTTCGTTTCTTTCGCTCAGAGTCGAGCTTTTTCATTGTTTCAGTTACTTTTTTGAAAACACCTTTTCCTCTGATTGGATCATTGGTTTCTGGCGATCCTCCATCCAATGAAAATGTTAAAAGATACAGGTTTGAATTGAATATTCTCTCCATTATCTCATCTGTAATCAATGTCCCATTAGTGTTGATTGAGCTGACAATTCCAAGTTTTGCACCATAATCGACAATATCCATCATGTCAGATCTAAAGAATGGTTCTCCTCCAAGATAATGGATTCTCTCAATCCCTGCTTTTGCCAGATTTTCAAGTGCCATAAATACTTGTTCTGTTGTTGAGTCTTCTATTGCTTCATGTTCATCGCTTCCCTCGTAAAACGATGTCGAACGACAATGAGCACATCTTAGATTACATTTCCTTGTGATGTCATACTGTGTGAATCTGTGTTTGTTTGATAATTGTGGTATCATGTTCTCTCCATTCCCCATAAACTCCTTTTGCGAACTTAAGCACTCAACACATCCATTATACAACTCTATTATTAAATATGCACTAATATATTCTAAAGTTGAGAATAATTTAAAAATCTAATTCTTTTGTGTTTATCGTAAATATTACTATTTATGACATTTTAATATTTATTAGATCACTGAAGAAACTTTCGGTAAATATTCGGCACTAAAACAATACCAGAGAATTCAAACAACCCATATCTAATTTCTATTGTATCACACCCCACAAATGGTAAACTCAAATCATGGAGATTCTTGAACAGAGCAGAGCAGAACTTTCCGAGTGGATGAAACTTCTCGGACAACCGACATACCGTGCCAACCAGGTGATTGATTGGATCTGGCAAAAAGGTGTCACCGATACTGATAAAATGACCGATTTACCAGCAAAACTTCGTGAAGAGTTGAAGAGTGAGTACTACTTTGGACCAAAGGTCGTCAAAGTTGACAAATCTCAAGACCGTTCAAAAAAGATGCTGGTTCAACTTATTGACGGAAATGTTATCGAGATGATTTTGATGAAAGCTGGACACACAACGGTTTGCATCTCAACCCAGGTTGGGTGTGCATTCTCATGCAAATTCTGTGAGTCTGGAAAAAAGGGATTGAAGAGAAACCTGTCAACAGCAGAGATTATGTCGCAGGTAGCACTCTGCAGACCAAGACCAAGAAACATTGTTTTCATGGGTGTTGGTGAGCCTCTTGCAAATTGGGATGCTGTCAAAAGCTCAATCACAAGATTTATTGAAGAGGGAAAATTCTCACCAAGGCACATGACAATTTCAACAATCGGATTGCCAAACATCATCACAGAGATGGCTGAACTTTTCCCACGTGTAAACCTCGCAATTTCTCTCCACGCCCCAACCCAGAGACTCCGCGAAGAACTAATGCCGGTTGCAGCAAAAACCATGAAATTAAAAGATTTGATTCTTGAGGTCAGAAGGCACCAGAGGGCAACCGGTTCACGAGAAACATTTGAATATATCATGATTGATGGAGTGAATGATACCGTAGAGCATGCACGCCTGCTCTCAGAATTAATTTTCGAGATACCATGCCTCATCAACTTGATTCCCTACAACGAAGTCAGCGATGTTTCCTACAAACCTTCACAACCTGTAACCATCAGACATTTCCTAAAAGTACTCCGCGACCTTGGACACTCTGCAACCGTTAGGCGTTCTCAAGGTGGTGATAAGCAGGGAGCGTGTGGTCAGCTAAAATCCCGGAGGTAATCACTTGAGAAAATTTCTGATAATTTCTGCAACAATCCTGCTTGTGATCGGTCTGGCTGGAGCTGGTATTTACATCCATGTGCTAAACGTCATTGAAGCACCCCATTCTGCAACAACATACCCCGTCAAGTTTGAGATTCCAAAGGGAACAAACCCCACCGGAATTGCCAAGATTTTATTTGAAAATAATCTGATAAAATCCGAAAAAATATTTTTATGGGAAGTCAGAAGAGAAGAAGTCGCTCAAAAACTCCAGGCTGGATATTTCACGTTTGTTGAACCAAATTCAATGCCAGAGGTTATCCAAAAAATTCTGACCGAAGGAAGAATACCACCCCAAAGATACACATTCCTTGAAGGTCTCACGATTGATCATTATTCCTCAGCACTCAAAAAACGTGAAGAGATAAATAACGAACAATATCAGAATTTAGCAAAAAACAGCAAGCATCAATTTGAATTTGAATTTCTAAAAAATATTCCAGACCATGCTGATTTGGAGGGATACCTCTTCCCTCAAACATATTTGATTGAAGAACCAACCGCTGAAAAAATAATACAAACCCAACTTGACCAATTTGAAATTGTTTTCAGCAACGATTACAGAAATAAATGTCATGAGCTGGGATTAACAATCCATGAGTGCATAACATTTGCCTCAATTGTCCAAGCAGAATCTGGATCATCCGACGAGATGCCACTTGTAGCATCTGTTTTTTGGAATAGAATAAATGACGGTTGGAATCTGGAATGCAACGCCACGCTTGCATACTCCCAAAAAATTGATGGATACATGCTTTCAAACAAACAGCTAAAAATTGATGACCCCTACAACACCTACAAAAACCCTGGACTTCCACCTGGCCCAATCTGCTCTCCAGGAGAGGATGCCATTCATGCGGTTTTGTACCCTGCCGAGACTGATTACTTTTTCTTTGTTGCAAAGGGTGACGGGGGTTCGGCGTTTGCTAAAACTTTGAGCGAGCATAATAAAAACATTCGGAAGTATTTGCGATAATAGGATTATTTTGAATCATTTTTGAACTAAATGTACTTCTCATTCGTAACATAATTTGAAAGGGGTGTTCGAGTGAAACGAAATGTGGCAGTAAGGTTATCGCTAGTGTTAATATCTTGCATTATGGACTTAGCAAACAATATGGTAAAACCCTCATCTCCAGCCCTTATCCCATTTTTGAGTGGGTATTAATCGGGCATCCATAATGAACTACACTCGTAAGTTGACCGTAATAAAAAATGAAGGAGGATTTATGAAAAAGATTGTTTTCAAGTTGCTAGTATTTATACTCGCAATAAGTGCCTGTTATTTGTACTCTGCACATGCAGATGAAAGTTCGAACTATAGTATGACAGGTTTGAACCCGCAACATAATTACTGTATAATCGACGATGTATACAAGTTCAAAAATAGATTAGCTAAACATGATGAGTATGAGATAGGTAACAACACTTCCATTGATAGAGTATATTATGCTCTAGATAATTATGTTATCCTTAGAATTGGCAAGTCGCCATTCAATGGGATTATCTGTTATGATACCGTTGAAAGAAAAGTAAAATGGGAACTGGATGTAAATAATGGCTACCCAGTCGCAATTTACAACAAGAAGTTGTACGTGACCAGCGACGAAGAGGTGAGGTGTATCGATCTAAACACTGGTGTTACATTTTGGAGCTTTGAGAAAATCAACAAATGTGGAGTTACAGTGGATGACAATAATGTGTTCCTGTCTTATCCAGATGAAGTCACATGTCTCGATCAAAACACTGGCGATAAGAAATGGGAAGCAAAAATAGAGAATCTATACTTTCCATACACAATAAATTTATCAGAACCGAGTATAGCGATAAATAATAACAAAGCGATCTATTATCATTATGGTGTTACTTGTTTAGATACCACCGATGGAGAAATACTATGGCAAACAGCACCATACGTAGGGCACAAAGACCCCTTCAATTATTTAGTGGGTGCCACAGGAATGGATGTCAGTATTTCTGGTAACACAATAATTGCAGTAAGCCAATTAGAATTGGGTTTTGTTGCTCTTGATATCAACGATGGTAGTATTTTATGGGAGACGTATGGAAGCAACGCACCAATTGCAGTTTCCAATTCGCATAACATATTTACAAGTACTGGGTTTGCTTGTTTTGATCTTAGCAATGGGGAAAGGAAATGGTTGGTAGACCTAAAATATGTATATGATTTTGATAGTTACAACACGCTTATTATCAATGACAATCTTATCTCTTTTGGTGCAACTGATAATTATCCCGGCACAGATGATTTCACAATTAATAATCGAAGCATAGATGATGGCACCTTACTCTGGAGGCATATTTTTAGTGGTGATGCTGGTTCGCTAGGTACAATTTCAAATGGATTTCTTTATTTTGAGCAAAATGGTTTGTTATTAAGGTATGGGGAAGCCGCCGACTCCCTCACCTTCCGAATAAACTCAAATACCTACAAACCAGACAATGACGGGGTGGCAGAGATGGATTCAGAGCCAATCATCCTGCAGGACAGAACATACCTCCCTGCAAGATACGTAACAGAACCCCTCGGTGGTCAGGTATTCTGGGATGCTTCCGAGAGAAAAGTAACCTGCAAACTGGTTGCACCGGATAATGCAGAAACTGAAGAATACAAAGAGAATGTTGTTGAGTTATGGATTGGAAAGTCAACAGCAAAGTTGAATGGTGTTGAAGTCCAGATTGACCCAAACAACCCAGATGTAGTCCCGACAATAACCAACGACAGAACAATGGTTCCAATGAGATTCCTTGCAGAGTCTCTTGGATGTGATGTTGAATGGTTAGCCACAACCAAGGAAATCATATTGACATACACACCATGAAGTAATCCATCGTATAGGTTGTTATTATCTGAGTATTATTGTGATTTTTTCAACCCTGGATTCCGCATCAAGTGCGGAATGACAAAAGGTAGTATGGAATCCACTACTTAAATTTGACAGCTGTTCCAAACGCCATGATTTCTGAAGCACCCTGCATCACGCTTGATGTTGTGAATCTTACACAAACAATACCGTCTGCACCAAGCGCTTCAGCATTTTTAACCATTCTTTCGGTTGCCATCTCACGGGCTTTTTGAAGCATCTCGACATATGAATTTATTTCACCACCAACAAGGTTTTTGAGTCCTGCCATGAAATCATGACCAAAACCTCTTGTCCTGACGGTGTTTCCATTCACAATTCCAAGTGTTTCTGAAATTTCAAATTCCGTAAAGTTATCCTGTGTTGTAAGTTTCATGATATTTCTCCTTTTCTTGTTCTTTTATTTTGACACTAATCTTGTTAGAATGTTTTTTGAAAAAAGAAATAAGGAGTTCTATTTATGGATTTCAATATAAAAAATGTGAAGTCGATCGATTTTCTGAAGGATGCTAAAACAGCTGTCGATTACACAATGTACCTGCTTGCAAAGAAACATTTTTTTATCGCAGAGTGTGAGATTATTGAACACATCATCCACAGAATGGCTCATCATTCCTTCCTTATTCGTGGATGGGCTGTAACAATTATTGTTGGTGCATTGCTCATGAATATGGGACCATACAATATTTTTGTGGCTTTCATGCCATTGGTTGCATTTTGGTATCTGGATGCTTTTTTCCTTCGTCAGGAAAGGCTCTACAGAAAACTCTACAGCTGGGTTGCCGAAAACAGATTGAAATCTGACGAATTTATTTTGAGCATGAATGCCTATAGGTTCAACGATCAAGTTGATTCCAATTTCAAGATAATGTTTTCACACACCCTTCTCTGGTTCTATGGATCAATAGGTTTCATCATCATTGCATACTTCTTCGTGATGTTATTATTTGGAGATGCATCGTCTGCTTCAGGTGGAGGACATTTGCCAATTGGCGGTCATTAAAAAAAGAAAAGAAACTTCTTTCAGTTGACCCACGAGCCACTTCGTGTTACTTTGCCGTTCATGAAGTTGAAGCTGTTTTTAGTGATAATTCTTGGGGCATTGATGTTTGTATCATGTCAGGCAAGTACTCCATGCCTTGTTTCTTTCGATGAGATTCATGTTGATACAGACAGTAGCCATGACATTCCAAAGTACATCCCCATCTTCAAAAACTCGCACAGCTATCTCGCTGACCCTTTGATTGTACTGAACAAACCACTACGCGGAACAAACATGATCGAGGTGATTGCAGGCACTCTTGTCACAAACTCAAGTGCAGACGTGGTTTACGAGTGGTATGCTCAGGAAGTTCAAAACCTTGGCTGGGTCTTGGTTGACCTCATGGGTTTTGACGGTGAGATTGCACGTGTTCAGGCAAAACGAGGTGATGAGTTCCTCGAAATCTCAATCCTGCCCGATCTAATCACAAACGACATACACATAATCTATCTTGTCACGAAGGATGATGCCAAATGAAAAAGCTAAACTATCTGTTGATAATAATACTGATAACTGTTTCTTTTTTGAGTTGCTCAAAAAAAGAAGTTTTTTATACCGCAGATGATTTTCTCGAGCCATACTCGGCGGGACAAGTTGTTGATATTCCATCAAAACCAGCAGAGGTAATGATTGAGGTAAATTATAAACCTATGCCAGAATGGGGAAAAGAACTCTCCAACATGGTTCCTGTTTATGATGATGCAACCTTTCTTGAGGAGAAAAAACCTGTCATAGAGGATGTTCCCCTCGAAAAAGGAAAGGTCAAAATTAGTGCAACGGTTTTTCATAAAGACTCTTCCGAATTGATATATTCATGGATGGCAGACAATCTTGAGCATTACGGATTATCCATAAACCGAAGCCTGCCAAACAACGAAGATCCGCTCATTTTTATTCCGGCAGACGGCAGCGGAAGTATTCAAATAACAGATGGTTATTATTCAATAAAGATTGAGGTCACACCAATAAAAACTGAACCCGGTTGGGTCATGGTCACATATAACGGCTACAGGTTTATCATTTCAGAGTAATCGACAAAGGCTATCTGAATAGAAAGCAAATATCATAACTATCTTTTATAAATAACCTGATTCCTCCGTCATTCCCGAGAAATCGGGAATCCAGGGTAGTAAAAAGTTGCATTCAAAAAAGGGAACGTACCATCGTCTTTTCCACATCATACAGATTTCGGAGATTCCGTGTCGTAGCACGGAATGACTGGGGAGGTTATATGGATGACGGTTAGTGGATTTCATTTCAAATAATTTACACCTTTTGTTACTTGACATTCAGTAGTCATTTCCCTATCATGACTGAACAGTCAGTCAGTTGGCTATACATAAGATGTATACAACCTTTCATGGAGCTGACTGATTCGTCAGTCAACAGGAAATGAGGCAGGGATGAGTTCAAAAGAAGATTTGATAAAATCGGCACGTATCGTGATGTCGTCGAAGGGATACTCAAGAACAAGAGTCTCGGACATTGTGAAGAAGGCTGGAGTTGCCCAGGGAACATTCTATCTGTACTTCAAAAGTAAGGAGAACGTTCTTGAGGAATTCATCTCAATAATCCAGTCCCAACAAGATGCACTTCTGGCCAACATAAAAATTACAAAACCAGAAACAACAAGAAAAGAATTCATGCATGAGCTGATGGCAATTTCCACACATTTCAAGGAATTCTACAAAGAAAATTCAGACATCTTGAAGATTCTTATGGAAGAGTTACCCCATTCAAGCATTGTCAGATTTCATTCTGACAATTTTAGAAACAACGCCAAGAAGATTGTCGAAATATTCATGAAGGCTGGATATAAGTCCGGACTCCTAAAGGACATGAATTTTGACCTTGTGGCTGAAATTATAAGCATGAGCCTGAAACAGTTGATTCTTCTCGGATCAACGAACAAACTCGAACACAGCGTTGACGAGATGTTCAACACATTCATCGAGCTTTGCATGTTTGGAATCATGAAGGAGGACAAGAGAAATAATGCTTGAAAAAATCTCATGGTGGATCGTTCGTAATCGTGTACTCATCAGTATTATGTCCATCGGTATCTTACTGCTTTCATTGGTTGGAATGAGTCAACTTCAGGTCAACTATGATTTCAATGATTACCTTCCCCAAAACCTTTCATCAATCAAAGGAATTGAAATCCTGACAGAGGAATTTGGTGGCTCTGAAACTGTTTTTGTAATCATCTCCGGTGAATCAATTATCGATGTAAACGAAATAAACGACAGGCTGAAAGAAATGCCGGAGGTTTCTGAAACCTTCTGGTACTCAGATGTGACAAACGTCTATATTCCAGACACATATGTTGATGCAGAATATAAGGAGCAATTCTTCATTGGTGACTCAACAATCATCCAGGTAAAATTGAGAGACAATGGTCTGTCAATTACACAACAGGTTGAGAACATCAAAGAAAAAACTGGGGGCGATAATGTCCACCTGACAGGAAGTTTTGTGTACGCCGAAGAGATGAAAAAAATGGGTGAGAACGTAAAATCTCTCATGTTGATCATGGCTCTCATCATCTCCCTCCTTGTCCTCGGATTTGCCATCACGCAACCTGCATATGCCATACTATTTCTCCTGGTTACCGGAATATCGATCATCTTTAACTTTGGTCTGACCGCACTACTTCGGGGAGAAATGAGTTTTGTTTCTTCATCTGTGACCGCCGCGATGCAGATTGCAGTGACACTTGACTATGCAGTGTTCCTGCTCCACCGTTTTGAGGAAGAACGGGGTTTGAATAAAAACCATGTGCAAGCGATGGCCACCGCCATCGCCAAAACATCCGTTTCACTATTTTCATCCGGACTCACAACAGCCGTTGGATTCTTGGCACTAGTTATCATGAGCTACAAAATGATGGGTGACATGGGGCTTGTGATGGCTCAAGGTGTTGGAATCGGATTCATCCTGACGCTCACTCTTCTGCCTGCTCTGATTCTTTTCCTTGAAAAACCGCTATCTCGGTTGAAACACAGACAATGGATACCAAGCTTTGCCGGACTCGGTCGGTTCATAGTGAAGAACCGTGCTGTTATCGTTGTGATTTTCATTGTGATTGCAGGAGTTGCTTCGTTTGGTCACTTCAATCTGATAGTTTCATATGACACGACAGAGGGTTTTGAATTGAGCGAACAGGTTCAATCTGATTTTGAACTCATCGAAGAGAGCTTTGGTGCAGGAAAGGAAGCAACGGTAATCCTCACTGACATGAGTGTTGATGAAAGACTAGCAATCGAAAATGAACTCTCTGAGATTGAAGGGATTGAAAGTGTTTTTGGTCCTCTCAATCTTGGAACAGTTTATATTCCCAACTCTTTCATCCCACAAAAAATTGTGGACAGACTTTCGAGTGGGAACCGGCATTTACTCATGGTGAAACTTGAGAATGGAAACAAAGAATTTTCAGACTCAGTTTTTGGGGAGCTCCAGGATTTTGAAGCAGAGCATGAGGATGAAGTGATCATCACGGGACAAGATATTTTGCAGTACGACATGGCAAGGGTATCTGAGCCTGATTTGAACAATGTTACAATTGTTTCGGTTATCGCAATTTTTCTGATACTTTTGCTGACTCTAAGAAAGAGCTGGCAGGCATTGATCATTGTGATTGCAATTGAAGTTGCAATATGGATTAATGTTTCATTCCTGTTTTATGCTGGAATTGCCAACACCTTTTTCACCTCATTTGTCGCACTCTCGGCTATCCAGCTGGGGGCAACGGTTGACTACTGCATCCTGCTGACAACACGATTCAACGAGGAAAAAGCAAAAGCTGGAGTATCGGTTACCGAGGCAATGATTGCTGCCGTAAAAGGTGCTGGACCCGCAATAATCACCGCATCTGGAACTTTATTTGGTGTAACTCTGGCAATAGCTTTAACATCGAAGATTTCAATGGTTAGTGGCATGACAATGCTGTTTGCAAGAGGTGCCGTGGTATCAATGTTTGTTGTAATACTGGTGCTTCCAGCACTGCTTGTGATGGTTGAAAACATCAAACTTTCAAAAAAGAGGAGAGTAAAAAATGCGTAAATATATAGGTTTAACGGTTGCTGTTTTAATGCTGTTGATTCTCATTTCACCAGCGTTTGCGGCGATGAATAACATAAAAAAGGTATCACGAACTCAAACGGTTTATTCCGTGCTAAACTGGGATGGAACAGTCCAAAATTCTTCAGTTGTGAACTGGCTGAGAATTGATGGTGATGGTGAGTTGAAAATTGAGGATGATCCAAGGCTCACTGAGATTGTTTCACTCCACCCAACCGCAAAATTTTCTGAAGCAGATGGAAAATCCAGCTGGAATATTGATGTCAACGGAAGTACTGATTTATTCTACACAGGAAATACTGATTTGAGTTTACCAGTTGAGATTGATATAAAATTTCTCTTGGATGGTGCCCAAATAAATTCTTCTGAAATAAATGGAAGTTCTGGTGAGTTGACCTTCATTTTCACCTTCACAAACACACTTGCTCACGAAGAAATTATCAGCTGGACAGTTGGTGACAAAATCACAGAAAAGCTGGAAACCATCTACACCCCAATGACAATCATGGTACAAGCTGACATTCCCTCAGATGAGTATGACGAATTATCAGCATCCGATGCTTTTCAAATGACAGTTGGCAACAACAGAAAATTGATGTGGACAGCATTTCCAAAACCAACATCAATAGTTGAATTCTCAATCACAGACGACAACTTGAAACTCCCAAATCTTTCGATTTCAATAATTCCAAAAGCACCCTCTTTTCCAATTCCAGAAATTGACACAGCCCTCATCGAGGTGATGAGTTCGATGGGTGACACCGGGGAACTGCTTGATATGATGGAGGATGGAAACACACTTGACATGTCATCTGCTCTTGAAAATATTGGCAACCTTGAAAATATGACATTGGCCATCGAAGGAATGGTCGACTCAGCAAGTAGCAGTGTTGATGGTGTTTCTAAGCTCTTTGATGGTTATGGACAATCTCTTTCTCAGATCAGAGATGGTGCAAAAAATCTTATCACACTTTCCGAAAATCACAAAATGATTCTCCAAATGATAACCGATGAAATGGCAAAAAATTCTGAAGGAATCACCGCCAGCTCAGAGGCTCTCGTTGATGCAAATACAGCCACTGGAAAAGTTTCCAGCAATCTCTTCGGGATTCAGTTTTATCTTGAAGACATGCAAGATTCTTTGAAAGATTTACGAAAGAAAACAAACGATACCGAGATGTTAGAATTAATTTCCAGCCTGGACACATCCGTTTCAAAATCGCTCTCTAAACTTGAAATAGTCAAGGGAAATGCGGACACCGCAACAAGTTTGATGAAAGCTCTATCAGACGGTGGAACAATCGATGGTATCGAAATCCCTGCCCTGTCTGAAACCCCCGAGATGATGAAAATGCTCGATGACACACTCTCTGCAATAATTTCTGGCGGAGAGATGGAAGGGCAGGAAATTCCAGGAATAACCACAACAATAGATGGATTGAAGGGAATTTCTGACGGAATCACAATGATGCTTGAGGGCGGGGAGATGGAAGGAAATGTCCTGCCCGCCTGGAATGAAATTCCCAAAATGATAACCGAATCCACAAGCAATATGGATGTTTTTGTGAATGGCGGTGAGATAAACGGAATCACAATCCCATCACAGGCTGAACTTCAGGAAATGATAAATGAGTTCAAGGTAAGCCTGGAGCAAGCAGAACCCCTCCAAGAAAAGATGGATGAATTTTCATCAAAATTCAGGAATGCAATCGACAGTGCAGGCGGTGCCGACAAACTCGCAGAAGCAACAGAAAATACTGAAGAAATGTTGCTTGGCGAAACTGCAAAGTTTGAGAGAATGAAGGAACTGGCTAAGGAATACACTTCATTTGTTGGGAATACTCCAAATGCAGAATCCTCAGTTTTGTTTGTATTGAAACTGGTAGACTCAGCAGAAACAGACAACGGAGCAACCAAACCAATTGAATCCTCTCAAAATGACGAAGACCCAAATCCATACAAAGATATTGAGAAAGCTCGCTTATACTTGCTAATAACTGCTGTTATTATCATAATAGTGGCTATAGTTGTTAATTGGCTCTATAAGAGGAAACATAGCGATATTTAGTATGTAATATTTGTATTTGATATGTGTTATACATCACAAGGATGGTTAGAACTTTCTAACCATCCTTTTTTTAATTGCTCAAAGTATCACAATAAACAAAGGAACAAAACACAACAATCAATTGTAATACTCAAAGGAGGCTGTATGAGAAAATACATAAATTACCTGCTTGTAATGATACTGTTAGCTTTCCCATTTGGAAATATTCAAGCTACTGAAACTGGCCGTATCACACAGACAACGAGTAGATACTTGTTGATGAGAGTATTGAGCAATAGAATGGGAATCCATTGGAACAATACTGCGAAATACACGAATGATAGTACGTTTGATGCTCAAACTGGTATTCTAGTATTTGATGATGTACGATGGCCCATGGTAATGGCAGATGACGGGGCAGTAAAGGAGTCTGAGTATAGTAGCTATCTGGTTTGTAAAAACCTTTTTACTGGTGAACTTCTCTGGGAAACCAATATTACACCACTGCAAAAGCTAGGAAGAAATGAGCTAGATCCGAAAAAGAAGGTTATCAATTCTATCCTTAAAATCGGAAATATTATCTATACGGATATTCACACTACTTATGATAGCAGGCAATATACGCGTGCTTATGATTACAATACTGGAATAATTATCTGGGAAAAAGAATTATTCATGTGTCAGGTTTCAACAAATGATTTCGGTCTTTTTTCAGATCTTGACGGAACAACAGTTACCTGCATCGGCAAAGAAGGTAATACTCTTTGGGGGAAACCAAGAAAGGAAATTGGTGAATATCTTGGATACGACAAAGAAGGCTCAACAATTTTCATCAATCCAAAAGAGGGTTATAAACACTTGTACAAAGCTATTGATCTTAGAACTGGTGATGAAAAGTGGTCAGTTAGCGGTTCCGATCAAGGTAATCTAGATGAGAAGCATGCAGTGTATAATGGTGATTTGTACATAAACGATCAATATCTTTATTGTTATGATGGTGAAACAGGTGTACGAAAATGGAGACTACTTGTTGGTGTTGCCCGTAACATGTTTTTTCACGATAATTATGTGTTCATTACAAACGAACACCTTGGTATTGATTGTTTTGACATGGAATCAAAAGAAAAATTGTGGAGTTTTCAAACAGATAAATCCGCTGAAGGTTGCAATCCTTTTAAGCCGAAAATAGTGAACGATGATTTATGGATAGTCTCTGAGCAATCTCGAATGCTCTTTATGCTCAATCCTGTCACAGGGAAAGTACTAAATGAATATGTATTTCCAGATGGTATAAAGCCTTATCTCCCTGTACATACCAAAGTCTCAGATTGCATCGAAAACTCCAAACTATATCTCAATATCTTAGATGAAGGTTTTATGGAATTCAGTTTGCCTGCATCAAGACTTATGTTCGCTGTGGATTCTGAAACCTATCATGCGGATGAAGAAGAATACGCCATGGACTCAAAACCAATCATCATCAATAGCAGAACATACCTTCCCGCAAGATACGTAACAGAGCCTCTTGGTGGTCAAGTCTCCTGGGATGGTGAAGAAAGAAAAGTAACCTGCAAACTTGTTGCACCAGACAATGCAGAGACTGAGGATTACAAAGAAAATGTTGTAGAGCTTTGGATTGACAAATCAACAGCAAAGGTAAATGGTAAATCAATACAGATTGACCCAGATAATCCAGAAGTTGTTCCAACAATTATAGGCGACAGAACCATGGTTCCAATGAGATTCCTTGCTGAATCTCTTGGATGTTCTGTTGAATGGATTGCAGAATCCAAGGAGATAATATTGACCTACATCCCATAATCACCCCGACAACAGCACCCCTGTTTGCCTTTAATCACAACATGTGATACTATCAAACCTAGTGAAAAGAATATACCAGGGGTTTAGATGCGAATAAAAAGCATTACCTCAAAACTGAAATGGTGCATCACAGCCAAACGATTAATTGTGTTTGTGTTGTTGCTTGTCATTTCTTTTCAATCACCAACCCAGTTATTATCAAACCATCATCCAAAGAATCCTTGTGTGATGGTTCTTTCCTACCAAGTTGGAAGCGACACTTACCATGTTGATGGCGAACCCAAAGGGCCGATGGATGTCGCTCCAGAAATAAAATATTCAAGAATGTTCCTGGTCATCAGATATATCACATCGGAAATTGAAGGAACAATGATGATGTGGGACTCAATCAACAAGAGAGTAACCATCGTTTTGCCCTCTGGAATCCGGTTGAATCTCTGGATTGGAAATCCCCAGGTTGAGGTGAAACAACCAGACGGAACAATCTCAAAAAAATGGATTGACGAAGAAAATCATGAACTTGCCCCATACATAAAAGACCCTGGCTACACAATGCTCCCAATGAGATTTGTTGCCGAATATCTTGGTGCGGACAATATTTTCTGGAGTTCAGATTCGATGACGGTTGACCTTGAATTTGTTGACTACGATTGCCTGTTCAACACAAAATCTTTGAGGGGAAGAGTTGAAGAAACAACGGATTTAACTGATGGAACAGCACTAATAATTTTCACCGACGAAAGTGGTAAAGCTCACAAATTCTACTCAAGAGTTGACCTGAAAGGTGAAGGATTTGAACAAGCACTGTTGGGTTACACGGGATTTGCAAACCTCAAAATTCAAAATGACTGGATTTTTAGCTGGTCGCCAATCCCCGACCACGAACCCTTTGGAATTCTGAAAAATATTGAATTCAAGCAACTTGATTTAATCCTTGATGCAATAATTCACAGGGATTCAAACTGGGGAAAGGTAGAACTCACGCACTATGGATATGATGGTATTCTCTATTTCAATCTTGCGATAAACAATAACTGGGTGATAAAAAATTGTGCGATTTTGAACCATGTCGGAGTTGGTGATGATCAACTTTTACATTTCACAATCGACCTTGGAAATAATCCTGGTGAAAGAATCGAGAATATTGAATATTCTGCAAGCCTGAAGCCAGAAACGTCAACTGAACAGCCAAAGCTCACGTTCACATCAAAAGTTGGCAAGGGAAGAATTTCTATGATGGGCGGATTGGATGATTTTTCCGGGCATCAAATATCATCAGTCCCAACCAAATCACCAGACCCACCCGGAGTGCAGGGAAGCGGGAAAACAGAAAAAAACTATTCACATAAAAATTTTCCAAATCAACAATGCAGAGATAAAGAATGTACCCCAACCGCAATATCAAATTCACTTCAATTTCTTAAAAAAAAGAATTTTCATCTCAAATTGAGCGAAGAACAAACATCAATTGACCAGATGAAAACGGCAACAAGCTGGAATTCATCAAACTTTGGCGTTCCGGTACAAACATGGTGGGTTGGCAAAAAGAAATTCATGGACAGAAGTGAATTCAAAATAATCACCAGACGATTTTATAATTTTGATAGCGTTATGACAGAACTTCAAAGGGGAAATGCTGTCGAATTATCGGTTTGGAAAAAAGATAAAACAACCGGCAAAACTTTTTATGGTCACACTGTTTCAGTTACCGGTATCTCAAAGAGTAAAGATGCTTACGAGATATACTACGTTCATGACTGCGAACAAGACGACAGAAAATCAGGAACTGAAGGAATCTGGACAACAACATATCAAGCCAAGCAGAGGGTTTTTGTTGGTGGCGATCCAATGATTAATGGATCGAAATATTATTATTTCATAGTTGAAATTCCCGAGGAGACAGAGAATAATTCCAGCACTCCAATCCCAATTATCCCATCACAAAAAAGGCAGGTTGGAGCGGACTCAATAACAATAATCACTGATCCATCCAGCAACAGACTTAACACAATCAATATCTATGAATTAAAAAATGACCAATTTGTAGAGGATGTTATTTTTGAGAATGAACCAGTATATATCACCAAACAAACGCTCATGAGTACAGTCAGCATTCCAGCTGGTACGTTAGAGTCAGAAAAAAAATACTGCTTTGTTGCCAGCTCACAACAAATCACCGGGAATTCATGTGGTGTCTCGCATCCTGTAGAATTTATCACAACAACCGAGACTCCAAAATGGATAACTGGTTTTCTTGATGGTGCAATAACGGATGGAACTGTTGACTTCACAGCGTTTGACTCAAAAACAAGCAAACAAAGATACAAGATGAAGAATGATATTTTTGAAAGTTTTCATGAATTCTGGCTCAGCGATTACAGGGGATTTGCCAGAGTATACGTGAATCCAAATGGAATAATTTATGACTGGTTTGCACTTCCCTGGATGAAAAATGAAGCGGGAAGTTTTCAAGCATTCCCAATCCATATCGACAGTATTTTTGAAGGGGATGACACTTCATATTTTAGGGGAAGCGACACGGATGGAATCACAAAAGTTTTTGAATACAATCCAAAAAAACATTTTGGAATCAGAAAGAATTCGAATTATATTGTCTCTGGAAACAGATTGTGGTGGGAAAACGAGTTCAAACTCGAGAAGATCAAACCAAATATAAACCCGAATTTTGAATCAAGATGGATAAGCTGTGAAATAAACAGCTACGAGGATGGAATCCTCTATGTTCAATTGCCAACCGGTGATGCAAGCTTTGACTTTTTTGCAAAAACAACAGATGCCAACAACGAGAATATTGAGGGTTATTCAGGATGTGCAGAGATACTGGTAGTTGCAGACACTGTCATCGATTGGAATGCAAAGCCTCAACAGTTGGTCTGTGGTTTCATTTCAAACATAAATTTTTACCAACTCAATTTGGAAATTGACAATATCAACAAGAACAATTCAAACTGGTTTCAGGCAGAATTTTCCTCAACCGGATACAGGAAACCACTCTTTTTAAATTTATCCGTAAACAGTTCCTGGGTAGTCCAGAACATGTTGATTCCACCCATGTATAAAGGCCCGCTCAACTTCTCTTTTGGTCTTGAAAACATAGGTGATAACAGAATAAATTCAGTTCTTTATGGATACTCCCTGACACCAGATATTCGATACACAAAACCGGTAAGCACAAGAAACGCAAATGTATTAGGTAGAGATATTATTATAAACCTGGACAACAAAATTTCTTTAGGGAACATCAAAGAACTCTCGCCACCTGCAACTTCAATCTCAGGAACAAGAATAAAAAATAGTGCCACACTTGGTGATTTTTCAATACAAAATTATGATACAAGAGAATCTATTCCCGGAATTGTTTCATCCAGCCTTTACTATTTGGATGAGATTAACAATCTGAATCTGTACAAAAAAAGATTTGACACAGGTGCGATGAAAATTGCAACGCAGTGGAGCAAAGAAACTGGTTGCAGGCTGAATGATGGTGAAGTGTTTGAAGAATTATCATGGTGGAAAACCCTCAAAAAACATTTTGTAACCGAGAAACTCCCATTCCAAATCAATAGATTATCTGAGTTGGATCAAATCATTTCGGAGTTGAAAACTGGAAATCCAATATTGCTAAATGCCAGCAGAAATAACGAGCATTACACGGTATCAATTTCTTCCGCTTTTGAAACAGGAACTGGTGATTTCATTTTTGACATAGTCCACGACACAAACCAATCTGATCCAGAAAATGGTATTATAACCGAAAGAATCAGCATTGATTCCAAAATGGGAACAATCACAGGTGGAATCTGGATAAATGGTTGCACAAAATTTCAGTTTTATTCTCTCCAACCACTCACCAAAAAAAGACCAAATATCTCACTCACAAAACCAACAAACACCAGCAATGTACTCACGCCATACCCAACCTTCCAATGGAATTTTGAAGAACAAAATATGAGCACAACCTACAGTTTTTACCTGTACAAAATCTCAAGTGGACAGACGGTTTCAGATTCCACCAAAGGAAAACCTATTTTCAGCACACATGGAATAATAAACAATTCATTCAAATTCCCAAAGAACCAGCTTCCTCTTGAAAGAAGCACACAGTACATCTGGTTTGTTGAAAGCTACGAACCCGAGAGACTCATTGTCGCAACAAGTCCTGTATTCACCTTCTCCTTCTCACCTCTTGAATGTGAGGACATCAGAGGAGAAATTCTCTCGGGGGGAATCGACCCCAACTCTGGTTCTGTTTTCATCGAATTCAGGCAATGTGCGGTATCCAAAGCCTTCATAATCAAAAATCGTAAAAATATTTACGATAATCGAAATCAATCAAAAATCATTGGATTCAAGGGTTGTGCAACAGTTTGTGTCGTGAGAACAGATGACGGACTCTACCTGGACAGTTGGCAAATTATTGAAGGTGATTGCTGTATTGATGAGCCTTGCAGTGTAGTTCGTGGAATAATAATGAAGGTTGTTGAAACCACCACCCAGTACCCGATCTTGGTAGAATTCAGACCATGCGGGGAAACCAAGACAGAACTTGTTGCAAACACTGACATACCAGATATGTCAGCTGGAAAAAGCCTGCTGAGTTACACTGGTTGTGCCGAAGTTTGTTATCTTGATTCCGGATTGATTCAAAGCTGGACTGCTATTCCAGATAGTGAGAAATGTTGTGATGAAGTCTGTAATAATCTTGACATTTCCTGGTCCACATCCGATGGCTTTCCACCAGTAATTCTGACCTGTCCGGGAAGAATCCACAATCTCGAAAATATTATTCGCCTAAAAAATGACTGCAAGAAAGACAGCATCGAAACCCGAATAACAATCTCATCCAGCTGGGGTGGATTGCTGAGCTATGACACAAAAATAATAAATCCAAGAAATGTAGTCACACAATCAATCTCCTTCATCTCCCCGGAGAGTTTCCCTGCAGAATTAACAATAAACATAGAATACAATGGTATACAAAAAGATTATATCATCCCAATCCTTGGCTTAACCGATTGCGATAAATGCTGTGATATTCAAACCAACTGGACAGATTCAATTATCAGAAAATATGGTACTCCACCAAAAATTCTTGCCTGTGAAGATGATGAAATCAAACTAGAATTTGTGCTGACAAACAACTGCAAACTGGAAACAAAGGGAAGAATTTTTCTTGAGAGAAAAGGGAATAATATCGATTACATCAGGGTTTCCAAACAAACATACACATTAAACCCCCACGAAGAAAAAATAATCACATTCAAAATTCGGCTGGATAAAACAAACCTCACAAGCAAAGATTGGCGAGTTGTTACAGAATCAGAATGTGGAGAAAAAGAAAAACTGGAATTTGAAATCATACAGAAGAGGGATTGCAAAAAAGAAATCACAACCAAAATTCAAGTGCTGAAAATGGATTGCATTAACGGGCTCATCGAAACAGTCGACTTGAACACAGGGAAAAAATGGATACTCAAGGTAAAAAAATCAGAGTGCGACAAATTCCAGCCTGGCACTTGTTGGCTGATAACCGGAGAAGAGATTTCAAAAGACAAAATAGAAGTAGAGAAAAGTGAGCAAATTGATTGTTCTTGAGCTAACAAACCAATCACGGAACAAAATCCTAAGTATCTAGATTGTTATACTGCCACATGCAGACGAAATTTTTTAAAATTAACCAAAGAGCAGGTATATCAAGCAATATTTGGAAGATATACCTTTCATCTTATCGGAAAACTTCTTAACAAGATGGAATACAGATAAGTATTTGGATATAAAAGCATAACGTCGCTATTGCAATTTTTTTAAAATATGTTACAATTTCCCCTGATGAGAAAAGGACTGCTAGTTGAACAACATGTTTCAGACTTGATCTGGGTTGCACATCTGTTGAATTATACAGGTCTACTCCAAGTTTTTGCAAAAAATAAAGACTACAGAATCTTTTTCAAAGATGGGTCACTTGTTCATCAAAAGGATGACCAAGACCCTTTTGAAAAACTGGAAGAGATTGCCGGAGCCGGCATTGGTAAATTCGCTTTTTATGATAACAATGAGACTACTCAAGTTTTGAAGCTCGAACCTTTGACTGAAAAACATCGCGATCATCTCGTTGAGTACTGCAAAAATAATTCTGGATTTTCAAAGGTTATTTACTCAAAAGAGCTTATGGACTCTCGAGTTTCTGCATCAAAATTTGCCAGAATTCCTGATGGCATGTCTGGCTCCACATTAAAGCTCCGCGAGCTGTGTGCCGATAATCCAACGATTTCTTTGTTATACGACACCTATCGAATTTCTCCAAAAATAATCCTTGAGGTAACACTTGAAGGAATTCAAGCCGGAATTCTCAATCTGCTGAGCTTCGAAGGTAGAATAATTCCAAAACCATTTCTTAAAAAATACACTGAACCAATATCCTATCAATTTCAGTTTTTTGCAGAATTAATTATCAACAATTCTTTGACTGCAAAAAAGGGGCGAATCCATGTCTCACAAAATAAGATTGATTTTATGAATGAATTCCCAGGAAATAATTCAATTAATGCCAGAATTGGCACAGGGTATTTTGATGTTGCAAAATACAAACTTAAACCCGATGAAGTTATGATTGCAAAAAGTGATTATCAAAAATATGCATCAAATGGCAACAACAAAACTGAGGTAACCCTCATAAAAGGAGTATAGTATGCATTGGTTATACGTAATTAACTTTGTTATGGCATTTTCTGTTTTTATCTTTGGAATGATCTCTTGGAAAAAAACTGGAGCAAAGGCATTCATGTTTGTTGGAATGGGGTTCTTGTGTTTTGGAATCAGTCATGCATTTAAGATTGCAAATTCCATCACCTCAACCCAGACTGGTAGTTCAATCCCATGGCTTGCCACAGGACAACCATTCGACTGGGTTTTAATCTCCATCAGAATCATTGGATACCTGCTCTGTCTCTGGGCTGTAATTTCGGCTAAGTAACCCATAGTAAATCCTTTAATAATTCCTTAACGGTCATTGGCTCCTTACTCTAATATACTATACATGTTAGTATTATTTGAAAGGAGTTTCAATGGCCAAAAAGAAAACATGGTTCAAGTGGCGATATATCAGGTATATCTCACAGGCTTTATTTGTCGGGCTTGTTATCAGGTATTCCTGGTTGCATGTTATTTTGGAAAAAGGGGTGTCAGGTCGACCAGGACCAATTGATTGTATCTGTCCACTTGGGGGTATTGTGATGCTTCCCAAATTTTTGCAGACGGGACAATATATTCAAAGAGTTGGTAACACTAACCTTGTTGTGCTTGCAGCGTTAGTTCTATCATTACTCGCATTTGGTGGAGGATTCTGTGGCTGGATGTGTCCAATGGGCAGTGTCCAAGAATGGCTTTACAGGCTCAGAAAAAAGATTTGGAAAAAAGACATCAAACTCCCGTTGCCTGTTCACAAGGCACTTCGCTGGTTCAGATACGCTTTGCTTGCATTCATTCTTATAATGACCTTCGTCAAAGTAGCTCTGGTGTTCAAGGCTTTGGATCCCTTCAACGCTTTGTTCACCTGGGGAGACCATACATCAGTTGTCGGCTTGGTGATTCTTGGTATAGTTCTTGTTCTGAGCTTTGTCATTGAGAGACCATTCTGTCAGTATGCCTGTCCACTCGGCGGTGTTATTCAACCAATTGCAAAGTTGTCTGCAACTGGAATAACCAGAAATGAAGAAACCTGTATCGACTGTGGAATCTGCGACAAAGAGTGTCCATATCAACTTCCAATCTCAACTGTCAAAAACGTAAACCGTGGTCTCTGCATTCAATGCCTCAGATGCATCGATGAATGCCCTGTGCCAAACACGCTTGAAATCACAATGGGTTGGGTAAAAGGTGGTGCAAAATGATGAAATATAAACCATACGCCATTGCAGGAATAGCGTTTGTTGTGTCATTTATCTTGATAGTCATGTTGTTCCAGTGTGGAGGTGTGTGGGATCCACCAGGTAGCAGAGGTGGAGCTGGACATGACGATCATGATGACCACAGTGATGAGCAAACGATTGAGATTGAACATAATGAGGACAAGAGTACTGAAACAGATAATCACGAAGTAGTACTTGATACTGTGTACATCAGTGATTCATTGTTAGGTTCCACAAATCTGCTTGATTTTCTGAAAGACAATGGCATTCCTGTAGATTGTGTTGCAAAAGGTTTGGGTATCCCGGAATCAGAGATGAGTGAAACTGCCGGTACAATAAAGGTTAAACTCGACATGCACATGAGTGATGTTCGTGCGGTTATCGATATTTGTCTTGGGCTTGAACCTCGTGAAGATATTCATGATGATGAACATGTCGAAGGTAGCGAGATTGGAAAAACTGAAAAAGAAGAAATAATCCTGACTGAATCAGTTGAAGTTGTAATTTTAGATGAAATACCAACTGAAGAAGACCACGAACCCAGACAGAATTCTGAAGATGATGGAATAGGTCGCAATCAAGGCGGAGAAGGACGTGGTTCTGGTGGTGAAAGCGAAAGTAGTATAGGTTCTGACCTCCCAAAACTTATGGGAAGCGACAACATCTCAACATACTGTGAAGCCAACAATATCTCCAAGAGTTGTGTTGCCCAAAAGCTTGGCATCACTGAAGATGAGCTGGACACTGGCGGCGGAGAACTTTCAACCAAGTTAGAAATCAAGATGTTCGAACTCCGAAATGTAGTCCTTTCCTGCTCATAGTACTTGACAATTGAACTAAAACAATTTTAATACTGGTATGAGACGTAGACTTGTTACACTGTTGATTACTGTTGTGTTGATCACAACACCGATGTTCGGATGTGATTCAACCGAGAAGAGTGACGAGTCTGCGTTGACCTGCTCGTTTAGCATTGACGAAAATGGAGTCCCTGAAAATGTTGAGATTGAGGTTGATGAGTTTGGCAGGAAACGGTGGAAACATGGCAATCACTACCATTACATCGATGAGGAAAAGAGCCAAGAACCTCAGGAGCTTTTGAGCTCAGATATTATCTCTGAATACTGTTTAGAAAATGATATTCCAAGCGAGTGTGTTTTGGAAAAACTTAATATTGAATCATCATACCTTGATATGAGTGTTCGTGATTTGGCTGTGATTCTTGGTTTTGAGACATTTGATATAAAGATGATTATAAAAAACTGCAAGTGATACAAGCAATCACCTTAATTGTTTTTCTATAGTATCTATTTTGTCATTCCTGGCTTGCCCAGGAATCCAGAATACTGTCAAAGCGTGTGGATGTTTGCATGAAACAATAATTTGACAGTTGGATGATTGTTATTTTTTTGTTTTGAATACGATTTCATAATCCCCTGGATTCCGCATCAAGTGCGGAATGACGGTGGGACATGCGGAATGACGACGAGAAAACAGGTGTCGCTTTCTGAGTGGCAAACTAATTCCAAATACTTTATATAGTTATGTGCTGGTGCTACCTATTTTTTATACGATGGTTCGATGTGTACTGTAACATCTGACAGCTTGTTTATTTTTTTCAGGAGCAGGTCATGCACCTCGTGTGCAAGATTATGACCCTCCTCGACCGTGAGTTCCGGATCAACTTCAATGTGGAAATCAGCAACAAGCGACGAACCGATATACCTTGTTCTTATGTTGTGAATATCTTTTATTTCAGAGATTTCTGAGGATGTCTCTCTGATCAACTCAATTATTTTTTCGTCAGCCCCAGTGTCAACAAGTTGCATGAATGCAGGTTTTGAAATATCAATGCTTGCACTCAAAATAAACCCCACAACAACCAGCACACCAACCGGGTCAATCCACCAAAGAGTGGGATACTGTGAGGTGAGATAAATTGCAACAGCAACTGGGATGGAGCTCAGAGAATCAGTTCTATGATGCCAGGCATTTGCACGAAGTGCCATGGAGTCAGTGATTTTTGAAATTCTCAGAGTGTAGAAAAAAATAATTTCCTTAACAACAATCGATGAAATCGCAATCCAGAAAACCCAGAAATGAGTTTGGACAGATGCCCCTCTAAAAAGATTTGTGATGGCACTTATTGAGAGTTGAATCGCCGTAAAGCCAAGAACAAGACCAATCCCAAAAGAGATTACGGTCTCAATTCGACCATGACCATATGCATGATCTTTGTCGGGCGGGTTGTGCCAATGGCTTGAGCCGACAAGAACAACAATGTCTGTGACAACATCGGTTACGGTATGGATTGCATCCGCCACAAGCACAGAACTTCTGCCAACAATCCCGCCGAATAACTTGACAACAAACATAAGAATATTCCCAACAAGTCCTGTGATTATAGTTCTTCTTTCGGCTTGTTGTTTTTGTGATTTCATAGATTACTTTCTTCTTCTAAGTTCTGCTTGAGCCAACTTGGATTTTATTTTTCTGGCTGTTCTGGTTCTGGTTGAGGAAGATTTTGGGATGTCATATCCCTTTCCTTTTTGGATGAGTTCCTGTTTAAGGATTGCAATCTGATCTCGAATACTTGCAGCCTTTTCAAACTCAAGCATGGAAGCGGACAGATTCATTTCATCGGTCAGCTGGATGATGACAGCTTCAACATCTTTTTTGCTCATGCCCTCTGGAACACCGGCTTTTTCATACGCTTTTCCAGGAATCTTCAACATATCACGAATTGCTTTGCGAATTGTTTTTGGCTCGATTCCGTTTTTCTCGTTGTTTTCTTTCTGGATTTCTCTTCTTCTGTTTGTTTCACTGATTGCAAATTTCATTGAATCTGTGATTCTGTCAGCGTACATGATGACCTTTCCATCAACATTTCTGGCTGCACGACCAATGGTCTGGACAAGGGCAGTTGATGACCGCAAGAATCCCTCCTTGTCAGCATCGAGAATTATAATCAGAGATACCTCAGGAAGGTCAAGCCCTTCTCGTAACAAATTGACCCCAACCACCACCTCAAAAACACCCTCACGAAGTTTTTTCAAAATATCAACCCGGTCAAGAGTTGTAATGTCGGAATGCAGATAACAAACCTTCATACTCTCTTTCAGAAGGTAATCAGCAAGGTCTTCTGCCATCCTTTTTGTGAGAACCGTAACAAGAGTTCTCTCATTTTTATCAACCCTTTTTTGGATTTCATTCTTCAGATTATCAATCTGTCCGGTGATTGGTCTGACTTCAACCTCAGGATCAAGAAGTCCGGTTGGTCTTATCAGCTGTTCCACAATTTGCTCCGATATTTCCCGTTCATACACAGCAGGGGTTGCTGACACAAACACAACTTGGTTCATGAATCCTTGAAATTCTTCCCAATTTAGAGGTCTATTTTCAAGAGCAGAGGGGAGTCTGAAACCGTGGTCAACCAGATTTTTCTTTCTGGCTTGATCTCCTGCAAACATTCCTCGAACCTGGGGAACGGTCATGTGCGATTCATCAATCATCATCAGAGCATCTTCAGCAAAAAAGTTCATCAGAGTGTACGGCTGAACACCAAAATCACGACCCGAAAGATGCATGCTGTAGTTCTCAATTCCACTGCAGTATCCAACCTCTCGAAGCATCTCAATGTCATACTTTGTTCGCTCTTCAATTCTTTCTGCAGCGACTAGTTTCTGGTTTTCCTGAAAATATTTTATTCTGTCATCCAATTCTGTGATTATTTTTGGAACAGCAACATCAAGTCGTTCCTGAGTTGTTATGAATTGTTTTGCCGGGAAGAAAAGAAATCCACCAATATCTGCACTCGTGGAACCCGTGACGGGATCAAGCTCACACACCTTCACGACCTCATCAAATTCAAACACAACACGGATAGCACCCTCAGTTTCTGGTGGCCAGACATCAACAGTTGACCCTCTAACCCTGATATTTCCAGATTCAAATGCAATATTATTTCTGGCATACTGCATTTTTACAAGCCCGTGAATCAAATCATCTCTCATCAAAGTTTGCCCGGTTTTCACAGAAACCAGTTGCTCCTTGTAGCCCTCAGGAGATTCCCAACCATAGATACAAGAAACCGATGCAACCACAATCACATCCCGACGCTCAAGAAGAGAGCGAGCAGTTGAATGTCTAAGCCTCATAATATCTTCATTAACATCGGTTTCTTTTGCGATGTACAAATCTTTGGTGGCAACATACGCCTCTGGCTGATAGTAGTCATAGTAGGAAACAAAGTATTCAACGGCATTCTCTGGAAAAAATTCAGACAGCTCAGAATACAGTTGGGCGGCTAGTGTTTTGTTGTGGGCAATCACAAGAGTCGGTCTGTTAATTTTTTCAATAACCTTTGCCATGGTATAGGTTTTTCCAGAACCCGTCACACCAAGAAGGGTTTGATATTGAACCCCTCGCCAAATACCATCGACAAGTTTGTCGATTGCCTGGGGCTGGTCCCCAGAGGGTGTAAAATCTGAAACTAGTTTGAAATTTGCGTCCATGTCCACAATTCTAACAAGAATTATTTTCATCTGAACCAAAACGGGTGTACAATCGTTATAAGGTTGCAAGCCACAAGGAGGTCAGAGCATGAAAAAAGCAATGGTAGCGATTCTGGTGTCTCTGTTTGTAATTTCAATGTTTTTCGGTTTTGTTTCGGGTAACGAGGCGGTAACAGCCGAGCAAAGAGGAAAAGAACTCTTCAATAAAATAAATGATTACAGGATTTCAAAAGGTCTTGAAAAAATTGAGTGGCACGAGAACAGTTATGTTGTTGCTCACAACCACACCGTAAACATGCACAATCTCTCCCAGCTTGCACACAATCTTTACGGCAAAAATCCAGGCGATAGGCTGAATGATGCAGGAATCACCCACAGCTGTTATGTTGAAAATGTTGCATTCAATCAGGGACAAATTGATCCAATCCAAGTGGCGTTTGATCAGTGGAAAAAATCTGACAATCACAACAAAAACATGCTGGATGACTGTGCAAAAAAAGGCTCTGTTGCGATTGTTTCATCTGACACTAAAGGATTTTATTTCACATATCTGGCATTCACCCCAAAAGGCGACGACAACCCAACCCCACCTGATGACAGCAACAAACAGAATACAACAGCGGAACTCATAAAAGTAAAAATGGAAAAGGGCGGTCAATCACCAAGCTACACAATGACCTGGTCAAACACAGGTGAAACCATGATGACCATCAACTGGAGAGTGGACTACAAAAATGGGGCTGATTGGATTCTTGTTTCACCAATTACAGCGACCTTAACCCCAGGACAGGATGGAAAATTCAGTTTCAGTTTTGATATTTCAAACCTGTCAGTTGGTATCTACAAGGCAGAATTAATTTTTTCTCACGAGTTGGGAACACACACCATTCCAATTGAAATGACGGTTCAAGCCCCCGGAATAAAAGTTGTTGAACTCTGGATTGGAAGCGACATCATGCGTGTAAATGGTGAAACAATCAGGCTTGATGCCCCTCCACAAATTGTTTCTGGCAGAACTGTTGTTCCTGTCCGTGCAATCTCTGAAGCATTTGGTGCAAAGGTTTCATGGGATGGAAGTGAAAAAAAGGTAACAATCACGCTTGGCACAAGCTATATCGAGATGTGGGTGAATTCAGCGACAGCTTTTGCTGATTATAACAAGGTTACAATCGATCCTCCGCCAATGATCATTGCCGGGAGAACCTTTGTTCCCTTCAGGTTTATTGGTGAAGCACTTGGTGCGACTGTTTCGTGGGATGGTGATGAACGTAAGGTTACACTGACTATTTTCTAGCTTATCGGGAAACCACCAGCTTCGCTTACAACATCATCAACCTCACTCATCAAAGCAATTGTATGTTTCAATGCAGTCAAAATATGCATATATTTGATAGAGTCAATAGAGCGACCTTTTCTGTCCTTGAGCCATTTATTTGCCACCTGGTAACCACCAACCATAAACTCATAAACTTCTTTTGAAACAGGCTCAAAGTATTGGGTTTTGTTGATGTATGCACGATCATTTTCATATTTTATTTTTTCAACCTTTGAGTCGCCTTTTCCTCTGAAATATATTGTTTTGTCATCTGTTATCATGTCTGAATCAAGCAGGTGCAGGCCAATTAGCTTCTCACCCAGTTGTATCAGTTTTGAAAATAGCTCCAGACTGGAAGTGAATGGAATTCTTGGAAAATCCATCTTCAAGAAACCTGCATAACGTTTTCTGTAGGTTGGGCTGTGGAGAATTGCATAGATGTAGTGGAGGATATCTTCTGGCCCTATTGTGGTTTCATCAACTCTCATTTTTGAAGCTGAAGCCTCCAACCCCCCGAATCCTACTTCGTCGGATTCGACCCCCTTCAAAAAGGGGTTTTTTACGGTCTTTTTTGCCCCCCTTTTGAAGGGACTTTCCTCGCTAGCCCCCCTTTTGAAGGGGGGACTAAGGGGGGTTGGAAGATTTCCTTTGCCATCTTGGATGAAGTTTATGCTGAGTTTTGCTGTTATTTGGTTTATTATTTCTTTGTTCAGGTTTGGAATTCGAGCAAGCTCTAAACCCCCCAGATTCTCCGGAAGAGAATCTGACCCCCTTGACAGGTGGTCTTTAAGCTCCCCTTTTTCAAGGGGAGATGTCGGGCAAAGCCTGACAGAGGGGTTTTCAGAGTCGGGGTAGAGGTAGAGGGGGAAGAGATAACCAATACCTTTATTGCTTCTGGTAAATCTGTTATCAATTATATTATTTGTAATAACAGCATGATTAAATACTGATTCTGCGACCTGTCTCGTTGTTATCAACCCAATATTATCCCCTCTCAGCATGTGTTTCATGACTTTGTTCATTGGCATACAGATAATCCCTTTTGATTTAGGTCTGTAGTAAAGGTATCGAGTATCAAAAGGTCGATACATGACTGGTTTGATATTATCCTGCGAAGTATTGCTATTATTTACATCATGTTGGGCTAAGTGTACTTTCCAATCCCTCGCATCATTTCCGAGATTATATTTTCTTCTTGCTTCCTCAATTGGGAGCGATGCAAAATCTGATATTTTTTCAAACGCCTCTTCTTTTGTCCAGTTGATATTCAATTTGTCCCTGGCTGTCACAATTCCAACTGAGTTGACAGGAAACAAATCTGTAACCTTCACACCATTTTGATATTCCTGTTCCAACTCTGTGTCATGTGGCTTGAAAAGATAAAACGGTTTGGCTGGGGCAAGCTGCTCCCAATCCAACTTCTTTTTCATGCTGTGGGTTTCCAACCAGTGATACTTTGGTTCTCTTAAGCCCTCCACCTTTTTTTCTCGCAAACCCCAAAGGTCAATATGGAAAACCTTTGCATAACTCTCTAAACCCCCCAGATTTTCAGAATGAAAATCTGACCCCCTTGACAGGGGGTCTTTTTGCACGGCAGGACAGGGGGATTGTAAGGTTTTGCCAATCACTTCACAAACACCCTCAAAATTCTTCAACACATCTTCATTTGAAAACCTTATCACCTTCAATCCATAATTTTCAAGTATTTCAGTTCGTTTATTATCATGTTCAAATTGTTTATCTTCGTTGTGTGTTTCACCATCAATTTCTATTACCAGTCCAATCTTTGTACAATAAAAATCAACAATATAATTATCAATTGGGTGTTGCCTTTTAAACCGAATATCTAAGCCACTCAGATACTGATACCAAAGTTTTTTCTCTGCTTCTGTCTGGTTTTTGCGGAGCTCCCTTGCTGTTTCTTTAAGGTTTTCTTTGTATGGAAGGTGTTTTCCATCATCTTTGAGATTGTGGGTTTTTGTACGTTGAAGAATGTATTCTTTATTCCAACTTACAACCCTTCGAGTGCTTGAAGCTGAAGCTTCCAACCCCCCGCATCGGTTTTCAACCGATGCGACCCCCTTACAAAAGGGGGTCTTTTTCAATCTTTTTTTGCCCCCCTTTTGAAGGGGGGTAGGGGGGTTGTTGAGGGTATTTTACAAATATTCCAATTGCAACCCCCTGTTGAATATCAAATACATTCTCATCTTTGCCGCCCTCTGGTGTGGTTTCTTTTTTCTTTGCATTACCGTGAAGATCAACAACATATAGCTCGTCAAAAGACTCAAGCAGAGACTGCCTCATTCCGCGAAATGTTGGATTATCCAGATACCCGTGGTTTGTGATAAATGCCAGCACACCACTTCCTGTTTTTTCGATTCTCCACTGACCCCAACGAATAAATTTTACATAATCATCATACAACCATTTGACTTGTTTTTCACCAAGACTCTTCCCATCGACTTCAAAATAATTGCTGGCTTTTTCAAATCCTCTATTCTTGATTTTCTCTTTTGGATCACCAAGCAATTCTTTGCCACGCATCAAACTGTCCATCCATGGGATGTTATTTGCCGAATGTCCAGAGTAGGGAGGATTCCCAAGAACAACCATCACCGGCAACTCACTCTTTGCTCTTGTTGCACCCTTGGATTCATTGGTGATTGCCTGTGCAAATTTTCCAATTCCAAGCGTTCCTTCAAGTTTGTGGGCTTCTTCAAGAGTATTTGTCAGGAAAATATTCAACCTTTTATCACCCTCATAACCACTGTCTTTGAGCAGTGTGCCAAGTTTCATGTGTGCGATTGTGTAGGGAGCCATCATCAATTCAAAGCCATACAATCTTGATAAAATATCGTCATCAACTTTTTTATTATCGGTATCGCTTAATTCTTCAACTCTGTCATACCCTTTGTTTTCAAAAATTTGCTTTAACACATGAAACAGGAATGTTCCCGTTCCGGTTGCGGGATCAAGCACTACAAGGTCTCTGCCTCCGCCTTCTTTTTTCTGGAAGGCAAAACCATTTTTCAAACCAAACTTTTTGTCCAGAATATGGTCAACCGAGCGAACAATAAACTTTACAACAGGGTCAGGGGTATAGTATACACCACGCCTTTCCTTCTGCTTTGGATTATATTCTTCCAGGAAAGTTTCATAGAAGTGGAAAACTGGATCTTCGCCTGTTCCTTTTCCAAACCCTTCCATCACATTTTTCAGGTTTACTTTGTTCATCAGCTCAACCAGCATGCTCGTATATTTTGTTACATTTTCCGGCAGGTCGCTTGTCCACTCGTTGAAGAGTCTCTTCAGGAACGGGTTGGTTTTTGGGATTTGGTTTGATGCTCCCTGCCATGTTATCTCTTTTGTGTCCATTTTTATCTTGGCTGAAAAAAGCCCATAACTTATTGTTTCTGCATACATGTCCGCAAACAGTGGAATTTTCAAATCGGATATTAAAGTTTCTCTGAATATTTTTAGTTGCTCTAAAAGTCCTGCATGCTCTGCTTCAAGCCCTTCGATGATGCTATCTCTTATCATCTTGGCGGTTTCTGACATTCTTCGGGCAAGCTCTCGAGGTTTTGTTATCGTTCTGACTTTAGCATCTGTGAAATTTCTGAATAAATCAGCAAGTTTCAGATGGGCATCCTTGAGAATTATCTTGAGTTTGTTGCCTTCTTTTTCTGCAATTCTTATTGTACGGTGAGGAATATATTTTCCGTTTTTGAAATCTTCAATATTTTCAAGTTTTACATACCATCTGAATTCGAGATAGTCGGTTGTGATTACATTTCCAATTGTTTCAAAATATCTGCGTAGCTGGTCGTCTTTTTCAAGTCTGTCAAGTGAGACATCTATAAATTTTGTTTCTATCCAGCCAATTGGTATTTTGTTTCTTGTTACTTCAAAATCAGGTTTGTTACCTTCGCCTTTTGATGGTTGGGCATGAATTTTTTCATTGTCTACCAATATTTCATTTATGAAATTTTCAAATGGTGTTTGAAGACTTTGTTCAGAACATTTTCCAGTTTTGAGACAATCTTCGATATCCTTGATATACTTGTTGAACGCTTCTTCTTTTGTCATTAATGTTTCCTTGAAATTTGTTTTGAGGCTATGGTCCAGTTATTGCAAACTGAGCCCCTTTTGCTTCGGAAATTATTTGGGAATTTTTCCACGCCTGGACTCTGATTTTTGCATCACCCGTGATGATGTCTGGGATTGTCCAGACCAAATATCTTGTGTCCGAAGGTAATGGTCCTTCAATCTGGGTTACTCTGTTGTCGTGCAGGAGGCTGACATAGAACACAGCATCATCAGGAATCCCAGTGGTTGACCAGGAGATTGATTGGGTGGTTCCTCGTTTGTACGAACCGGCGGTTGGTGAGCGAACTGAAATTTGAGCAGACGAACCCAAACCAAAAACTGTGAAGTTCACACTTCCGGCAAAGCCTTCCTCAATTATTCTGGTTGTTGGTACAAAGTTTGCCCCCTGAATTGATGGATAGGCATTATATTTTTCATCTTTGACAAACCCTGTCCTTGTCCAGAAACCATCCTTGTTTGTGACGGATACTGGTGGATTTTTCACATTGTTATTCACAGAAACAAAAGAGATCATACATCCATAAACACCATTTCCATTTTCATCACGAACCCAGCCTTGAGCTTGCCAGTTTTCCTTTTCCCGCTCGTAACCAGTTTCAAAATGATTCCAATAGCTCCACTCGGTTGTGTCGTTTGTTGAGTTGTTGAAAGCCTTGACCCGCCAATAATACTTCATTCCACGGTTAAGAATTGGAGTCACATCAATCCAGCTGTTTGAGGTGTACCTGTCGAGAATGAGATTTGTAAAATACTGATTATCGCTGAGCTGGACGTTGTAGTTGTCGTAACCTGTTATCCTCTGCCAGCTGAGAGTTGGATATATTGAGACCCATTTTTCGCCATATATTGGTGAGATAAGTGTTGGTCTCAAAGGAATCTCCGGGTCTTTTGAAATCTTGAACCACCAATCACTCTCATCGATAGAGGTGATTTTATTTCCCACTTTACATTCAATTCTAATCTTTGCTGAGATAATGTTGTAATTTGGTGTGAACCAGTCAAATGATGTTGCACTTGTGGTAACTGGACCCGCGATGAGTTCCGGTTCTCCAATACTTTTTATCAGATAGATATAGATTCCACCAGATGGATCTAAATCAGTGGAAGTCCATCTTATTAGTTGCCTTGTTCCAGCTGAAATTGTTTCAGTGCCGTTTGGCCAGGCAACGTTAATCCCACCTGTGAACTGTGGAACAGCAAAAAAATTGATTGAAGTGGAATTCCACAACTCAACAACTTTTTGATTTGGACTAAATGAGTACACAGGTTTATTTGGCATCACCCTAAATTTGAAGCCAGCCTTAAATCCTGTTTGACTCCAGTTTCCTTGAAAATCAGAAAGGACTGAGGAGGGAGCCTGGATTCGATCGCTGTTTTCACACACAAAATCAATATTCACACCTTCAATTGGCTTTCCATTTTCATTTGTAATCCTGCCGCTTGCTGTGAAAAAGTCAGCATTATCAGATTTCCCGGTACTAAGTATCCAGGGATATGACCACAAACTTGGGACTCCATTCGAGTTATACGAAGCCACTCGCCAATACAGTGTTGAATCTCCTGGCAATGTTAATTCTGGTGTAAAGATGACCCCGCCAATCACCCACCTGTCCAGATAAACCTTTGAAAAACTTTCAAATCTTGAAATCTGGACTCTGTAACTGTATGCAGAACTCACCTTATTCCAGATGAATGTTGGTTTTGTGGAAACTGCGATTGTTCCGTTCAATGGTTGTTTCAAAGCAGGTGGTTCAAGATATGCTGTTGAGCCACTGAAAGTAACAATCCCGTCAGATGTATCCATTACTTGACAATTAGCACCTACATAGCATACGACTTTTATTTTTGCACTGGTGAAACCGACATCTTTTGTCTGCCATGACCAGGCGTTCAGAGTTGTCGGAATTGGTCCAGATATTTTTTTCCAATTTCCCTCAAACCCAACATAAATGAAAATTCGACCCTCCGGGCTGAGATTTGATGAAGCCCATGCAATGATGTGAGTTTCATCAGCACCCCATCTTTCACCACCATTTGGCTGGAGGACAAGCAGGAATGGATCAGATGATCCCAGTGTTTTTGTTGCTGGCAATGGCATTGTTATCAATAAACACACAAGTAGCACCAAGCTGATTTTCATTATTATTTTCATTTCTCTGAACCTCACCTGTTTTTTATATGATTCCATTATACCAGCTTTTTCAGTCAATTCAAAGTAGGACTATCATTCTTCTTTTTCGACATAATAAGGTATAGTTCGACATTTTATCTAAGAGTTTAATACGAGCATATCATCAAATACGGTTATACCCATTACGTTTTTATAAATACAACATTATTCCTTTGTGGCTATCTGTGTTGTAAAGATCAGCTAGAAGCAATTTCAAATATATCGTTTCGACATTATTGCAATACTGACAATTCCACAAGACATTGACAGAAAGTATGATATAACATAGAATTGGCAACTATGAGCAGGGCAATTGTTATCACATCTGGCAAGGGTGGTGTCGGTAAAACGACGCTGACAGCAAATATTGGTTATGCACTTTCAATGTCCGGAGCAAAGGTTGTCCTTGTGGACACGGATATTGGACTCAGAAACCTTGATGTAATCCTTGGTCTTGAGAACCGCATTGTGTGGAATATTCTTCATGTCGCAAGGCGAGAATGCGAGCTGAAGAGTGCTCTAGTCAAAGACAAGAGGCTGAGCTCCAGTCTCTACCTCCTGCCCGCCGCACAGACCTTCAAAAAGGATGATCTTGGGGTGGATGAGATGCAGGCAATTGTTGTCGCCCTCAAGACTGCTTTCGACTTCGTCCTCCTCGACTGTCCAGCTGGAATTGAGTATGGATTCAACAACGCAATTCAACCCGCAGACGAAGCAATTGTTGTTGTCACCCCAGAGATTGCATCGGTTCGTGACGCTGACCGTGTTATTGGCTTGCTCGAATCTGCCGGAAAAAAGAATATCTCACTCGTCATAAACCGAATCAAGCCTGACATGGTATCCTCTGGTGAGATGCTCAGTATCGATGATGTAATTGATATACTTGCCATCAAACTCCTGGGTGCCGTTCCTGAAGACAGAAATGTGATTGTGTCAACAAACCGTGGTGAACCCGTTATCATGAACAAAGATACGGTAGCAGCAAAGGCAATCTCTGTCATCGGAAAAAGAATTCAAGGATTGGATGTCCCCATTCTCGAACCGACAAAAGATGGCTTCTGGAAACGGATTGGCTCTGCAATCAAAGGAAGGTCTGATTACTAAATGTCAACCGACAAACTCGAATCCGCAATCCACGCAAAAAAACGTCTCAAAGAAATCGTTGCAGTTGACCGCGATACCAGGAAAAATGATACAAATAGACACCAGGTAAAACCTGGTAACCACAGGCCAGAAAAACACAAACTCAGCCTGAGAGACCTTGGAACAAATAAATCCAAAAAACCAGATACAATTATCAGACTAACTAAACTCCCAAAAGATAAACTGGGATAAGCATCAGCTATTCTTTATTCAGTTTCTTTTTCAATTCATCCAGTTCAAGCTTATAACAAATCCTGCTATGAGAATTCACAAATCCAAGTTGTTGGTTTATCCTTCTCATTGCAAAGTTATATTCATCATTCAGTGTGATTATCGTTGAAACCTTTGGAAGCCGTGTTTTCACATATTCCAGCAGTTCGATTTTCAATCGTTTGCACAAACCCATTCCTCTGAATTCCTTTGTAATTCCAGAATACATTGTGTGAATCAATTTGTTTTCTGTCGGATCATCCAACAATTCAGAGGATCCAATTAATTCGTTTTCAACAGTTCGAGCAAATGCAATGATGCTGACAGCCCCTCTCTCAAGTTGAGTGTTTCTCCATTTCTTTTTGGCAGAAAGAAAAGATTTCTCATCAAAATCCCAACCCTCAATATGTTTGGAGTCCTCCCTTCCAAAATCTAGCATAAGGTCATAGTATTCGTTTTCATCAGATTTTTTGAGTCCACGAGTGACATTGATTGAAATTTCTGAAGTCCTACTCTCCAAATTTTTTTTCAATTCGAGTAACCTATTCCAGTCAATATTTTTTATATCCAAATAACTGAAGAAAGTTTTTCTGCAGATGATTCCTCCAAATCTTTCGCAAAATGCATGCCCTGATTCCACCCGCGAATAAGCCAAAATATTTTCAATATCGGATTTTGAGAGTTTTTCAATGAGTTTTTTCAAAAGCATTGACCCAATTCTTTTTCGCCTCCACTCTTTTTTTACATCAATAGTCATCCAAGCTGGAGAATTTTCAGTATCAGGAATTGTCAGCTTTACCATTCCAATCACATCATTTTTATTCTTTGCAATAAAGAGGAGGTCGACTTCTCTGAGTTTTATCTTCAAGGATTCGTTCGATGGGGCGGGCAACACCAGAAATACTTCAAGATGTATCTCTCTTTGAAAGTTGTAAACACAACTGACCTCATCATCTGTCAATGCTCCAACATCTATCTCTTCAATCTTAAGCTCAAACATTTTGGAGTTTCTTTTGCAATTTGTCAACTTTGAAACCATAACCATAGCTAATCGGCAGACTCTCAAACCCAAGCTGGTCATTTATGTGTCTGATGCTGTCGTTCTTGTTAGCGTTCACTGTTGTGATGATTGATACCTCCGGCATTTTTTTGTTTACATAGAGCAACAATTCTGTCTTCATCCATTTGCAGATACCTCTCCCCCTGAATTCCTTTTTTACTCCGGAAAGGGAGGTATAGAGTTCGTATATTTTGTCTGGTTCAAATCTCAATTCTGAAAGACCGATTACTTCACCATCAGCGATTGTCGTATATGCAATGATTTCACCACCACCTCTTTCACGTCTCTCTTTTTCTTCTCTTTTCGCCCTCTTAAGAGACTTCTCCTTGTTGAACACAATTTCCTCGTGAAACTGTGACTCCTCCTCAGTAAAGTTTGTTCTTAGCTCAAAATACTCATTTCGATTACAGTCTTGAAGTCCATGGGTGATATCAATCGAAAACTGGGGTTTTTCTTTACCAGCTGGCTGTTCATCTCTCCGATCTTGCCCCAATCTACTTCATCCATTTTCAGAAAGTAGGAGATCATATTGGCTACCTGCTTTACTCCACCGAGTTTTTTACAGAAAGAATGACCAGCATCAATCATGGTAAAGGTTTTGACTGTTCTCATGTTTCTATCAGAAAATCTTTCAAGCAATTGCTTGAAAACCCACGAACCAATACCTCTTTGTCTCAAATCTTTTCTCACCCTGACATTTAAAGACAGTGTCTCTTTTTCTTCCTCTGTAGCACCTGAGTCAAGTTTGGCAACAGATGTATGAGCGGTTGAAACTAACTCTCCTTTACTCCAGATGAAATGAGTACTCTCAATATGATCATCATCTTCATATGCAAGTTGTCTTTTAAAGAGTCTCAGAGATGGTGGGGGTATCATTGGATATGATTCGATCACAAACTTCCGATAGAACTCAAATAATTCTCCGATGAGGGTAGCATCTCTGAGACTCCTAGTTTCATATTCTTCAATTTTCAAATTCTGTAAATCAAACACCAGTCAACCTCCTCCAAAGTTCATCAAACTTAAATCGATCGCACATCTTGCAGTCTTCCTTTCAATTCGTCAACTTTGAAACTATACCCATAGCTAATCGGTAAACTCTCAAATCCAAGCTGATCGTTTATTGCTCTCATCACAGAATTCTCTTCATCATTTGCTGTGGTCACAACCGAAACATCTGGAAGATTGCTTTTCAGAAATAAGAGTAGTTCTGTTTTCATTCTTTTGCACAAACCCTGACCCCGGAATTCCTTCGTTGTTCCTGAAATTTCTGTGTAAATTTCTTGTGGCTTTGCAGGGTCATATGTAAGTTCAGACATTCCAGCCTGTGTTCCACCAGCAGTTTTTGCATAAGCGATGATGCTTACTTCTCCATTTTGAACTTTCCTCTTTTCATCCACCAGATATTCTGAACGGAAAAAGTCTTCATCAAAATCCCATTCTCTTGAATATTTTGAAATTTCATCCATGAAGGAGATGAGCGAATCCAAATAAACTTTTCTGTCTTGCCCTTTCAAGCCATATGTTACCTTGATTGAAATATCTGGGGTTTTCTCTGAAAGAGATTTGTTTTGTTCAGATATTTTTTTCCAATTCAAGGTTTTTAGATTGAGAAAGTTGAAATAACTACTATCAGAAATATTCCCACCAAGATTTCTACAAAATCCTTTACCAGATTCAAGTGATGCCCAGATATAGGCTTTCTTTATTGGATACTTTGAAATTCTTTCCAGCAGTGTTTTCAAGAGTGCACTTCCGCTCCCTTTATTTCTCCATTCATTTTTGATATTGACGTTTATCCATGTCTTTTCTTTGTCTCCGACAGGTGCATCAGTGGATGGATCAATAATACGAATATTGCCAGTTCCAATCAGTCTTTCTTCGTTTTTAACTGCAAATCTGAACAGAAAATCCGTCGGGTGGACATAGGTGAAATCACGCTTGTAAACTTTAAATGTGGAATATGGGAGCATGGGTGCTGATTCTTTGTGGAACTCCAGATAAAACTTGTAAAACTCCTTGACTTCATCCTCGGATAAATCCTTTGGGTCAAACTCGGTAATTTCAAATTTCATATCAACCTCCACAGAAATGTATAGCACAAGAACCTGTCAAATGCAAATAATAACGCATATTGACGTATAGCAATGTATATTATATAACAGTTATTGGATAAAAATTATACGTTTTCTGGGGAAATAATTTCTGGTGATTCCAGATTTTCTGGAATTTCTTCGTTTGCCAGCTCAACTTCTCGTTCTGATTCTTCAATCTGGAAATCATCTTCATCTGGGAACAGTTCAACCGGCTCATCAACAAGGGATGCAAATCGGGTTTTGAGTTCTGTGACATCGGTGAGTCCTGCCATCTTGCGGAATTTGTTGGTCACCTTAAAATATACAAGAATTCTTTTCCCAGCCGTTGGTTTTTCAAATCTTTCAAGCAACCCTTTTGAGACCAATCCATCGATCGTGTTGTCTGAAACTGACCCTCGATATTTTGTTACCTCTGATTTCGTGGCTTCCCCTTTAGAGGTGATTATTGCCAAAGTTTCAACCGCCGCCTTGGTCATTCGCCTGTTTGCAACATGTGTTCTGAGGGGTTTGATTGTTTCTTCAAAATCGGGATGCGAGAGGAGTTGGGCTTTGTTGTCTCTGACCCTTAAAACAATCCCGCGATCCATAAACCTTGTCGAAAGGGTCTTCAGAGTTTCAGCAACCTCTGAGGGCTGACATTCAACCAACTTTGCAATTCGGTGGAATGTCAGGGGTTTTGGTGAGACAAATAAAACTGCCTCAATCGCATTTTCCAGATTCATCTTCTCTCAATCAGGATTGGACCAAAGGTTTCCTGCTGGTAAATGTCGACCTGTTTTCTTTTCACAAGTTCGAGAAGTGCAAGCAGATTTGCAATCACATCAAACCGTGTCGCACCAGGCCTTATCAGCATATCAAAGAGAACTTGAATCCCCTCTTTGAGCCTGTTCAAAATCTCTCTCATCGCAGATTTTATGTCGAGTGTTCTTCTGCTGACCACCAACATGTTGTCGGTTTTGTCCTGCACTTTTATCATTCTTTCAACAATTTTCAAAAGCCTCTTTGCGTTTGGCATCTTCAGCTCATCTTTTATGAGGATTGGGGGTCTGGGGCGGGGATAGCTTGCCGTGAGTTCATGCATATTTTTTTCGATTAGATTTGTCAGCATTTTCAGAGTTTGGAAATTATCCTCAACTGCTCTCTCAGAATTTTCATCAAAAACAGAATGTTTTTCTCTGACTGGAAACGACCCACCATTTGCCACAAACTCTGCCTTCATCACGAGAAGATCCGCAACCTTATTCAGTGATTCCAGGTGAACAGGGGAGAGACTGCCATCACCAATCATACTCTGATTAAGTCTCTCGGAGATTGCAGAAAGTCGAATCCGATAGGGAGAAATTCGACCACTCCTTGCAAACCTCGAAATCTGGGAGAGGCTGTCTGGGTTTACCGAGCCTAGATTTGTATCAACAGAATTTTGAATACTCTGATTTTTTATTTCTGTTTTGTCAGTAGTATTTGAGTCCAACTTTATCCTCAATTTCCTTCCAGATTTCACCTGAAACCTGTCTGGCTTTTTTGTTGCCTGCCTCAAGAATATCCCAGACATCTTTTGGATTTTCCAAAAGTTTTTCACGTTTCTCTCGAATTGGAGCAATTATTTCATCCAATTTGCTAGCAAGCTCTTTTTTGCATGAAACACAACCAAGTGTTCCCGCTTTGCATTCTCTTACTCGTGATTCCTTTTCAGCATCACCAAGAACACCGTGGAATTCAAAAACCGAGCAAACATCGGGATGTCCGGGGTCATCACGCCTTATTTTCTGGGGATCAGTTACCATTCTAGCAACTTTTTTCCCAATTACCTTCTCTTCATCAGACAGATAAATTGCGTTGTTCAAACTCTTGCTCATTTTTTGTCCATCGGTTCCTTTTATTAAAGGATACTCACGAAGGTACTCCTTTGGTTCAGGAAAAGTGTATCCGAACAATTTGTTGAAACGTCTGGCAATCTCACGAGTTATCTCAAGGTGGGGTCGCTGGTCTTTACCGATTGGCACCATCTCACCCTTGTAGAGCAAAATATCTGCCGCCTGCAAAACCGGATATCCAAGAAGTCCATGACCAACAGTATCTGCAAGGTTGTAATCGCGAATCATATCTTTGACAGTTGGATTTCTCTCAAGCCAACCCTTTGGAGTTATCATGGAGAGAAGCAAGTAGAGTTGATAGTGAGCGGGAACCTGGGACTGAATAAAAACAACAGATTTTTCAGGATCAATTCCCGATGCAAACCAGTCAACTGCAAGTTGAAGTGTGTTATTCTTTATCTCACTCACCCTATCGGCACCGGTTGTAAACACATGAAGGTCAGCAAAAAAGAAAAAACAATCATGTTTTTCCTGCATCTCTTTGTATGATTTGAGGACAGAGAGGTAGTGGGCAATGTGCATCTGCCCTGTGGAACGCATTCCAGAAACTATTCTTGACATATGTATTAAAATCCTCCGATTCCAGGAATTTTATCAAGCCATGGTAAGTATGTTGAACCCATCACAGCAAAGGGTTTCAAAACAGAACTCGTTAGGTAGCCCAACCACTGCGGGATTGGCGACCAGATTGCAAGTATCACAATAATCGTTGTACCCATGAGAGTCAATGACAACGAATCAAACACTCCTTGAGGTTTACGATAAAAAAGCCCTGTAAGAATTCGAAATCCGGGGAGTTGTGGGATTGGAAGCAATTTGAAAAAGAACATGAAGATATTGAAGGAAGCAAAGATATCGAGGATGAACATGAGGGATCTCAGATCAAGGTTGAGTGCCAGTTGAAGTTTTGAAAACATCAGATGGAAAAGACAGGCAATCAAACCAAGAATCAAACTGGTGAAACAATCAGAAAGCTCAATGTATACATTTGAAACCCTGTTGTTTTTTAGATCATTCCAGCTCAAATCCATTGGTTTTGACCAGGATATATAAATGAAAAATAATGAGATTGTGCCAAGAATGTCGAGGTTTGGAAGTGGATTCCACCAAACCATCCTGCCATTTACTTTTGGAGTTGAATCACCATACAAATGATATGCAACACTGGCTTTCACAAAGCTGGGGATATGGATAGAAACCAGAAACAGAACAACATAGATCAACCAATTGACAATCTGTAAAAAATTGCTCATTTCATCAACCTCTTTGCCATTGACAACTCTTCCCTTCTGCCATTCACCCTTCCTGCAACTTTTTCGATCAACACAACAGAGAGTATCGAGCCAACAGCTTTTCCGGGCTTCAAACCCAAATCTATTAAATCGTTTCCAGAGATTTCCAGTTTCACGCTCTTGATTCTAGCCAAGATTCCCAGAAGTTTCAAGCTCGATGCAAGTTTGGTTGTCAGACAGGAGTAAACAATTGTTTCATCTGACTCTTTTGATATTTTTTTAAAAATTTCAACTCTGTCACCGCTGGCAATTATTTTCTTAAGAGAATGCGAGTTTTTCATACTTTCACTTACCTGCTCAACAAATTTCCCAGGTAGCCTCAACCTGGTAAGTGTGTCTGTGAGCTGACTCTCTTCCATCTCACCAGAAAGTGTCAGTATTCTTAACTTTGCAAGGCTCACAGAAAAACCCAACTCCTTTGAAAATTCAAAGAGCCTGTCCACTCTCTTTAACAGAGAGGAGAGGTATAACGGAGCTTTTTCAAAAATTGCCGAAATTCCTTTCAGTTTTTTCAATTTTATGAGCATTTCAGTTCCATGTGGATGCGAAAGAATTCGGAGCAATTCTTGTGCGGTTCTCTCGTTTTTTGCCGTTGAAAGAAGCCCTGTGTGTACTGCTTCTTTTGCGTAACTTGTGGTCTTTCTGTCCAATTCAAACTGAAGGAGTGCACAGTAGTAGACCGCCCTCAAAATTCTGGTCGGGTCTTCAACAAAGGAAAGATTATGAAGAATGCTAATCTTTTTTTGATTTATATCTTCGAGTCCGCCACAAACATCAATGATCTTCCAGGAATCAGACCCCGTCAAAACGAGAGCGAGGGCATTCACTGTGAAATCCCGTCTTTTGAGGTCTTCATAGATTGAAGTCCTGACAACATTTGGGTGCGAACCTGGTTCTTTGTAATATTCAGCTCTTGCTGATGCCAGGTCAATTTTAATATCTGGCAACAAAATTTGGGCAGTTCCAAATCTGTCGTGTGGCACTACCCTTCCCTCAAGCACCCTTGAAACCGCATACGCAAGATTTATTGCATCCCCCTCAACTAGAATATCTAAATCGTCGGGCTCTCTGTCCAGCACAATATCTCTCACAGCCCCACCAACAAGATATGCTGAGACATCCAGCCCATATGCAATTTTGATAATCTGCTCCAGAATAAATTTCATTCTTTCCGGTAACCTGGCATACAGTTCTTTCGTTTGATCGCGACTCAATTTTTCCGGAAGCGGGTATGGTCCGATGTCCTGACCCCTGTGCCAAAAATCAGCGGAGAGAACATCGGAGCGAGTTATTATCCCAACCAATTCGTTGGACTCCATAACAGGAAGTCGTCCGACACCCTTTCTCATCATCAAACGTCTGGCTTCAACAATTGATGAACTTGCCTCGATTGTTAGCGGATTCGGAGTCATGAATCTTTTTACGGGTTTGTGTTCAACCTCTGGTGGCACTTTATCCAGATCGCGTCTTGTGACAATTCCAATCAATTTCCCTTTATTGACCACAGGCAATCCACCATGACCAAAACGCTTCAGTTTTTCCTTTGCAACAAGAAATGTTTCGTTTGGAGAGATTGTTTTCACCGGGTAATTCATGATAGAAGCAACCGTTGGTGGTGGCGATATTTCTTCCTCACAAACATTTTTTAATCTGGTAAATGCAACCGCTGGACTAAGCTCCCCTTGAATATTTGCAGCAGATGCAGTTCTATGTCCTCCGCCACCAAAATGAGAGAGAACCCTGGAACAATCAACAAGCCTCTCATCCAAAGACCTTCCCACAAAATAGGTTTTCCCGGCAAATGCAGACGCTGTAAAAATTGCGTCAGCTTCAACCAAATCAAATAATTTGTGAGTGATGAAGGCAAGATTTTCAACATATTTGTGATACCTGACACAGGCAATTGCAACAAGGATTCCACCCATCGGAATCACTTCTATCGAGTCAAGAAACATCCCAAGAATATCTTTTCCACGTTTTGACAACGAGGAACTGATAAATCTTCTGACAACCTGAAGATTTCCACCAAGCGACATCAGATGTGATGCAATCTCTAAATCTTCAGGTTTTGTGGTGGGTGCGATCAGTGATGCTGTGTCCTCATAAATCCCAATCAACATAAGGGTTGCTTCCTGTGGTGAAATATAAATTTTTCTTTTCTTTAGAAGTGGCACGAGCATTGTTGTTGTGGAACCAACTGCTTTTCTAAATATCGTAAAATGATCAAGCTCAGATTCCTCAGTAGTGTCATGATGGTCAACAATCACACATCTTCTCACCTTCGGGAATTTTTTCAGATAATCTCTAACTCTCTGCGATGGTCTTGTATCAACGATTGTAACAGTCTCAACCGACTCCATATCAATGGATTTCAGATTGACAAATTCAACAAGATTTCTGTGTATTCCTAAAAACCTGACAACCTGTTTTTCGATTGCATCATGCTTAATCGCGATAGTTTCGGGATAGAGTTTGCACACACATAATATCGCAGCCAGAGCATCAAAATCAATTGACGACAAACATGTTACAATTCGCTTAGCACTTTTCCCCACAACCCTAAGGCTATAGAAAATTGCACAATAGTCAAACGTAATTTTGCAGGAACTGCTTTTTTTGTCTCTCCTCTAAATTCTTGCAGTCCTCCCTCACCATGTTACAATATGTGAGTGGCGAAAAAAAAGATTAGCGATAAGAAGATGGGCATGGCAAGAATTATCTGTGGAGACAGCAGGGTTGCTCTTGGCAAGATACAGACTGACTCTGTCGACCTCGTCGTCACCTCACCTCCATATGCTGACCAGCGAAAAAACACTTACGGTGGTATTCATCCAAATAAATATGTTGAATGGTTTCTTCCCATTTCCGACGAACTCTTAAAGGTGTTGAAACCAACAGGAACTTTCATTCTAAACATCAAAGAGAAAGCCATGAACGGAGAGAGGCACACCTACGTTCTTGAACTGATTTTGGCAATGAGAAAACAGGGTTGGTTTTGGACAGAGGAATTTATCTGGCACAAAAAAAACAGCTATCCGGGGAAATGGCCAAACAGGTTTCGTGACGGGTGGGAGAGATTACTGCAGTTTAACAAGAGTAAAAAATTCAACATGTACCAAGATGCTGTCAAGGTACCGATTGGTGACTGGTCAAAAACCCGACTGAACAACCTGAGCAAGACTGATAAAATCAGAGATAACTCAAAGGTCGGAAGCGGATTTGGAAAAAATATTTCCAACTGGATTGGCAAGGACACGGTTTACCCCGACAATGTTTTGCATCTTTCAACTGAGTGTGCAAACAAAAATCACAGTGCGGTTTTCCCTTCAGCCCTGCCTGAATGGTTCATAAAATTGTTTACACTCCCTGGGGATATAGTGCTTGACCCGTTCATGGGCTCAGGGACAACTGTCAGGGTCGCTTTGAAAAATGAAAGACGAGCAGTCGGGATAGATATTTCAAAGGAATATTGCGATAGAACAATCGAATCGCTGAGCAGTGAAAAAGTAGAAAATGCCGGCAAAATCAAAGAGTTTGAGTATGCTTGATTACAACAAGCTCAAAATTTTCATAGACGAGAGAGTAGACGTATTTCACAAGAAAAGAATAACCAAAATACAAACACTCAAACTCCTGGATATTTTGAAAAGGAAAAATCCATATCTCTTTAGAAGCAAAAATATTCTAACTGCTGAAGAATTGGTCAGGAATATCCTGTCTGCCCATCTTTCCTCCCAGGAGGAAGGAATGTTTGGCAATCTTCTTGAGGAGATTGCAATTTTTGTGTGTTCACAAGTTTATGATGGCTTGAAATCTGGAATTGAGGGCGTTGACCTTGAGTTTACCAGAGATAACACCAGATACATCATCTCGATAAAATCAGGTCCAAACTGGGGAAACAGCAGTCAGATAAAAAAATTGGGTGATAATTTCAAACGTGCAAAACAAGTCCTCAGGCAAAATGCTGACATTTCAAAGGTTGAAGCAATAAACGGTTGCTGTTATGGCAAAGCCTACTCAGACAATGGAATATTCCAAAAAATTTGTGGTCAAAGATTCTGGGGATTAATCTCTGGTGATGAAGACTTGTACACCAAGCTCATCGAACCCCTCGGACACAAAGCAAAAGAAAAGAATGACAACTTCAACCAGGAATATTCTAAAACCATCAACAAATTTTCCAGAGAACTTCTGAACAAATTCTGTCTGATAACAGGCGTGATTGACTGGGAAAAACTGTTGGAGTTCAACTCAGGGAAGAGATGACGTTTCCCGGCCAGCAACACAGCAACTCATTTATCACACCACTCACAATCCGAAATATTATTGTTATTCAGTTTTGAGATAAAAATCATTATCCGCATCTAAACCCCTGATATATTCTTTTCACTAGCTTTGATAGTATCACATGTTGTGATTAAAGGCAAACAGGGGTGCTATTGTCGGGGTGATTATGGGGTGTATGTCAATATTATCTTCTTGGTTTCTGGGATCCATTCAACCTCACACCCAAGAGACTCGGCAAGGAATCTCATTGGCACCATTGTTATGTCATTGATTATTGTTGGAACTACATCTGGATTGTTCGGGTCAATCTGGACTTCCACACCGTTCACTTTTGCTGTTGGTTTTCCGATCCAGAGCTCAACAACATTCTCTTTGTAGTCTTCAGTCTCTGCATTATCTGGAGCAACCAACTTGCAGATTACTTTCCTCTGCTCACCATCCCAAAATACCTGACCACCGAGTGGTTCTGTGACGTATCTTGCGGGGAGGTATGTTCTGTCTTGTAGGATTGTTGGCGAAGAATCCATTTCGATTGCATTCCAATATTCATCATCTTGAATATAATAACTTTTATCAAGAAGAAATCCCAGCTTTTTTGTTGCAAGACCCCAGGCTTCAATTGAGTTATTTTTAATAAACAAATTCAGGTTGCCATTATAGGAAACTTTTTCACAATTACCGGTGATACCGATATTTTTTTGCATGACATGCATTTCACCGTTCTGGTCAATTTTTGCGATTGCATTTTCCCCATTTTTCATGAGGTCAATCAGAGTGATGCATGAGCTGTCATCATCCAAAAACAATATTCTGTAATCGTTCCTTTCAAATTTCTTTTGCCATTTTACATCACCTGTCCCCTGATTTATTTTTGAGATAGTGATAGTATCTTGATTCCTGACTGGTAGATATAACCAGCAATCATCACCAATGTGTACCTTGTGATATGCTTCCCAGATGTCTTTTTCATTAATTGAAATTAGGATACCTTTTTTTATTGGTGTTTCTGTTACGATTTCCTCTTCGGGTTCGTATTCGATTATACTCCTGTTATTTTGTACATCCACGGAAAGGAATGAGTAATTATTTAACAGCTGATATTTTGTATCTTGTTTATTGAAAATCCACTCTATTTCTTTGTAGTTGTAACCTATATAACCGATTGCATCACTAGATGGTGAAAGATAAAGGGTGCCACCCCAATAACATGAAACCATATCTGAAATGTCTATCTTCTTTTTTTGGACAGTGCCTTTGTTTATACCTATCTCCACAAGCCCATCTGCAAAATTTGCATAAATAATGCTATTCCCCAATCTTATAAAAAAAGTATCCATATTGACTTTATCATGATATTCCCAGACTATTTTTGGAGGAGAAAGATATATGTCAATGAGCTTCAAGCCCAGAATATCATTTGAGATTTGGCTTGTGTCTCTCACTAGAAGATACTTATAACCGATGAGATAGACACTTTCAAAATTATCAATAGTAATAGTACTGATCAATTCCCCTTTTCCTCGTTTGCTCTCTATCTGATAAATTTCGTAGGTTTTTTCACCAATTTTTCTGGAAACACAAAGAGGGGTTCTCCATGTTTTTACGATTTCCAGTTTTTCTTCTTTTATATTGTTTATTTGAAAAGTCCATTGTTTTGCAAATCGTGGGTATACACTATCAGGGTTCCTTCTAGTACTCATTACTGGTTTAGTAGTTATCGATAGCATAAGCGATGACGAAATCAAAACCAAGATGAGTAAAATGGCTCTTATCTTGATAATATTTCTGTATGTTTTCTTCATTCAATTACTCCTTTCCGGTACAATATCATTATAACCCAAGTAGTTTTTTCATATTGTCACCTCTACCACCTATACGAATAAGATGGTGTTTCAGTTCTAAGATACTTGGAGGGAGTGAAAATACTTTGGTAGTTTCCTTGCAGAAAGTCTGGGTTGCGAGGTTGAATGGATTGCAAAATCAAAAGAGATAATCCTGACCTATGCCCCATGACTTGGATTCAGCACCAAGCACCAACATGAAATCAAAAAACACCTCTTGTTTCCTTGACAAAACACCACAAACACTGAAATATATAACCTGAACAAGGGGTGAAACAATGCACGAAGAATGTGGTGTTTTTGCAGTTGCTGGACATAAGAATTCGGCGTATCTGACATACGTTGGGCTGATGGCTCTTCAACACAGGGGTCAGGAAGCATGCGGAATGGTTTCATGGAGACCACCAAATATTACGTCAAAAGTACTGAAGGACGTTGGCAATGTTGTTGACGTGTTTGCAGATGGCAGACTCCATGGAATCAAAGGAACTCACTCCCTTGGTCATGTAAGGTACTCCACAAAAGGAAGAAATACAGCAGAAAACGCCCAACCGCACAACGCCGGAAGCCTGTGGATTGCAAGCAACGGCGACATCGTAAACTACACCGAGCAGAGATACTTCCTCCAGGAAAAAGGGATGACCTTCCTCTCAACAAACGATGGTGAACTTCTTGCAAAAGATGTTCTCTACAACGCTCAGCGAAAAAATGATCTTGTTGCTGGAATCTTGAAGCTGATGAAATATGTTCATGGCACATACGCCGCAGGTCTTCTGTACAACGGTCGAATGCTGGCATTCAGAGACCCACTTGGAATCCGACCACTCTCGCTTGGAACACTTGAAGGGGCAGGAGTTCTTTCATCAGAATCTTGTGCATTAGATGCTGTTGGTGCAAAGTTTGTCAGACACGTAAACCCTGGTGAAATCGTTGATCTTGCAACACTTGAAACCTTAGCCACCTATCCCGATGCCGGAAAGCTAGGCAGAGTCTGCGTTTTTGAATATATCTACTTTGCACGTCCCGATTCTGTGATCCGAGACCAACTCCTCTGGCAAGCACGATTTGATATGGGCAGACAGCTCGCAAGAGAAGACAAAGACTGCGACTGTGAACTCGTAATCCCTGTTCCAGAATCTGGCAACCCAGCCGCAAATGGGTACGCCCAGGAAAAAGGGATTCCACTTGTTCCTGCAATTGTAAAAAATCACTATGTTGGAAGAACCTTCATCTCACCAGGACAAGAAAAAAGAAAAGAGAAAGTCCGTATAAAACTGAACGTCATGAAAAGAATGGTGAGAGGGAAAAGAATTAAAGTCATCGAAGATTCGATTGTTAGAGGAACAACAACCGGAGTCCTCATCAACAAACTTCGAGAAGCGGGAGTCCTGAAGATTTCCCTTGGAATCTCCTCCCCACCAATAAAATTCCCCTGTTTTTATGGTGTTGATACCGGTGTAAAAAAAGACTTGATTGCATCCCAGATGACAATCCCTGAGATATGCAAACATATTGGAGCCGACTCTCTCCAATACCTTTCTTATGACGGACTAATCAAATCTTGTGGGGGTAGCAAAGAAGATTTCTGCACCGCATGCTTGAATGGTGATTACCCAATCCCAGTGATAGAAAACGGAACACTCCCCGGCAAAGCTGAATGGGAAGACGGCAGACAGGGAGTTTGAAAAACTCAGTCAATTGTGATACCATAGCATCATATGAGAAGATTTCTGCTTATTTGTATGGTGCTTTGTCTGGTGTTCCCTACAGGATTGCAGGCAGATAATTTTACAGGCTGGAATACTTTGGGTGGTAACAACCAGAGAAACGGAATGATTTCTGAAGACAACAAACTCAAAGGCTGTGGTCACAGATTTTTGTGGAAGTTTCAAATAAAAGATAGCTTCGTATATTCACCCACTGTAAACGATGAGTTTGTTATTTTTGGAAATAACAAAAAGTCTGTTTATTGTCTGGACAGAAAAAGTGGTGACGAAATATGGAACAAGGAGCTTGCGGGAAATAGTTTTTACCAGGCAATTCATGACGGAAAGTTGTTTCTTGGTGATTCATCCGGGATGTTCTCATGTTTGAATCTATCTAACGGAAAGCTTATTTGGGAATATGATGTACACCAGAGCATTGTCTCTTGCCCGATAGTTTCTGATGATTGTGTGTTTTTTGTTTCTAAGGATTGGTATCTCTACTGTTTGACCCTTGGCGGAAAACTCAAATGGAAGTTTCGAACTGAAAATTGCATATTTTCATCACCTGTAAAATCAGAGAACAACATTTTTGTTGTCTCAGAAGACAGGCATGTTTATTGTATCAATGCGGATACTGGCACTTTGAAGTGGAAAAGAAACGTTGGTTCACCGTCAGCTGATGCCGATCACAAGAGCATGCCTGCTATCCATGATGGAAAGATATTTATCGGATTAAAGCTCAGAGGAATTGGATCATATGGAGTAACCTGTTTGGATGCCAGTACCGGTGAACTCATGTGGCAAACAAAAATGCCTGATAGAACTTATTCCTTTGCAATTTCAGATAATCGGTTGTTCACCGGTTGCGAAAATGGATTATTTTTTTGCTTGAATATCGATGATGGCAAGATTATCTGGAATTTTAAAACAAACAACCGAATTGTTGATTCACCTGTAGCAGATGACAAATATGTTCTGGTTCCATCCTGAGATAGCCACCTCTACTGCCTGTCAGGCAAAAATGGAAAAACAATCTGGAAGTTCAAAACTGGTCGAGCGATTCACAGCTCCATCGCAGTTTTTGATGGCTTTATCTATTTTGGCTCAAAGGATGGACATCTTTATTGCCTTGAAACATTCAAAGAAGAACCTCACCAGACAAGAATAGTTTTTCAAGTTGGCGACAGGCAATGCTCGGTAAATGGTAAGAACAAACAGATGGATATGAGTCCAGAAATAATCAACGACCGTGCTTTTATTCCTGCAAGATACATCATCGAGCCAATGGATGGTAAAATCTCCTGGGACAGCGAAGAGAGAAAAGTCACATGTATTTTGAAAAACAATTCATGCGAGGATATCACGGTGAACCTCTGGATAAACAAAAATATTGCTGAAGTTGACGGAACCAAAGTGCAGATTGACCCAAATAACTCCGAAGTAACACCAATTATCATCAATGACAGAACATTGATTCCTTTGAGATTTCTCTCTGAAAATCTGGAACTGAAAGTTCTGTGGAGTCCCTCAAGCCAAACTATCCAAATTTCAAACTATTGATACTCTTCTTTTGGCTTGCAGGAAAAAAATAAACAGGTAGAATCCACTGTATGAAGAAAACAATCCTCGTTATGGTTGCTGTTTTTGTGTTGGTTGGTGTTTTTGGTGGTTGTGGAACTGAAGAAAAGCCACTTGCTGTCACATCAATTCCGCCTCTGAAGTGCATGTTGACAGAGCTTCTTGGTGATTGGGTTGATGTTGAGTGCGTGATGCCAGCCGGCAATTCTCCATTCACATTCCAACCGACTGAAGCGAATTTGGCAATAATCAAAAAAGCAGATTTTGTCCTACTAAACGGTGGGGAAATTGACAGTTGGATGAACGACCATATCGGTGATATTTCATCTTTCAACCTTCTTGAATCTGCTATCGAGCGAGGACTGACAGAGTTTGACAACGATAATCCCTTCATTTACCTGGATATTTCTGCCATGCGTGAAATTGTACTCGTGCTTGCACCAATTCTTGAGGAAAATATTGAAGGTTCTTTTGGTGTGAAGAGCAACGCATATTCAATGGAAGTAACCCTCGCAACACTCGAAGACAACTGGCAGAACAGATTCAGAAAACTCCACGGAAAAGCCTTCATCGGAATGACAAAAGTTTGGAATGAAATCACAGATGTTTTGGGAATTGACTTTGCAGGATACACCTACGACACCCCAACACAGATGCCCGATCCATCCAAAAAAGAAATTATTTCAGAAATTGCAAAAAGAGATGATGTAAACTTGGTCATTGTTGAGCCGGAATTTGGTGCCGTGATCGCTGATGAAATCGCAAATGAATACGAGATGGACAAGGTTTCTATCTCAACAATGGGTGATGGTGAAGGCACTTATTCAGAATATATTGATTCGTTGTTGATGGAGGTTTATTCGGCGTTGGAGTAGGACTACTTCTTTACGATTAAAATTACAATTCCGTAGGGACAGGTTTCAAACCTGTCCCTATTTTTTATAGTGTTTACAACCCATTCCCAACCTCCGTCATTCCGTGCTTGACACGGAATCCAGGGT
>CBDUSO010000013.1:0-50954 GCA_965370295.1 uncultured bacterium
GCGGTGTGGCTTCTTTTCCGTTTACAACAAATTTGGACTGGTTTACCCAGAGTTTCATGCTTATCGATTTGACGGCAACTGCTTCAACGTACTTGACATAGCCTTCTATCACGGTTTCATTTTCGAGCATGTCGATTGCTTTGATTGTGATTGAATTCAATCCTTTATTAAGTTCAATTTCTGCTGTGAAATTGCCGAGTTCGTCAATTGTTGCTTCTTTGTCGTTTACAAAAACTTTTGTCATTGGTTCTGTTTTACCGGTGAGTTTCAGTATTGGTTCGTTGACAATATCTGGGATTTCACATTCGAGAGCGGGTGGAGTTGAATCAATAATCAACATGAATTCAACGGGCTTTGAAGATTTACCTTCACGAGTTTGTGCGACTACTTTTACTGGGTACCGTCCATCCTCTTCAAACGCTATCTCAAGAGAGAACTTTCCTTCAGCATCAGACATCCCATAGCCACGAGGAACTTCTTCAACTGATGCGATGACAGTTGTCATGGGGGTGGTTGTTCCCGTGAGGGTATATGTCTTTTCTTTTGAGCCGGCAAATCCAGGCATTGGGAGATCGAGTTCAAGTGGTAGAGCAGTTGCGTCAATGATAATTGTTCTCTCAAGTTTGAAGGTGTTTCCAGCAAGGTCTTTTGCGATCATCACAACCGTGTGTTCGCCGTCTTCAAGATTGTCGAGAATCACGATGAATTCACCATTATCTGCAACCTGAACAGGTTCATCGTTCACGAGTAATCTTGACCCCACCTCTGTGCTTCCCTGGAATTCATGTGGGAGTTCCATGATTTTTGTACCATCTCTAAGATTGACTCGAATTATTGGTTTTCTATCATCAAGCACCACAATTTTTGTGATGTCTGCGACATTTCCATCTCCATCTTCAGCGTGGAAAAGGAGTTTGTTGATTCCCTCTTTGATTGGAATTTCATCGGAAAATGTGCCATCTGTTTTCACAGCGATTGGTCTTCCAGAAACTGTGAGGGTTGCACCTGGAACTGTAACACCTGAGATTGGGAATGGATTTTCATTTGTGATTGTTTTGTCTTCAAGCTCGATTGTTAGTTTGATTGCAGGTTTTGGTGCAACCACCATTTCAACGGGGATTGAGAGATCGCCAACTGTGGATGTAACATCGATTGTTCCGGTGTATTCACCCGGCTCAAGACCAACGGCTGAAAGAGTCACCTCATATGTCTGAGAGAGTGTTTTGTATTCGGTTGAAGAGAGAGTCATCCAATCGGCTGAAACGGTTAGTGTTCCGTCAATTTCGCCGGTATCGTTGTAGAATACTCTGACTTTTCTCTTTTTGACTTCGTCTGGATAAATCTGGTCAATTTTGATTTTCATTGGGTCGGAGTAGAGACCAATAATTTTTTCACCATAGCAAATCAATCTGTCACCACAGATGAAAACTTTGTCATTTGCAATGATTGGAATTGGCATGATTGGTGTTCTTCCGCCAATTGGTAGTCCGCCTGGCATCTTCGTGTCATCTGTAAAAATAATTTCACCGGTTGTAGCTTTTGCGATTGAGAATTTGCTTCCTCGTGAGCTGACTATTTTATCTTTTGAGCATGCAATCTGCATGCTTGTGAAAGCAAAACCACCAGGTGTTTCATTGATCCATTTGAGAGTTCCACCATTTTTATCAAGGCATAATGTATGATTTACTGCACACTGAACCACAAGTCCATAATCAGTGATTGCAGGTGAGCCATAAAAAACTCCCTCATCAATTTTTTCTTCACCATTTGGATTTGGTATCTGTTTAAGAGAGAATCTCCATTTTTCTTCACCATTTGTTGCGTCTGCGGCAACGATAAAGGTTGGTGGCATCGATCGCATACTTGGATTTTCAGGCATCTGCATGAATGGGTAATAGATTACACCGTCTGCATATGAAATCATACCTACTCTCTGTTTGTCGGTTAATTTCTTTTCCCAAGCAATTTTTCCATCAAGCGTGAATGCCACAATTGATGCATCCAATACCTTACTGTTCATTGGATTCTCTTCATCAATAAGGGCTTCTAAAGCTGAAATGTAGAGATGTCCATCACCTTTTGTGAATAGGTTTTGAACTAAAAGATCATATGTGAGTGTCCAAGCTTCAGTATTGTCTTCTGGATTCATGCAAACAATTCTGGAGCTTCCGGTTGTACCATCATCGTCCATTTTGCTGTAAGCAAGATAAATAAAATCATCGGTTACAAGACCTGCGACAATTTTTTCTGGTTCGATTACGGTGTCCTTGAAAAGCTCTGCACCATTTTCAAGGGAGATGAAACCTATGATTGAGCCAATGTCACCGTCTGCTAATACTGATAATGGCTCGGAGACGCTCATTGGATGACGACCACCACCTCCGCCTCCACGTCCACCTTTACCGCCACCACCAGGAGTGCCTTCTTCTTCTTTTTTTGGGGTGTTGTCAATCTGACATATGTAACTCAACCTGTCTTTTGTGATTCCGATTGAGATCATGCCTTTTGCCCCAATCTCGTACTTCCAAATTTCTTGACCATTGCTCTGGTCAAGGCAGACAATAAATCCAGCTGAATCACCCAGATAAATTCGATCATCTTTTGCAACGTGCGAGAAGATTCGATTACCCTCTGGATAATAAACCCAGTTTCTCTGCATCACATCGGGGATCATTGCATCTGGTTGGTAATTTGTGTGGGCTGGATCCTTGAACATGTTTGGCCAATCAGTTTTAGAGATGGCATTGATTGACATGAGTGGCACGATTAGTGCTATCGTCAAAAGAAGTGTGATAAATTTTTTCATTTTTCTTTTCTCCTCAGATTATGCCGTAGGTGGCATTTTCACCGAGTTCTTCTTCGATACGAAGAAGTTCGTTGTATTTTTCAACACGTTCAATCCTTGCAGGAGCTCCAGTTTTTATCTGTCCACTGGCAGATGCAACCGCAAGGTGTGAGATAAAGCTGTCTGCTGTCTCTCCTGAGCGGTGGGAAATAATGTATTTGTAGTCATGTTTTTTTGCCATCTGTATCGTTTCCCATGTCTCTTTGACACTGCCAACCTGGTTTAGTTTTATTAGAATAGAATTTGCGATTTCGTCTTCTATCCCCTGGGCAAAAATTTCTGGGTTGGTGACGAAAACATCATCACCAACAATCTGGATTTTTTTGCCGAGAGATTTTGTGTGAAGCTTCCAACCATCAGAATCCTGTTCTGCCATTCCGTCTTCGATGGAAACGATCGGATACTTTTCGACCATTTTTTCATACCAGGCATTCAAATCGTACGCACTGATTTGATTTCCTTCAAACTGGTATTTCCCATCTTTCCACATCTCAGATGAAGCAGAATCGATAGTCAAACTACAATCATCACCTGGTTTGTATCCCGCAGATTTGATGGCTTTCATCATCAGCTGGAATGCCTCTTCGTGGCTCTCAAGATTTGGAGCAAATCCACCTTCGTCACCGACTGCCGTTGAAAGTCCTTTATCCTTCAAGAGTTTTTTTAGAGTGTGATAAATCTCAATCCCCATTCTCAACCCCTCTGAGAATGATTTTGCACCAGATGGAAATATCATGAATTCTTGAAGGTCAAGATTGTTGTCGGCGTGTGCTCCACCATTTATCACGTTCATCATGGGAACGGGTAAATGGTTTGCCATTGTTCCGCCAAGATAACGATAGAGTGGCATGTTGAGGGAGTTTGCTCCGGCTCTTGCAACTGCCATGGAGACTGCAAGGATTGCATTTGCTCCCAGCTTGCCTTTGTTTTTTGTCCCGTCTAAATCAATCAACAGCTGATCGACTGCTGCCTGGTCATAAACATTAAAGTCAAACAACTCGTCGCTGATGGTCTCGTTGATGTGCATCACTGCCTGTTCAACAGATTTGCCCATGTAAAAGTTCGGGTTTCCGTCTCTTAGCTCAAGTGCTTCTCTGATACCGGTTGATGCACCGGATGGAACTGCAGCCCTTCCCGTTGTCCCGTCTGTTGTTCTAACGTCTACTTCAACCGTTGGATTTCCTCTGGAATCGATTATCTGTCTTGCAAAAATATCTTCGATTGTGTTCATTTAAAAACTCCTTGTCCTGTTCTCAGATTTATTTGAGTCCTTGACCTGAGATAAGGTTCGATTATATACTGTTCACGATTCATAACAACTAGAGAATTGGAATTTTGGTTGTTTTGGGTTTGAGGAATTTGTGCCGAAGTGGCGAAATTGGTAGACGCGCATGGTTCAGGTCCATGTCCAGGCAACTGGGTGGGGGTTCGAGTCCCTTCTTCGGTACCACATCTTTCCTTTCTGTTATTTCTAGTAGATGTTGTTGTCGTGAAGTTGAATCTGTTCTTACTATATTAGTTAGTATGTGGGATGTCAATCATATTCAAAAATGAATAATCGAACTGAGAACAATCTTGTATCGTATTAACAGTATGAGAACGTGGATAAAGTATATTTTGATATTTTTGTTGGTAACGATGGTGTTTCCTGGAAATAATCCAGCTACGGGAAAAGCAAATTTTCCCTCTGAACCTGCACCCCCCTTCAAAATGATTTCAAGCAACGACATAAAATCAAGTTATATTTCAAAATATGCACCAGTTCCCTGGAGCTCAGGATTTCTTTTTGGAACGGGCAAAGGTGAGCTTGTTTACATGGTTGGTAAAAGTTTCTGGATGCACATTTCGATTGACCAGAGCGATATTATTTCTGCACCTGTTGTCGTTGGTTCATCGGTAATTATTGGAACAAAAGCTGGAACTCTTGCGAAGGTGTCGCTTCCGTTTGGAGATATTGTTTGGAGGTATAAAGCCAGAAATGCAATCGTTGGGAAGCCGGTTATCAAGGATGATAGAATATATTTTGGGAGTGCCGACGAGAGTTTTTATTGTCTGGATTTAGAAACTGGTGAAAAGATTTTTGAGTACAAAACAATCGCTCCAATCTGGAGTACTCCGTGCATCATTTCTGAAAGAATAATCTTTGGTGGAGATGATGACAAAGTTCATTGTTTGAACAGATTCACCGGTGAAATTCTCTGGGTTTTTGAGGGTGATGGTTGGTTTGAGGCGGAGCCTGTTGTCGATGGCGGATACATTATCATTGGTTCAATGAGCGGGACTGTTTTTAGGATAAACTCAACGACCGGAGAACCTGTTTGGAAAACAAAAATTCCTGGTGCTGTCCACTCCAGGGGTGTCCATGAAAATGGGAAATATGTCACGGCTGATGACTCGGGAACAGTCACTACAATAAACTCAAACACTGGAGAGATTGTCTGGCAAAAAGAAACGTTTGCACCGGTCTCAGCACCACTCTCTTCAAACAGAGATATTATTTATTTCGTTGACAGGAATAAAGATTTTGTGGGTCTGGACTTTGACGGAAATCAAATCTGGAAGAGAAGATTGATTCATTCTGTCAGAAGTGAAATTCTAATCCACGAAAATAAATTACGCATGATTACCTCAGATGGTCAGCTTCAAAGCTGGCAGGAATGCGGATATGTTGAGGTGAACCCAAGAAACCTGTTTCTTGGTGAATTCGATGTTTCAAATAATTCTGTAAAATTTGAAATGCAGATAATCACAGGGAGAGAGGATGGGAAGGTCTCACCAGGTGCAATCTCTGGAAATCCTTTTGAGGCAGGCAAGAGATGCAAGTCTGTTCAGGTTCGGAGAAAAAATGTATCCCACAGAAGCAGTCAAAGAATCTATGATTACAATGTGTTTATTGATGTTGATGATCCAGCGTTTTGCAGTGGTGAAAATGACTTCCGAATATTTTTTAAAACAATGGATCCTCTAAAAAAAGAAGATGGTGAGTACGAAGAATCTGGTCTTGATGAAATGGTCAGTGTCAGGTTTACGTTTGATTTGGCTAACGGAGAAGAAGAATGTCAAACTTGCTCTCCTTGTTACGATGTAAATATTTTACCAACCGATATTCCATATTTCAAACGAACAGAATCTGGAAGATTTGAAATTGAAGTTTCAACGACAGATGAAATCAACCGTGAGATAATAATTGAAGTCGGTGATTTTGCTGATACTCCTGGAAAAACAATTCAACTTTTCCAGAAAAATGGGGTTGCAAAGCATGTTATTGAATTTGAATGTATGGACTTGCCGGGTGGTTCTTTCTTTAGTATCCCGCTAAAGATTATGTGTAATTCTTGCCCTGCCCCAAACAAAAAGATGATGGAAAGATGGCACTCAGTTAAAACAATCGAGTTCACAACCGACCCAAGATTACGAATCGAAATGAAACCAAATTCTGTTGATGTGCTGGTAAATGGTGAGCCTGTCAGGCTGGATGTTCCAGCAAGGATAAAAGACGGGAGAACGCTTGTTCCAATCAGATTCATCGCAGAAACCTTTGGATGCAAAGTTGACTGGGAACAGGAAACGAAAAAAGTAACAATAAATAGAGGTGGTACAATCTTGCGTTACTGGGCGTACAAAAATTATGCTGAGTTCAATGGAGTGCGAGTCGAGATTGATGTTGGTCCAATTATAGAAAGGGGACGAACTCTCGTCCCCTTTCGCTCGGTTGCTGAATCTTTGGGTGCAACCGTCAGATGGATTTCATCCACAAGGGATTTAATTATCGATTGGGAGTTTTAGTTCTCAGCAGGTGCATCCTTGGAAAAGCACATGGAAACGTGTTCGCCTGGCATTTTTTTGGTCATGGCAGAAACAACGAATAGGGTGATGATTGAGAATACTAACCCGACAATTCCTGGCTCCATATATTTTAGTGGTGCAATGCTTGTCAGAGATTTTATTCCAAGTGTCCCACCGTTGAAAACCAGTGTCCACATGATGGACATTCCCAAACCAACGAGCATTGACCAGATTGCTCCAGCCTTTGTTGCTCCTCTCCAGAACAATGCTCCAATGACGGGAGCAAGGAACATGCCAGCGGCAATTGCAAAGAAGAATGCTGTGCCCTTTGCAACAATTCCAGCTGGCAACACATAAATCCCCAGCAGGAACGTGAACACAATCGCAATCGCGATACCAACTCGTTTCCAAAGGAGTGTGTTTTTAAGACTCTTCTTTCCTTTTTTGATATTGTCTTCGATGATGTCTTTTCCAAGTGCAGTTCCAATTGTGTGAAACTGTGCAGAGGAGGTTGATATTCCAGCAGAAATCAGAGTGAGCAGGAATATGTAGATGAAGATTTGAGGCATGTAGGTTGTGATGAACTGAGGGATAACTTGATCAGGATTTCCGCCTGCTACCTGGATTGCAGTCATTCCCTGGTCAGCTTGGAATAGAACATTGGACAATGCACCTGTGATAAAAGCACCACCCACAACAACCAGGATAAATATTGAACCAATGATCATTGCTCTATTTAGATCACGATTTCTTTTGACTGTCATAAATCTGACAAGGAGCTGTGGTTGAGCAAGTACTCCAATTCCAATTCCCATTGTGAGAGTTGAGATGGTTAGCCACCAGAATTTGGAATTAAAAACAGGGAATGCTGTCCACCCCACATGACCACCTTTTGCTAGACTCTCTGGTACAAGTTTTGCCATCTCGGTGAGTTGGGTATGGGCAGGCACTATTCCGCCTAATTTTGAATAAATGAAAATAACTAGTGCAATCATGGAAACCAGCATGATTGATCCAAGGAATGCGTCTGAATAGATTACGCCCTTAAGTCCACCGGTGATTACATAAATTGCAACAATCAAAATGTAGATGAGTGCGAGCCAGCCAATGTTGATTCCAAAAATTGGAACCATAAACTCAGCGGCACCACGCATTACAGCTGCAGCATAAAGTGGCATGAAAATAAAAATTGCAAGTCCTGAGAACCACTGCATGAATTTTGAATTGAATCGTCTTCCAAGAAACTCAGAGAATGTATGAGATTTGAGATTTTGACCCATCTGTCTCATTCGTTTTCCAAAGACCAGGTATGCAATCAATATTCCAACTCCAACATTTGCAAATACTACCCACATCATCTGGAATCCAAACATTCCGGCAAGTCCGCCAAAACCAACGATTGCGGCTGTTGAAATGAATGCGGCACCATATGAGAGTGCCATCATGTATGGATTAACACTGCCACCGGCAAGGAGATAATCCTTCGCAGACTTGGTGTGCTTGTATCCAAGCCAGGCAAGAAAACCAAGAATTCCAAGGAAACCAACTAAAATTGGGATGAATAAAGATAAGTTTACATTCATGCTACACGTCCTTGTTCCAGAGAATAATTCCAATAATCACACACGCCACCGTAACAAGAATTGTTAAGGTAAAGGCGAGGAACGTGGCTAAATCAGCAAATCCGAGCATATTAAACCTCCAGTGGTTATTCAGATTTGCTCATATTAACACAAATATTTTGAAACTCAAACTGAATAAATTCTGTGTATTTTTTACGCTCGCACTTCTTTGAGTTTGTTTTCTATCCAGTCAAACCACACCGAGAGTCCGTCACCACTTTTGATTGAAAATGAAAGAATTTCCAGCTTGGGATTTACTTTCATGGCATCTTCCTTAAAGGCTTCAACTGAAAAATCACAGTATGGGAGGAGGTCGAGTTTGTTGATTAAAACACAATCTGAAACTCTGAACGCAAGGGGGTATTTAGCTGGTTTGTCATCACCTTCAGGGACTGAGAAGAGAAGAATTTTTGAATGCTCTCCAAGTTCATATGCCGCTGGGCAAACAAGGTTTCCAACATTTTCGATGAAGATAATATCGAGATCGTCGAGTGGTAAGCCTTCAATTGCATCCAGCACCTGACCGGCTGTCAGATGACATGATGAACCAGTTCCGGAGGTGTTTATCAGGGAGACGGGAACGTGCATTTTTTCAAGCCTTCTTGCATCACGATTGGTTGCTGGATCCCCCTCAACGACCGCAAGCCTGTAGTCATTTTTGAATCTGGAAAGAGTTTTTTCAAGCAACGATGTTTTTCCAGAGCCAGGAGAACTTATCATGTTGAGTACAAGAATTCCCTTTGAATCAAAAACCTTTTTCAGATGATTTGCAATCTCTTCAGTTTTGAAGTCAACCTTTTTGTTTATCTTAAGTTCCATCGTTTACCTCCAGATGAATTTTTTCTACAATCAGAACATCGCCTGCAACTATTTTACAATCACCACTTCCACATTTTGGACAGGTGAAGTCGTATTCCTTCGCACTGAATTTATTTTTGCAATCGGCACACACAAGCTCTGGGTCAACGAGTTCAAAGTTGATGGTCAGGTCGTTGCAGATGCTCCCCTGGGAAATTGTCTGAAGAAGAAAAACCAGTGAATCTGGCATTATTCCAGACATTCTGCCGATTATTAGATCGACACCTTTCACGGTTGCCTTGCGGGATTCCCCTTCTTTTACGAGGAGTTCAAATACTTGGTTTGCGATTCCTAGTTCGTGCATGATTTCATTATAGCATGAATCAGGAACTTTATGCAAACATAAAAAATTAAACGATTTCACTTGACCAAACATAACCAAGGAATATAAATACAAATCAACTTATGGAAACTGATAGAGATTTCACAAAAGGAAGTATTTTTAAGAATCTTATTGCGATGGCGTGGCCTGGAATAATGGGAAGATTTTTTGAAAATATTCATGACATAATCGATCTTATCTGGATTGGATTGTTGGGTGGATTCCTTGCGGTTCAATCACAAGCGGCACTTGTTTTGTTCGGTGTGGTGTTCATGTTTATGTTCATCTTTAACAATCTTTTTGGGCTCAGTTCGGTATCGATAATCTCTCGTTACTGGGGAGAGAAAGATTTCAAAAAAGCGGCTTGGGCATCTGAACAAACCATCATCTTCAAGTTCACTTTTGGTATCATTGGAGCAGTTCTTGGATTACTTCTTCTGAGATTGTTTCTGGGATTTGCAGGAGCAGATACTGTCGTTGATCCAAATACTGGACAGTCAATAATGGGGATTGCGATAAGTTATGGGACTATCATAGTTCTGGCGATTCCATTCTATTTCACATATTTCACGTTTAACACGATTTTCAGATGTACATCAGACGCTGAAACGAGTATGTTCCTGACACTTCTGTCAGTTTTGATAAACATCATTCTTGACCCGTTTATGATCCTTGGTATTGGAATATTTCCAAGGATGGGTGTGGCGGGTGCAGCACTTGCAACGGTATTTGCCCAGATGTGTGCATTTGTTCTTGGGTTGACGCTTTTGTCAACAGGAAAAAAGTTAGTGTTTATCAAAGCTATCAAGGTATTATTCCCCCGAAAAGAGAATAATCATTTCAGATACAGACTAAAATTTCCAACGGTTAGATTTGCTCTTGTGGAACGAGGAATAAAAATAAATCTCAGGGGTTTGCTGAAACCAGATTTCAAGATGCTCTGGAATATGACAAGAATCGGTGCTACACCAGCTTTTTCAAATCTTCTAAACACTGGCTCAGGAATGATTTTTATGAACATTATTTCTCAATTCCATAACCCTGCACTTCTGTCTGCATTTGGAATTGGGATGAGATTGATGGGGCTTGTGAACATGCCATTGCTTGGACTCCAACAATCTGCCGGCTCTCTGGTCGGTCAGAATCTTGGTGCAAAATCAGTATACAGGGCAGAACGAACCGTTATGTACTCTGTTGCGATAGCAGTAACGCTCTGTGGTTCGATGATAGTCGTTGCATATCTCTTTGGAGGTCAAATCTTTTCAATTTTTAACAAGGACCCGGAGGTTATTGCCTTGGGTGCAATCTTACTGGGACTGGCAATGGTACAAAATTTTATTTTTGCGATAAGATGGATGATACTATCAGCGTTTGAAGGATCAGGATATACATTTTGGCCAGCAGTATTTGATCAGGTTGTGCTTTGGGTTTTGAATATTCCAATCCTCTATCTCACAATTGTTGTTTTGGGATTAGGTTTTGAGTGGATTTTTCTAACCGGTATCATTACTCATAGCATCCAGCTGATACTGAATTATCTGCTATTTCGGCATGGCAAGTGGAAAACCGCTAGAGTTTAAATATTTATATTATTGCCATCAAATTGGTATGGAGTCTTACTATTGTATTATTTAGAGAATTGTATATAACAGATGATGAAGTGCGTTCTATGAAAAGCGGATATTTTAAATTACAGCCAAAAAGGGTGGTCGTTTGGATTGTCTTCCTGCTATTTGTCCTGTATTCATTTGGAGTGATGCCAATTGATAATTCTATGGCAAATCAAGCAGACAAGGTGTTCTTCTCAAATTTTAACCCAACCGTTTTGGTGAGAGAAAAGCATATTCAAAACTCTCCAATTATTCACGGAAAATACGTGTCCTGGGTTGACTCTCGTGTGAACGAAAAAGAAGGCAAGATACTTCCATATATCTATATGAAAAAACTCTCCACAGGTGTCGATAAACCAGCATTCTCTTTTGCCAGAAAATCAGGAGCCAGAACACAGTACAGGAATTTTGTAATTTGGGCTGAAAATACTGACAGGCTCAGAGAAGATAATTTTGATATAAAACTTTTTGACTGGGAAACCGGTAAACTTAAATATGTATGTAAGAATAAGAGAATGCAGAATAATCCTCAGATTTCAAAGGAATACATCATCTGGAAAGATTTGAGAGACTCTAAACGTGGCTCAGAAGATATTTGGGATTTTGCAATCTATGGGATGTCCATTGAAAGTGGCGAAGAGTTTGTCGTCAAGGAGCATGACACCCCGGGTACCGCGGAACTCTTTGACAGATATGTTGCACTCTCAATCAAAGAAGATGGCAAGAAGGATTCTGATATCTATCTTCATCTTATGTCGAGTGCAAAAAAAATTCCTATCTGCATCGAGTCTGGTGATCAGTTTAACCCAAAGATTATCGGTGATGTTGTTCTGTGGGAAGATGCAAGAAATGCTCCAAAGTACGGATACAGAAAACCAACTGACATCTTTGGCTATTCCACATCCACTCACAAAGAATTGTTTATATCAAGTAGCCCCAAGAGAGAATATGGACTGACAACAGGTGGAGACAGATATGCTCTCTGGTATCAAGATAGTGAGGGCATGCTGGGCATGCTTGAGTGTACAATCCATGGATATGATGCGATAGCCGGTAGAAAATTTGATATTTGTACAAAGCCTGGTGACTACAGAAATGCTGTTGTTGGGAAAAATTGGATTGTCTGGGAAGATCATTCAAATTCAATCTTTGGTTCAGATTTGATGGCATACAAAATCAGTTCTGGAATTACTTACACGCTAATTAAATCCTTTGGTGACCAAAGAAATCCCAAAATTTATGCCCATAATGTTGTCTGGGAAGATCATGGTGGACCTGAATCTGAAAAGGTCAGTATCTGGTTTGCAAATCTGGAAGAGCTGAGTGCTGATGCGGTTGAACCAACAAGTTGGGGGTATAGTGAAAAATTATCTTGGAATCAGGCCAGAGCCAATTCTCAGCAGAACGGGTTAACGAATGCCGAAATCAGAAATCTCGATTATTTTCCAATAAATGAACAGTGGAAAATAAAGTTGGATGGGGGAATAAACTCAACCGCTTGTTTTGACAGGAGGGGTTTTGGCTACATCGGAACGGGGAACGGATACTTTTATAAGTTTTCTGCTTTTACTGGTGAAATAATTTGGAAACAAAGATTGGACGACGGTATTCGTTCGTCACCGGCAATATACAAAGACCGAGTGTTTGTTGGGACTACAACTGGAAAGTTTTATTGTCTTGAAACAACAGATGGCACTGAGATATGGAGCATCCAAACCGAAGGAGCAATTGATGCTTCCCCGACAATTTTCCTGAGTGAGGTTGACCATTATCCAATGGTTATTTTCAGCTCTGGAGATAAAACACTCCATCTATACGGTGTTAGAGGAAGAACGCCAAACAAGAGATGGGAATTAAAACTCGATGGTTGGGTAAAGGGTCCTGTGGCAGTTGATTACAATCCGTTACAACGATCTTCACAGAATGAACCTGTAAAAAAATATATTGCTGTTGGCTTATCAAGCAACTGTATTTTATACATTGATCCATCTACATCAGAGATTATTTCAAGATTTGAAACTGATTCACCGATGAAGACCTCACCGATTTTGACCAGCTCAACCTGTATCAGTAGCTCCAACGAAGGGACTCTTTACTGTATTGACTTCAATGGTTGGGGTAGACCAGCTCAACTTCATTTTGAAGAAAAAACATATCATAAGTCCAATTCTGCTCCTGCTTTTGATTCAGCCAATAAAAGAATTTACTACGAAAGTAAACCTGGAGCAATTTCTGGGTACGAAAATGAATTGTTGTGGACGATGTCTTTGGGTCAGCATCTCTCTTCCTCACCGTCAATAGCCCACTATGAAGATGCTACATCGGGGCTGTTCTTATCCTCTTCTATTGGAATCGTTGTGCTGATAAACACCATAAATGGAGAAGTTTTGTGGAAAACAGAGCTTGAAGCAACCATTACAAGCTCACCAAGTATCCTGGATACAGGATTTGTTTCAATATATTTAGGTACCAATGATTCTTTTCTCTATTGTTGGAGCCAGAGACCAAAAAACTTGGATTATTAGAAAACCATCATTTTTATTGACATCATCACCTTAAATCCTAATCTGAACAGGATAGCAATTGAAAACTGGAGGAAGAAATATGTACGCTGTAATAAAAACTGGTGGTAAGCAGTATAAAGTCCAAGAAAACGATGTAATAAAGGTAGAGAAACTGGATAACGAGCCAGGAGAAACATTTGAAATCAAGGAAGTAACACTTCTTGAAAAAGATGGTGAAGTCACGGCTGGAAACCCATTTGTTAATGGTGCAACTGTAACTGCAGAGATATTGAGACATGGTAAGAACAGAAAACTCCTTATCTTTTTCTACAGACACAAAACGACCTACAGAAGAAGAAAAGGTCATAGACAACAGCACACTGAGCTGAAGATAAATTCAATCAAATTGGAGGCATAATGGCTAAAAAGAAAGTAATCATCATGGGCGCTGCAGGGCGTGATTTCCACAACTTCAACACTCTCTACAGAGACAACGACGAGTATGAAGTGGTTGCATTCACTGCTACTCAGATTCCAGACATCGCTGGAAGGAAGTATCCGGCAGAACTTGCAGGAAAACTCTACCCAAGCGGAATCCCAATCTATGACGAGTCCGAACTCGTTGAGTTGATTAAAAAGCACAACGTTGACGATGTTGTTTTCTCTTACTCAGACCAACCACACGTAGAAGTGATGCACAAATCATCACTTGTGAACGCACATGGTGCTCACTTTGTTCTTCCCAGCTACCAGAAAACTGCAATCAAATCTACAAAACCAGTCATCTCAGTCTGTGCAGTCAGAACTGGTTGCGGTAAGAGTCAGACCACAAGACACATTATCGAGATTCTCAGAGACATGGGTAAAAAGGTTGTTTCAATCCGTCACCCAATGCCATATGGTGACCTCGTTAAACAGGCTGTTCAGAGATTCGCAACTTATGATGACCTTGTCAAACATAATTGCACAATTGAAGAACGTGAAGAGTATGAACCACACATTGACCTTGGTGCAATAATTTACTCTGGAGTTGACTACGAAGCAATTCTCCGTGAGGCAGAAAAAGAAGCTGACGTAATCATTTGGGATGGCGGAAACAATGATTTCCCATTCATCAAATCAGATATTCCAATTGTTGTACTTGACCCGCTTCGCCCTGGACATGAATCACTTTATTATCCAGGAGAATGCAACGTTCACATCTCAACGATTGCTGTAATCAATAAGATTGATTCAGCATACCCAGAAGATGTTGACTATGTCAGACAGAACGCATATTCAATCAACCCAAACATCACAATCGTTGATGCTGCATCACCAGTTTTCCTTGAAGATCCATCCGCAATCCGTGGCAAAAAAGTACTCGTTATTGAAGATGGCCCAACGCTCACACATGGTGAAATGCAGTTTGGTGCAGGATATGTTGCCGCCAAAAAAGCTGGTGCAAGTGAAATTATTTCACCAAAACCATATGCAGTTGGTTCAATCAAAGACACCTTTGATAAGTATACCCAGGTAGAAGATGTACTTCCTGCCATGGGTTATTCACCAAAACAGATTGAAGAACTCAAAAAAACAATCGAAGCAGTCCCTGCTGATGTAATTGTCTCTGGAACACCAATCGACATCACAAGAGTTCTCAAAGTTTCAAAACCAATCCACAGGGTTCGTTATGAGCTCGATGTAATCGGAACCCCAACCCTCGAAGAACTCATCAAGGAGAGACTCTAAGTGGCAATAAACATGAAAGGTCGTTCTATCTTAACGATACACGAACTTTCAATCGAGGAAATTGACCAGATTTTTGACATGGCTCAAACCCTCAAACTCGAACGAATGACTGGAAAGATTATCAACCCAATCCTTGCTGGAAAATCTCTCGCAATGATTTTTGAAAAAGCTTCAACCAGAACTAGAATGTCGTTTGAGATTGCAATACACGAACTCGGTGGACACCCAGTCTATCTTTCATCCAAAGATATGCAGATTGGACGAGGCGAAACTGTTGCTGACACTGCAAGAGTTTTATCCAGATATGTTCATGGAATAGAAGCCAGAGTTTTTGAACACGACAAACTCGTTCAGATGGCAAAGTATGGTTCAGTTCCAATCATCAACGGACTCTCCGATCTAACACATCCCTGTCAAGTTCTGACCGATCTTTTCACCGTTGGTGAAAAATTGGGTGGACTTGAGGGATACAAGATGGTCTATATGGGTGATGGTTCAAACAACATGGCTCACAGCTTGCTCTATGGTTGTGCAAAGGTTGGAATGGACTTCACAATCTGCACACCGGAAGGTTATCTTCCAGACTCAAAGGTTTTAGCAGAAGCAATCGCTGATGCTGAAATTTCTGGAGCCGAAATTGGTGTTTCTCATAATCCCGATGAAGCTGTAAAAGATGCCGATGTAATCTACACCGATGTCTGGGCTTCAATGGGTCAGGAAGAAGAACATGCAAAGCGTGTGAAGATAATGACGCCATACCAGGTAAACTCCAAACTCATGGAAAAGGCCGACGGAGCAATCTTCATGCACTGCCTGCCTGCTCACCGTGGTGAAGAGGTAACTGATGAAGTTGCCGATGCAAAGTATTCAGTAATCTTTGACCAGGCAGAAAACAGATTACACGTTCAGAAAGCAATCCTTGCTCTCGTAATGTAAAACCCTGATTTTGAACTATCTACATATTCAAATTGTAATAAAGCCCCTGGGTAACCGGGGGCTTTTGCAATGTACTATATGCTCATAACGAAGGAGACTTGACAAAAATATGATAACCTCTATAATCCGATACATGAAAATTTGGATGGCAACATTTGTAGTGATAGCAATGCTTTTTGGAGCAATACCTGTAGGGGGTATAACAAATTCTTGTATTGATATCACAACCGATGCGTATGGAAATCTCTTCTTATTGAACCCAGAAACCCAAAAAGTTTTCAAATTTGATGATAACTTGAACTTCATGGAAGAATCAATGAATTCTCTCTCGTTGAAGATGGCAAATGTCGATTCGTTCACAGTTTGTTGGTGTGCCGGTGAGTTATCTTTTTCTTCTCTCGCAGATGGGAAAACTCAAATGTATGAAATCGATGAGAATTGGGATTATGTTTACCACAGAAATCTTGCAGATGTTGGAAACGGAAAAGGTCAGGTAAAAATTCCCAGCGACATAAAGTATCTTCGTTCGGAAGAAGATTACTGGGTGGCAATAACCGACAAATCTCAGGGCAAGGTTGTGATAATTGACGACTTTGGTGAATTTCACCACGAGATAGTTGGATTAAAATCACCAGTATCAACATACTATTCTCCCAAAAAAATCCTGTACGTCATCGACGATGGACAGATAAAAGTATTTTCACCAACTGGAAAATTACAGAATTCATTTGGAAAAGACATATTGAATAATCCAACTGCAATCGATGCCTCAAAACATGATGATAAGTTTTATGTTCTGGATGGCTCAAAGATTGTAGTTTTTAGTGCTACTGGAAAAAAGATAAATTCCTTTGGAAGTTTCAAGTCTGCTGTGGATGTGACAGTGAATACCTTCAAGAATTGGGTTATTGTTGCAAGTTGTGAGGATGGTGGAACGTTGCAGGCTTTTGATTACGAAGGAAAATTGGTTAAAATCGTAACCTCTGTGAGATGCCCTGTTGAGCAAACCGTACTGAGGTTTAAGATAGATAGTTATGTTTATCATATCAATGGTGTGGGGACAAAACTCCGCTGTCCTGTCAGGATTGAAAATGACAGGTCGCTTGTCCCGATTCGTGAGATCGTTGAGCCACTGGGTGGTATTATCACCTGGGACGGTTCAACAAAAACTATCATGATAAAAATAGAATCATCAACGATTATTCTGAGGATTGATCAAAGCATTGCAATCGTTGATGGTCGAATAAAACAGCTTCCGTCTTCTGTTCCTCCCAGGATTTACTGTGAGGGTGTAACAATGGTTCCACTTCGTTTTGTGAGTGAAATTCTTGGAGCAGAGGTAGAATACTTTGCAAGTGATAAAACGATTGAGGTGAAGAAATGAGAATATTGAAACTTATGTTGGTTGTGCTTATGGTTTTTTCGAGCGTGTTGATGTTGTCTGCCTGTGAAACCGTGGTTGAGAAGGAAGTGAATCTAGGTGATATTCCAGCACCCCCGGCAAAACCGAGAGTTGTGAAAAAAGAAGTATTGAAAGCTGCCGAGGTACAAGAACCTGAGCCTGAGATAATAAAAGAACCTCCAAAGAAGATTGAAAGCAAATCTGCCACCAACGGTAAAATACCATACTTTGCTCCAATTACGAGTGCAGAGAGAATGGGTGGCTCAACTCAATTAAATTGGGTTTCAGGGTCTAACAATCAAAATTTCAATAATTATGGTGGAAAGGTATACCTGATAGATGTATGGGCTGAATGGTGTGCTCCATGCAAGATGTCTACTGCTACACTCATCGGTCTTCATAATAAGTACAAAGACGACGGTCTTGTTGTAATAGGAATAAATATTGACAGAAAATCGGGAATTCCAACCGCAATGGATTATGCTCAAGAGATTTCGATACCGTATGTTATCCTTTCTGATCCTGAGGGTGCAAATGTTGGTGGAAAGTTCGTCGATAGAGGTATTCCTAATTTCACACTGGTGGACTCAAAAGGGAAAATAATTAAGGAACATACGGGTGCGATAACACGAGGAAGTCCAGCACTTTCAGAGATTGAAGGGCTTATCCGGTCTCAACTGGGACTCTGAAAACTATCCTTGAATTTTAATTTGTAGAATATAGACTGTTTCAGTCTGGTGGTTTTAGGGAAGCGTTTGTTTTCCCGTTGTGGACACTCAAAAGATTCGGGGTGTGGCTCAGCTTGGTAGAGCGCCTGGTTTGGGACCAGGAGGTCGGAGGTTCAAATCCTCTCGCCCCGACCACTTCATCATCATGTGCCCGTAGCTCAGATGGATAGAGCACCTGCCTTCTAAGCAGGGGGTCGGGCGTTCGAGTCGCCCCGGGCATAAACTCTCTCTAACTTTTGGGTCCATAGCTCAGATGGATAGAGCGGCGGTCTCCTAAACCGCAGGTCGCAGGTTCGAATCCTGCTGGGCTCACCATCGAGCCATCGTTTGTAAGTATAACTCTCCCTGATTTTTGGGGTGAGGTTGTGGACTTTGACATGAGATTTAGACGCGCCTATAGCTCAACTGGATAGAGTGACGGACTTCGGATCCGTAGGTTGCGGGTTCGACTCCTGCTGGGCGCGCCAGTAGAGGAATCAATGTGGGTTGCTAGCTCAATTGGTAGAGCATCTGACTCTTAATCAGAAGGTTAAGGGTTCAATTCCCTTGTAACCCACCACTTGTTTGTGGTATAATCAAATTATGAGTGAAATAAAATATATACACTGGAAAGAAAGTGTTCGCAGATTGATGGACTATGCAAGGCGTGAAGTTCTGCATGGCGAGCATCCAAAAATAATCACAGATAGACTTCAAGATGAAGTCAGGATGCCATTAAAAACCTCAGATGTGGTTATTATTGCGACAAAGGGTTCTGCGATGGTCGGTTATGCAACGGGGATTTTGTTGGATGAAGGTATCACGATAACATCAATTGTTGTTTCCCCCTCCGTTGACAGACTCAATGTAACGCCTCAACTTGTGTTCTCCGTGATCAACCAACTATCGCGTAAGGGATCATTCAAATTCATCCAAATTGAAGTCCCATGTATCAATTCAGACTATATCACTGCAAGCTTGCGACCATACGGTTTTATGGTATTCCCACAGCTTGAGATGTGTGTAATTAATTTTAATCCAAGTCCCGAAAAACATATTCCCGGAGTTTCCCTGGATAGCTGGAGGGTTGACACTGACAACGAAGCATCTCTCGTGATTGCAATTTCGGATCTTGGTGAAGGTGAAACCAAACGAGACATCCAGGAACGTGAGCCAAGACAGAGATGGCTTGAAGAATGTCGTCTCTTATCAGGTGGTGAGCTGGATGAAAATCTTTGCCACCAAGCCTTTATCGGAAATGAAATGATTGGTATGGTGGTTGGCTTGATTCGCGACAGGGGAGTGGGGAGAATCGAAGGAATCGGTGTCATCTCTGAACGCAGTCGTGAAAGAATTGAGAAGGCACTGGTAGAAAGATCACTTCTCGGATTCAAAAAGAAAAAAATTAATCTTGTCCGAACGGTTATTCCAATGGTTAAAAAGAAAACGATAGCACTGTTGGAATCGATTGGTTTTACCGGTAACATTTATCGACCAGACCTGCTTCTGCTCTCATCCGACCAAGCATGGGACGATGTTTGTAAAGAATCAATAAACGTTACCCTTGAAAGTTGACATTGTTAGTCTATAATCGTCTGTCGTAGTTTGAAAACTTAAAGGATGCGAGGGTGGCGGAATTGGTAGACGCGTTGGATTTAGGATCCAGTGAGCGATAGCTCGTGCGGGTTCAAGTCCCGCCCTTCGTACCAGAGTAACCTTACAGGAGTGCGGGAGTAGCTCAGTGGTAGAGCACGACCTTGCCATGGTCGGGGTCGCGAGTTCGACTCTCGTCTCCCGCTCCAAAAAAGGGTTAGACAGTGAACATAGAAAAAATAAACAGCAAGAATTCCACATCCATGGTTGCCAAGGCAACATTCGGGACGGATGAAATTAAAGAAGGTTTCAAGAAGATTTACAACCTGGACAAAGCCAGGGTGAAAATTCCCGGTTTCAGACCGGGCAAAGCACCCTATGCACTCTTCAAGACTCATGTGGGTTTGGATTACCTGAAGGAAGAGTTTATCTATAACTCAAGCAGACAGGCTCTTCGTGAAATTCTTGACGAAAAATCTTTCAAAATGGTTGGCAATCCAGAGGTATCAGTTGAAACTTTTGAGGTTGACGACAAGTGTATTTTAAGTTTTGAGATACAGTTTATCCCAGATTTTGAGCTTCCAGATGTTGAAAAATTCAAGATAAAAATTGGTTCTTTTAAGGTAACCGATAAGGATATTGATTCAACAATTGATCGTCTCAGACTCCAGCATGCCACAATGACACCAATTGACAGACCCACAAAAGAAAAAGATTTTGTCTATTTCAAGTGGTCTGTGGTGACAGATGGTAAGGTTTCCGGCAGATGGAAAGAAGAGTTGGTTGAAGTTGGTCGTGAAGATTTTGTTAGTGGTTTTGATAAAAATTTGATTGGAGTCAAAACCGGCGAAACAAAACGTGTCAAAACCAAAATTTCTGGTGAAGAAAAACCTGTCGAGATCGAGATTCAGATTGGTGAAACCAAGACCGCTGAGATGCCTGAACTCAATGATGAGTTTGCAAAAATGCTTTCGATTGAATCCATTGATGCATTAAAATCAGCCATTAAGGCAGAGCTTGAAGTAAGTGCAAAAAAAGCAAAAGAACAAGAAATTCATAACAAATTAGCAGAACGACTGCTTGAAAAAACAAAATTGGAAATTCCAGACAAATTAATCTCAGCGTCAGTAGATGATGAGATTTACAGACTAAAAGATGAGTTAGCCAAAAAAGGGCTAACTTTTGAAACATACTTAACAAAAAGGGACATCTCTGAGGAAAAACTCAGGGAAGAGCTTACCCCACGTGCAACTGGACAGGCAAAGATTGATCTGATTCTTGAAGAGTTTGCAACAAAAGAGAATATCGAACCAGCCGACAGTGAGATTGAAGTCGAATTGGAAAAATACAATACAGCTACTAGAAACATGAAAAAGAGTCAAAGGGTTGACGAAGAGACTCTGAAAAACAACATCTCATCTGCAATCAAAAGAAGAAAAACACTCGAATTCTTATTGGGGAAAGCCGGGCTCAAAGAGGAGTAGAGCAAATGGCGATACCATGGGTTATTGAACAGACTGGTGCTGGAGAGCGTCAGTACGATATTTATTCAAGACTTCTAAAAGACCGTATTATTTTTTTAAGTGGAGATTCAATTGAGGATTCTGTAGCAAGTATTGTTGTTGCACAGCTTCTCTATTTGGATGCAAATGATCCCGAAAAAGAGATAAGTCTTTACATAAATTCTCCTGGAGGATTTGTCACATCCGGACTTGCCATATACGATACAATGCAGTATGTATCAGCCCCTGTTTCAACAATTTGTATTGGACAGGCGGCTTCAATGGCGGCACTTCTTCTTGCGTCTGGTGAAAAAGGAAAACGTTATATTCTCCCGAACGCAAGAGTGATGATTCACCAGGTTGCGGGCGGAGCACAGGGGCAAGCCACAGATGTTGAGATTCAAGCAAACGAAATGCTGAGAATGAAAAAAACCCTCAACGAAATCCTTGCAAAGCACACCGGTCAGACAATCGAAAAGATTAGAATTGACAGCGAACGAGATAACTTCATGTCTGCAAAAAAGGCAGTTGAGTACGGACTTGTCGATCAAGTAATTGAGAGGATGAAGTCTGGAAATGAGTGAAGATAACAATCAATGCTCGTTTTGTGGTAGGAAAATTGATGAAGAGCTACGGGGGATGGAAGGCAGCAATGGCAGTCTTATTTGTGAGGACTGTATAAGGATTGCCAACAAAACACTTGTTGTTGAGAGTCAAAGACAGCTAAGAAAACAAATTGGTCACATCCCGACACCCAAACAAATCCACTCCCAGCTTGATAAATTTATCATCGGGCAAGCTTATGCAAAGCGTTTGATATCTGTTGCCGTGTACAAACATTATCGTTCTGTGATGACTCTCCGTCCAGGAGTTTCTGAAATTGAGAAATCAAATGTTCTTTTGATTGGTCCAACGGGATCCGGAAAAACACTCATCGCCAGAACTCTTGCAAAAATTCTCGGTGTCCCATTTTCAATTGCTGACGCAACAACATTAACTGAAGCTGGATATGTTGGAGAGGATGTCGAAAACGTTTTGGTTGGACTTCTAAGAAATGCCAACTACGACATCGAAGCCGCTCAGATGGGAATTATTTACATTGATGAAATTGACAAAATCGGAAGAAAATCTGAAAATCGCTCAATAACTCGTGATGTTTCTGGTGAAGGAGTTCAACAGGCACTTCTAAAAATTGTCGAAGGAACAGTTTGCAACATCCCGCCAAAAGGTGGACGCAAGCATCCTCAACAGGAATTCATCCAGATTGATACCTCCAAGATTTTGTTCATCTGTGGTGGAATGTTTGAAGGTTTGTCAAAAATAATCGCAAACAGACTTGGTCAAAAGAGAGTCGGATATAATACTGAAATCACACAACAGGTTGACGAAAAAGATTTGATGGGCAAATTGATGCCAGATGACCTGATGAAGTTCGGACTGATTCCGGAGTTTGTTGGAAGATTCCCAATCACAGCGGAAATCAAAGAACTCACGATTGAGGATTTGAAACGAATATTAACTGAGCCAAAGAATGCAATCGTAAACCAGTACAAAACATTGCTTGGTGTCGAGGGTGCAGAGCTTGAAGTAACAGATTCAGCATTGACCGAAATCGCACGAATTGCAAAATCTTTTGGCACAGGTGCCAGAGCGTTAAAAACTGTTTTTGAAAGGTTGATGATGGACACCCTGTATGAAATCCCAGACAACCAGATGGTTGCAAAGTGTATAGTGGATAAGGAAGTTGTACTTGGAGAAAAGCCTGTAATCATGATTGATTCTGATGGACAAGAGATGAAGAGGAGTGCCTGAGATATGTCCGATTCACAAAAATGGCATAACAAAAAAGCCCCGCTTCTTCCCCTTCGGAATCTTGTAGTTTTCCCGGGAATGACAGTCCCTTTGATTATTGGAAGAGAAAAATCAATAAAGGCGATTGAAAAAGCAAACGATTCTGACAGACGAATTGTTTGTCTCACCCAAAAAAAAGAGGATTACGATGACCCAACACCGTCTCAGCTCTATGATGTGGGTGTGGGGTGTCGGCTGGTTCAGATTCAACAGAGATTGCCAGATGGCAATCTTCGAATAATCATCGAGGGAATTGAGAGAGTAAAAGCGACAAATATTGTAGACGCTGATGGCATGACCATGGTTGATGTCGAACTCTTAAAATCCACCGGAGAAGTGACCCCTCATGTCAAAGCTCTGATGCGTGTTCTCTCTGATAAATTCGAAGATTACTTCAGGGTTCACAAGAGGCTACTCCCGGAGATTTTGCTTGGTCTTGGAAATATTCATGATCCCGATCAGCTCACAAACATTGTTGCTTCAAATATCAGTATATCCATCCCAGAGAAACAGGAGATTTTGTCGCATGTCTCAATCCTTGAGCGATTGGAATCGTTAATCGAAAAACTCTCAGAAGAGCTTGAGATTCTTTCAATTCAACAAAAGATTGAATCGGATGTAAAGAACAAAATTGATAAATCTCAAAAAGAATTTTATCTTCGCGAGCAACTTCGTTCAATCGAGAAGGAGTTGGGTGAAGCAGATGGTGAATTTGGTAGTGAAATTGGTGAGTACAAAAAGAAAATTGAGGAAAGAAAAAAGCTCCCGGATTATGTTGTAGAGAAGGTAAATGAACAACTGGAAAAACTTCAAAAGATGCCACCAATGGCGGCAGAGAGTGGAGTAATTCGCAACTATCTTGACTGGCTTTTTGACTTGCCCTGGGAAAAGAAAACCAAAGACAGGCTTGATGTAAACAAAGCTCAAAAAATTCTTGACGAGGACCATTATGATTTGGAAGAAGTCAAAGAGAGAATCCTTGAATATCTTGCTGTCAGAAAACTTTCACCTGATGCAAAGAGTCCAATAATCTGTTTGGTTGGTCCCCCTGGTGTCGGAAAAACTTCTCTTGGAAAATCTGTTGCAAGGGCGATGGGTAGAGAGTTTATCCGAATGTCTCTTGGTGGAATCAAAGACGAAGCAGAGATTCGTGGACACAGAAGAACGTATGTTGGCTCGATGCCCGGAAGAATTATCCAGGGAATGAAACAAGCTGGTTCGTCAAATCCAGTTTTCCTGCTCGATGAAATTGACAAGGTGGGTCTGGATTTCAGAGGAGACCCAACCTCCGCACTCCTTGAGGCTCTTGACCCTGAGCAGAACACAACATTTTCTGACCACTACCTTGAGATTCCGTATGACCTTTCCGATGTCATGTTTATCACAACGGCAAATGTAGTCCACACAATTCCAAGTGCGTTGTTTGACAGGATGGAAACAATCGTAATTCCTGGTTACACCCAGTTTGATAAGGTTGAGATTGCAAAACAATTCCTTTTGCCAAAACAACTCAAAAATAACGGATTGACCACCTCAGACCTTACGATTCCAGACGACACGATCAGAAGAATAATCAGAAGATACACTCGTGAGGCAGGTTTGAGATCGCTCGAACGAAGCATCTCAAAACTAATGAGAAAAGTTGCCAAGAGAAAAGTAAGCGGTGAGATGACAGAAGCTGTCACTATTCTTCCCGACATGCTTTCAGATTACCTCGATATTCCAGTTTTCAAATCTGATATTCAAAGAAAAAATGATGAGGTCGGAATTGTCACAGGACTTGCTGTCACCGAAGAGGGTGGAGAGGTTCTCTGTATTGAAAGCACCATTATGGACGGAACAGGCAAATTAATCTTAACAGGTTTGCTTGGCGATGTCATGAAAGAATCCGCACAGGCGGCACTTTCATACGTCCGAACCCACAGAAAAGAACTTGGAATTCCAGAAAAATATAAAGAAGAAGAAAACGACATTCACATCCATTTCCCCGAGGGTGCAATTCCGAAGGATGGACCATCCGCTGGAGTTGGAATCGTTACCTCTCTCGTTTCAACATTGACAAATATTCCAGTTAGCTCAAAAGTCGCAATGACGGGCGAGATAACACTTCGAGGGAAAGTTCTTCCAATTGGTGGAGTGAAACAAAAGGTTCTCGCCGCACATCGAAACGGAATATTCAAAGTAATTCTACCCAAGGAAAATGAACCCCACTCAACAAAGGTTCCGAAAAAGATTCGCGATGTGATGGAATTCGTATTTGTTGAAACAATTGAAGAGGTACTTGCGGGAGCACTCGTCAAAAAATGAGTGCCACAAAGAGAGTATCAATCCAAGCACTAGGCTGTCCCAAGGCAATTGTTGATGCAGAACAGCTTCTTGCGGTATCTGCTGAATGTGGGTATGAGTTGTCAATGGATGTTGATGACTGCGATATTCTCCTGATTAATACCTGTTCGTTTATTGAATCTGCTAGACTTGAAAGTTTTGAAGTGATTGAAGAATCGCTGGAAATGAAACGACAAGGTGCAGTCGAAAAGGTAATCATCACCGGTTGTCTTCCCCAGATTATGGTTGAAGAATTAAAAGAAAAATATCCAGAAATTGATGGATTTTTGGGAGCTGGAAATAATTCCTCGTTGGCAGATATTCTGTCTGGAAAATCAAAATCAATAGTTTTAAAAAATGACAAAAAATCTCAAAAAGGAATTTTGCCAAGATTCAGAATCACACTTCCACATGTCTCCTATCTTCGAGTTGCAGAGGGTTGTTCGCATGGATGCACATTCTGCAAGATACCAACAATCAGAGGAAAATTCAAAAGCTTCCCGTTCGATGATATTGTTGATGAGGCAAAATCACTTGTGGATTCTGGAGCGAAAGAACTCGTGATAATTGCTCAGGATACTTCAATCGTTGGACTCGACGCTGATCCATCTTTCACCTTATCCGGTTTAACAGATGAATTATCAAAAATAAAAAATCTGGAGTGGATAAGGCTTCTCTACATAAATCCAATGCACTTTTCTGAAGACACCTTGAGGGCATTCAAATCCTCCAAGGTGCTTCCCTATTTTGAAATCCCGATCCAACACGCAAACGATAAGGTGTTGAGGGCAATGGGACGTTCTGTTCCAGACAAAGATGGAATCAGAAAAATCATAAATAACATCAGAAACAATTTTGATAATCCAACCATCAGAACCACTGCAATTGTGGGTTTTCCGGGTGAAGGTGAAAAAGAATTTGAAGAACTTCACGATTTCATCCAGGAAATAAAATTTGATCGTCTGGGTGTTTTCACATACTCACCAGAAATTGATACTCCAGCCTACTCCATGGAAAGAGTTTCCGATGAGGTGGCTTCTAAGCGTCAGGAACAGCTTTTAATGACACAATCCGATGTTTCCCTGGAAAGAAATTCAAAATTGAAAGGGAAGGTTATTCCGGTGATTGTTGATCAGATAGAAGATGGCGTTTTTATTGCCAGGTCACAATCTGATGCACCAGATATTGATTGCATCGTGAACATAGAATCTCCAAATCTTGAGATTGGTGACATTATAAATGTTCGAATAACTGATTTTGATCATTATGATTTGACGGGTGTTGTTGATGGAAGCTAGAATCTTTATTGCACTAACTCTATCAAAAAATGTTTGTGATTATTTAGCAGAAATTGTATCAAAACTTTCAAAACTGGATTTCAAAGCCAGCTGGACAAAACCCGGCAATTTCCATTTAACACTGAAATTTTTGGGAAATGTAAACGATTCATTTATACCTCGTATTATTGAAGGACTTGATGAAATCAGTCCTGAGCTTCCAAAATCTTTTGAGCTGACCACCGTATCTGGTTTTCCAAATCTAGGGAATCCAAGAGTTTTGTGGTATGGGATCAAGGATGATGTGAGTAGGAAATTATTTCAACAAGTTCAAGGTGTTTGTGAAAAATTGGGTTTCAAGAGAGACAAAAAACCATTCAAATCCCACTTGACACTGGGAAGAATAAAATCAACCAGAACATTCGGGCTTAAAGAAATGATTGATGAGACTATCAAAAATCCAGTGAGTGGATTATTTGAAAAATTGGCACTTGTTAAATCAGACCTCTCGAAAGAGGGTCCAACATACACTTCCCTCTGGGAAAAAGAATGAAGGAGAACATGACAAAAAAAGATAACAAAGAGAAGGACGACAGAGAAAAAGCGTTAGATTCTGCAATCGCTGCAATCGAAAAGCAATATGGTCGTGGAACCATCATGCGACTTGGTGATGATTACGGAAGAATGAAGGTTGAGGTTATTCCCACGGGAATCCTTTCACTTGATATTGCACTTGGAGTTGGTGGAATCCCTCGTGGCAGAATCATTGAAATTTATGGAAACGAAGGCTCAGGAAAAACCACAGTTGCACTCACCACAATTGCCTCATGCCAGAAGATGGGCGGGAAAGCTGTTTTCATAGATGCTGAGCATGCTCTTGATCCAGCGTACGCTGAGAGGCTTGGAATTGATTTGTCTGAACTGATAATCTCTCAGCCGGACTCAGCTGAACAGGCATTGGAAATTGCAGAAATTCTCACACGTTCCGGTGCAATTGATTTGTTTGTGATTGACTCAGTTGCTGCACTTGTCCCAAGAGCAGAACTTGAGGGCGAGATGGGTGATGCCTCAATCGGACTTCAAGCAAGACTCATGTCAAAAGCGATGAGAAAACTTGCAGGCGGAATGGGCAAGAGTCGAACCGCTGGAATTTTCATAAACCAGCTTCGTGAAAAAATTGGTGTGATGTTTGGAAATCCAGAAGTTACACCAGGTGGAAGAGCTCTAAAATTTGCAACCACAGTTCGAATTCAGGTCAGGCGTGGTGAGATTTACAAGGACGGAGACCGAGCATATGGTGCCCAGGTCAAGATTAAAATTGCAAAGAATAAAGTTGCACCTCCATACAGAACCACTGAGTTTGACATCATCTTTGGAGAGGGAGTTTCCAGAGAATCCCAGCTTCTGAAACTGGGTGTTGATTTAGATATTGTCGACAAATCAGGAACATGGTTCTCGTTTGGCGGAGAGCGTCTTGGTCAGGGAAGAGAAAACGCCAAGGTGACCTTACAGGATAAACCAGAGATGGCAGACGAAATAGAAAAACGAATCAAATCTGCATATGGGTTAGAAGTTCCACCAGAAAAGAATGAAAAAAAGGACTGAGCCACTAGATTTTGCGTTCAGATTTCTGTCATACAGAGACAGAGCATGGTCAGAGATTGAAAGAAGAATGCGACTCAAAGGATACGAGTCAACAGAGATTGAAGAAGTAAGAATAAAGCTTGATGAACTCAAACTCATAAATGATGGTGAGTTCATCAAGGCATACATTGAAAATAAAAGGAAGCAATTGTGGGGACCAATTCGGATAAAAAATGAATTGATGAAATTTGGTCTTCATAAATCGGAAATCGAGAAACATTGCGACACAATTGATTGGCAGGAAACATTTGAAAAAGCCATTCAGTTTTATCGTGAAAAGTTTGAAGTAAGAGAAAAATTGGTCTCAAAACTTCAAAGGCAGGGATTCCCATCTGGTTGGATTTGGGACTCGGTAAGAAAGCTCGATTTCTAAAGAAAAAAAGGAGAATATCCATGAATTGGATAATTGGAATAGCGATTGGGTTAGCTACCGGTGGTGTGATTGCGTATATTGTTGCAAATCAAATGGCAACAAAATCTGCTCAGGGCAAACTAAAACTTGCCAATGAAAAATCTGAAAGATTAATCAGTGACGCCAAAAGAGAAGCAGACAGTGAAAAGAAGGAAATTCTGCTCACTGCAAAAGATGATGCGATTCGTATCGTTCGCGAGCAAAAAGCAGAATTTAATCAGCAACGAAAAGAATTGACAACGATTGAAGGCAGACTCTCAACAAGAGAAGACAAGCTGGAGAAAAGAATTGATACCGTGAATGCTCGTGAAAACGGGATAGTAATAAAAGAAAAAGAACTCGATGTCAAAAATGAAAAAGCAGACCAGCTTGTAGACAGGCAGGAAAAAGAACTCGAACGAGTTGCAGGACTCTCAAGAGAGGATGCAAAATCAGTAATACTTCGAGAAACAGAACACAAGATGGAGTTTGAGCTTGCCTCAAAAGTGAAGCAGATGGAAGAGGAGGCCAAGGACAAAGCCTCAGTAAAAGCACGTGAAATTATCGCAAACTCAATCCAAAGGCTTGCCTCCGATTACACAGCTGAGGTAACAGTTTCGGCTGTCCCGCTCCCCAACGAAGAGATAAAAGGAAAAATAATCGGTAGAGAGGGTCGAAATATTCGAGCCTTTGAAACGGCAACCGGTGTTGATCTCATGGTTGATGATACCCCAGAAGTTGTCACCATTTCTTGCTTTGATCCCATCAGACGAGAAATCGGAAAAATGGCACTTGAGAAACTCATCAACGATGGTCGAATTCATCCAGGTCGAATCGAAGAAGTAATCCAAAAGGCAACAAAAGAACTCGATGACAAACTGAAAATTGAGGGTGAACAGGCTCTTCTTGAGGTTGGTGTTCACTCTGCAAAGCCTGAACTTGTGAAACTTCTCGGGAGATTAAAATTCAGAACTTCATACGGACAAAATGTTTTGCAGCATTCAATCGAAGTTGCAATGTTGTCCGCTCACATGGCATCTGAGCTTGATTTGAATCCAAAGATTGCAAAGAGAGCCGGACTCTTCCACGACATCGGAAAAGCAGTCGACCGAGAGCGAGAGGGAACCCACGATGTGCTTGGTGCTGAAATTCTCAAGAAGTATGGTGAAAGAGTTGAAATAATAGAATCAGCCCAACTTCACCATTCGGACATTGCACCATCCAACGTTTACCCAGTCCTCATCCAGGCAGCAGATGCAATTTCTGCATCACGCCCTGGAGCAAGAAGAGAGAGTTTTGAAGCGTACATCCAGAGGCTCGAATCCCTCGAAGGTATCGCAAAGAGTTTCGACGGTGTCGAAAAAACATATGCAATCCAGGCTGGTCGTGAACTGCGAGTAATCGTAAAACCCAAAAAGATTGACGATGTGATGTCTCACAAATTGGCTAGAGATATTGCTCAGCGTGTAGAAAATGAGTTGACTTATCCTGGAACAATCAGGGTTACAGTCATCAGGGAGACCAGATTTTCTGAGAACGCAAAATAATGAGAGTTTTATTAATCGGTGATATTGTCGGTAAAGCTGGTCGAAGGGCAGTTGCAACTGTTCTTCCCGGCTTGAGGAAAGAGCTCAAGATTGATTATGTGATTGCTGACGCTGACAATGTCTCTGGTGGATTTGGTTTAACCAAAAAAAATGCCGATGAATTGAGAGTTTGTGGGGTTGACGGATTTACCCTGGGTAATCATGTCTGGGATCAAAAAGAAACATACACAATGATTGATGATGACCCACAGATGGCAAGACCAGAAAATTATCCCCCAGGATCTCCTGGAAGTGGTCACTTTGACGTTGATGGAAGTGCTGGATTATTGGGAGTTTTACACCTCCAGGGTCGAGTGTTTATGGACCCAATCGACTGTCCTTTCAGGGTTGGTGAAAGAGTTGTAAAAGAAATGCGTGAACAGACAAAAGCAATTTTGATCGATATGCACGCAGAGGCAACCTCTGAAAAACAAGCGATTGGGAGATATTTGGACGGAAAAGTTTCTGCTGTAATTGGCACTCACACACATGTTGTGACCTGTGATGAACAGATATTTCCAGGTGGGACAGGGTATCAAACGGATGCTGGAATGACCGGACCGCATGAATCAGTGCTTGGAATGAAAATTCCTGGATCGATCGCCAAACTGGTTGAATACAAAAAACTGAGATTTGAAACAGCAACGGGTAATGTTCAGTTCAACTCAACCCTTGTTGAGATCGATTCAGAAACTGGACGTTGCATCTCGGTTGAAAGGGTGTCTAGGAAACTTGAGGAGGATCTATAGGGTTGACATTGTCTTCGTCCGGGTTTGGCTTTCTTGCTATAAACTGAATCGTTGGGGCACAGCCAAGCAAGCTTCGTTCCTGAGCTAGTCGTAACTCAACTGCAAGCAAGTCCTCAATCTCTCCGTCCGACCAATCACTCTTCATGAGATATTCTTTGTCCAGTCTTTCAAGAGAAATTTGCCAGCCAAATAAATCAATTATTTTGTACCCGATGGCTTCAAGTGTTACCACAAGATTTTGAGGAGTGAACATTTCTTCTGCATCAGTCCACATTTTGCCACGGGCTAAATTTTCATCAAGAATGCTTACCGCGGATGTTGGTGAAGAGTTGGCATAATCAAGTGAACAGGCAAATCTTCCCGGGACACAACCAATAAAAAACCCACCCTCTCGGAGTTTTTCAAATGCGGTTCTTGTTGTGTCTTCGAGTTCAGATTTTCCACCAAGCCAACCAGTTGAAATCACCGCTCCAAAACTTCTTTCCGGCATTGATTCCAATCTGTCAGGGGTACACCCGACAATGTCCTGGTCTTCATCACAAAGTCTGGTCACTGCAAATCCAATCCCCTCAATTGATTGGGAGATAGAGTGAGAGAATTCACCATCTGTAAAAATTACTGCACATGGTTCTTCCGGCAGGTAACCAAAAATCCCGTATTGAATGGATTTTGAAATTATCTCGTGAGCGAGTGTTCCTTCATTTCGGATGGGATTTCTATTCCAGGTATTTGTTTTGTTATCCATTGTGCGAACTCGATTTCATATAAAATTCAACCGAACGGTTGAAGGTGGCTTCGTCGTTTTTGTTGAAATAACAGGTAGGAAGCTCACCCTGTTTTCTGTGATACTCGATGTGCTCACAACAAATCCCATGTCTTTTGCGGGGATATGTGCAGTTGCAACCATCGAGATTTTTATCGTTTCTGTTTTGACAGTTCCCCATCGTTATCCCTCAGTTTTTGTTAATTTAGATTTGTTCCAGATTGTTTCCATCTCATCGAGTGTCATCTCAGGAATGGGTTTTCCAATCTTTTTTGATTCTTGTTCGATGAAGGAGAATCTGCTCACGAATTTATTCAGTGTTTTTGAGAGTGCGAGTTCTGGGTTAAGTTTCAAAAATCTTGCAAGATTTAGCAGGGTGAAAAAAACATCACCAAGTTCATTTTCAATTTCTTCGTTTTTATTTTCGATAATTGCAGATTTTAATTCACCGATTTCTTCGTCAAATTTTTCAACTACTCCACTAATTTCTGGCCAGTCAAAACCAAGTTTTTTGGCATACGACATGATTCTTTCTGCTCTTCCAAGTGACGGAATTCCAGATGGAATATCGGTGATACTTTTTATTTCCTGGACTTCTGATTTTTTTAGATCATTCCACTGCTCAACTACACCATCTGGTGTGTCGACTTTTGAGTCAGAGAAAACGTGTGGATGTCGGTGTTTCAATTTTCTGAGCATGGAAGAAATCACAGATGAAAAATCCATATTTGATGATTCGGATTCAATTTTTGAAATCATCAATGTGAGCAAAAAAATATCACCCAATTCACTGGATATTTCTCTTTCAGAACCTGAAAGAATTGCTTCCCAGGTTTCATATGTTTCATCGAGCAAATTTTTGACAAGGTTTTCAGATGTCTGCTCAGCGTCCCAGGGACACCATGTCCTGAGAGTGTTTATCATTTCTTTGGCGTTAAAAAATTCCTGATCAGATTTATCAATCAGCAACTCGCGAACATATTCAGCCTCGTGGACAAAGCCTTCTTGCTGAGCGGTTTCGATTGCATTCTCACTTCGAATATCTCGAATCTCAGCGATTGCATCATCTGCTGACATGCCCTTTAGAATCACAAGGTAACAGGCACAGAGCGTTGCAGAACGACCATATCCAGCCATGCAGTGGACAACGATTGGTTGCTTCATTTTTCTCATGAAGTCAGCCCAACGAATGAATTGTTTGAGCTGGGAGAGGGTTGGTTTGGAAAAATCCTGGATTGGAATATCAATATGAAAAAATCCAAAATCTTTGATTTGAGTTTCAGAAAATGGCATTTCATGTGCAGAAACTATTGCTTTTACTCCAGCTGCTTTCAGGAGACTCAACATGGTTTCACTTTCTGGCATCGATGAAATCATAAGTTCGCCGTCAATTATCCATGAGTAGTTCATCAGTCCTCCTCGCAGGCAAGCTCGATGAATTCTCTGCTTATCTGTACTGGGTTTTCACGGAGCTTTTTTATTCTGATCAAGTTTGGTCGAATGGTTGTTCTGTCTCCAAACCTGGAAATGAGTCTATCCAGGAAATCTTCTCGAAGTCTTGTTACTGGTCCAAAATGGAAATTGATTGTAAGATTGTCCTCAACAATCTGAGTGATTCCCATGTTTGCACCCATGACACGTAACTTTACAAGTTCAAAAAGGGATTCAATCTCAGGGGGAGCATGTCCAAAACGATCCTCAAGCTCTTCCTCAATCTTTTTGAGTTCTGACATATTTTTTGCGTTGATCATTCGTTGATAGCAGACAATCATGAGTGCTTCATCTGGAACGTATCTTTCGGGAATGAAACCAGAAATTCTAAGGTCAACATTACACTCAAAATCACGTTTTCTGATGGGTTTTTCTTTTATCCCTTCCTGCTCATTTTTGATTCTTTTTTTGGCATCTTCGAGCATTCGAAGGTACAAATCGTAACCGATTGCGGTGATGTGTCCTGACTGTGCTGCACCAAGAATATTTCCAGCTCCTCTAATTTCCAGGTCTCGCATAGCAACTTTTATCCCAGACCCAAGTTCTACAAAATCACGAATTGCATCAAGTCTCAACCGGGCAGTATCTGTGATTGCCTTTTCGTTTGGGTAGAGGAAATATGCGTATGCTCTTCGTTCGGAGCGACCGACTCTTCCCCTGAGTTGATACATCTGGGCAAGCCCAAGATTTTGAGAATTTTCAACGATGAGAGTACCTGCAGATGGAATATCGAGTCCAGATTCAATGATGGTTGTGCAGATGAGAACATCGATTTCACCACTGTAAAATGACAACATGATGTCTTCAAGTGCATCTTGATTCATTTGACCGTGAGCGATTGCAAGCCTGGCTTTTGGGACGAGTTTTTCCAGCTTCCACTGGATTGAGCCGAGTCCTTTTATGCGATTGTTCACATAGTAAACCTGACCACCTCTGGCTATCTCTGTTTCGATTGCTTCTTTTACAGTTTTTTCAGAGAAGGGCAAGACGTATGTTTTTACGGGCTTTCTTCCCTCTGGGGAAGAGTTTATTTGAGAAACTTCTCGTACTCCGTGTAAAGTCATTTCGAGTGTTCTTGGGATTGGAGTTGCAGTAAGCGTGAGAATATCAACGTTCTCTTTCAGGCTTTTTATTTTTTCCTTTGCCTCAACACCAAATCTTTGTTCTTCATCGATGATGAGTAACCCAAGATTTTTTATTGAAACATCCTTTGAGAGTAGTCGATGCGTTCCGATGACCATCTCGATTGTTCCCTCTGCCAACCCTTCAATAATTTTTTTCTGGTTGGTTTTCCCTTTGAAGCGTGAGAGTTGTTCAACCTTGATTGGGAATGGGGCAAATCTCTCCTTGAAGGTGCTGAAGTGTTGGAGTGCAAGGATAGTTGTAGGGACAAGCATTGCCACCTGTTTTCCACTGGTAATAACCTTGAATGCCGCTCGGATTGCGATTTCAGTTTTTCCATATCCAACATCACCACAGATTAATCTGTCCATCGGTTGTTTTCTGTCCAGGTCTTTTTTTACGTCCTGGATTGCTGAGAGCTGGTCTTCGGTTTCTTCGTAGGGAAATGCAGTTTCCATCTCTTGTTGCCAGATGGTATCACCCTTGTAGGAGTTTCCTGAGGCAAGCTCGCGTTTGGCATATATCTTGAGGAGCTTTGCTGCAATATCCTTTGTTCCGCGGGCAACCTTGGCGAGTGCCTCTGGCCATTCTTTGCCACCAAGACGGTTGATGGTGACTGTTTCAGAATTTCCGAGGTATTTGTGAACAAGCGTCAAACGCTCTGGGGGAATGTAGAGTTTGTCACCCTTGGAATATTCAACCTGGAGATATTCTTTTGTGATTCCGCCAGCAGTTACTGTTTTTAGCCCACGATAGATTCCAATTCCAAAGGTAAGGTGAACGAGGAGGTCGCCTGGATTTATCTCGTTGATAGATTTGATTGGAGCTCCACCTCGGTATCGCCTTGTGGTGCCAATCTTTCTTCTCCAGCCAAATAGTTCCTGGTCAGTGAGAAGAAGCTTCTTTTTTCTGCGGTCTTCAAAGCCTCTGTCAAGAGATATATTTACAATATCGACGAATGGTTCGATGGTATCAGTATCTCCAGGATACGAGGGAAGTCCGTCAGGTTTTATAAAATCATGTCCGGTGAGAAGTTCTGCAATTCTGGTCGGTTGTTTTGTTGCGATAACGATTCGGTATCCAGACTTTTTTTTGGCTAAAATAAAATCGCTCATGTCCTGGAGTCTGCCAATGAGGGGGTCGGGTTGAGGATGTTGGATGCCGAGTCTTTTTGTGTCAACCGGTGAATCAGTTCTTGAAGGATATATTGAAATCCTGGGATTTTTTTTGGTAATGTGGGGAAATTCCAATCTTTCAATATCGTCCAGTTCTCTTTGAGGGAGCAACTCTCCCCTCTTCAAACCAGTGATGTAAACATCCATTGCATCTCGTTTGAACCTTGCATACTCTTCGGTGAGTTTCTCAGGATCAATCCAAACAACGGGTGCTGATTTCATGTAATCAAGGAGTCTGGTGGTTTTCTCATAGAAAAATGGAGTGTAGTGTTCGATTCCTGAAAATCTGACACCAGACTTTATGTGATTGATATCAACGCTCACCTTTTTTTGAAGGTCAGAATCAACTGAACGAACTGTGAGGAGAAACATGTTTATTTGAGTGATTGCGTTTTCGATTGTGTCTTTGTCGAGAATGATATGCGACGAGGGTAGCAACATGCAGGATTCAACATGTTTTGTTGAGAGTTGAGTTGACGGATTGATTTTGCGAATAGTCTCGATAATATCAACATCAAATTCAATTCTGTAGGGGCTGGGCGACGATGGTGAGAAGAAATCGATTATTCCACCACGAACGGCAACATCACCAAAATTTTCAACCTGATGCTGTGGGTTATACCCCAGTTCCATGAGAGTTTTTTTGAGTCCATCGAGTGAGAGCATATCACCCTTACTGATGAGCTTTGCACCCTCTTCCAATTTTTCAGGAAGTATCAGACAATCATACAGAGCGGGGAGTGAGGTTGTTACAACTGCTGACCCCTTTGCTTGGACAAGCTGGAAGAGAGTTGACAGTTGCCAGGAAATTATACTCGTTGAGCTTCTTGTTTTATCGAGTGGAATTGAATCGGAGCGAGGGAAAAATAACCTGTTGATTGGTGCATTTCCAAGCATGGCATCCAGTTCCTGGTGCAATTTTAATGCGTTTTGTTCAGTGTTACAGACAATTAATAATCGATTCAGCTGGTTGCTCATTTGAGCAATGTTGATCACAAGGTCGCTGCCCCTCAAGCCATCGATAAACATCTGTTCTCGTTTATCCTGAGAAAGAGCCAGCACTTCCTTTGCAATCTTCTTTGATGCAAAAAATGGTATATAATCTCTCATAGTCGACCAACCAAGAATAATAAATCAATTGAGGTAAGCAGTCAAATGAAAGAGAAGATAAAACGAATTAGAGCAGACGAATTGTTATCGTTGAACCCTTCCGTTGGGAGCAGAAGCAAAGCAAAAGCCTTGATTATTGCTGGAGAAGTTTCATATCTTGAGCAAAGATTGCTAAAACCATCCCAGATGATTCCAGAAAATGCAGAACTTGTTATCAAGCAACCTGCCAAATATGTTGGGCGGGGTGGATTCAAACTTGAAAAAGCACTTGCTGATTTTGATCTGAAACCTGATGGATTGGTTGCGATGGACGTGGGTGCATCAACTGGTGGATTCACCGATTGCTTGTTACAAAACGGTGCGTTGATGGTTTACTGTATTGACGTTGGATATGGTCAGCTGGCATCCAAAATAGTGTCTGACAAACGAATCGTCCAAATGGATAGAACGAATGCCAGAAATTTGAAACCTTCAGATTTTGATAGATCACCTCAGTGTGCCGTTGTCGACTGTTCGTTTATTTCTGGAGACAAGGTGATAGCACCACTTCGTGAAATTCTTTCACCGCCTGCCTGGATTGTGTGGCTTCTTAAACCTCAATTTGAAGCTGGTCCTGGACGGGTTGGCAAGGGTGGAGTAATCAGAAAAATTGAAATTTTGAAAACTGCGATTGAGGATGCTCTCTCAAGGGTGATTAAGATTGGTGCAAAATTAAGAGGAGCGATCCACTCACCAATCACTGGTTCTGATGGGAATAATGAATTCCTGGTTCATTTGGATTTTGGAGAAAATAAGAGTATTAATCCACCCGATATGATTCAACGGATGTTACAGGGTCTGAATCTGAAGCAATAAATCCTGATTTCATAAACTTCGACGGGGGATTTCTGACCACCCAGGGCACCTGTTTTATGAGACCCAAAAAAACCAAAGTGAGCGAGACATATACTCCCGCCATTGGGGCACCGGTTGCCCAGGAAGCGACACCAAATGCCCAGTATTGAATTACACCAGCCAGGCTTACGTACCTTGTGATAAATGTGCCAGCAAGTGCAAACGGGGCAATAACAAAAAAATGAAGCGGTGCAATGAAAAAGAGGACAGCCATTGAGGTTGCCATCCCGCCACCACCCTCAAAATTTAAAAATAATGGAAAATCATGACCAAAAACAGCCATCACACCACATATTGATGCAACCCAAATTGGCTCATGGAAGAGATAGTATGCTATGCTCATTGGGATGAGTGCTTTTAATACATCAAATGATAAACAGAGAATTCCAAATGTTTTCCCCAGCTGTCTCGTTACGTTTGCCGCTCCAATTTGCCTGTTTCCCAACTCTTGAATATCGACACCCATGAACAGTTTCCCGATAACATATCCAGATGGGATTGACCCAAAGAGATATGATGAGATAAACAGCAGGGGGATGGTCATTTATTTTTCTGAATCCTCGATTTTTGGCTCAGTCGGTTGCTCAAGATCAGGATCGTTTAAGTCTTCATCGCCCATCAAAATATCCTCATCAATAATGGGGTTGACAGCCGCAGGTTTTTTTAGCTCAAAGGAATATCTCTTCTCAAGGAACTCATCGATTGCCTGTTCAACCATAAATCTTTGGGAGCCGGCAATCAGTTTTTCTTGTCTTTCTTGAAGTTGTGAAACTCGTTTTATTAAAAAGAGTGTAGCAAGATACTTATTCTCAGCCATCTCTTCAACAAACTTTTCAATCTTTGCTCTACTTATCATGTGTCCTCCTGGACTTGCAATTCCTGATTATCTGAACAACATCTTTGGTTGCCTGTGTGATGTTGTGGTTTACCACAGAGTAATCGTAAATCAAGGAAGATGCAATCTCTCCCCTGGCTTTTTTTAGTCTATCTTCAATGATTGTTTCCGTATCGGTTGATCTTCCTACCAGTCTTTTCCTGAGTTCATCCATTGTCGGGGGCAACAGAAAAATTAAAATGGATGAAGGAATCTTGTCTCTGACTTGCTTTGCTCCCTGGACATCAATGACAAGCAAGGCATTCAACCCCTTTTGAATCCTCTCGTTTATTGATTCAATTGGTGTACCGTAGAAGTTTCCGTGAACGCTTGCCCACTCAAGATAATCCTCGTTTTCAATTTTTTTCTGAAATTCAGCCATTGAGATAAAGTTATAGTCGTGACCATCTATTTCGTTTTCTCGTTTTTGCCTGGTTGTCTCAGAGACAGATACAAATATATCCTCGATAACCGCAATTTTTTCTTCAACTGTGGTTTTACCTACACCCGAAGGTCCTGAGAGAATAAAAAGAGTTCCTCTGCTCATTTTCTTTTTGCAAACCTTTTGATTAATTTCCATGCATCAACTGTCAGAGCGGGGATAACTCCCAGTCCAACAACGATTCCAATTTCCTTGATACCGAGTGGGATTGCTTTAAATATATCCGGAAATGCAAATGTTGCCAAAAATAAAATAAATGAAATAGTGATTGCACCGAGGATTTGAGGGTTGGAGAGAGGATTCAGTTCAAACATGGTTTTTTTGAACGACCTGCAGGAGTAAGCCAGGATCAATTCTGCGACAACAATCGTTGAGAATGCATAGGTAATTCCTGCGGAGTATCCAGCAGGAGAAGAGTTACCTATAAGGAATGCGATGAATACAACAGTCCCCATCACAATACCCCTGAAAATCATATCCAGAAGGAAAGAACCGGAGATGAGTTTTTGCTTGGGGTCTCTTGGTTTCCGATCCATGATTCCAGCTTCTGCCGGCTCAACACCAAGTGCAAGCCCCGGAAGGCTGTCTGTAAGAAGGTTTATCCAGAGGAGCTGGATTGCGATCAGGGGGGGTGGATAGCCGAGGATGAGAGCAAGAAATATCAAAAAAACTTCACCAATATTTGCACCAAGCATATACCAGATAAACTTTTTGATGTTGTCAAAAATAACTCGACCCTCGTACACTGCACTTACGATTGTTGAAAAACTGTCGTCGGTGAGAATCAGTGAGGCAGAATCTTTTGCAACCTCACATCCAGTTATACCCATTGAAACACCGATGTCAGCTTTTTTGAGAGCTGGAGCATCGTTGACACCATCTCCTGTCATTGCTACAACATTTCCAGCCTTCTGGAGAACATTTACTATTCGAAGTTTGTGTTCTGGGGCAACCCTTGCAAACACATTTGTTATTGGAATCAGTTCGTCAATCTTATCACCAAGTCTTGTGAAATCTTTTCCGGTGACGGGTTTGTCACCCTCTTTTGCGATTCCAAGTTTTATGGCGTAGATCATGGCGGTTTCTGGATGATCACCAGTTACCATGACCGGTCGAATTCCTGCCATTTTACATTTAGCAACAGCCTCTGGAACATCAGCTCTGATTGGATCCTTCAATCCGATGAACCCAACTAATACCAGATTTTTTTCCTCAATCCTGTCTTTTGGTTTTGTATCTGGGGCATGTTTGTAGGCAAACCCCATGGTTCTGTATCCTTCGTTGGTGATTTGTGAACCGAGGGACTGGAGTTCCTCTCTTATCTTTGTATCGATTGGAATAACTTTATTATCCTTCAGTATTCGATTGGACATCTCAAGAACAACTTCAAATGCTCCCTTTGTGTAGGCGTAGAGTTTGTCTTTTTCTTGGTGGACGGTTGTCATTGCCTTTCGTTTTGAATCGAATGAAAGTTCATCAACACGTGGCGGAATTGAATTCTGGTTGATACCAAGACCCATCGCAAATTGGAGCAACGCAATCTCGGTTGGATCACCGGTGAACTCTCCATCTGTGTTGTAGGTGGCATCGTTGCATCCAGCTGAAATCTTTGCCATTGGTCCAAGGCTGTCTGGCTTTTCGTGGAACAGGTCAACCATCCTCATATTGATGACCGCACGTTCAGCCTTCATTTTGTTTTCAGTCAGGGTTCCAGTTTTATCAGTGCAGATTACGGTAGTTGCACCAAGAGTTTCAACGGATGACAATCTTTTGATGATTGCACCCTTCTTGCTCATTCGAGTGGTGCCAATTGAAAGAACAATTGTAACCACTGCTGGAAGCCCCTCTGGAATTGCGGCAACCGCAAGTGAAACTGCAAATACTAGTTGTTTTGTCCATTCTCCGCCGGACATAACGCCCATCGCAAACACCAATCCACACACAAAAAGGAAGATTAGTCCAAGCATCAAACCAAGCTGAGCAAGTTGTTTTTCAAGCGGGGTTTTTTCTTTTTTTACGCGAGCAAGGCTGGAAGCGATATTGCCCATGGCTGTATCCATACCGGTTGTTACAACAACTCCAACGCCTCTACCGGTGGTTACTGTTGTTCCGGAGTACGAGATGTTGTATCTGTCGCCATAGGTTGCGTCCTCCTCAACAACGGCTGAGACATCTTTTTTTGCCGGTTTTGATTCTCCCGTGAGAATCGCTTCGTTGCACGCCAAGCCAATTGCTTCTATCAACCTGAGATCGGCTGGAACAAGATCGCCCGAAGCAATAGCTACAACATCACCGGGAACCAAATCATGAGCAGGAATCTCTGTTGTTTGACCATCTCGAATAACCTTTGCATGAGGAGCACTCATCTCACGAAGAGCATCAAGAGCACCCTCTGCTTTGTATTCTTGAGCAACTCCAAGGACAGCATTCAAAAGAACGATAACTAAAATTGCAATCGCATCAATAATTTCACCGGTAAAAAACGATGCGATACAGGCAAGGATCAAAATCACAATGAGCGGGTTTATAAACTGAGCAACAATCATCTGCCAGATCGTGCTTCCCTCTTTTATATCGATTCGATTTTTGCCATGTTCTTCAAGTCTTTGGGTTGCATCACTCTTGCTTAAACCCTTTTTTGAAGTGTTCAGTTTCTCAAAAACCCTGTTCAGATCTATTGAATGCCAACTCATGATATATCTGTTACTCCCCTTGCATTAAAAATTCTATTGCACGCTTGACTACTAAATCATCGTTCAGGTCTTCCGGGATTCTTTCAAACAGGTATGGGTCAGGTGACATGTCGATGTCGGGTTTGATTCCGTATCCATGAACCTGGTGTTCTTTTGGTGTCAGGTACTGTTGGATTGAGAGTTTGATTGCAGAGCCATCTGATGATGGGAAAATCTGCTGAACGAGACCCTTACCGAATGTTCTTGTACCAATGATTGTTGCTACTTCTCTGTCCTGGAATGCACCCGCTAAAATTTCGGAAGCTGATGCTGACCATCTGTTTGTGAGGACTACAAGATCGTACGGGAATCTGGTTCCGGTTGTTCTCATGGTCTGTTTTTTGCCACTCTTGTCAACAACGTGAACAAGCGGACCCTCTTCCAAAAACTGGTTTGCAATCAATTGGCAAGAACTCAAGAGTCCGCCGGTATTATTTCTTAAATCCAAGATGAATTTTTTTGAACCCTTCTGCATTGCTATATCGAGTGCGACTCGCATCTCTTTTGGACTTTCAGGCATGAACGACATCAGTTCGATGTATGCAACGTTGTTTTCGAGCTGTTTGGTGAAAACTGAATCAGCAATGATTTTTGCACGAGTGATTGTTCTTGTAATTTCTACACCATCATCCAGGAATGTAATATCTACCGTTGTGCCTTCAGGTCCTTTGATTTTTGACACCACCAGATCAAGGCTCACTCCGACAACCTCTTCACCATTGACGGCTTTTATTAACCATCCTTCGGACAAACCGGCATCTTCTGCTGGTGATGATTTGAAAATTCGGGTGCATCTTGCATATTGTCTGGTATCGTCAAGTGAAATCATTACACCGATTCCAAAATAAACACCGGTTGTTGCTTCAGTAAAATTGCTGAACTCTTCTTTTGTGAAATATGTTGACCATGGGTCAAGACCATGAAGTAAAGCTTTTGCCAGCATTTCATCGTCAAGTTCTGTGAAATATGAACCAAGAGCAGATTTTACGGCTCTGTTTAAGAATTCATAACTTTCGATATTTGAGTTTGCACTTGGACTTTTATTCACAAGTATTCCTGTAAACATTCCTGCACCAAATGCGACAATTACTAGCGATACAATCAATACTGTCCATAGATTTTTGTTATTCATGTAAAAAGGTTTCCTTTCGAGCGTTCCTATATTTTTGGTAGATATTTTTCCGGGTTATCGTGTTTCCCGTTTACGCGTACTTCAAAGTGAAGGTGGGGTCCGGTACTCCAGCCAGTTGAGCCGATGTATCCAATGACCTGACCTTTCTTAACCTTTGCACCCTTCTTTGTTCCATAGCGAGACATGTGTCCGTAGAGTGTTGAAAATGCTCTTCCTGAGGAGTCAACACCATGGTTCACAATTACGCAGTTTCCGTATCCACCCAACCAGGCACAGTAAGCAACAACACCATCTGCTGCAGAGTTTATCGGTACTCCCATTCTTGCGGGGAAGTCAACACCGGTATGCATTCGATTCGTTTTAAATATTGGATGGTATCTCATGCCGTAAGGAGAAGAGATTCTGCCCCCTATCGGTCGAATGAAATCACCCTCCATTCGGAGTCTTCTGTTTCTCTCCTGGATGGCTTTCATTATTTTGTCAATCTCAGCATCCCATTTTTTTAGTTGTTGGATGTACTGGGATTTTTTTTGATCGTTTGTTGATATTTCATTTGAAATTGCAGAACCGATTTGCTTGTATTTATTTTCAAGTTCTATCAAAGCTTTTTGCTCTGTTTCCTGCTTGGCTTTGAGTTCTTTCAAACGTATCTCGTTATTTTCAAGTTTTAACTGATTTTGAAATTGGTTTGCTGATTCGATTTTTAATTCACGGAGAGCAATAACAACCCCGCGTATCAGTTTGTTGATCGTTGAGTTTCTGGTTATCAGTTCTGAAAAATCAGTTGCCGAGAATACAAAATCAATAAAACGTTTTCCGCTAATTTCACCAATGAAGCTGAGCAAACCAGTCACTCTAGCACGTTTTTCATCAATGTTTCCACCGATTATTGCGAGGTTATTTCTTGTTTCAATGATAGATTTTTCAGTATCGTTTATCTCGTTGTTAATTCTGAAGAGTTTATTTACAACCGCACATTCTTGTTTGCTTACATCCATCATGTGGGCTTGATTGTCAGAGTAGTTGCTCTTTAGGACTCGTGAACGACTCTTTTCTTGAGATAGTGCGCTTCTGTTCTCATGCTGTCTGCGTTTGGCAATCTCCATCTCCTGCTCAAGCGTGCGATACCTAGCACTTGCCTGACCAACAAAAGAGAAGAGGAGTGCGACAAGAACCAGTAACGATATTATTTTTTTCATGCTCTAATCCTTTTCAAATGAACAGCGGATGCACGCCAGCTGGTCAGGAGTCCCGTGAGAAATCCGAACATCACAGTTGCGATGAGGACAAGCATGAATGTTGAATCAGGGAGCGTGATGTTGAACCATGGAAGTGTGGTTTTGATAATTGCCTGAAACTTTGTCCAGCCAAACAGTATCCCAACTGAAGCCAAACCTCCACCAATCAATCCATAAAAAATGCCTTCGATTATGTATGGTCCTGTGATGATAGATGGGGGTGCTCCAACGAGGCTCATTACTTCAATCTCTTCTTTTCTGGTTGCAATTGAAAGAATAATTGTAGAGCTGATAACGACAGCTGTGACCATGATTGCAAGCAGGGCAAGTCCAAGAGCAATCCATTTGAACAGGTCAAAGAGTCCAATAAATTTATTGATGACTTCTTCCTCATAAATAACCTTTTCAACCATTGTGTACTGTTGAATCTCATCGGCAAGCTGACGAATATTTTCCGGATTCTCAGGAACTACGATGAGCTCCCATTGAAGTGGGTTGTAACCGATAGAGTCAAGTATTTCTTCGGGAGATAATCCCAGATAATTTCCTAATTCTTTCATCACATCTTCAGGGCTGTTTACGGTAACTGATTTTACTTCGTCAAGTTTTTCCAGCGTTATTGCGAGATTGTTTGCAGATGTCTCGTTTGCTTCAGTGCTAAGTTCAACCGGAAGTGTGAATCTTTCCTTTGCGGTCTCACCGAATGTTGTGCCTGCCATGCCAAGTAGAAGTGTTGCACCAACTAAAAAAATTGTCACAGACATTACTATTATTGCAGATAGCGACCTGCCAAATGCTCGGAAAATTGAACGAAAAGCCCAACCAAATTGTCTCTTAAGCATTTGAGCCACCCGTTATTTGACCGTGATCCAGTTGAATTATGTGTTTTTTGGCTTTAGAAACAATTCTTGTATCGTGTGTTGCCACAAGCAGGGTTGTCCCCATGTTATTTATTTCTGAGAGAATGTTTAGAATCAACTCAGAGTTTTTGTCGTCGAGGTTGCCGGTTGGTTCGTCAGCAAGGAGCAGTTGAGGGCTGTTCACCAACGCCCTTGCGATGCCCACTCGTTGCTGTTCGCCACCTGAGAGCATGTAAGGATAATCCCTTGACCTTAGGCTCAAATCCACAAACCCAAGAACATCGGCAACTTTCTTTTTTATGTAGTCCGTCCTTGCACCCTGAACCTCAAGTGCAAACGCAATATTTTCCCAGATGGTTTTGTTTTTGATGAGTTTGTAATCTTGAAAAACAATCCCCAATTTTCTTCTGAGAGCGGCAATATATTTTGAGTTCAACTTTGCAACCTCTCGGTTGAAGAGCATCACTCTGCCACTCGTTGGTTTCTCGGCTCCATAAATAAGTTTCAAAAGTGTGCTTTTTCCGGAACCGGAATGCCCCATCACAAACATGAAATCACCCTTTGGGAGGTGTATTGAGACATCATTGAGAGCAACCTGACTTCCAAATCGTTTTGAAACTGAAATTATATCAAGCATCACCACTCCTCGATTTTTGGTTTTTTGAATCCCTCACCAACAACTTCGTTCAACGGTCCAATCATGAAGAAGGCGTTTGGGTCAGCCTCAAGAACGATGTTCTTTGCTTTTGAAATCTGGGATCTGTGAACTGCGATTACCACTACTGCTTTCTCTTCTCCGCTAAAACCGCCTTCGCCTCTTATGATTGTAATCCCTCGTCCAAGACGTTTTAGTAGATCATCTCTAACTTTTTCTCTTTGATCTGTGATTATTGTCATGGATTTTGTGTAGGAGATTCCCTCTTGAACGATGTCGATAACGAATGAACTCACAACGAGTGCAATCAAGGCATACAGTGAATAAAGGGCATTTTGGAAGTAAAATCCGAGTCCAATGATTATGAATGTATCGATTATAAGAATTGCTTGACCAAACGGGAGTCCGGTTGAATAATGTAAGACTTGAGCAATTAAATCTGTTCCACCTGCTGACGCTCGGTTTTTGAAGGTGATGCCAATTCCTAATCCATTTAATAATCCACCAAACAAAGCGACAATCATCATATTTGCCATTGGGGCATCCGGATTGAAGAAATGGAACGCATCGTGGAAGAGTGCGATGAAACCATCTATAAACAAAAATGCAACGAATGATACGATGATTGTTCTGATTGCATATTTTTTGCCCATTCTCTTCCAGGAGACAGCAACCCAGGGAAGATTGAGAATAAAATATGCGACACCGATTGTTATCCTTCCACCCGTCACATCAGAAACAATCAAGGCAACCGCCGTCATTCCGCCTGGTGCAATGTTATGGGGAATGAGGAATAGTGCATATGACATTGCCTCAATTGCAACACCAACACCGATTCCAAAAAATCGCTTCACTTCTTTAAATAGATTCTGTTTTTTCATGTTTTTTTATGCTCCAACTCGATATGTCAGTTTAGGTAAATACCTGATTGAATCAAGGCTCATTTACTGTAGCAAACATAACGAATGACTGCTAAACAATAGATTTTGACTCATCTGTATTTTAGAATCAGCGATTTGCTGGAAGTTACAATCAGAACTTAAACAGTTGCACTTGACAAAATGTTTAGACATTATATTATTCGTAGTGTGAATTAGCAGTCACATGTATCGACTGCTAAACATGAAAAATCAAAGGAGGAAACATGAATCTCAAACCACTCGGAGATCGAGTCGTAGTAAAGCCTCTCACCGAAGAGGAAGCCACAAAATCAGGTTTGTATATCCCTGATACCGCAAAGGAAAAACCAATCAAGGGTGAAGTTATCGCCGTTGGAAATGGTAAAATTCTTGACAACGGAACAAGAATTCCAATGGATCTCAAACCAGGACAGACAGTCATCTTTGCAAAATATGGCGGAACTGAAATCAAACTCGACAACACAAAGTACATGATTCTCAGCGAACGTGATGTTTTGGCGATCGTTGACTGAGACTGAAAGGAAAATAAATAATGGACGCAAAACAAATCATATTTGGTGAAGAGGCAAGAGCCAAGATCAAAGCTGGTGTCGACAAACTTGCAAATGCAGTAAAGGTGACACTTGGACCAAGAGGAAGACACGTTCTCCTTGAGAAAAAATATGGTTCACCAGTCGCATCTGATGACGGTGTTTCAATCGCAAAGGATATTGAACTCGAAGATCCATTTGAAAATCTCGGTGCCGTAATGGCAAAAGAGGTTGCCTCAAAAACTTCAGACATTGCAGGTGACGGAACAACAACCGCAACCGTTCTCGCTCAGAAAATGGTAGCAGAGGGAATGAAAAATGTTGCCGCTGGTGCAAACCCGATCGCAATCAAACGTGGAATGGACAAAGCAGTAAGAGAGGCTGTCAAGATTCTCAAAACACAATCCAAGCCAGTTAAAACAAAAGACGACATCGCAAAGGTCGGAACTGTTTCATCAAAGATTCCAGAGATTGGAAATGCAATCGCAGATGCAATGGACAAAGTTGGCCGTGATGGAGTCATCTCGGTTGAAGAATCCCAGGGATTCGGAATTGAGTTGGAAACTGTTGAGGGAATGCAGTTTGACAGAGGATATGTTTCACCATACATGGTGACAGATTCTGAGAGAATGGAAACCACACTCGACAAACCAAAAATATTTGTTACCGACAAAAAACTCTCCTCAATGCAGGAACTTCTTGATCTCATCAACAAGGGCACAATCAACCAAGCAGAACCATTCATGATTATTGCTGAGGATATTGAAGGTGAAGCACTCACATTCCTCGTTCTCAACAAACTCAAAGGCGTTTTGAAATGTGTTGCAGTCAAGGCTCCCGGATTTGGTGACAGAAGAAAAGAAATGCTTAAGGACATCGCAATTCTCACGGGTGGACAGGTTGTTGCTTCTGACCTTGGAATCAATATGGAATCCGTAACATCCTCAATGCTTGGAATTGCTGAGAAGGTCGTCGTAACAAAAGACAACTGCACAATCCTCGGTGGCAAGGGTGATACCGGAGACATCAAAGCAAGAATCGAACAGATAAAAGCCCAGATTGGCGAGAGCAAATCTGATTACGACAAAGAAAAACTTCAGGAGAGACTTGCAAAACTTGCCGGTGGCGTTGCCGTTATCAAAGTTGGTGCCGCAACAGAAACCGAAATGAAAGAACTCAAGCATAGAGTTGAAGATGCAGTTGCTTCCACAAAAGCCGCTGTTGAAGAGGGAGTTGTAGCGGGTGGCGGAGTCACACTCTTTAACCTCGCAAAAACTCTTGAAAATTTGAATCTCACAGGTGACGAAAAAACTGGTGCAAACATCGTTCGTGTTGCACTCCAGGAACCAATCAGAGTGATTGCCAACAACTCAGGACTTGACGGCTCAATCGTTGTTGAGAGAGTAAAAAATCTTCCAGATGGTCATGGACTCGACGCAGAAGCTAATCGTTATGGTGATATGTATGAATTTGGAATCATCGACCCGGTTAAGGTTACAAGAGTCGGACTAGAAAACGCAGTTTCAATTGCATCAATGGTTCTTACAACCGAATGCATAATAACTGAAAAACCAAGAAAAGATATGCCAGCACCAGCTGCACCAAATCCATACGGCGGAATGATGTAAATATTGTTGTAAAAAACTCCAAAGTTAGATAACAAAAAACCCCCAAGAATTTATCTTGGGGGTTTTTTGTACGTAGGTAGTGCTATGGTGTTGGTAAAATCTCTATTTCTTCCAACATTTCATTTTCTGGATATTGAGACATCAACATATCAACATCCATTGCCTCCATAATTATGTCATCCAAAATTTTTGGAATTTTTTCACTTGATACACCATGTTTCTCTAAAATTTCTGCGATTATCATTCCATCGAAAAATTCATTAGGCATAAATTCATTGGGATACTCTGAATATCCTGCTGGAAATTCTCTCATATGATCACCCGTTGGGGGACCAAAATGACCATAGCTTATGCGTTTATCATAATCATAAGAGTCAAAATCTCCATGGTACATCGGTGACTCAAATCCATACCCACCTAGTTGAGGAGGAAAATTTTCGTAACTTGCATCGGAGTACACACAGCAGTCATCATATGAATCAGTGAACCCGAATACTCCAGATGTTAACCCGATAATAGCAGATATGCTAATAACCAAGATCAGTAATCCAGCAATTGAGTAGCCAGCGTACCTCATCACCCCTTTATTGTTGTCCGCAGTGTTCAACGCGACATATGCAAGTCCAACAATAAACAGAAATACAACTAAACCAACTAGAAACATCATTTGCTTCTCCTTTTCTTTCATAACGTTTTTTGTGATTATTTTGGATTTATCACAAAGTTACTATCCATCATAGTCTGTAAAACTGAAAAAGTTCCATCCAAAAATTCAATTATTAAAAAAGAATATTTTGTGTTGACTGATTATATTTGAACTTTCTAGGATGCAAAAAAAGCAATCTGGATGATGCTAATGAATATTTACCAATTCTAACCTTTGCAATTTTTATTGAAGATGTTATAATGGCTGTAATGCTAAAACGTACAGAGACCGGTTTCACTTTTGATGAGAAGGGTACGCACCTTCAGAAGCATATTTTCATATATCCTGGTAGAGGAGTGTATGTCCCATCTGAAGATAGCTGGGTGAGGAATGATGATGAGCTTCTACTTCCAACCAGGTTGTACAGTTATGCTGGAGGTTCCATACTCCTTCCTTGGATATGTAAGGATGACAACTGGAAGGTAGACATAGGAATCTCAATAACAAGTGGCGGAGTCGTTGCTGATCCATCCCTTATTGCAGGAGAACCCAAAGAAAAAATTAGATTGATAAACCATGTGGGTAACAGTATTCTTGTTATAACGTGGCCAGAAAATAATCAAAATACTTTCTATATTTTTGACTCACATAAAAGACAATTGACAACCTCGCTTCATCCGTGGAGCCTTGGTGCCTTCCCACCGCAACCATTTTGTCGTGAAATTGAAGGACCTATTCTGAATAGTTCTGGAAATATTGAGCTTGCAATCGTAAAGGGAAATAAAATAACCACTTCGGTATCGATTGCAATTCCTGCTGATGAAAATGAGCCCCCCATGCTGATGGCTTTATCAATGTAAATTTAAGTTATTGAATTGAAATAATTTTGTATAAGTAGGGCATCATCTTCCATTATTGGACTCTCGCAGATGAGTGTTCCGCTTGCCTTGAACTTTTTTAGAGTGCCGAGTAAATCTTTATAATTCATATCAGATTCCTCAAGTGGAAGGTGTTTTCTCTCACCCTTGGCGGTGTATTCGATTCCTGATAAATGGATGTGCATATCTGAGATTCCAAAATCTCCCAGTTGTTCACCGATGAATTCCAGAACGTTTACGAATTCTTTTTTTGTGTTGAAGTTTCCGGCACTTCTTGCGTGAAGGTGAGAAAAATCGATGCAGGGAGCGGTGTTTGGACATTCCTTTGAGAGCCTGACAGTTTCCTCAAGTGAGCCATACTGTGTTGGTTTGCCCGTGGTTTCCGGTCTCAAACAGTATCCGGTCACCCCTTCGTCATCCAGTCTGGAGATAATATCCAACATATTTTCTCGGATTATTTCGTGAATCTTTTCCGGATTTTCGCCCTTATAAAATCCAGGATGAAAAACAACATTTCTTCCGCCAGCTGACATCAATGATTTTGTGGCTTGTATGATTCTTTCTTTGGAGGCAGAGACAATCTCAGGAGAACCGGCAAGGTTTATGTAGTATGAGGCGTGACA
>CBDUSO010000014.1:0-47857 GCA_965370295.1 uncultured bacterium
AGTTTTTTATTCTCGCGCTGGGGGGGGTGGGGCGCCACCCGCCCCTACAGGATCCGCGTAGGCAACGCATATCTGCGTTCCCTACAAAAGACAGAACGACCCTTTCCTTTCTCCCATTTTCCCCGCATAGTCCGTCGTTCCCAGCTTGACTGGGAATCCAGGGAATTAGAAAATCAAGCTCAAAACAAGAAAACAACAATTATCCAACCGTCAAAATCATTGCTTTACACAGTTGTCCACACGCTCTGACAGTACCCTGGATTCCGTGTCAAGCACGGAATGACAACACTCTTTTTGACCCCCTTTGAAAAAAAAAGGGGGGGGTAGGGGGTTTTCACCAATTGTCCAAGGTAAGGACAAGTCGCGACCCACCCCTACAACCACACGTGCAAGTTAAAGGATAATACGATAATCAGCTCTCAACTGCTCAATATTTTTCAATTCTTCGGAAGCCTCAAGAACCTGCCAGATAAATTCTGCTCCAAAAAGCATCCTTTCGATCGCCTCAATATCGACTTTTCTTTTTGTTATCTGTGCTCTCAAAAAATGTAATCTTGCAGATTGCATCATTGAGTGAGCGGCAAAGATAATATTTTCTTTGCCCGCACAGTTCATTACATCCTGAAGAATAAGAATTGAATTTGACAGCACCGCAATACTATTTCTTGGATTAATACAGGCAAGAACGCTTGTACAAAATTTGTAGATCAGGACATATTGTTGCGGAAATTTTGAGCTGTCTATTTGATCAATATGAAAGTTCATATTTTTTAGCAGGTCATCTTGGATAATGATATTTGGTGAGTTGATAATATGAAATATTACATCGATCATTAATCCCGGTTGCTTGGTTTGGACAGCATCATCCCAGGCATCTCTAAATAACCCAGCAACCTTTTTTGTTTGCCCAGAAAACAATATCACCGAGCCCAAGGCAAGATTTGACAGGATTTTTGCCGGGAGATAGTTGATGTTCTTGGAGTAGTTGAAGAACTTTAGTGCATGAGTATTGGCTATTCCAATTAAGCCTCTGGATAATTCGATCATTATCTTGAAGTAGCCCGCAACTAAAATTGAGAATGTGTTTGAGTGCCCTCCAGATATGTTACTGTTTTTGTTGGCTTTTTTTATTGCAGATTCCCAATTACCGAGATAATAATCTATCCTCATCAAATGTAGCGTTGTCAAAAATTCTAAACTATGTTTGCTTCTACCACCTGAAACACGCCTCAGAAACATCTCTTTTGAACTATACAGATTACCTTTCAGATATTCGGTAATCGCCAGCACCCTATCAAACCAAAGACATGTCTCATCACTCTTCCTTTTTGTCGCAAGTATCTGTGATTTTTTTACGATTTCTTCTGCATCTTTTATGTCCAGCATAGTGATAGAAATTGAAGCACTGACTTTTAACGCCTCAATCAACATAAATGTATCACTGTTGTTACTGAGCTCAATCGCAGTATCTATGAGGTTTTTTGCCTTTAATAATTCAAATTGGGATTGATAAATCTCAGCCAGGAAGATGTTGGTCTGTATTTTAATTTCCCTAAATTTGTCGATATTTTTTGTGTTATCGATGATAGAGCTCAACGTTTGAATTGCAGATAATGCTTCACCACTGTGGAAATCAATCTTTGCGAGTAAATATTCAACAATGAACCGTTGCGTGTTGTTCCCAACAAGATGCCTCTGCACCATCTTTTTTGATTCTTCTTTGTTACCGTTTCGATAAATTATGGAGGCATCGACGATATCCAGAATGAACTGCCATACTGAGTATTCGACAATCTCATTTATTTCATTTATTTTTGACAAGATTTCTTCACGATTCTTTTTGTGAGCCATAATATCATGCCATAGATACAGAATAAATGATGATAATGCTTTTGACAATTGATCTGACTTAAAATAATGTACTGAAAGATTTAAATAATCGTCTATATCCAAAACTTTATTTCTCAAAAAAAACTTGGCAATTTTGCCGTGCAGGGATTTTTTTTGCTTCTCATCAATCCTTGATACTACAGATGACTTTAAAAAATTATTATTGAATCGATAAAACTCATAACTTCCTTGTTTCGTCGATGAGAGCAACAAGCTTTCTTCAAGCTCGGTAATCCCCTGTACAGCCTGAATTCTTGTAAATGATAGACATGAAATAATATCATTGGTTGAAAAGGAATCATTGTAAATTGCTGAAAATTCCAATATCGTTTTTGCCAGGAGCGAGAGACCCATCAACGATATTCCAACAATATCCCGATCAAAAAATAATTCTGAATCTGTTTTTTCTCCAGAGTATTCAATTCTGCCAAATTTTTTTGATATTCTTTTTTTCTTTATTTGTGATCGAAGAAATTCAAGAGCAAACAACGGATTTCCTTTTGAGTTGTTAATTACGTCAGCATAAAGGTCTGAAGGAAGATTTGCACTCCCAAGAGATTCCTGAATAAATTTGATAAAAGTCAAAGCCTCAAGCGGTTTCAAAATAGAACCATCCATCTTGGTATCTTCAAGAAGATGTTTATGGACATCCTTCTGTTTGATGTCTCGTGACATCAAAAGGAAGATATTTCGATTTTTTTTAGCTGACGAAATAATCGTATCGAGAGATAGTTCGTCCAGCATGTGAATATCATCTAAAACTATTGCAATTCTGGACGGAATGTTTGTGAGGAATATTTCAAAATTACTGCATAACTCTCTGACATTTATATGACTTTTAGATTTTCTCGATGACTGTATAAGTTCATCCCGAACAATACTAAATTTTGTATTCACAGTGGAAATATTTGTTTGAGACAGCCCATCGTTGACATGTAATATTCCAAATGAAAGCTGCATTAACCCCGTTCCTGGATTTGGAATTGAGCTTGTGTTACCTCTTGCCCTCAAAACAGATTGTTGGAAAATCAGGAGTCTGGATGAAAATTCATCCAGTAGCCTACTCTTACCGATACCAAATGTTCCAGATACCAGGAATATATTTGTTTCATTCTGGTCATTCCAGGCTTGCATGATATTTCTTAACTCCCAATCTCTGCCCGTTAAAAGTGGAACCTGGAGATTTACCTCATCAAGAGGTTCCGATGGGGAAAAAGAGTCTTTAATTTCTTTCAATAATTCAATAACTTCTTCGATAGATTGGGGTCTTTGAGACGGATCTTTTCTGAGCAGTGAGGATATTAAGGTGCTGAGTGCTTTTGGGACAGTCGATTTTTCGCTTGACGCCTCAGGGATTGAGCCTTCCAAAAGTTGATATGCCATGTCCTCAGGATTGTTCAGATCATAAGGATATTTTCCCGTCAAAATCTTGAACATCGTCACACCAAAAGAATACAGGTCGGAACGTGAATCAACCTCACCTCTTAGCAGCTGCTCCGGGGCAAGATAATTCATTGTTCCAACAACCATTCCCTTTGCGGTTATTCTTCCGTCTTCAGAAAATCTGGCCAGTCCAAAATCCAGGAGTTTTGCTCTCTTCCCGTGTGAATCAACCTCAGGAAGCACAATAATATTTGATGGTTTAATGTCTCTGTGTACAATCCCCTTCGAGTGAAGAAAACCAATAACTTCAGCAATATCTATAAAAATATCAAACTGCTTACGAATACTAATATTCTCACATCTTGAGAGAGGAAGACCTGGAATGTATTCCATGATAAAATAGATGTCATCGCCATCAAGACCACAATCAAAAACTTTAACAACACCGGGATGATCCAATGTTTGTAGTAAAGCAATTTCAGATCGAAATCGTCTCTCATTACAAGAATCCATTTCCTTTGGATTCATGGTAAAAATTTTTACTACAACTTCTTTGTCCAGTTGAAGGTCTTTACTCAGATATACTGACGACATACCAGCATCGCTCAGAGTACTTTGCAACTCATACCTTCCAAATAAAATTCTTTTTGGCATCGTACTACATCTTATCAATATAGTTGAGCAGGTCAAATCTTGACAGATGACATAAAACGAATAGTATTACTGAGCTTGAAAGGGAATATTTTTAAATATTTCCTTCTGGTCGGACTAAAAAATGAAAGAACGTGGTCCGACTCAAACTTGCCAGGATGTTTGGCATGAGTCCGAAGGAGGAATTAGTGAAGAAGTATGAACAGATGTTCATCCTTGCCACAGACACAGAGGGTGACAAGGAGAACGAGCTCGTAGAGAAGTTGAAGACGGTTATCACCGAAGATGGTGGAGAAATAATCGAATCCACTCGTTGGGGCAAAAGAAGATTTAACTATGAAATCAGAAAACATTTTGACGGGATCTACTGGTTTCATGTTTTTATGGCTCCACCTGAAGTTCCCGCAAAGTTACGTCGTATCATTCGAATCAACGAGGGTTTCATCCGTGACATGCTCATTGACTTGACCTACGCAGACAAAGCAGAGGTTAGAAGACAGAAATATCTCAAAGATTACGAGAAGAGAAAAGCTGCCGCTTTAACCAAAAAAGCTGAGAGAGAATCTGCCCTGGAAGCCGAGAAGGTCGCTGAAAAAGAGTCTTCTGCTCCCGAACCAGAAAAAACTGAACCTACCCCCGAATCACCACCCCCACCTTCAGAGGAAGTGAAAAATGCTGAATAAAATTTTTCTCATTGGAAATCTTGTTGCAGATCCAGAGATCAAATACACACCTGCAGGAACACCAGTTGGAAAAATCAGACTTGCCTGTACCGAAAAATATAGAGCAAAAGGTTCTTCCGAACTCAAGGAACAGACACTGTTTGTTGTACTTGATGTTTGGGACAGACAAGCAACAACAGCACAGCAGTACCTTCACAAGGGTAGCAGAATATTTGTTGAAGGAAAACTTGTGATCCGCGAGTACGAACAAGATGGCGTGCGAAAGTGGTTCACGTCTGTCAGAGTCAGTAGTTTTAAATTTCTCGACAGAAAGGGTGAAGGCGGTAGACAAACCGACACAACCCCAAACCAGGGTGGCGGGAACGAAACACCTGAGTTTGATGAAGAAGATATCCCCTTCTCATAGGTCATGAAAGGAGCATTAATAGATGGCATTCAGTAGAGATGGTAACTCACCAAGAAGACGTAAGGGTGGTGGTCGTTTTAAGAGACCAAGAAAAAAAATATGTGTGTTCTGTGCAGAACATATCGACTATGTGGACTATAAAGACATCAATCGCTTAAAACGTTTTATTTCAGAGACAGGTAGAATTCACTCAAGAAGACAGACAGGTACCTGTGCTAAGCATCAGAGACGTTTAACGATCGCAATCAAGAGAGCAAGAGAAGTTGCATTGCTCCCATTTGTGGTAGAGTAGAGGAGAATCAATATGAAGGTTAAAGTAATTCTTCTTAGAGACGTTCCAAACCTTGGGAACAAAGGTTCTGTTGTTGATGTAACCCGTGGTTATGCAAGAAATTTCCTTCTCAGGAATGGACTTGCACAGAAAGCAACTCCTTCTGCAATCGCAAACCTTTCCTACAACATCGACCAGTCCGACAAACGCTCAGACAAAGCAAAGGGCAAAGCAGAAGAGGTCAAAGAAATCCTCGAATCCAAACCACTGTCAATTCTAGCAAAAGCTGGACCAACTGGCACACTCTTTGGAGCAATCACAAGAGATGCTGTTGCCAAAGCAATCAAGCGTGAATTCAAAATCGTTCTTGGAAAACGTGCGATGACAGTTGATGCACCAATCAAGAGCCTTGGTGTTCATGTTGTTCACATCAATCTTCACCATGATGTCGTTGCTGACATAAACGTTGAAGTGGTAGAAAAAGCCAAGTAGTAACCAAAATTTAGACAACCATACTGAAGGCTGAGAGCTTGATTGCTCTCAGCCTTTTTTGTTAGTTTTCTGAAATCAATATCACAGTATTTTTCAAAACATTTGAAACTGTTTTTATTCGTTTGTTGAATATTTCTACCACCTCTTCATGGTTTAGTTTTTTCTTTGAAACACCCGCCGCAAGATTTGTGATAACGGTCAGCCCAGCAAAAGGGATTCCAAGCTCAGCCGACAAAATAACCTCAGTGGCACCGGTCATCCCAACAACTGTTGCACCCATCATAGCAAATGCCTTAATTTCTGCTGGAGTTTCATAACGAGGTCCGTTTGTGCAGATGTAAACTGCCGACGGGTGGAAAAGAGCATTCTCTTGAATCAAAGCCATCTGGATGTGATTTCTCAAAATTGGTGAGTAGGGATCAGAAACATCGGTGTGTTTAACATTTCCAGGTTCATCAAAAAATGTAGATTTTCTTCCATGCGTAAAATCTATGAACTGGGTCAGGATTGCAAAATCTCCCGGCTCCATCTTTGGGTCTATCCCGCCAACTGCATATGTTGCAAGAATTTCAGTCACACCAATTTCCTTGAGAGCTAGAATATTTGCTCGATAATTTATCGCAGAGGGTGGAATTTTGTGTTCTGCCCCATGTCTGGAGATGAAAACAACTTCGTATTCGTCAAGATAACCAACTTTGACGATCACATTTCCATACTTTGTTTTGATTTCTTGCTCACGGCTGTCCTCCAGCCATGGAAGATTATAAACGCCCGAACCACCGATTATTCCTATCATCTAGAAGCCCCCTTTATTTCAATTGGAAATCAACTCTTTTTTCTTTTTTCGGTTATATTTCACATGAGCAATCATCAAAGATATTTCAAAAAGCAACACAACGGGTAGCGAAATTGCAATCATTGAAAGACCATCATTTGGAGCAATCGCAGCTGCCGCAATCAAAATTCCAATCCAAACAACCTTCCTGGATTTGGAGACTACTTTCGGGCTGACAAGACCAATTGATGTGATGAATAACACTACAATTGGTAACAAAAAAACCAAACCCATTCCAAAAACAATCAAAACGGAGAAATCGATATACGATGAGATTGATGTGAGTTGTTGAAGTTGATCGGTTCCAAATCCCAAAAAAAACTTTCTAGCAATTGGGACGATTGGATAACTTGCAAATGTACACCCGGCAAGAAAAAGAATTATCATAGCAGGAAGATAACCGTAAACCGCTCTTCTTTCCTTTTTTGATAAACCCGGAAGTATAAACATTGAAATGTTGTAGATTATCACGGGGAATGCACCAATGATTCCACCGATTATCGCAACCATCATCTGAGTACTGAAAGCCTCCGTGATTTTGAGTGCATGAAGTTTTATCTCAGGAACACCAAGCGACGGGACAGCTTTTGTGAGAAAATCATAAATATTTGGATACTGCCACCAGGCAACACCAGCACAAATCAGAATGAAGAGGATTGAAAAAAGAAGTCGATTTCTCAGCTCATTGATATGATCAGAAATCAACTTGGATTCGTCAGGCTTCAATCCTGTTTTTTCTCCGGTTTATCCTCGATACTATCCTTCAGGTCATCACCGACTTTTTTGAATTCGTTGATACCCTTACGGAGCGACCTGGCAAATTCAGGAATCTTGCTTGATCCAAAGAGTATCAAAACTATTATCAGTATTATTATTATTTCTTTCGCACCAAAGCTCATTTTTTCACCTCAACAATTATTCTAATCCTTTTGAGCTTCCATATCAAGCAATGTCTTGAAATCCAAATATAAGCAAATAAATCTGGACAGGAAAGTTACTATTACTATACTGAAATTACAAAATTCCAATAAGGAGGAAGAGAATGAGAATAGATTTCATCGCCGAGCCTTACTTGAACATGAATGACCCAGACGAGAGAGCAGAGATGCAGTCAGCAATTGACTTTGTTGGCAAAAATTTGGGGCATCATTACAACATCGTAATTGGTGGTAAGGAGATTGAGACCAAAGGTAAAATCACTTCAATCAACCCAAGCAAAAAAACAGAAGTGATTGGAACATGCGGAAAAGCCACACGAGAACACGCAGAGCTTGCAATGCAGACTGCCAACGAAACCTTCAAAACCTGGAGCAAGGTTCCAGCACGAGCACGAGCAAGGTATCTCTACCGTGCCGCCGGCATCATGAGAAGACGCAAACTCGAACTCTCAGCCTGGATGGTTTACGAAGAAGGCAAAAACTGGATCGAAGCAATCGCAGACACTGCAGAAGCAATCGACTTCCTCGAGTATTACGGAATGGTGATGGAAGAGATGGACAAACCCATCGACATCATTTCAATCCCAGGTGAAGAAAACAATTACTGGCACATCCCGCTTGGTGTCGGCGTTGTAATTCCACCGTGGAACTTCCCACTTGCCATCCTTGCCGGAATGACCACAGCCGCAGTCGTTACCGGAAACACAGTCGTTCTGAAGCCCGCATCAATCTCAACCGTCATCGCCGCCAAATTCATGGAAGTAATGCACGAAGCAGGAATTCCAGATGGCGTAATCAACTTCATCCCAGGATCAGGCGGAGAAATTGGCGACTACATCGTTGACCACAAATTCACAAGATTCATCTCCTTCACAGGATCGATGGATGTTGGAAAAAGAATTTATGAACGTGCATCAAAAGTGAACGAGGGTCAAATCTGGTTGAAACGCGTTGTTGCTGAGATGGGCGGAAAAGACACCCAGATTATCGACGCAGACTATCACGATCTCGAATTCGTTGCATCACAGACAATCTCCGCCGCATTCGGATTCCAGGGACAGAAATGTTCAGCTTGCTCAAGACTCATAGTTGTTGGCGACAAACAGCATGACATCCTCGTTGAAAAACTTGTCAAAAAAGCAAAAGCCATCAAACAGGGTGATGTCCGAGACGGCGACAACTGGCTTGGTCCTGTTTCCTCTGATCAGGCATTTGCAACGATCACCGAGTATATCGAGATTGGCAAAAAAGAAGGCAAGCTCGTTGTCGGTGGAAACTATGACGATTCCAAGGGTTTCTACATCGAACCAACCATCATCGACAACGTTGACCCAATGGCTCGAATCTCCCAGGAAGAAATTTTTGGACCAGTTCTTGCAATCTTCAAAGCCCGTGATTTTGACCACGCCTTAGAAATTGCAAACAACACAATCTACGGCTTAACTGGTGCAGTATTCAGCGATACCGGTGCAAACCTTGAGAGAGCAAGACGTGAATTCCACGTTGGCAACCTCTACCTCAACCGCAAATGCACAGGTGCCCTCGTTGGTTCCCAGCCGTTTGGCGGATTCAACATGTCAGGAACCGACTCCAAAGCTGGATCATTTGAATATCTCTCACTCTTCATGCAGGGAAAAACCAGCTCAGAACGTCTTGATTCGGTTCGCTTTGCTGAATTTCTTGGAATGATGTAAATTCTTCCATCATTCCGCACTCGATGCGGAATCCAGTATTTAAACTTTACCGTAGGGGCAATCCTAAAAAGATTGCCCCTATTTTTTTTATCGGTAAACGTAGCGACAGGTCGCGACCTGTCGCTACAAATCTGTAGGGGCGGGTTTCAAACCCGCCCTTTTTGAATATTCACTCTTCGTTTTTATTAAAATTTGGTTATAATTCTCTCTATCTATGACAAAGAGGTGTCATAGATAGTTTGCTATAATACTAAAATAGTGAATAGTATGATATTGATAATTTCAAGAATTCATACTACACTAAAAAATGGAGGCTTAGAAATGAGAAAATTTGTAACTTGCTTGTTGATGGTGTTGATTGTCTGCTCGGTGGCTCCACAATCAGAGAATACACTAGCAGAAAACGACTGTAACTGGACAATGTATGGCGGGAATCCACAAAGAACCAGTGTTGCTCCCGATCATTGTACTCCCTCTTTTGAAAATGGTCTTGAAGCAAAATGGTTTTTTAAGACTTACTTATCTCCATTGTCCGGTGAATTTCCATCTCCGGTTATTATCAACGAAAAAATATACATTGGGCTGGAAGGAAAGATGATGTGTATAAACTCCCAAACCGGTAAAAGTATTTGGTCATTCAAAGCAGCAGGTCGAATAGAAAGCACACCGACATATTACAAAAACAGCATTATCTTTGGTAGTAGTGATACATATGTATATCGTCTTGATATAAAGAATGGTGATGATATATGGGCTTATAAAGCACGATATTCCGTTTGTTCATCTGTGCTCGTTCTTAACGATAAAGTATATTCACACGATGTTATATTTGACTCCTTTTGCTTGGATGCTACTAGCGGAGAAAAATTATGGAATTCAAGTGATGGTGGTAGTGCGTCTTCCCCAACTTGTACAATCGACGGTCGTTATTTGTTTTTAGGACACAATGAATTTACTTGTATTGATACAAATACAGGTAAGACAAAATGGCACTTTACAACAAAAGGGGAAATAGATTCTTCACCAGCAACTTATAACAGTGTAGTAGTATTTGGGTGTGATGATGGTAATATTTACTGCCTTCAACAAGAAACAGGTGCTTTAATGTGGAAATACAGAACAGGTGATGAAATAAATTCATCACCATGCATATACAAAAGCAAAGTATATATAGGCACAAAGGAAGGTTATTTCCTTTGCCTTGATCTCGGTAATGGAAAAAAACTATGGCAGTTCGATAGCGACGATACTGAATACTCCTCTGCAACCGCATGTAATGGTATGATTTATTTTGGAGGAAATAAAAGCCATTTTTATGTACTAGATGCAAATACTGGAAAGGAAATATGGACATACACAGCAGACAAACGATCAGAATTCCTTAGTCAACCAGTAGTATATAATGGAATGGTTTATGCTTGTAGTCACAATGGTCTCTATTGTTTTTCTGAAGCAAGCGAAATATCAAAACCAAGTTGTTCCATCAAGGTAATGCCAGAGAATTTATTCTTTGGCAAAATTGCCAGGGGCAAGGAAATGACACTTCCGTTTATCCTCACAATCCCTGAGGGAATCACAGGCAAACTGACACCGTCTGAGCAGTGGATTGAAGTTTCACCATCTACATTCTCAGCCACAGGCAAGGATATAGAAGGGCAAGTAACAATAAAAGGGTCAGCACTCCCTGCGGGAGAAAGTTTTGAAGGTTATATCGACATAATCCCTGATGACACCAATTGTTCACCCATCAAAATGAAGGTCATCGTCAAAACAGACAAATCAATCCAGCTGAAACTTGTGGTGGGTGATAGTAAAGCGAAGCTGAATGATGAAACCATCCAGCTTGATGTTCCTCCTCAAATAATTAACGGTCGAACATTGATTCCCGTTCGGTTTATTTCTGAATCATTTGGGTGTGTGGTTGGCTGGGATGCAAGTTCTGGAAAGATTACAATTTCCAGAGGTGATTTCAACATTGTTCTTTTCAAGGATAAAAAAACTGCGTACATAAATGGAGAAGAAGTTCAGCTGGATGTTCCTGCAACAATTGTTTCAGGAAGGACACTGGTTCCAGTCCGTTTCATCTCTGAAGGATTTGGTGCCGAAGTTTCTTGGGATGGTGAAACAAAGACAATTACAATAGATTGGAATCCGTTTTAGAATGGATTCCTTCACTTGGCTATTCCTGGTTGAGCTTCCCACTCTCCCTCAAAAATTCTTCCTTAGCATCCAATAGGATACTGAGTGCTCGATCTAGAGTCTGTAGGGGCGGGTTTCAAACCCGTCCTTTTTGATATAATTTTTAGGTGTGTTATAATTCACAAGTAATTTACTGAGGAGGTTGAAATGAGCGAACGAGTATTCAGAAAAATAGACGATGAGCTTAAAGAGCTGACCAAGGAGGATTACGTGAATGAGGATGAACTGCAGGATTTAGTAGCACACAAACCTAGCTTGATAATCCCTGAAGATGAGGACTACAAATTACTCCTTATCAAAAGAGAAATGGGTGTACCTGAGAAACATGAAGGTGGCAACCGCTGGAGTCTTGACCATCTTTTTGTAGGGAGTGATGAAATACCCACTCTCGTTGAAGTTAAACAAAGTTCAGATTCTCGGATTCACAGAGAAGTAATCGGACAAATGATGGATTATGCCGCAAATGGGAGCATATATTGGACAATTGAATCTTTGAAGAATTCATTATCTGAACGGTTGCAAGAAGAAGACAAGAATTATTCAGATGTGATAGATAACTTTATTCCAGAAAATACTAACCCAACTGACTTCTGGAAACAGGTTCACTCAAATCTTCGTTCGGGAATTATCAGGCTGGTATTTGTGACTGACGAAATTCCTGTGGAACTAAAGACCACAATTGAATTTCTTGAAGAATACTTAAAGGGAATAGAAACATTTGGCGTTCAGATAAAAAAGCACTCTTTGAATACATATACTACGGTCTTTACTAGGCGCTTTGAAGATTTACCAAAACCTAGAGCTACAAATAAGAAGCAATGGGATAAGGAATCATTCCTACATTCAATCGAAGAGAATCATGGTTCTGAGATGGGAAAGAAAATAAACGAACTATTTGATTGGAATAATGAGAACAATCTTGAGGAGGACTTTGGTTGTGGAAAAGTAGATGGATCATACTGTCCATATTTTCAAGCGGAAGAAGATTGGTATTGCCCTATTAAGTATTGGACATTGGGTAGAATTAATATCCAGTTTGAAAGATTGCGATCTCAAATTGGATTTGCAGATAAAGAAACTCGACTTGATATGCTTGAAAAAATAAACGCAATTCCAGGTGTAAATATTGACAAAAGTCGAATCAACGGTCGTCCATCATTCGACATGAATATCCTGTCTGACAAAACAGCCTACAACAAATTCATCGAATTCCTGGAATGGTTTGTTGCCAAGGTGAAATCTCTTGAAGCGGATTCAAAGGAATAAAGAAATAAAATGATTATTCCTGGTTGAGTTTCCCACTCCCCCTCAAATATTCTTCCTTAGCATCCAAGAGATATTGAATGCTCAAGCGGGAATAGCCAAAGGTTTGCTGGTGGAGTTTTTGGGTTTCTTTCAAATCCATGTAGGTCAACATTTCATAATCATTACGACCATAGGTTTCAGTCTCCGGGAAGTATGCGTACCAGAGATCGCCATTTGGTTTTATCCAGTCGCTCCAGGTTTCATCAACTGCCAAGAGGATTTTATTTGCGACATCCGCATATCTTTTTTCACCAGTCAATTCTGATAATTCGAGGAAATAATTTATTTCACAGAGAGCATGGTTCAGAGAGGTGTGCATTTTCACGCCGAGTGGTTCTGGTGTGATATAGTCATTCAAAAAATATCCATCACCGATGTATGTTTTCTGCTCGTCAGGAATTGTCATCAATTTTTCAGCGAGAAGGGTTGATAATTTTCTTGCACCGGGACTTTCCAGCAATTTTGCACATTTCACAAGAAACCTGACACCATCAACTGAGAACCTTGTATCGATGTAATCGTTTGTCATTCCGTACCAACGATAAAACATCAAGGGGATGACCTGGCTTTTGTGGTATCCACATTCTGGCAGACCTTGAACAGCCGCCCTCAAGCTCGACAAAACAACATCAGAAAATAATCTGTTTGTAGGTTGGCAGTACCAGGAAATAAGATTATTGGAGGGATAAAATCCCGGATTAAAATAATAACAATCTTCCTCAGAACCCTTGTAGTCACCAACTCTTGTGGTGTACCACCAACCATCTCTTGTGAGTTTTTTTATCAGGTTCAAATCGGTGGCAATCAGTGCTTTAAATGATCGCTCGTTTTCAATTGGAATCAATTTTTTATCTGAAAAAACTATGAAGCCCTCTTCAAATTCTGCGTCTGTCTGACTGAATTCAAAAACCAGTGAAATTTTTTCAGGTAAAATTACAATGTGAGCAGGTGACGAACCGGCTACTTTTTTTTGAAGGGCAACAGGATGATCCTTGAATCTGCCAGGGTTTGAAATGAAGATTGATCTCTGCCATTCACCAAACTCAACATACGCGATTCCTTCATTCAAGCTCATTGCCATCTGTGTATCTTTGGGAGAATACACCACGTCAAGATCATCGTTTATGTCGTTTGATCTTTTTTTGTATTCATGGCTCCAGTATTTTCCACCCTCGGTTATCCCTGGTGTGAAAAAATCAATTGTCACAATCCTGCCAGGTGCATCCCGTTCCTGCCTGTAATAAATGAAAATATCACCATTATTCAATTTTTGCACCCACACATTTGGCTCATTTTCATTCCCAAAAGTGAATGTTTCTTCGGTCAAAAAAGTTTCAAATTGGTTATACTCAATAGCTCTGGGTTCGATATGTTTTCCGTCCGACATCACACTTATTTCAACCTTTGGTATCGGAAAATCTGCACCACCTTGAACCTGTATGCCGGCTACAAGAAATATCGTTAAAAATATTAGCGTTAGTTTTTTATTCATTCACACTCTCAACAGAGATCAGATTTTTCTTTTTTGATTTTAATCTAAAAAATAACGCCCACAAAATTCCAAGCAGGGTTATCAACATCCCAATCCAAACAAACGAGATGAGATATTTTACGCTCAAAGTAACTGGAAGAAGAACTGTTCTTCCAACATCTGGTCGAAGGTCTGTGATTCTTGCCCTGACATAATCATTCCCAACCTCTTCCAGAAAAATGCTCAACCCTTCGGTTGGCTCTGCCATTTCAAACGAACCATCCTCTGCTCTTTTGCTTGAAAATTCCCACTCTTCACCCTCAAAAGAAATCTTCATGTTCACATTATCTTTGTCCAAGGAAACAAGAGAAAATTCATAACCATTTCCCTCTACAGATTTTGAAACTGAGGGGGCTAGCAATATTCCAGGCTCAGGTCTGCCCGGTGAAATTATAATATCGTGAGAAATTGATCTTTTGATGCTTGGTGTGACAACCCAACTTCCTCGAATATCCATAAGCCCAATTATCTTTGAACTGGTTATCTTCCCGTTCATATCTTCAACTGTGATTTCTGCGGTGTAATCACCGGATTCTTCCGTTATGAAAAAATCATCGAGAGTCAAGCTCCAGTTAACTGCAAGCTTTGCTTCCCCGCCTTCAGATAGGTTGACCTGTTGCGAGCTTTGAAAGTTTGAAGAGATAACGATGCCTACAACAAGAATTGCCAACCCAATATGTGCAATATATGCCCCATATCTCTTAACCGGTATCTGTGACATCTGGATAAAACTTGCAGAAATCGCAACAACTGTCAGGAGAACTAGTATCACAAACAGTGGAGCATTCACACCAATCTCAAATAAAATCCATATGGCTATTATCCCCAGGAACATCGGACCAATCATTCTTTTCACAAATTTTCTTAAATCTGTTTCGCTCCATTTCAAAAATGGTACAACGGCTAACCCTAGACTTAGAAGAATGCCGACTGGTGCAAGGATTATAGAGTAGAAGTGTCGTGAAATCACTTGACCTTCACCAAAAAACCCACTGAAAACCGGCCAAAGAGTTGCAACCAGCATGATTACCGAGAATAACAGAATTACCAGATTCCCAGCCCCAACTACAAACCCACGACTCATAAGTGGTGGCTCAGCTCCATTTTCTTCTCGTTTATAGAGTTTTATATACAGAAACACTGAAAATACAACGGAGATAAAGAGCAAGACTGTGAGAATTATTGAGATTGGTTTTCCAGAGAATGAATGGACAGAAACATCGGCAAGAATTCCGGATCTTGTGATAAACACAGCGATTATCATGGACACAAAACTAGCAAGCGTAAATCCGACAACTGATCGATTGTTGGTTTTTGATGACTTACTGACAACCAACGCATGAAGAGCACCAGACATCAGAAGCCAAGGAATAAGCGAGGCATTTTCAACTGGATCCCAACCCCAGTAACCACCCCAGCCAATCACCTCATAAGACCAGATTGCACCAAGCACAATCCCCAGTCCAAGAAAAAACCAGGATGCAAGAATCCAGGGTGTAACCTGTTTTTTCCACTGTGAAAAGGAGGTATTTTTATTGAAGGCATACTGAATTAATAACCCGAATGGGACTATCAACAGTGCGTATGAAATAAATATCATGGGTGGATGACTCATCATCCAGAAATTTCTCAGTAGTAGATTCATTCCTTGCCCATCAATGTATGCTTTGCTCGCAATCGCAAATGGAGTTGTTACAAAGATTGATGCAAGAATGAATAATTGAAACACAAGAAGTGTCAATAATATCGATGGTTTCGTATTCTTCTTTAGACAAAGGAAAAGAGCGATGGCACTGATTATCACCAGCCACAGAATCAATGAACCGCTGTCTCCTGCCCAAAGAGCAGAAATTTTGTAGTACCAGGGAAGCGCTTTTGATGAGTGATGAAAAACATAACGAATCGCAAAGTTGTTTCCAAGTAATGCCCACAACAAAATAACTGCCATTCCAAGGGAGGTTGCAAACTGAGCTACTACCACCCATTTGAGAAGTTTGTATTTTTTTACCAGAGCAATCGCAAGTAAAGTCAGAAAAATTGTACAATAAAGAAAAATATTACCCATCAGAGACCCCCACCAGATTCAATTTCTGTTGAATCCTCATATTTGCTTGGACACTTTAGCAAAATTGATTCTGCCTTGAAGAGACCATTTTCCCAAACACCGGTTACCACACAGGAATCAGCATGGTCGATGTTTGCCGGCATCTGCCCACTTAAAAAAACTTCTAATTTGGAACCGTTTGAATCAACCAGATCAAATTCATTTCCAACTATGCTATCTTTGTCAATCTCACCCCAAACTTGAACACGCTCACCAGATTTTGCCACATAAAAATCCTGGGTGTACGGAGTGACCGATATGGTAAACATCCAGACTGCCAAACCAAGCAGGCAAACAACAAGTATCCCACCGACAAGCAATCGTATTTTTTTATTCTTCATTTTCCAAAATTCTTTTCATTCGAGAGGAGAGGATCATCAAATACACAAACACTCCGGAAAATAAAATAACTGAGGCAACCAGTACCGCTATCATAAATTTTTCTCCTCATTTTTTTTATCGATTGTGAGAGCCAGATGGAGAATCTGGACAAAGAGCAGGGTAAAACCAACCAGCATTCCAAGCAGACCAATCCACATTCCACCTGTCAATCCGCTTCCACCAACTGCTTCCGGGTGAAGAGATGGTGTAATTCTTGGAACAATAAAAACAAGAAACGGCACGGTGAGAAATGCAACCAATGAATATACAGCAGAGATTCTTGGTCGAAGTTTTTTGTTTCCAATCGAAGACCTGAGTGCAAGGTATGCAATATAAATTATGATGAGAATCACAATCGAGGTCTCTCTTGGATCCCAATTCCATGCAGAACCCCATGTGAAGTAGGCAAACACAGAGCCAGTTGCAGTCGCAATCAGAGAAAACAGGAGTCCAATCTCAGCCGATCTGTGAGCCAATCTATCATAATATTTTTTTTCTTTTGCAAGATAGAGAAGCGACCCAATAAAAGAAATCACAAAGGCAACAACAGCAAGCCAAGCAGAGGGAATGTGAAAAAATATTGCACGGTATGTAATCCCAATTGTTTTTTCAACCGGTGAAAATAATATGCAATAATACAGCGACGGTAAGATAATAACTGGAGTCAATATTTTCACTATCCTCAAAAGCATTGTTCTTTATACCCCCCTTTCCAGGTAGGGAAGAAACAGAATTCCGATTATTAATATCGCCAGGCTCTGAGCTATCACAACAATCACAAGTGTATATGATATTGGCTTAAATTCCAAGACTTGGGTGGTTAGATTCATCAGGGAGATAAGCACAGGGAGAATAATTGGCATGATTATCAAGGGATAAACAGCACCCCTTGCCGAACCTCTTGCCAACAGATACCCGATTATCCCCTGAGTGAGTGCAAGAGATATACTACCTACCAACATAATCGGAATGAGAAATGGGATTGTAGAAATTGGAAAACCTAACCATAAAACCAGTAGCGGAGTAACACCAAAAGAAATTATTACCGTGAAGATTGAATTTGCGATCACTTTGCTCATGAACACATGTGTTGGTGAAACGAGCAACCTCAACAAGTCCGCGGTTTTTCCGGTTTCTTCATCAAGGAATGTTCTCTGCATCACCTCGGAGCATGAGAACAAGAGGATTATCCAGATTAATGTTGAGCCAACAGTTTCTGGAATTTGAATTCCTGCCATCGGGAGTGAAACTGACACGCTCATCACCACAGCCATTCCGACCGCCAGCCCAATCAGCGATTTCCCCTTGAAGGCAAGTTTCAATTCTTTCAGAAGAAGCAATTTAAAGTTTGATAACCACATTCCATTTTCTCCAGGGATGATTTGTTGCAATAATTGTGGTCAAACCAAGACCCTCTCTCTCTTCAATTTTTTCTGTCAACTTTGAAATTCCAATTTCATCCAGGTGTTGTTCCGGTTCGTCAAGCAACAGAATTGGAGACTTCCCCATGAAAGCAACAATCAGTTTTGCTCTCTGTTTATAGCCAGATGAGAGTTCTCCATATTTTTTATTTTTGAATTTCTGAAGATTCCACTCAGATAAATCAGGAATTTTTGAGCTCATCAATCCAGAAAATAGTTTCAAATTATCCCACAGTGTCAGGTCAGCGTACAATTCAATATCCGGTGAGCAAAGAAATATTTTCCCTAATACATTTTCATCATGTGAAATTTCACCATCCAAATCAAACAATTTGCACTCACCATCTGTTGGGTTTTGAAGACCTGCCATGATTCTTAGAAGTGTGGATTTACCAGAACCATTTGACCCAAGCACCATTGAAATCCCCTCTGAAAAATCTGCAGAGAGATTTTTAAAAACAGTATTCTTCCCAAATTTCATCGTAAGTGACTCAAGTTTGATTTGCACAACATATATTATAGATTGAGTTGATTTCTGGTCAATAGTGAAGTTTGTGAATTATTTGAATGGTTGCTGAAATGCAGTATAGTATTTCCTGTTGAGGAGGTTAGAGATGATGGAAGAAAACATTGACCAAGTTTCAGGTTCAGCTTTGAAAAGATTTTTTGGGTATGTTTGGGGGATGATCGTTGCTCCAATTTTTACGATGAATAGGTTGATAGAAGAACCCAATAAACGATTGATGACCATCTATACAATTATCCTGAACAACATTATTGTTCTGTTGCTAGTTGGATTTATCATATATCATCGATTACCAACTCTTGATTTGTACACATCTAATAATGTTTATGCAATAAAGATTTCAGCAATTACTTCTCTTGTTTTTCTGAATATATGGTGGGTAGCAGTTTGCTCAGCTCATCAAATGTCTCCAGGGAGTAGTGTTTCCGATTGGTGGAAAAATAGTAGTCTAATATATGGCTATATACAATTCACAATTTATCTAATATTTTGTATTTTTGTTGCAATAGGTTTTCACATATACCTAGTGTCAACCACGACTATAACGAAATATAGATTTGATATTTCAATTAATCCTGTTCCTTTATTGATTGCGTCTGTAGCTTTCATTTTGTGGTTAACAGCCATTTGGCTCAAAGCAAGAAAGGGCATCATAAAAGAGATATTTGGTTACTTTCTTTATTACATTATTTTTTCATTTATGATTTTTCCTTTGAACCTAATTGCACTGGGTATGATTTACTTCACTTTTTCTTGGATTCTCTAACTGCTACCCAATTAGTTTTTGCCTGGATTACAAAATTGAATCCACTCGTAGAATCAATTTGCAATATTAATCATTTTCATAAAATATGCTCACGATTTAGTAGTCAGCTATTTGAGTAATCGAATATTATCTTTATAGTATTTTACTATAAAGGGGAATAAAATGACAGAAGAAAACATTGAACAGGTTTCAGGTTCAGCCTTGAAAAGATTTTTTGGGTATGTTTGGGGAATGATTATTGCTCCAATTTTTACAATGGACAGGTTGACCGAGGAACCGAAAAAGAATCGAATTACAGTCTTTTCTCTCATTTTCTCTAATATGATTGTAGTACTTATAATTGGAACAATCATTTTCTATCGTAGTGTGACACCACTGACTGGAGAATTTAGTTCTGTACATGAAATAATCTGGTTCTCTATAAACACTCTGATATCGTTTAATGTTGTTGTTAGCGTAATCACTTTCTTTCACCTTCTACTACTAAAACTAACAGATATTCCTTGCACACAACATGTTGTGTATTCTTACATGCTTTCAGTCATCCTATCAGTCTTTTCCCTTGTCGGGATAACAACTGTTTGTTTTATTGGACCAGTCTCATCTGAATACTATTTGACATATGGATTTTTTGGATTTCCCTTGATTATTCCATTCTTCCCGTTATTAATGATAAACATGTATTTGTTTTTATCTTTGGGAGATTATTTTAATTTTATCCCAGCACTATGTATTATAACCCTTTTCACCATTTGGTATCTTGTTGCTTTAATAGTTAGTCGAAGAAAAAAACTGAAAGTCAGAATATATTCATGCAATACTTTATATCCTATATTCTTTTCTATTTTGCTATGATACCAATCGGTATTTTGATCGGGGCTTGGCTTTTTTTCTAATTGAAAATTTAAATTTCAGTAGCCCGTTTTCTGAATCTGTATGTTGTGCTTGTATTGCAATATTAATCACTTCATGTAACATGTTCCTGGATTAATACTCTAAAAGTTCAAAATGAGAGATTGTATAAAAAAGCTATGATTTATAGTAAATGACCTTGTTTCCATCTTGATACCACTTCTTTTTTATTCAAAAATATTTTTTAAACAAACAACAACCCTTGTTTATTGATAGTAAACCGCTATTATCAAGTTAAAACAATATGATGGGTTGGTGAATTATTTGAATGTATGGAAAAATATACGTTCTCTGTTTGCCGAAATGCGGGTTAGGGATGGTGAACAGAAAAACAGCAGTCTGAAAGACAGTTTCAGAATTATTATTCGATTGTTGCCCTATATTAAACCCCTGATACGTCACTATGTAATAACAATCATTATCGAATCATTCTGTACAACAATTAGCTTGTTTTTGCCCTTTATCCCAAAACTTATAATTGATCATGGTGTTGGAACCTCTGATATTGGATTTATAATAAACGTATTACTGATCGGCTTTTTTATCGGTATTGTAACATTACTTCTTCGATGGTTTTCTTCTACATACAAAAGACAGCTATCATACTACATTGCTTACAACAGTAGAATATCTCTAATAAAACGATTATCAAAAATCAGTCCAAGTTCATCCACAGTACATCGATCAGGTGATATAATCTCGCGAACAGGTGGCTTAGCAACGGGTGTAGAATTCATCTTCTCTTCCGTTGAATCATTAGTATCAACACTCATTCGATTGATAACCCTACCAGCAATTCTTGCAATGATGGACTGGCGTATTCTATTGTTTGGTTTTCCATCAATTATTTTCTCAATTATTGTATGGTTCAAGACCCAGAAATACCTGAAGATTCTTCAAAGACGCGAAGCGGTTCTCTCGGGAAGTGTCAGCTCTGTTTTTTTTGATGTTGTTTCATCTTTGCCCGAATTACAACTTTCAAATTTAACGTATAGAGCTATACACTCATATAGCAAAGAGTATGTAAAGCACTGGAGGGTAAAGGTGTTTTCATCTCTATACTCCCAACTCTTGTCTTCAATGCAACATCAGGTATCTGCGATATTTATTTTAGCACTATCTATTTTTGGTTGGAATGAAGTGATTGGCGGAGCATGGACAATCGGAATGATGTCAACGATTGTGTTTTCCTTGAACTATATTCAACAGCCAATTATTGGAATATTAAGTATGGGCAAGAGTCTCGTTAGCACATCAGTATTTGTTCAGCGTTATTTTGATATTCACGATGCCGTTGACATCAAAAAAGGTGGAGATATTGAGCTCAAGAAAAAACCACACTCAGTTATCTTGAACAATGTCTCGTTTTCATATAATATCGGAAGCAAGCTACTAGATAATATTTCATTATCAATTTCTCCGGGAAAACCTATTGCAATCTCAGGAGATTCTGGCTCAGGTAAAACAACATTGTTAAAAGTAATTGCTGGGTTATTAGAATATCAAAATGGACATATAACAGTTGATGACACCCCGTTTGAAGAAATGAATTTGGAGAAATGGAGATCTCAAATAGCATCTCTTTCTCAGAATACATACTTTTTCCCAGGATCGCTGTATGAGAATATCTGTTTTGGTAGTTCACCGTCAAAAGAAAGAATCCAGGAAGTAATCAATCTTTGTTGCCTGGATAAGGTTGCTTCAAGATTAAAACATGATGGGATTGGTGAAGGCGGTAGATCGTTATCATCTGGCGAGAAACAACGAGTTGCCCTTGCGAGAAATCTTCTCATGAATCGACCTGTGATTTTCCTTGATGAACCTCTCAGCCAGGTTGACATTCCAACGTCAGAAAAAATTTTTGACAGCATCTTCCCCATAGTCAGTCAAAAAACTTGTATTATCGTAACTCATAATCCATTAATCATGAAACGAGTCGATAAGCTATATTCACTTTATAAGGGGCAATTGTTTCAAAACACAAAGGGTGGCATCTGATGTTTAGTAAAAAAAACGAATACCTGGATTTTTTCTTCAAAATAACGATAATAGCTCTTCTGGTAGTTTTGATAATTTTTGTTGTTTGGTTATTTGTTCTAGGTGGATGGGAATGGATATCAGATTGGTTGGCTGTGCTTGTGAAAACTGGGCGTTGATAATATAGATTTAGGGCTTAGACTATTATAGCAATCCAAATCTGCTAAAATAGTCAGCAATGAAACAGAAAAACAAGTATGTGTATCGTTCCCATATTTCAGAGAAGAAATTCAGAGAAATCGTTAAGTGTTTTGTATTGGATATTACTGCAGATAGAATTGCAAATCTTACCAGGATTAATAGAAACACCATCAACAAATATTTGATGAGAATAAGGAAAAGAATTGCCACACTCTGTAAAGAAACATCACCATTCACAGGAACAGTAGAGGTTGATGAAAGTTACTTTGGTCCAAGGAGAGTGAAAGGCAAGAGAGGAAGAGGTTCAGGGGGGGGGAAGACAAAAGTATTTGGAGTACTCAAAAGAGGAGGTAAAGTATACACTGAGATAGTACCTGACTGTAGCAGAAAAACTCTTCAAGGAATTATCAGAGGGAAGATCAACCCTGAGTCAGTGATCAATTCAGATGGCTGGAGAGGATACGATGGATTGGTGGATATTGGTTATGGCAAACACTACAGGGTGATACATAGCAAGGATGAGTTTGCAAGAGGATCAAGCCATATAAACGGCATTGAATCCTTCTGGTCTTACGCAAAGCATAGACTAAAGAAGTTTCAAAGTATTGCAAAACACACATTCTATCTACATCTCAAGGAAACTGAATACAGATTCAACTTGCGTAACTCTGACTTGTACAGTATACTCCTCCTGGAGCTTAGGAGCAGACCTCTAAAGTAGTCTAAGCCCAATTTTTATTATTACATTTCTCTATTATTTAATATGCATTTGGTATTCATATTTTGGTTTTTGTTCGGTTTTTTCAAAATACATCATCGAGGTTGTTACCACTAGTGCTAAAAAGATTGTGGATATTTCAACAATATAAGTTTTTATTAATATATATTTATGTAAAAACTCAACTTGACATGAGTAAATCGCAGAGTATAAAGATAGTATCTAACTTAGGAGGTGCCAAAATGGCAACTTATAACAATGTGGCTTTTAACGGTTACGGTGACATAACAACAGACGGCGACTACGTCGCACATTTTATTGAAATTAGAGATTGGTGGACTGCGGAGGTAATTGCCACTGAGACCATATCACAGGGAATTACCTTCGATACTGGAATTCTCGGTGCTTGTACCAATCAGCTTGTCACATTGGGACGGATAGTCACGGCAGGCCTTCCAAGTGATTGTTCTCAGTATGATTTTTTCTCCACCTGGCAGATATAATTTACGATTGATATCTTGAGCAGGTTGAAGCAACCCAGGAGCTTTTGTGTTCCTGGGTTGCTTCAAGTAAACAACTAACTAACGGGGGTCACAAACTTAATGAAAATTAACAAATACAGCTGGGTAATGGACTACAACAAAGGTAAGATTCTCGTTTATAATGCAATACTCAGAAAAGTGCACGTGCTTGAGAAGAAAATATTCAAAATCGATAACGAAAATAAAATTATTTCCGTAAATGATGATTTAGCTTATCCAGATCCTCTTCTCAAAACGAGTATTATTCTCAACTCTGACACACCTGAGCTGGATTTAGTAAGATACCAATGCAATAATTGCTATAATGAAATATCTCAACGAAATGGTACTTCAATCACCCTTGTTCTCACGAATGAATGCAATTTTGCTTGTGAGTATTGCTTTGAGGAAACAGAGAGAACTGGATTCGAAAAAAAATTTGGAGAAGACGGATTTGTTTCAGATTTTGTAGTAAATGGAACATTGGAGCTTGCGAAAAGAATTTCAAAAAAGTCTGATGATTTTTCACTTGGCTTATACGGTGGTGATCCATTACTAGCACCAAAAAAAACAATGAAAATAATTGATTTATTTTACAACAACATAAAGAAGGATGATGTTGAATTTTCATTGAGTATGGTCACAAATGGATACAATCTTACAGAAGAGGTAGTCGATTACCTTAATACCCTTGAGCTTAAAGAAATAGGTTTTCAAATTTCTTTGGATGGAACAAAAGAAGTCCATGATTCAAGGAGAAAACTTAAGGGTGGCGGTCCAACATTTGATCGAATACTCAAGAATATACAATACTTTGTAAATACATACAAAGGTGAATTTCAGTTGAATATTTCTCCGGTTGTTGATAAAACCAACAGCGAAAGTGTTCTTGAGTTAGGCAAACAACTCAAAGAACTTGGTTTGCTGGAAAAAGTAAAGTTTACCGCTGTGGGGAGAGATGTCGCTCTTGAAGTAAATGGCTCACTTATTTCTGATTGCCATAACATGACATTTACAGATGAAGAATATGCAATATTTTGGAGAGATTTTTCCACAAAGATGATGTCAATGCTTGGCATACCCTATTTGAAATTTATCAATAAAAACTTAGGTCCATGCGGTGTCGCTCAACTAAAATCCTTCACAGTAGACGTGGACGGAAGTATCTACATGTGCCAGGGAGATCTTGGAACCCCTAACCGTTCAATCGGGAATGTAAAAGATAAATCGATTTCACTATTCAACAAAACTATTCTTGAATATCTTACTCATAAACCTTGGGATTTTCCAGATTGTAAGGAATGTAGGCTTCTGCCAATTTGTATTCCAGAAAGATGTATTCGATTAAGGATGCTAAATATTGATTGCACAGATAAGCAAAAAGCAATGAAAAAAGCAATAATGCTTGATATGTATGATTTTGCAATAGGGTTGGACAGAATGTCTCAATTCAAATTTGACCACTCAGAATTTTCAGAAGATTTGTTCTACGAGATAAAGCAATGAGATCATTAAAGCTATCAAAATACAATTATTATGTGGACTTGAAAGATGACAAATTGGTTATTTTTAATACGATCACACAAGCTATCCAGCCATTCAGTAAATCATTATTTTCCATGAAAGGTAAAAACATCTCACTTCTTGCAGATGAAAATAATATTCCACCAGCAATGTTTGGTAGCGGATTTGTTTTAGACAGCGAGATTAATGAACTTGATTATGTGATTAATCATTATAATTCAAGAATACTATGCTTTAACAAAAAACATCTGGCAATCACATTACTACCCACACTCAAGTGCAATTTCAGCTGTTCCTATTGTTATGAAGAATTTTCAGAAGACGGAAAAACAATTCGTACTGATATGACAGAAGAAACATTTGCTCAGGTGTACTCCTTCATTTCAAGTGAATCAAAGAGATTGGATACTTTCCATGTGAATCTTTATGGCGGAGAGCCATTGATTGATATAAAAAAAGCCAAAGAAATAATCAATAACATCTATAACATTTGTAATGAAAATAATTGCAAATTTTCATTAGCAATTATTTCTAACGGCTACAACCTCACAAAAGAAATTGTTGATCTTCTGATCATGAAAAATATTAAAACATTCATTCAGGTAACTCTCGATGGATCAAGGGAATTGCATGACTCAAAAAGATTTTTGAGTAACGGTGAAAAGACGTTCGACGTAATAATCAACAATCTAAAATATTTGGTAGAGGTAAACAAAAATGATTTGTTTAATATCAGCACTCGTGTAAATCTTATGGAAGGTGAGGAAGAATCACTCTTTGAGCTTTGCAATCAATTGAACGAAGAATCAATATTGCTCCAGGTTCATCCACATCCAGCAATGATATTTGAGATGCAATCTCCAAACTGTAACGATACAAAATCGCAAATCATAAAAACAGAACTATACAAAAAAATGTGCAAACACATTACAAAAATCACAGGGCAAGAATCTTTACCACCAAATTATACGTTTATAAGAAAACCATTATGTGCAATGCAGATGAGAAACAGTCTTGTGATTAATCCCAAAGGCGAACTGTTTAAGTGTTATATGGAAATAAACAAACCATCGAGGTGTATTGGTCACATCTCACAATTATACAGAATCAGAGGGAACAAAACCAATATTGAAATAGCAAATAGATCAAAGATAGATTTAGATATGTGTAAAGAATGTCCTTCGCTCCCAATTTGTGTTTTCCATTGTCCATGGGACACACTAGAGGATGGTACATGCCATAATTACTCCAGATTAATTAAAGATGATATTTCAGATTACCTTAAACGGAAGATGAATATTAATGGTGATTCGGTTGAACATATTGGATTTGTTTATAACAGATAACCCATCTGCAAAGATTTTTTCTTCAAGATTACGATAGTCGCTCTTGTAGTGGTTTTGTTAATTTTTGTTGTTTGGTTATTTGTTCTAGGTGGATGGGAATGGATATCAGATTGGTTGGCTGTGCTTGTGAAAACTGGGCGTTGATAATATAGATTTATTATTACATTTCTCTATTATTTAATGTGCATTTGGCATTCATCTTTTGGTTTTTGTTCGGTTTTTTCAAAATACATCATCGAGGTTATTAGCACTAAAGATAAAAAGATTGTGGATATTTCAACAATATAAGTTTTTATTAATATATATTTATGTAAAAACTCAACTTGACATGAGTAAATCACAGAGTATAAAGATAGTATCTAACTTAGGAGGTGCCAAAATGGCAACTTATACGAATGCAATGTTTATCGGATTTGGTACGTTATGGACATGTGGAACTTACATATCTGAATTACTAGAGGTGATGGATGCAACTAATTACCAAATCATTGCTACTTATTATTCGCAGCAGGAGATCGAATTTGGTGATGGTATGCTTGGTTCATGTATGAATCAGCTCACCGTAATCCCAGCAAGTGTTTTTTGGGGAATCGGAATACAAGGTTGTAGCCTTGATGCTGCAGTTATGTCTACCTGGCAGATATAATTTACGATTGATATCTTGAGCAGGTTAAAGCAACCCAGGAGTACAAAAGCTCCTGGGTTGCTTTAGTTTAATAAGGTTTTCTCACTTAGAAGATAATTCTTCCAAGTGATCACATCTGCATAAGTAACAATAAAGAACCCAAATAACTTTCAAGTTTTTCCATATTTTAAAAAAACTAAATATTTCATCCTTCAAACATTTGCAATATTAATCACTTCATGTAACATGTTCCTGGATTAATACTCTAAAAGTTTGGAAGGAGAAACTATGTCAAAAGGATATATTTTATCAGTCGCAAGGACTCCAATTGGAAAATTTTTTGGAAGCCTTTCAGGATTTCCCGCCACAAAGTTGGGTGCATTTGCAATCAAGGAAGCTGTGAAAAGAGCCGGGGTTGATACCTCTGAAATCAGTGAGGTCATCATGGGCAATGTTGTTCCAGCTGGAACAGGACAAAATCCAGCTCGCCAGGCAACCATTCATGCAGGACTTCCTGAGTCAACAAACGCCATGACCATCAACAAAGTTTGCGGTTCTGGATTAAAAGCACTTGCTCTTGGTTCGCAGGCAATCCAGCTTGGTGAAGCAGAAATCGTTGTTACCGGCGGAATGGAATCGATGACAAACGTTCCATATCTGCTTGATAATGCCAGATACAACGGCTATCGATATGGTGATGGAAAGATGATAGACGCAGTGGTACGTGATGGTCTGTGGTGTGCATTCGAAGATGTCCACATGGGGAATCTCGCTGAATACACCGCAAAAAAAGGAAATGTTACACGCGAAGATGCGGATGAATACGCTTTCAATTCACAGACAAAAGCAAAGTTAGCAATCGAAAAGGGTTGGTTTGACTGGGAAACATTCCCAATTGAAATCCCCCAGAGAAAAAAAGATCCAATTATTTTCAAGACCGATGAAACCCCTCGGCTGACACCTATGGAAAAAATGGCAAAGCTGAGACCTGCATTTGACAAAGAAGGAATAATCACTGCAGGAAACGCTTCTGCACTTTCAGACGGTGCGTCAGCAATTGTTGTCGGCTCTGAAAAAATGGCAGGAAAGTACAAACCACTCGCAAGCATTATTGATTATGCATCAGCCCACCTTGCCCCAAAAGATGTTTTCTTTGCACCAATTGACGCTGTCAAAAAGTTGCTTGCAAAAACTGGAATGAAGATCACAGATTTTGATGCAATCGAAGCAAATGAAGCATTTGCTGTCCAGTGTCTCGTTGATGGCAGAGAGCTAGACTGGGACTGGGATAAAGTAAACATGGCAGGTGGAGCAATCGCACTTGGACACCCAATCGGATGCAGTGGTTCAAGAGTTATGGCAACACTTATTGCCAACCTGAGAAGAACCGGTGGCAAAAAAGGTCTTGCCACACTCTGTCTTGGCGGCGGCGGTGCAGTAGCCATGGCAATCGAATTGGTATAAGGAGCTTTGAACATGGAAGTAAAAAAAGTTGGAGTTATCGGTGGTGGCGTGATGGGCAATGGCATTGTCCACGTATTCGCACAAACTGGATATGACGTAACAATGGTTGAAATCAACAGTGAACTCTGCGACAAAGCAAAAGCAAAGATTGCAAAAAATCTTGGCAGAATGGTCAAAAAAGAGAGAATCACCCAGGAAGATGCAGATACCACTCTCTCAAAAATTACCATGACCACAGAGCTTTCAGATCTTGCTGGTTGCCAGCTGGTAATCGAAGCCGTAACTGAAAAACGTGAAGTCAAATATCTAATCTACGAAGAGCTAAACAAAGTTCTTGCAGATGATGCAATTCTTGCAACAAACACCTCCACAATCTCGATCACAGAACTCGCAGGAAAATACAAAAAACCTGAAAATTTCATCGGTATGCATTTTATGAATCCTGTTCCAATCATGAAACTAATTGAGATTATCAAAGGAATGCTCACATCAGATGATGTTTATAACACGATCGATGAGATTTCAAAAAAACTTGGAAAGATACCAGCAGTTGCAAATGATTTCCCTGGATTTGTCAGCAACCGTCTGCTCATGCCAATGTTGAACGAAGCTGTTTATTGCCTGATGGAGGGTGTCGCAACCAAGGAAAATATCGACACCGTCATGAAACTTGGAATGAACCATCCAATGGGACCACTCGAACTTGCCGACCTGATTGGTTTGGATACCTGTCTCAACATAATGGAAGTTCTTTTTGAGGGACTGGGAGACAGCAAATATCGCCCATGCCCACTGCTTCGCAAGATGGTTTTTGCAGGACTCCTTGGAAGAAAATCTGGAAAAGGTTTTTACGATTACACGAAGTAAACAACCTGACTTAAAAAATGCATTTCAAACCCGGTGGATTAGTATAACTCTCCATCGGGTTTTTTATTATACCAAAAAATTGAAAATAGCTATCAATATTAGTACGGAGGGATCAGATTCCAGTGTCAATCCTTTTGTCCAAGAATAATTCACCATTTATCTCTTTATAGATGTGGATAATCCAACCAAGTGAGGCACCCTCTGTCGGGAAACAGATGAAGAACTCCTGCTTTTCACGAGTGACTATCTCGGGTTTCAAGAATGGAATCCCGAGTACAGATTCAATTTTTTTGATCAACATTCTGTCATCCAAAATTTCGTCAGTCCATCCAAGAACATTTATTGACATCATGAGCGGAAATTGCTCTATGATTTCTCTAGTTTTCCAGGCGGAAACTTTTAGGATGAGGAATCTTCCCTTTTTGGAATAGATTTCATCATATGGGTTATCTGGATCGATGACGGAGATAGACTCAAACGCTTCAGCAGATTCTGTTTTAATAATTAACCCAGGGGTTAATTCAAATTCCTTACCTGGAGCAAAATATTTGAAATCTTCTGTCATGGGAATATTTGCCCACTTTGAATTCATATCAATCCCAATTTCCAGTTGGGTTACGCATCCAGAAAAAACCATTATCGACATCAAAACAATTGAGATATAGCTGATAACTTTTTTCATTGTTTTAGATCAACGATTACCAGTTTCTCTTCTGGAGTTTGTCCGGTATTGAATATCTCAAGAGTTGCTCCAAGGAGTTTACCCGGAGCATCGATTATAACAAAACCATCTACGGGCTTATCGATCAGTTGTCTCATTTTGGTCAAGTTTTTCAAACCAGTTTGCTTTGCATATTCCAGATGAACCGAATTGGACCTTGCTGGTAGATAAATATTTCCATGGACATCAACAACTTGGTATCTGATGTCTCTCAGATTCAAATAAGGGCTTTCTCCAGGGTTGATATTTACGTGAACGATGTAGAAGAAACCTTGCTCCGGATAGTATGGTACACCAAATGTTTTGTCCTCAAGTTCCTCAAAGATTACCGTTTCAACTTTTTCAAGAGTGAGATTCCAGGTGCAACCTCTGAGTTCAAAATCTTCATCTGCTACCACAAAATCATGGGTTATTGAGGTTTCACCTCCACCACATGAAACCAGTCCCGCTACAATCAGAAACAACAAGGTGCATACTACTACTGCTCTACTCTTCGCCATATTTCCTCCAAATTGTAGTAAGTTCTCTCTTCTTCTTCCATCAGATGAATAATAATATCACCAAAGTCAAGAAGAACCCATCTTGATGTGAAATCACCCTCAACCTTACGAGTTCTGATTTTCATATCCTTTGCAGTTCTCAGCAAAACACTTATTGCCGCTTTTGCCTGTGGCGATGCTATAACGGTTGCGATAATAAAACAATCGCACATCGGTGTTAAGCCGGTTAAGTCGAGTACCGTTATGTCTTGTGTTTTTAATTCTTCAAGCTTTTCTATGAATTGGTCAACATTTTCTCGGATAAGGTCTTCCAGGGTCATCCTCCTTTTTGATACAGATCATGCAACATGATATATTCTAATACATTTGACGGAATAAGGCAATCGCAACCAAAGCCTTTGTTTAATCTTTCGCGAACCAGGGTAGATGATAAATCATTCCTTGGAAATTCCAGCGTATGTATCTTTTTTTTGTCAGCATCAAGTTTTTCAAACACAGAAACTATCTGATCAATCTTAACATTTCCTCTTTCTGCTGCGATGAAATCAGCAGAATTAATCACCTGCTTGGGATTTTTCCATCTGTCTATGGTGACCAGTGAATCGCTACCGGTGATATAAAACAAATCATCATCTGGATACTGTTTTTTTAACTCAGCTAAACTCTCAAAGGCATAGACAGGTTTTCCTTTGAAAAGCTCTATATCAAGAATTTCAAAATCCTTAAAATTCTGAATAGCAAGACAAGTCATGTTGTACCTATGGGTCTCAGAAACGAGTTCAGAATTCTTGTAAAATCCTGATACTGAGCAAGGGATAACTAGAATTTTTTCTAACTGATACTGACTCTTTGAAAAAATTCCAAGTTGAAGATGAGCATATGTAGGAGGATTAAACGAACCACCAAGTATTCCAATCCTACTCAAATGTGAACCTTACCCTGCCAATTATCACGGTATCGCCTTCTACAGCACCCATTGTTTTTAACTTCTTCTCGATACCAATTCTTCCCATCTGACGCTGTATAAAAGCTCTACCATCGACACTCTCTAAATCAGTTGCTCCTACAATTCTTTCGAGGGGTTCATATTCCACAACATAATTACCATCAACCTTTGTGATATCGACCTTTTTCTTTGGAACAATCAATCTTATCTGTGTTGAAACCTGACTCTTTGGTGATGGTGTTTTTTTTATTTTTTCACTCATCATCTCGGATAGTGAATCCAGATTTATTTTTTCTCGTGCAGAAATTTCCATGTATTGGATGTTTCTGAGCTTTGCAAATTTTTCTAATTCAGCACCTGCATTCTCATCACATAGATCAACCTTATTTCCAACGATGAATGCTGGTTTTGCAAATGTTTCCTCTGAGTAAAGTTTGATTTCTTTCCAAAGAGTTTCGAGAGTCTTAACAGCCGTTCCCTCGGACAAGTCAATCAGATAGAGTAGAATTCGGCATCTTTCAACATGCCTCAGAAACTCAAGACCAAGCCCTTTGCCAACTGAAGCACCCTCAATCAATCCAGGAATATCGGCAACTGTATACCTGCTCCAATTGGGCATCGTTACAACACCGAGTGAGGGGTCTAGAGTTGTGAATGGATATTCACCAACCTTTGGGCGGGCATTTGAGATACTTCCAAGGAGTGTTGATTTTCCGGCATTCGGCAACCCAACCAGCCCAACATCAGCGAGGAGTTTGAGTTCAATTTTTATTCTGAACCTTTCACCCTTTTCACCAGACGTTGCAATATGCGGGGATTGTCTTCTTGGATTCATGAAACGAACATTTCCCAGTCCGCCTCGACCACCTTTGGCAATCAAAAATTCCTGACCGTCTTCAACAAGGTCTGCAATAAAGACATGATCGGGTACAGAGTAAATTGTCACACCAACTGGAACCTTTACAAAAAGATCGTCACCCGACGCACCAGTTTTTTCAGAACCCTGACCTGACTTCCCATCTTTGGCGTTTTGATGATGTTTGTCGATGATATGTGAAAGATCATTTATGTTGGAGTCAGCTACCAGAAATACATCGCCACCACGACCACCACGACCGCCAGAAGGACCGCCATTTGGTTCATATTTTGCCCGACGAAAGGCAACGATTCCATCCCCGCCTCGTCCGGCTTGAACGGATATTGTTACCTCGTCTATAAACATTAGCTTACCGGTTCAACGACGCAACGTTTGCCAGTTTTGCCCATTCTGTTAAAATGAACAACGCCAGCAGTGGTTGCAAATATTGTATGGTCTCTTCCAAGACCAGTTCCCATACCGGGATAGATACGGGTTCCACGTTGACGAACAATGATACCACCGGCTAAAACAAACTGACCGTCAGCAATCTTAACACCCAAATATTTTGGGTTACTGTCTCTACCATTTTTCGCAGAACCACTCGATTTTTTATGTGCCATTCTTTCCTCCTGAGTAACACTTCACGATATACTCACTGTCCATCAAATGTAGCAGTGCCAAATACCCTGGTCTAAAACGCAGCGTATCTCCAGTTTTAACCACACCAGCATCCTCCACATCGACCACCATGTGGTCAGATGAAGCGTCGACTAATGTTACACCATCATCAAGCGGTGTCAACAATGTTGGGATAGTATCCTGCATTCCAACGTTCAAAATTGCCCTTTTTCTGATGCCCCTGTCTTCAAACTTTGGTGTTTCACCCATTGCGTTTTGAGCAATATTTCCTTTTGGTAATGAGGGTTTTTTGTAACATTCAATCACTTCTGCTACAAGCTCAAAGGTATCTGTTTTTAGTCCCGTAATTGGTTTTCTGGTAAGAACGTCCAAACCTAGAATTATGCTTTCGCCAACGTGTATCTCGTTGATACTCTTCGGTAGTTGAGAATTCATCAGCAACGGCAGGACATTCGAAGCCCCACCAGCGATTACTGGGATTTTTATATCGAATTTTTTTTCTATTTGAGTTTTCATGTCAACGAGTTGACCAAGATTCTCTGCAGATGGCATTACACCCGAAAGACAGGTGAGAATTCCACCGATACCATCTAACTTTATTCCCGGTATCTCAACGATCCTCTTGACCGTTGGGATAAAGTCGCTTGGCATTATACCTTCTCGAAGATCACCAAGCTCCATCAAAAGTATTATCGAATGAGTTTTCCCAGTTTTCTCTGCAATCTCCCCAATCTTTATGATTGAATCGATGTCGCTTTGAAGACTGATATTTGCCACTTCTACAAGTTTTTTAAATTGATTGATTCCCGGTGGACGGATACACAATAATCTTTCATCTGGGAAATATTTTCTCAACTTTTCAAGATTTTGAACCCTAGAATCAGCAAGTCCAACACATCCACCGGCAAGCATAACGCCTGCAATCCTTGGGTCACCGAGTGTTACCTTAGTCACCCCCCACAAATCAACAGCAGTAGACTTGCACTCTTTTGAAATTATTTCAGCATTGAACTGAATTTTGTCGAGGTAAATGTTCAGGTATGGAGTCGTTTCCTTCATGAAACACAGCATAACACTTGAAGGCATTTGTAGTCAAGGAAATAAAACCCATTATTAGTAAGTTTCTTGACTTTTGACGGTGTTATGGATTACTATGTACAGGTTGTTAATATATTTATAAGAGGTGTTGTTTACATGAAAGGAAATGATTGGGCAAGACTAGTATTCATACTGCTCATCGTTGTTCTCTCGACTTGGGTTGCGTTTTTTCCTGCAACGATAACGTCAGAGACTACGATTCAGAGTGCATCTGGTTCGCCGAAAACAGTTGTGGGGCCAAAATACCCCTACCGATTAGGACTCGACCTTCAAGGTGGAATACACGTTGTTCTTGAGGCAGAGAAACCAGCAGAAGGTGAAATCACCGACGAAGCGATGGAAAGAACAATTGCAGTACTGCAAAACCGTGTAAACAGTCTCGGTGTTGCAGACACAATTGTCCAACGTCAGGGCGACAAAAATCGTATCCTCGTTGACCTTCCCGGATATCAAGACAAAGAAATGGCACTTTCAATTCTTGGTCGAACTGCCAGACTTGAGTTCAGAAAGCACGACGACACCGTCATCCTTACTGGTGAACATGTCAAAACTGCAAAAGCAAGTTTCGGAGCAAGTGGTAGTGGTGGTAACCAGTGGTCTATACTCTTCGAACTGGATGCAGTTGGAACTGAACTGTTTGCTGATGCCACAAGAGAAGCTGCTTCATATCCAGAAGGCGATGAAAAGAAAAATATTGCAATCTGGCTTGATGAAGATATGCTGATGAACCCAAGAGTTAATGACCCAATTGAGAGTGGTTCAGGGCAGATCACAAGTGGTGGTGGAAAAGACCTTGATGCCGATAGACTATGGGCAACCAAGAACGCACTCCTCATCGAGGGTGGTGCTCTTCCATTGCAACTTAATTCAGACCCAGCAGAACTTCGAGTTGTTGGTGCTTCACTTGGACAAGACACCGTCAATAGTATTGGTTTGGCCGCAATCATTGCCATGCTCCTCATCGGTCTCTATATGTTGTTCTATTACAAGGGGATGGGGATTTTTGCAGTTGCCTCGTTGGCGATTTATGCTTGCATTTATCTCGCTCTTCTTCTTGTAGTTGGTGCAACATTCTCGCTACCTGCAATTGGTGGTGCTATTCTCTCGGTCGGTCTGGCGGTTGATGCCAGTGTTATTATCTTCGAGAGAATCAAAGAAGAACTCAAAGAAGGGAAGACTCCTGTTTCCGCCGTTTCAAACGGTTTCTCAAAAGGATTCTCCACCATCTTCGATGCCAACTTCACAACTCTCATCGGTGCCGGAGTTCTCTACTGGCTCGGAACTGGTTCCGTCAAAGGATTTGCCGTAACTCTATCGTTTGGAATCTTTGCATCATTCTTCACAACGCTGTTTGTTTCAAGATTCCTCATGGACATGATGGCCAAAATGGTCAAACCAACTCCCGGCTCACCCATGTACAATTTCCTGTTCGGCATTGGAGGTAACAAATGATAATCTGGAATCCAATCAAATGGGATATTATCGGTAAACTTAAAATACTGATGTCAAGCTTCCTCGTCGTTATAATCGTTGGAGCTTTGATTATTGGTTTCAGATGGGCAACAACTGGCGATTCTGTCGATGTTGCACATATCGTCTTTAAGGATGAATTAGTAGGAGAGACAGCAGAAATTACCACAACATCTGCCGAACTGCTTGCTGGTATGGAACTTGAGAACGCATCAATTTCTACCGGCATCAGCAAGGTGAATGTAGCCGCCTCAGAAGAAGACTCTGCAACTGGAACTGAAGTTGATTACAAGGACATTCAAAATGTGATTGAGGTTGAAGCAAGCTCCATCACAAAAGATCAATTCACAGAAATTATCAGCATACTTCAAGACGAGTACGGTGAGATAAACAAAAGTCCGGATGCAAATTATTCTGACGCTACAAAACTTCTCGAAAAATCAATTCCTGGACAACCATTCAACTGGGGACTTGATTTCACCGGTGGAACCATCATTGAACTTACATTCGTTGACTCCTTCGTTGAGAATGGTGAAGTTATGGAAGACTCGATTGTCATCTCTGAGGTTCGTGGATTCTTCTCAAAACATGGAGTTTCTGTCGGTTCAATCCAGGTTCAGAGAAAAGCAGGAACATCGGAAGCCGGAGTCAAAATTGCAAACTCACTCCTCATCAGAACTCAGGAAGCATCTCAAACCAAACTTCAGACAGTGATAAACGATCTCCATGAACGCTTTGGCGAAGAGATTGAAAGTCAGCAAAGAATGGACACAATTGGTCCAGTAATCGGTGACGAACTCAAAGCAACCGCATGGAAAGCACTTCTCTGGGCTCTCTCAATCATCTTCATCTACATCTCGTTCAGATTCCAGCCTCGTGCATCGGTTGCTGCAATTGCTTGTCTTATCCATGACCTGTTCTTTGTGCTTGGCATATTATCACTATTCTGGGTCGAACTAAACCTTGCGGCTGTTGCGGCATTGCTGGCTATGATTTCATATGACGTGCAAGACACCGTCGTTATCATGGACAGAGTCCGTGAAAACACCAAACTCTGGACTGGCAGAATTGCATATCCTGAGCTGATAAACAAATCCATCACCCAGACCTTCATGCGTTCATTCAACACTTCAATCACCACACTCTTTGCAATCCTAGTTCTACTTTTCTTCGGTGGCAGAACCATTCTTGACTTCACACTTATCCTCTTCCTCGGACTGCTTGCAGGAACGTTCTCCTCAATCTATATTGCTGCTCCGCTTCTGGTTCTTTGGAAAAATGCTGGTGCTCGTTATACCGGTAACGCTGAAGGACAGATGTCGCTTGCCGGGAATGACACCAAGAAAAATATGGTTGACGAAGTTGTTGTCGAGACCAAATCCGTAAGAGAGTCAACCAGCCCGAAGAAGGGTCCACCTCCAAAAAAGAAGAGACCTGGACAGAGACGAAAAAAAACAAATAAGTAAATTTGTTTGATAAACCGGACGGAGGTTCACCAAGATGAGAAAGCTCATATTGATCGCCCAGGAAACTGTTGAGGCGAGAAAGAGAGTGTTGATGGCACTTGAACCACTTTACGAGGAAGATTATTATCTCTTTTCCTGCTCAAGTGGTGAAGATGTTTTCAAAAAAATTCCTCTTGGTACTCCGTCCCTTATTATTATTGACTTAATCTTACCCGAGACAAATGGATTTGAGATATTAAACAGACTCAAATCAAACCCAAGAACCGAGAATATTCCTGTCATGATTCTTGTTTCACCAACTCAGGGAATATTCAAATTAATGAGTATCGGTTTTAACTCAACAATGTTTGTTTCAAGACCAGCTTCTCCTGGCAAGCTCCTCAACCTTGTAAAAAAATGTGTGGAGGGTTCAAAATGATCGATATAACACATGTATTCCCGGATCATGGTAATTTTATTCCACTCGAAGACTCGTATGCTGATGATCCTGCTGATGCACTGTACACCATGAGGACACGCCTACAATCAGGACTTCTCAGGGCAGATTTTTCTTCCTCTACATACGGTGTTCTTCTCTACAAAGGTCGCCCCCTCATTTCAATTTATCAATCGGAAAAAGAACTTAAGTTCGGTACAGAAGCACTAGAAAAAGCCACCGAAGCACATCTGCGTGAGAATCCAAAATCCGCATACAAGGTAACTGATATTGACCCAGTTATACTTGAATGTTTCTCTGCACTACTCTCCAAGTATCCTGTTTTCAGAAATTTCAACCCACAAATTCTTATCATCGATGAACTCTTTGACCGAATGGTAGAAGAAAGTTTCACAGGATGTATAAATATCAGCACTTCGGAAGATTATGTAATTCTGTATGTCTCGAGCGGAAATCTTCTCGATACAACAAAAAATGGAAAAATTTCTGATCGTTACCCGATAAACGAATCACCCGTAACAGACAGAATGGCAAAAGCTGTCACCCTGATGAGCAACCCATCCGCATCAATGGATATCTATGAAGTCCCCGAAAATCTCTATTCAAAGCTTGCTACATGGAAGCATGGCATTCCTTTTAAGACCCCCTCAAGCATAAAACTTCTCATCGTAGAACTCATGAATATCTCACGAGAAGAACTTCGTGGCAAGAGTAATTTTTTTGACAAAAAACTGAACGAACTCGGAAATAATCTATCTGAAATTGAAGATTTCTGTAACGATCTTGAACACAACCTTGATGTTCAATTATCAAGGCGAATCCTCAAATCATTCACGGAGCGACTGCTAAATGCAATCGCAGAATTCAAAATCAAATAGTCTGAACTAAAAAATAATCCCAATTATTTTTATTAAAGGTATCGCGTGGAATCTTGTAATCCTTGTCTACCTCTGCAAACACCGCACTCCCTGACCCAGTCATTGATACGTTTTTGTATTTACTGGAGCAAATTAGCATATCAATAACCGCCTCAACTTCTGGTAGAATCTCAATTGCAGGATTTTGGAGAGAGTTGAATGGTTTTTTCAATCTTTCTGGAATAGTTGGAATAGAAATTTGTTTAGCTACTTCATCAAATTTTTTGTATACATCTTTTGTTGCAAGCGATCCAGCAGGCTTCACAACTAAAATTTTTTTTTGTGGGAGATTCAACTCTTCGACAACATCACCAAACCCTGAAACACGCATCCAACCTTTGTTCATAAATATCGGTAAGTCTGAACCAATCTTTTTTGTAATCGACAGAATATCTTTTTTTGGAAGATTCGTTTTTGTGAGTTCGTTCAACGCCAGAATAGTTGTCATCGCATCTGACGAACCTCCACCCATTCCAGCCCCATGTGGAATGCGTTTTTTTATTTTTACGCTCACAAATAATTTGAGTTTTGTATGCTCAAGAAACTCAGAGACTGCCTTCCAGACAAGATTTTTTTTACCAGGTGCCACATCACATTCGACCTCAACACAATCACCTTCAGAAATCTCAATCCGAATATCATCGAAAACATCCAGCGTAACAACCAGTGAATCAATTCTATGGAGATTGCACCCCTGCTCTACCGGAAACACATATAAATCCCAATTGAGCTTTGCATGAGCTCTATATCGGGATGAAACCGGCAAGTCTTTTGAATTGTTCAACTGTTAACTCTTCGCCTCTGATATTTTTGTCCAGTCCAAGGAAGGACATCGCAGCATAAATATCCTGTGCCACAAACCCGGCTTCTGTCAGTGAGTTTATCATGATCTTTCGTCTTAATTTGAATGCCCCTTCGACTACTTTTATGAAATGCTCTTCAGCAATGAGTGGCAACCTTGGGATAGAGGGTGGTGACAATTTTACAAACGATGAACCAACATTTGGCTTTGGGAAAAATGATGCCGCATTGACCTTGAACATCACATCGGTGCTGAAGGCATACTGGGCATACACTGAAAATGCAGTGTACTCCTTTGTCCGGGGCTTTGCATCCAGATGATTGACAATGTCGTCTGGCAGCATGAAAAATCCTAACGATGATTTTGCTTGATTAGACCACTGTCTTATGATAGCTGACGCACAATAGTATGGAAGATTTCCAATAACTTTAGTTGGGTTAAATGCCCCCATATCAATCTGCAGAATATCGTCAAACATCACTTTAACATTCTTATGTGGCTCAGTATTTCTCAAGAGCAAGGGTCTGAGGTTAGTATCAATTTCTATCGCAACTAAACTATGAACGACCTCAGCAATTGAGGTCGTCAGACAACCAGTTCCAGCACCAATCTCAAGCACCCAATCAGAACGATCAAAATTGCACGATGCAATTATACGTCCGACTACCTCTTTATCATGGCAGAAATTCTGACCATATCTTCTTTTCAACCGAATCTCATAGTTACCGAGATCGTTTTTTAACGTTTTCAAGCCGTCCGAGGACATATACTCTCACCTTTCTTCTTCCCCACTTTCTTGCTGACTCCTTGTCGTAAAAAAATACATCAATCCTGCCTGGTCTGATTGCCCCACCGCAATCTCCAGCAATCGCATACCCATACCCCTCGATATAGAGTTCAGTATAGTATGGAATCTCTTTCGGGTAAATAGCAACAACCCCATATCCAGATTTCATGCCAGTTGAACACGTTGTCGGGTCACCATCACACTCCTCAACGGTTGGCGTGTATGCAGTCGATTCCATCACCATCATTTTTTCATATGCGGGAGGAAACTCTGCGTTTCCCTCTGCCATGACCTGGTGAATTGCAACTTTTGATGTCTTCGTTGAGATCAACTCTCTTGAAACGATATTTCCATCTTCATAGATTTCACGATATGTCTCTTCAATCTCCCCGCCAGACCCCGGCTTCCAGATAACTATCTCACCTTTTTCAACCCTGTTGTTCGGTTCATACAACAACTCATACGGAACAGGCACGGCTTCTACAACAATCCTGTGCTCGACTCTAACGATTCTGTCAAGCATTTTGCCAGGATTTTTTGGATCTTCAATTCGAGTGAATCTATCGTATAAACCCATGAATATTCCATGATTTCTCGCGGTTTCAACTTTATCACCAACCGAGGTTGAAACTTTGAAAATCTTATTTCCATCCTGAATCGATATTGGAGTAGATTTTTGAACGTCATAAATGGTACCGTTGATGAATTTATCTCCTAAACTAATAATATTCCCATCATCTGTTGTGATTGTCATCGAGTCAAAATTTGATTTGAAGATTCCTTTTTCATTTAAAACTCCACCAAATGTTTTTTGAAAAGTGGTATATACCTTGGTTTCTCCATCATTTATTATACCTATGGAGGTGGCGGAATATAGACTGGCGATCAAAAAACCAACCGCCAATATCCCGATTACAAAACCAGATAACTCGAGTTCTTTTTTATTCACTTCACAATTTCCAGAAAACATGTAATATGATACCCGTGAACATAATAGTGTCAAAACAAGAGTTGATAAAAAAAGCCAAATCGGTTCTTGAATCAGTTGCAGGAAGCTTGAAACTGCACCATGAATCGATGATTGTCGGCGGAACCGTTAGAGATATTTTACTCGGAAGAACTCCGAAGGATATCGATATTGCAACACCTGATACAGCAGGTTTGGTTAAATTACTTGAGGACAAGGGTTTTACTCATGTTATTCTTGACGAGGAACGTGATATTCACCGCATGGTAAAAAATGGAACCCATGTGGATATTACCCCTCTCAACGAGGGAAACATTACAGACCTTTTGACCCGAGATTTCACCATCAATGCAATCGGTATTGTCATCAAAACATGGCAAATTCTCGATCCTCAAAAGGGAATCCCGGACCTCTCAAAGGGGCTGATTCGAGCCTTGAACGAGGAACGATTCACCAAAGACCCCCTGAGAATGATTCGAGCGTTTCGAATTGCTGCTGATATTAACTTTACGATTGACCCCGTAACGCTCAGGATGATCACAAAACACTCCCACCTTATCAACGTACCCAGCCGTGAACGAGTTCGTGATGAACTCAGCTGGACTGTGGAAGCTCCACACTCATTCAGGCTGATTGAAGAGCTGAAACGATCTCATCTTCTCGACAGAATATTACCGGAATTTTCTAAACTAAACCGAATCCCGGTGAACAGACCACACATGACAGGACTCACAGAGCACCTCCTCTGGACATACAAATATTTCGAAGAAATCATGAGCAATCTTGACGATGTTCTTCTTGAACACGCTGACTCTGCTCGTGAGCTACTCTGCAAAAAGATTGCTGGCGGTCGTTCCATGCTCATCGTTGTAAAACTTTCAGCATTACTCCATGACATCGGTAAACCTGAAACCCTGACCACAGATGGCAAAGTTCATTTCATCGGTCACGATGAAGTCGGTGCAAAAATGATCTCCGAACGAATGAGAAAACTTCGTTTCTCAAGTGCAGAAACCACAATTGCAGAAACACTCATTCGAGAACATATGCGACCTCATCACCTTGCAAAACTTGACCGAGTAACCAGACGTGCCGTCTATCGATTCTTCAGAGACCTCGATGAACTCGCAATCCCCTGTCTTCTGATTGCCCTTGCCGATGCATACGCAACCGAGATGCTCCCCTGGGGTTCTCTTGAGGCATATGCCGACTTTATCAGAGCAATGATCGCAACTTCCAAAGAAATTGGTAAACCAAAACCAATCCTTGACGGTAAGGACATAATGGAAAAATTGAATCTCGAACCGGGTCCAATGATTGGGGAACTCCAGGATGAACTTCTGGAGGCTCAAGCTCTTGGCCAAATTCAAAACGTGGATGAAGCACTGAAGTTCATATCAGAAAGGTTTGATTCAAATGGATCAAAAGGAAAATAACAAATTTAACGGAATCAGTGAAACACTTGAAAAACTTGTCTCGGTTCGTTCACACTCTGGAAAAGAGCACGGGTTATTTGACTTGTTTCAAACAACCGCCACAAACCACGGACTCAAAACCTGGACCGACGGAAGAAACGCATACGCCACAATCGGCAAACTGAAAAAAGATAAACCAACGGTTCTCATCTCCGGACATGGCGACGAGGTCGGAATGCTTGTCAGTGGTTTCACAGATTCTGGAATGATAAGGATCTCTGAGTGGAATGGTTTTTCAAAAGTACTCCCCGGGTTGGAAGTTGTCATCAAAGGTAAGAAAGATATTAATGGTGTGATCGGGTGCAAACCTCCGCACCTCATGAAACCCGGAGAGATGAACAAGATAATCCCAATCGACCAACTCTATGTCGACACCGGATTATCTCGAAGCGAGCTGATAGATAATGTTTCAGTTGGTGATTCGGTTCACTACAAAAAACAATTTCACAAACTGAAAAACGATCGAATTGCCAGCTGTGCAGTCGACGATAAAATTGCAGTCACAATTCTTTTAGAGATCGGAAAGAGATTGGCCAAAACTAATCTTGATGTCAATCTTGTTCTTGCCTGCACAGGTAGCGAAGAAATCGGAAGCCAGGGTGCATCATTTGCGTTTCGTGAAATAAAACCAGACATCACAATCTGTGTTGACACAATGCACGCAACCCAATCCAATACCCCAACAGGTAATGATGCTGACCTTTCTGCTGGTATCTATATCGGAAATGGTGCATTGATAAACAAATCAATCGCAAAAGCACTCTTTGATGCTTCGTCAAAATTATGCTTAAAATCAAATATTTTAGTTTTCGAGGGTAGTGATGGAACAGACACAGCCAGATTCATCCACACAGACCTTGGTTGTCCCTCTGGGATAATGATAATTCCTATTCGTTACCTTCATCAACCAATTGAAGTTTTTGACCTGAACACCGCTCATGACTGCATAATGATTCTTGATGAATTTATCCGCGGACTTCCAGGTAACATGGAAGGAGTATTGTAAAAAATGAAACTCCTTGAAAAATTGAGCAATGTATTTGGTCCTCCAGGTGAGGAGAATGAAGTTCGAGAGATTTTGATCGATTATATTAAGGAAACTTTTGACCTTGAACCATCGATTGACAACCTCGGGAGTCTCTCCTTCATTAGGAAGGGTATGGAAGGCAAACCAACCATCATGCTGGACGGTCACATGGACGAGGTCGGACTTTTGATTGTCGGATATACTTCCGGTGGTTATCTGAAAATTCGTGGTGCTGGCGGGCTTGACCCAAGGGTTCTTCCCGGAAAATCCATTTTGATTGGCAGTGAAAAACTTCCTGGAGTTATCGGTATTAGACCCCCCCATTGTGAACGTGGAATGCCCAAAGAAGAAAAAGAAAAAGCATCCACAATAAAAGAACTCGTTGTAGACATTGGTGCAAAATCTGAAGATGAAGCAAAATCGCTCGTCCCAATAAATTCCAGAGCAATGTTTAACACCCAGTTTGAAGATTGGGGAGATGTCATCAAGGGGAAATCTTTTGATGACAGAATCGGTTGTTGGGCAATCGCTAAGATTTTCACCGAACTAAAAACCGATTGCACCCTGGTTGCCAGTTTCACCATGGGTGAGGAAATTGGAATGATGGGTGCCAGACTGGCGGTTCGAACCCACAAACCAGACCTCGTAATCGAGCTTGAAGGAACATCAACAGGAGACATGCCAGGCGTAGAAGACCACATGCTCTGCACAACAATGGGTGATGGACCCGTCATCACTTTTGAGGACCGTTCAATAATCATCCCAAGAAAACTTCGTCGCTCACTTGAAGAAACAGCCAAAATGAATAACATCAAATACCAATATAAAGGCACAGTAACAGGTGGCACAAATGCTGGTTTAATGCAAGTTGAAAATGGTGGAACAAAGTGTCTCGTGATAGCGGCAGGATGCAGATATATCCACTCACCGGTCTCCCTTGCCAGCAAGAGTGACGCAGAAAATATGGTAAAATTAACAAAAGTATTTATCCAAAGAATCGACAAAGGGGAAGTAACGATATGAAATCCATTCTCGAGCGTTTTACACCCATCCACTCACCATCCGGGTTTGAAGACAGTCTAACAGATATTATTCAGAATATTCTTTCACCACAGGTTGGTGAGGTTGATTTCATGGGTAACCTCTCTTTAAAAATTCCCGGTCAGGGTCCAAAAATTCTTGTGGTTTCCTCAGTCGACGAACCCTCACTTGTGATTACTCATATCGATTCAGATGGTTTCATTCGATTTTATCCATCTGGAAATCTTGGTGTGTCCGACATTATCGGGCAACAGGTGATTTTTTCTTCAGCTATCACCGGATTTGTTGGCTGTGAAAAAAATCCGAACGATGGGAGCAGACTTGGTTTTGACAATCTTTTCATCGATATTGGTACAAAGAATAAAAAGCAGGCTCAGGAATTTGTTCAAATTGGTGATCATCCCGCATTCAATATTCCTGTGAGAGTTGATGGAAACACCATCCTTGGTCGTGATGACTGCAAAATTCCAGCGGGCATTTCAACATTTGTTGCAGGTGAAGTTGGACAAACTCAGAACCATCTCGTTTTTGGCTTCACCACTCAAAACAAACTAGGTGGCAGAGGAGCGATGACGGTTGTGAGCAAAGAAAATCCTGACCTTATCATAAACATCAGCACGGTAACTGCCACCGACACCCCGAATCACAAAAAAAAGAATCGCATCGAGTTGGGTGCTGGACCGGTTCTTGTGATGCAGGGATCGAATGTTTATCGACACTTGGGAACAAACAACATCATAAAAGAAATTGCACAAACTGCCAATATCCCACTACAATTGACGATTGAGGAGGAGACGAACTTTACCGAATATCGCATGAACACAGCACAGGCAAGCATCCCCCTCGTAACACTCGCAGTCCCCGTAAGGCGTTTTGGCAAATTTGGAGCAATTGCAGATATTCGAGATGCAACTGATGCCTGCAAGCTCCTCACAAAAACACTCAGAAAAAAGCTGATATAAAAATCCAATCCAAGGAGGTAACTATATGAAAAAAACCCCTCTTTATGATGTCCACGTAAAAGCTTCTGCAAAGATTATCCCGTTTGCAGGGTATGAAATGCCAATCCAGTATACTTCAATCCTGAAGGAACATGAAGTTGTCAGGAGTGGCGTTGGTCTCTTTGATGTTTCTCACATGGGTGAAATTGAAATCAAGGGTAAAAATGCCATCAAGCTGGCAGAGTCAATCTGCACCAACAACATCCGAGACATGAAACCCGGTGACATCAAATACACCGTCATGTGCAAAGAAGATGGTGGAATCATCGATGATTTTTTTGTCCACTTCATCAACTCTGAAAATCTTTTTCTTGTGGTAAACGCAAGCAACGTTGACAAAGATTTTGAATGGATAAAATCACACGAAATTGAGGGAGCTGTTGTTACCAATCTTTCTGACGAATACGCCGAACTCGCCCTCCAGGGACCACTTGCATGCAAGGTTATCGAAAAACTGACGGATTTTGATGCTCCAGCACTTTCATATTTTACATTCAAAGAAGAGAAAGTTGCCGGAGTTTCCGCACTGGTTGCAAGAACCGGATACACCGGCGAGGACGGATTTGAAATCTACATCAAAAATAAAGATGCTGTGACTGTCTGGAATTTGGTCATGGAAGCAGGGGAAGAATTCGGCATTCAACCAATCGGTCTTGGAGCAAGGGACACACTCAGGTTTGAGGTGTGCTACTGGCTCTACGGAAACGAACTTGATGAAACCATCAACCCTCTCGATGCAGGTCAAAAGTTTGTGATCGATTTTGAAAAAGATTTCATCGGAAAAACCGCACTTTTGCATATCAAAGAAGATGGCAGAAAAAGAAAACTTGTCTGCTTGAAACTCCTCGATAAAGGCGGAGTTCCTCGTCATGGCTACAAAGTTTTTGACGGTGAAAAAGAAATTGGACTCATTACTTCCGGCGGGATGCTTCCAAACGCTGGATACATTGGAGCGATGGCGTATGTACCATTTGGCAAGGGTTACAAATCTGGTGCAACTGTCCAGATTGATATTCGTGGGAAAAAACTTCAAGCTGAGATTATCAAAAAACCGTTCTACAAGGGGACGGCTGGCAAGGTGAGAGAATGAAAAACATTGACGAACTAAAAGATACCGCAAAGCAAATCAGACGCGACATCGTTTCGATGATAAACAAAGCAGGCTCCGGGCATGCTGGTGGGTCGTTATCCTCAACAGATATAATGACTGCAATATATTTTTCAGTTGCAACCATTGATTCCTCCAACCCAAAGAATCCAAACAGAGACCGAATCATATACTCAAAAGCACACGTCACCCCGCTCATCTACTCTCTGCTTGCAAGAAAAGGTTTCTTCAATCCTGAAAAGCTTGACACCTTCAGACAATTCAAGTCCGATTTACAGGGTCATCCACACATTGATTGTTTGCCCGGGATTGAATCATCCGGCGGCTCTCTTGGTCAAGGAATCTCCGTTGCAATCGGTCTTGCACTCTCTGCCAAACTCGACAAACAAAATCACAGAATCTATTGCCTGATGGGTGATGGTGAACATCAGGAGGGTGAAGTTTGGGAGGCATACATGTCCGCCTCGCACTACAAACTCGACAATCTTACAATAATTGTTGACAAAAATAATCTTGAGATTGACGGATTCACAAAAGATGTTATGAACATCGACCCTCTTCATGAAAAACTTTCCGCCTTCGGACTTGAGGTAATCGAGATAGACGGGCATGACTTCAACTCTATTCTTGACGGTTTTTCAAAAGCAAAGTCTGTCAAAGGAAAACCGCAGGTAATAATTGCCCATACAATAAAAGGCAAAGGCGTCTCGTTCATGGAGAATGAAGCTGGATGGCACGGCAAAGCACCAAACAAAGAAGAGACAGAAAAAGCTTTATCTGAATTAAAATAGTTCATTTCACTTTTTTAAAATATCATTCCCCTCAACCATGCTGGTATGAGGGGAATTTTTTATACCAAAATTTATAATAGTTTTTTTAAAACAAAACCCCCTTCCGGTAACGGAAAGGGGGTTTTGAGTATTTCTTGTGTTTCTAGTTCTAGTTTCTAGTTATGGGCAGGGTATC
>CBDUSO010000015.1:0-47848 GCA_965370295.1 uncultured bacterium
GAATTCAGATTATGTCAAATTGGTTGTCTAGTAGATATGAGTGTAGGGGTGGGTCGCGACCCACCCCTACAACCGAATTGCACGCAAGGGTGGTTTCAAACCCCGTCCCTGCCCGACTGAATAATTTATCTAGCTAATGAATCTTCCCATCCCCGTTATCGTTAGCCTCAGGATTTGAAAAGAAATCTTTTGCAGGCCCTGGAAGCATCAGATACAGCAACAGATCGCGGTGGTTGTGGATAAATGCTGGAGGATTCAGTCCGTCATCCTCGGTTAGTGGTGATGCCTTCACATAAAAGCCTGATCTCTGGTCATACCTGTTTGTGGTTTTGGCAACACGAGTGATGAAAGCTTCATCCATTTTTCCGGGTCTGCCGTATCTGCCACAGATCATATCCTTGAATTCTCTGGAGGAAACCTGGTAACGCTCGGCAGTCTCGATGTTAAAAGATGCCTGGGCACCAACAATCTGGGAGGTGGGGGTGACAAGGGGCGGGTATCCGGCATCCTTACGAACCTGCTGAACCTCTTCCAGTATTTTTGGGAGATTGTCCAGACGACCAATGGTTGAAAGCTGGGTGCGAAGATTTGAGAGCATCCCGCCGGGAACCTGGCTCTTGAGCTGAGTTGCATCCGGGGCTGGGTAGCCAAGTGAACTCATCAGCTCAACCATTTTGTCCCGACCCTCCGTGAATTCATGTTTTTTCAAGTGTGCTGAGATAATGTCTATTTTGTCGGTGATGCTTGGTGGAAGTGGGTATGGAATTGGCTCTGGGATTGAGTCTTTCCACTTGTCAAATTTTGAGAGAGTTTTTCTGATTTCATATAATTTCTTGCTGGCTTTGTAAACCGCTGAAAGATCGATCCCGTGGTCAAATCCAAGCCTGTCTGCAAATGTTGCAACAAGGGTGACTGGTGGTTGGGCGGTTCCCCCTGCGAACGGACCAATTGCGGTATCAATCCTGTCAATCCCGGCAAGCATGGTGACAACAGCGTTTGTTGTGGCGTATCCACATGTGCAGTGGCTGTGAAGCGTGAGAGGGACATCTATAGAACTCTTTATTTCGGTGACAAGATTATGGGCAACCTTTGGTGTGAGAAGTCCTGCCATGTCCTTGATTGTGATGATGTCTGCTCCCATTCCAGCCAGATCGATTGCAAGTGAGGCAAATCCCTCTGGTGAGTGAACGGGTGATGTTGTGTAGCTAAAACAAACCTCAGCTGTTGCACCAAAAGCTTTGGAGGCAAGCAATGAAATCATAAGGTTTCGTCTGTCATTCAAAGCATCAAACATTCTCATCACGCCAACCCCGGATTCGATCGCTGCCTTGCAAAATGCAACAACGAGATTGTCAGCAAAAGGGGAGTATGCAAAAAGATTCTGTCCACGAATCAGAGCTCGAATCTTTGCCCTTCCCAAACACATCTTTTTGTACCTGTCGAGCCTGTCCCAGGGATTTTCACCAAGGAATCGAAGTGGTGCATCAATGGTTGCCCCACCCCAGAGCTCAAGCTCGGAAAATCCAGCGTCAAGAATATCAGGGAGGACAGAGAAAGCCTGGTCAGAAGTCATTCTGGTTGCAAGAAGACTCTGCTGTCCATCACGGAGCGTAACGTCACAAAGGTCTATTCTTTTCATGTTTCAGACTTTAATTCCCGTTTACAAAAAATCAACATCATTTTGTGTACAATCGTTTATGCTGTGAGATTGTTATCTACTTTTCTTTTGCGTACTAAAGTATTTCTGTCTGTCTTAATGGATTCACAGTACGTGTTTATTGCAAGGATAATCGCATAAATAAACAAAAGGAATGAAATCAGCATAATACAATTACCAATGTAATATACACAATTACTAACACCGCCCTTTATATCAAATAAACTGACAATACTATACGATAATACAACTAGAGACACAATAATAAAACAAAATATAAAACAGGACTTGAATCTATTAACATAATGTGTAACCACCTTAGCACCTCCATTACTGATAGGTATGTATCCTTTTATGTTAGGTGAGTTTTTGGACATGTATAATTTTTCCGATTTCTCATCAATCTTCTTGCTGGACGATGAATAAAGGCCATCAAGCATAGGTTGAAGTAGACTTAATGCACCAAGAATTGTCGTCCAAAATATATAAGGATCAAGAAATGCAATTTTCATAAAAGAATCAAATAGCCATTACAGGTTCGTATTCACTCAGAATACCTACGATACTTGGGTCGACCCCATCTGGAATAAGAACATGAGAGCGTCGGATTGATTCTTTGAATTTTTCATCCTCCTTTTCTATTACTAAAAGATCAGCTTTCTTGCTGTATCTCTTAGAGAAGTATTCCTTAAGTAGTGAGCCTTCATGAAAATCAATACGTCTATAACGTGTTCGGAGTTCTCTAATGATAATGTCCAATCTAATGATTATATCTGTACTCCTTTTTACTTGAAATCCTTGTCTGAGATCCAAACCCTGAGAGGGAAGATGGGGGTACTCGACCAATAAGTCACCAAGCCCATAGGTTGCGAAGTGAAAATCTGCAGTATGTTCGTAATCATTATCTTTGGCGACATAAAGTGTAACTTGGGAGTTCTTGTCTTTTGATAAATTCTCCTTACTAATCTCGATAATCAAATCAATTAATTGGTTTGTGGCACTATCTTTAATCATAATTCTAGGTCCTAAAAATATTTCAAAGCTTACTCCTCTTCTTATTGCTTTTTCTATTGCTTTATAGACATCAGATTTCAGTCCAAAACCGCCTTCGCCACCGACAATTGTCATAAGTTGCCCTTTTTTCAGCGACTTCAACGCTTTTATAAACGCATTTTTAAAATCACCCTCACCATGCAGGGTAGTAAGTTTGTTAAAACCAAACATCCAAGTTCTCCTTTCGACCAAACAAATCTGCGTACAAGATGCTACAATCGTAATTGTATACACTACCATCCCAACGATCATACGGTTCAAGTAGAAAATACCCAACCATACAGCCTTTGCACCAATAAAACCGAAGCTCAGCACAACCAGCTAAGGAACATTGTAGCATTTATGTAAAAAAAATCAAGAATATGCAAAATACTTGCATATTCTTGCACAGTATGTAACTCTGAAGATGTAAATTTTAACAAGAAGTGAGTCATTAAAGCACATAATTTTGTTCAACGAGTTCATCAAAATAATCCTTACCAAAATGTTGACCATTTTTCAACCGCTCATCATTGATGACAAAACCTTTGATTATGTAACTTCTCAAGGTTTCTGTTGCCCAGATTCGAAATTGGGTTGCCTTGTATGAGTTGACACGGTATCCAACTGAGATGATGGCATCAAGGTTGTAGTATCGAGTCTTGTAGGCTTTACCATCATTGGCAGTATGTTCCATTATGGAACATACTGAATCAAACTCTAATTCTCCGCTGGAAAATATGTTAGAGAGATGTTTTGTAACGGCCGGTCTCTGGATTGAAAAAAGCTCAGCAATCATCTTCTGAGTCATCCAAATTGACTCATCGAAAAATCGAACATCAACATTGACACTGCCATCTGGTGATGTGTAGAGAACAAAACTACCTTTTTTTTCAGAGGGTGAATTCTTGTCGGGCATCAACTACTCCTCAATAATTGAAACCTTCCAGACCTTGTCCTCACCCTCAAACTTCAAAGTTTTTCGGTATTCAAAGACCTTCGGGACTTCGTCCACAAATTTCAAAACGAATTTTGAAACCTTGCTCTTTGGGCCCATGGATTTGTCCTCTTCACGTCTGATGAATGCTTTGAAAGTCTTGTCGCCAAAGGTAATATCAAACTCACCTCGTGCTGGAAACAGGTTGTCGCGTCCTCTTTGGAGCAACACATACTCAAATCGAACTTCCTCACCTGATAGTTTTTTTTCGAAATCTGCCATTTATTTTGCCTCCGTTTTTTTGTTTGTTTTTTCTCATTATAACAGTTGAAATGAATTTGTGAAGACTTAGCATGTTGTTGTGGGATATGAAAAAATACGAGCAATTATTTTTGACACAAAACCAACCGGTGAACACGACAAATATTTGGAAATGATAACCGAAGATGGAAGAAGAATTTCAGCCAAGATCAGGAAAGCCAGACACACAAACTCAAAATGGGGAGCAAGAACAGAACCCGTAACCATCGTAGACTTAGAGCTTTATGAAAAACAATCCCGCTACACGGTAACGGGAATAAGCTCTGCAGAAAATTTTCCTGCTATTTCTGAAGATTATGAAAAACTGGTTGCTTCAAAATATATCTCAGAGGTAATTATTGGCACAACCCCTTACGATGTTCCAGAGGAGGACACCTTCCAGATTACGGCTGAAACATTCAAAAAACTTGCGGTATCTGAGAACGTTCTTTTAACCGTGAATGAATTCCTGGCAAGAATTATTATTTCTGCAGGATATCCCTTTGAGCTTGAATACTGCCCGGTTTGTGGTGAGAAGGTTTCGGGTCAGACAAAGTTTTCACTTGAAGAGTGTTCGGTTGTCTGCCTCACATGTACCAGTCAAAAACTCATCAAACTCCCTGACCACGCAAGGATTGCACTCCAAAAAATATGCTATGAAGATTCAAATATTTTGGATGTAAACAAAAAGCTTTTGACAGGGATTCACACACTCCTTGAGAGGCTGATTTATCACCGCTTCAATTGCAAACCAAGAAGTTCTTTACACCTGCGTGGTTTATAGCTATCATGTGTCTGTGGCTTCTGTACTAGACAAACTAATACTTGCGATAAACGAAGAGTTTACCAGAGGAAAATTCGTTCATCCGCTGACTGCTGAAAAAGAAAACCCCGGTTCCTATGCATTGTGGGAATACGATCTTGCCAAAAAAACCCTGGAATATTTCCCAGAAGAATTTGTAAAACCCGAGAATTTTAAGGATAAAAAAATCCTGGATTTGTGTTGCGGGGCTGGCGGAAAATCTGTTCTGATTTCTGAGATGGGTGCAAGAGAAGTTGTTGGTGTCGACATTGATGACCAGTTTATCAAGATGGCAAAAAAATTTGCAAGCAAAAAAAATATTTCAAACTGCAGATTTGAAACAGGGGATGCCAGAGAACTTAAATTTGAGGATAACTCATTTGATTATGTTTTTTCATTTGACGCTCTTGAGCATGTTGACCCACCAGAAGAAATGATTGCAGAGGCAAGACGAGTTTTAAAGCCCGGTGGAAAGCTCATCATGTCATTTACAAACTGGGAACGCCACGATGGACACCACATGACAGATGCCATAAGATTTCCCTGGTTGCATCTTCTTATCTCTGAAAAGAGACTTGTAAGGTTGTACAGAGGACTTGTCGATGATGGTATGTTTGTGCTTCGTGCCGGATCACTTTCCTCCAAAAAAATAGCATATGTAAACAAACTGAAACTTAGATATGCCAGAAAAATAATAAAAAAATCAAACATGAAAACTCTTTTGTATGAAGAGATACTCTATCCTGGTATAATCTCATTTCTTGCCAGGATGACTGCTTCAAAAAGATTCATCACAAGAATAATAACAACCGTCATGGAGGTTTCAAAATGAAACGAAAAGATCGTGAAATGATCAGCAAAATGAACAGTAACATCTCAAAAGAAGATGCTGAGAAAATTAGAAAAGACAATGCCGCCAAAAAGAGAGTAGAAAAAAGGACAAAAGTCAGAAAGAATCTGATGGTATTCGGTGCACTTATTCTCATTGCTTTGATTGCTGTTGGTGTTGTTTTGATTATCAACAATTCCGGTGGCACTGATTCCGAGGATATAATTGAACCGGTTGTTGAGAAAAATATTGCAACCGTTGTAACCTCTAAGGGAGATTTTAAGATTGAGCTTCTCCCAAAATCAGCACCTGAAACTGTTGCCAACTTCAAAAAAGTGGCGGGTGAAGGACACTACGACAACTCCTTCTTCCACAGAATAATAAAAGGCGACAGCATTGAATGTGCCATGAATGAAAATTCACCGGGAAGAACCGGATTCGATGATACCATGCCGGTTGAAAATAGTGGACTCCGGGCTGAAGATTATTTCATTTCAACAGTTCTCCAACCAGGAAAAGATGGCGAAATGAAAACAGGATTCTTCAAGATTCATAAGGGAGCTCCGATGGATTCGACACAGGTTGGAACAGTGTTTGCTCAGGTGATTCTTGGAACAGAGGTGGTTGACCAGTTGTTTGAAGGTGAAGTTGTAAAACATGAGGCTGAAAATAATTATGATATTGACCCGACTGAAATATCATTCCCCGCAAACCCTGATGATGTGAAGATTTTTAGCATCACGTTTTCAAGCAAAATAGAATAGACGTAAACGTTTGTTGTGGGGGGCAACCATTTAGGTTTGCCCTCTGTTGTGAAATTGTAGGGAACGCATATCTGCGTTCCCTACGGGTATTTGTCATTCTGAACTTGATTCAGAATCCCCCCATTCCTGATCAAGCCAGGAATGACAAAGGTCATGTGAAGTGACAAAATGTTAACCCCGATTCTTCCAAAAAAATCAACCAGACTCTTGACAAAAATATTGCAAACGATATTATTAAAACATGGAAACAGATAATCTAATAAAACTTGGAACACTTGAAGAGAGATACCGATTAAATCCCTACCTACCCGACATCGCACTCGATCTGATAAAATATTTGACAACAAACATAGAAATGGTTGAGCGTTTTGTTGAACTCGCAAAGGTGTTGGTTGAAAAATTTCCCAGAAACATCAAAATTCGTTACACAATATTTGAATATTTTCAGTTGCTTGGTGAGCAATTGAAAAAAAATCCCGATGACAAATTAATGAAAACCCTCTACACCAAGACAAATATTTCCACCCCCGCAAAGAGAGACATCCCGGAATTGTCCCCGGAAGACACCACTGAACTGCGAATGAAATTGCTGATCATGCGTGAGGTAAAGCAGGATGACAAGGCAATCCTAGAGATAGAAAAGTTTGAGGAGAGGTTTGGGGTGAGTTCTCAGTCCGTCATGATGAGGGCTGACTATCACAAAACTCACAACAATATCGATGCCGTAAATACCTTGAAACCAAAGCTTGCTGGTGTTGATGACGAGTTCAAATACTCTGCACTCGCCTATCTCGAAATCCTTACAACTGACCAAAAATCTAAATCATCAGATGTTGCTATGAGCATGATTCTGAAATCAATCCAGGAGTATCCTGATAATATTTTTGCCTTCAACATCTTGTTCATGTACTGCCAGCAGTTTTTTCCAAAACCCGATATCCTCCGTGATATTCTTGTTGAAACGCTAAAGAAAGACCGACCAATAGATATTTTGTCGCATCTTTTGACCCTGTTCATAAGATTCACAATATTCTTTCCAAATCCCTCTATTTTTGAAAAACTTATAAAGCTTGCCCACCCGTTGGATGTTCCTGTTATCCAAGTATTATCTGCACTCTGCCTGCACTTTGATGACTATGGTTTAGCCAGATACATTTCTGAGTCCTGGTCAAATAAAATCTCATCGTTTTCACCGGAATTTGCCGTCTACGTTTCCGGTGTCGCAAAACAGCTTGCGGAAAGATGCAAATCTGGAATCGGACTGAAGCCTATAAAAAAAGAAGAGATAGCACAGCTGAGAGAGGATCTGCACAGGGAGCTGGTTTCTGCCTCCATCGGGTCATTGGAGAGATACACCGCTACAAACCCGAATGACGCAGAATCACACCTTCAGGTGGCACTGTTGATGCGAGAATTTGGGATGGAGTCATCCAAAGAACACTTTGAAAAAGCCTTCAAGCTTGACCCAAAAAATCAAATCGCAAAACTCAACCTTGCCCTAATTTCGATACAGGAAGGTGATAATATCGCTGCCTACTCAAAGTTCAGAGATATTGTCGATGACAAGATGGTTGAACCTGGACTCACAGTTGAAGCCCTGATTCAAGCCTCTGAGATTGCAATAAAATTCGGCTGGATTGAAGAAGCCGAAGGTTATCTGGCAAGTGCAAAAGCTATTCTCCCGTTTGACCAGAGAGTTACCTTGAAGCTTGCAAAGATATACCTGAAGGAAGCAAAGATAATAGGTTCTGAATTTGCACTCGACAAAGCCCGTGAGCAACTGATGATTGCGGTTGAAAAAAATCCGGGAAACATTGAAGCAAACTACTATCTGAGTCATGTGCATTATTTAAGGAGAGAGTATCTCCTGGCAATCAGAAGTTTCATGAAATCGTCTGCTGTAAACAATCCTTTCCAGATTCTTTCAAACTTCTGGGTGTCAAGATCGTATCATCAGCTCTACAAAAATCTTTTGTTTTCTTCCGATGAATATCTCAACTCTGCAATATTGTTTGCAGAAAAGCTGACCGGCATATCAGACAAAGTTCCGATGGTGATTGATTACCTTCTTCATCTCTACGAAGAGGCAAAGGAAACAGAAAAAGCCGAAAAACTTCTCGCAACAAAACCTGAGACAGACATAAAAATCGATATTAAAAAGAGATGCAAATACCCTGGTCAGGTGAAGGTATTATCCGTTTATGCACCACAGATGCTGAAACAAAATGAATTAAATGGGACACCAAAAAGATATTTCTCGATTGGCTCAATCGGGAGAATCGAAGTTTCATATCTTCCCGGAAAGGGTAGTTTTGAAATCACCGGGAACCTTGGAGATTCCTTCCTAAATAGCATCAAAGTTGCCTACAAATTCTTCTTAAGATACCTGACCTCAAAGGGATTGATGCCACGTGATGACAGGGTGATGCACATTGATGTACCCGGATGGTCACCTAAATATGATGGACCATCAGCGGGGCTTCCAATCGCAATCGCAATGATTTCTGCATACACCGGAAAAGCACTTCCAGAAACAGTCACAATGACCGGAGAAATTTCTTCAATGGGTCGTGTGATGCCAGTTGGTGGGATCAAAGAAAAGATTGAAGCCACCCATGAAAAGGGCATCACCACTGTGTTTATTCCACAAGACAACAAGTGGGATCACCTGGACATGTTGCTCAAGCGTGCCGGACATCCTGAAGATTTTGTGCCACTACCAAACGTGATTGATGTTGAGTTTATCGATGATGTTGTTGATCTTATCGGGATAGGAATCGATAAAAAAGAATAGAATATTTATTTATAACTACCCCTTCAAAAACGAATTGAAAGGGGTAGTTATTTCCAGTATGTTTTTCAATTATCTCATGTCTATATCAACGTCAAGCCTGTAGGTTTTTAATACCTTGTTTCGATCTCTTCGGGACACGATAAGGACATAAATAATATTGTGTTCAACAAATGGCTTAAAAACATAGCTTCGATAATCGTATTCAAGCAATGAATCTGTGAGGAGAGTATCTGTTTTGTTTCCAGATGACCATCTGGTTCCGTTTCCCCATCTTACAATAATTGCAATATCATCGATAGAATATTCATTCCAATCAACATCACATGTTAGTGATATGCATGTCTTCTTTTCATCATCCACAGTTACTTTCAAATTATTTAGATCAGGATATTTGTTGCCATTTCCAATCACCACAGTTGCGTAACCCCAGCCTATGCATCCTCCAGGATTTGCAATTACTTCAATATTGAAAACACCACTTGAAGTATATTTATGTTTGTATGGAAATGACTCTGCTTTATTCGTTGTTGTGCCGTCACCCCAGTCGATATTGACATAACCAGGCTTGAAAAGCAACCAGTCAACACTAGTATTGAGAGTAACGGTATCTGTGTTTTTATCAAGTGAGATTGTGGTATCAACAATTGGATGTTTGGCGGTATCGATGTATACAGTGGTCGCAAATTTGCTCTTTTTTATGTAGTCCTCAGCGGAGAAAACTACCGTGAAAGAATCTCCACTGCCTTTTTTATAATCACGAGGATTTGGAGGCAGTGATACACTCACAATAATTTCTTTTGTAGAGTTCCCTCCCAGATACAAATCTTTTGGGGAAAAGTTGAAATGTTCCTGCTCATTTTGTTGGACATCAAGCACCAATTCAACGGGTTCATCGGAGTGGTTAATAATTTTGATAGGGATTGTAAACATTCTCAAGTTATCTGGGCAATACAGTCGTTTGGGCATAATCACTTCGTAGTCAAGCAAATTTGGAGATATGTCCAGAGTGAATGAATGCTTGATTTCCACCTCATCACATTTTGCACCGTAAACAATTTCAAAAGAACCCTCAGCATTTTTTTCTGCCTCCAACATAAATGTGAGTGATTCACTCGATCCTGGATTGAGTGAGATATTATTTTTTATAAGCCTCAGTTTTCCTGGAAATCCACCCTCGGAGCTACAGAATGTAAAACATTCAAAGTCTTTTTTTACTCTTGAATTGTTCGTTATTGTAAATTTGTATTCCCTTTTTTCTCCACCATAAACTGAGCGTTCTCTCAAATTAATCTCAGGCAAAATCATCATGCACTGACAGTTGAGTCCCTCGATAGAGGTGACAATGTTTCTTCCAAGCCAGTTTGTTTTGTAGCTCAAGTGATAACATATGCCGGTTTTTAGAGTCTCCAAATCATTGCTTATAAAAGAAACTTTGCAGGGGGTGGGATTATCTGTCAGAATATCTTCAGTAGAAATTATCAAAGTTTGCTGTGAGGCTATCTGTTTTTCATAAAAGAATTCTGTGGAGTGGGCTTCCAGACCATCATGCAACTCGTTCCTTAAGTATTCCCAGCTTGATATTTTGTTTTCGTCTGTTGAAGTTATCTTAATCCAGGAATCGGATTTCACAGACTCAAGACCGTCAAGTCCCAATTCGTATAAAAACTCAAATTCTTTGTCTCCTGATGAAATTGTTATCTTGCAGGGGGTGGTGTCTGTTGTGTTTGAAGTGACCATACCAACAACTGAATTTGTGAATTCGATGATGTTGATATTTTCCAGAGACAAACTAGCTGTCAATGTATCGTTCCTATCTTTGAGATTATCTATTACATAATTTGAAATAATTTTATCACCGGATTCTAGGCCTGTATCTTCCGAGACAGTTTCCAGAATGTAATTGTTTCCAAGAACATCAAATCCTGTCAAGTGGCTGGTTTCATCGATGGTCAGTTGGATGTTGTGTTTGACACTCTTATCGCTTCCCCAAATCAATGTTATCTTTTTTGTTTCTCCGTCCCAAAGAACATCCTTTGCTCCAAGTGAATTTGAAACAAATCTTAGTGGCAACAGTGTCCTCCCCTCTGAAATATATGGAACTATTGAATGGTCATCTTCATCGATATATACATCTTCACCATCAATTTTTGCATTTGGTTTTCCAATCCAAAGCTCAATAATTTTTCCATCCCTTGTTGTGATCGTCACCTTTTTTTCACTACCATCCCAGGAAATCTCAGCTGATAATTCCTCAGTGATATGTCTGATGACAAGAAATGACCGACCACTTATTACCACGGGTGGCGTAGACATCGGCCCCTTGCTCTCACCGTTAACCCAGTATATAAAATTGTCCAGCTGGAACTCAAGAACTGTTTTGTCGTTTTCCTCCGGACAGTTTATCGAAACTGGAATTGAAAATGAACTTGAGATGATGTTGCCGTTAGTATCTTTTGCAATAATAGAATAATTGTAGGTTTGTTTGTTTTGTATATCTGAATCAATACACATAGTGAAATCTTGAGGAAGCTCCTTGACTAAGGTGCCTGAACGTCTCACTTCATACGATTTTGCAAAAGGAACAGGTTCCCATGAGAGTAATACCTTATCGCAATCCTGCCTTGACAGACAGATGAATCTTGACACTTCTTCGTTTGCAATTGCATTTGATGAAAAATTTGAAACCCATACAAACGGTGAACAAATCATCATGACTACGAGAAGAATCGAAATCGATACTGTTTTCTTATCAAACATATGCTACCTCTTTCGGTTATTTATTTTTAGTTATTCCACACAATCCAAAAGGCAAGTATAGTCCTTTATACAAAAGTAAAATTAAAATAGAATAATATTTGTTAGTAAATTCTAATCAGAATCAGCTGGGAGTCTTGGTGATTTATCTGACCAAAAAATACGGATTTGTTCGGTAACCTTTTGCTTTATAATTTTTGTAATTACTCCAGATAAGGTTGATGTGCATATTCTGAATAAATCCGCTATCAGTCGATGAATATTTTGACAATTCAAATGAGCATAGATAACCTCTGGTGTTATTCCAGAATCATCTGTTTTCATATCATAGTTTGGTGTAGTATCTGTCCATAATACATGAGGGAAGCAAGTTTTTCTATCGAATGTTATTGATGGAGAACATGAGTAACCTTCGTTATTGCTCAGATTAATGTTATCGTAACAATCTCTCGAAACGTAATAACTGTAGTATATATCACCTTCACGTTCATACACAATATGATATTCATCTCCTTGTGATACTGCAATCATTGGATTACTGCATTTTCCTGAATCGTCAATTATTTCTGTATACATAAGGCGAGTGTAATATTCGTATATATTCCCTTTGTTTTCGCAGACAATTATTGGTTTGAGATTCCTATCACAACCAACAGACAAATTTGTACCAAATTTATATAGATACAAAGTTCCAACTGCGTCTATAAAATAGCCTTCCTTGTAAATTATTTCGTATAAGCAAATATTGTTATTTTTACGGGTTTCAAAAGCTATAAATATGATATCCTCTTTGCTGTATCGAGAGTATCTAATTGTGATTGATGGAGAATGAAAGCTATAAGATCTACTCTTAAAACCAGGAGAATTGATATAGTATGTGATGTTTGCAATATTGTCATTGTCTGGAGAAAATACGTATGGAACTGCATCCTCATTCATCTCCGGTACAGTTTTCCAGCCATCATCCCAGAACACCCACAAAATCCTACCCTTCAAGGTACGACTGTATTCTTTGAAATATAATTCATTTTCCCAGGTTATATGTACTCTTCCGATGTGATCAGTCGTAACTGATGGTTTCCAGGAATCATAAGAACTGTTACGACTTACGTTTGCATTGTGTTTCTGTTCGGTATTAATATTTTTTGGTGGCACGTATGGTGATTTGGTTCCATCATAGTTCAACGTTTCCCAATTGTTTAGATTACCAGGTGTACCTCTGATACAATAAACATGATGATCATCCGCACTTTCTGTTTTAAGCCCATCGTCACCTCTATGGTTTATTTCCATATTCCAAACAATAAACACTGACTCAGAGTCAGCGGCTATTGAAACAGTTAAAGCGTGAAAAGTACTATTGTTGAATTTTGTAATATTTACAGGTAGCGACCATTTCCGTCCCACCCCCAACGGAAAATCAGCATATGAATAATAAATATTCCTTCCGTTTGATCTAGATTCAATCCAGACTGCATGGATATAATCACCACCAATAGCAATGTTTTTCCTGGATTTTGAAGTTCTTGATTGGTTATTATAATCCATGCTAACCTGAATATCACCAAATGGATAATCACTTGGATACGGTGTATCTGAAATTCCAGTCCAGCTTGAATCTTTGTGACAGTCTGTACAATCTTTGCATAGAGTATCCGGATAATAACTTATCCCAATATCATTTCGAACACATTCTGGTGTTCTTTCTCCCTCAGAATCCAAATGGTAAAACGATAAAATCCTAACCTTCCCATGGTTACATTCTGGTATTACCAAACTCAAAAAAAGTGGATCAGAATCACAACCAGCTCCTATCTTTATTGGTCGTGTAATAGGGTTTCCAAAAATATTATCCAACTTGTATGATTCTGTAATACTTAAAAAACCGATGTATATCTCTTCATCTGTTTTGTTTCTGATACGAAAACCCGATATATCAACTTTGTCACCATCTTTGATATAACAATTTGCTTTCTTGCTTCCATTATAGAGAATATTTTCACCAGCACTTGTATTTATTTTGTAACCATTGATGAATTGATTGTCTATGTTTATCAAACTGAAATGTTTGCATCCTTCGTATATGAGATTATCATCGCTTGTTTTTGAATCAGATAAACCATTTGCATTAACAACCTTCAAGCCAGGCTGGAAAAATAAACAGGATAAAATTAGCATAAACACAAGGACAATAGAAATAATTCTTACTTGATTCATATCAACACCTCCACGGGTTAGTATACAGAAAAATGGGCGACCTTTCACGATCGCCCATTTTAAATTTTGGTGTTAGTTATGTTAAATGCTTATTTGTATCAAAGGTCGGATGCAAAGCTGTCGATGATGTGTCTGAGCTGGGTGGCAAGCTTGCCGGCTTTTCCTGGATTTTGTCTGACTTGGCGGACATATCTTTCAATCTCATCAACCAGAAGATTGAGATCACGCTTTGTGAGTTTCGGGTTGACGGACTGAATTCTGCTTATCTGACCATCGAGCCATGGAAGAATATCATCACCGATGTTGCTCTGGGCAACTTTTCTGATGCCGTCGAGAAGGAAGGCAACCCTGCCTGAAGGTTTGGCAACCATCGTTTGAGATCCAGTTGGGGTTTTTCTAGTTTTTGGTTCTTCTTCTTTTACTTCCTCGCCAAACTTGAAGTCGTCGACCTTCTTGGTTTTTTCTTCCTCTTTTTTGTCTCCAAAGGTGAAGCCCTTCTTCGGTTTCTCTACTGGTTCTTCCGGGGCTTTGGGAGGAGGAGGTGCATCGTCAGCTGATTTCATTCCCATCTTGCTGAAGCCTTCAAAAGGAACAGCATCCTTGTCCTCGAAGCCAAATGGATCTGGGATTTCATCCGGTGGTATCAGTGGTTTTTTGTCGTCTGCTGGTTTGGAGGTTGATGCGATCGGGGAGGTTCTTGCGACACGAGGTTTTGGTGGTTCTTCTGGGATTTTGGTGGGAGGTGGAGCGACTGGGGTCGCTGGTTTGACTGGTTCTGGTTTCTCGGGTGGGGTTTCTTTTGGGTCGAGTCTGGAGATAACAGCGGAAGGGTCTGATTTCAAGAATACTTCGATGACGGTATCTTTGCCCGAAAGCACCGATGAAAGCTTCTCAGATTTATCCAGGAAGTCTTCATTTCCACCGACAAAGTGTCCCTTGGGCGTTCCATCTGTGAGTTTGATAAACTCAGTATATTCAGAGTTTGCAACCCTGATGAACCCTGTAAGCGATTTTTCTTTCATAACGGCAAGGAATTTATCCCAGGAGATGAACGAACTCTCCATCGGGGTGTAGAGTCTGTTTCCTTGGATATACCACTGAATAACATCGCAAATATCATTACTACAGGTGTAGATTGAGAGGGTTCCTTTGCGTTCCTGGATGCTCATTGTGATCTTTGATAGAGCTTTTTGTCCTCTTAAATCAATATCTGAACCTGCAATATAAAGAGAACCAGAGATTCTGCCACCAGAAAAAAGAATGAAGCCAATACGATCATCTCCGGCAACCTCAACAAACCCGCTGAACTTGTCGGCTCTGAGCTTAGAAGACATCTCTTCCCAATTCAAAAAAACAGTCGGAAGCTTCTCATACTGCGGTTTTCCTCGTGGTATATGACGCATGCGTCCTCCTTTATTGAAACGGCTTAATCTTAAATTAAATAAACTGATTGTCAAGTGGCTTTATTATTGTGGTGAATAGGAAGTATTATTTTAAATCTTGTGCCCTCACCTATTTTTGAAGAAACCTCGATTGCACCGCCGTGTGATTCCACTATTTTTTTCACAATTGAAAGTCCAAGACCGGTTCCGTGGACCTCCATTTTTCTTGCATTTTTTGAACGGAAAAACTCCATAAACAGATTCTTGAGATCATCTTCTGGAATTCCGATTCCGTTGTCAATAATTTCTATCGATACTGAATCTGTGAGCTCATCAACGATAATCATCACAACACCCTGCTCTTTTGAATATTTCACAGCATTGTCAACAAGATTTTCCAAAACTCGATAGATAGAATCTGAATCACAGGAAATAGTGAGGTCTCCACGGGGAATATGAACACGCATTTTTATCCCCTTGGCATCGGACTTTGGTGCAATATCTTTCACAACATTTGAAAGAATATCGTGGAGATTGCAGGTTGAAAATTCCATTTCCTTTTCGGAAAAACCCTCAAGCTCGAGAAGTTCTGAAACCAGAAGTAGCAACCTGTCGATTCTTTTGTTTGCACGCTCAAAGAGCTCTCTCTGTTTTCTTGTGATTTTTCCGGTAAAGCCCTCAAGAACAAGATGCAAAATTGATTGGACAGCCGCCATCGGGGAACGGAGTTCGTGGGTGGCAAGCCTCAAAAATGCTGACCTGGTTTTGTTCAAACGCTCCAATTTTCGGAACTGGTTTGAGCTTGAGATTGACAGCGAAGCACTGGTTGCAACGGTGTCCAAAAATTTCACATCGTTCTCTGTGAATTCATAAAAACGATTGGTGTAACATCTGATGACACCAAGGGGAGTGTCTCTCACAATGAGCGGAATGCAGATCATTGAGACCAGATTTTCAGCGGTTGCATCATCACGATATTCAAAGCGAGCATCACTCAAAACATCCGGGATATACAACGGTTCCCTTGTTGTGATGGTTTCAAAATCAATCAGGCTATTCTCAAGAAAAACCGATTCCCTTGAGGCATGTTCCTCGGAAACCCCTGATGTGTCCATTATTTTTATTCTTTTACCGTCATCTGTCAGCAACCGAATCACACAGGCTGTGATGTTTGGTGATTCTGAAATTGTTGATGTGATTGCCTTCAAAGTTCCCTCAAGTGTGAGGTCTGCATTCATGTTGATTGAGAGTTCATGGGACTTACGAAGGCGTTCATTGTCAACATCAATCTTCTTTTGAAGACCCTCAATTGTTTTTAATTTGAAACGCAAGTTTCCTGAAATCCAGGTGGATAGAAGGGTGATGATAACCAGAACAATACAATAAATCAGTGCTGTTCCGATGCTGTAGATGATGCCGTTGGAATGAATATTTCCCAGGATAATATCTCTACCAAGAATCGATATTATGAGAGCGGAGCCAAATCCAGCCAGCAGAACAGAGGGAGTTGATTCAAGAATAAACCCGACCACAGCACCATAAACAGGATATACAAAAATTGCAGGACTGGTGATTCCCCCCGTGTAGAGGGCAACAAAAAATAGTGCAATCCAGTCAATGATTACCTGGAGCAGAAGGAATCCTGAGAATGATTTTCCTGACTTGAGAATCAAACTATAAACAACATTATACAGAAGAACAGATATTGAGATAATCAGAATGGGTAAATAAGATATACCAAGATCAAAAGAATAGAATATTCCAGAGGTCAAAAACAGTGCAACCACCGCATAAAAGCGGAGGGTTATAAGGGGGCGATAACTGTCAGGGTTGTTGAGATAGCCAGCATCACCCCAAATGTTGTTCAGGGCAGATTTGGGACTCAACCGATGAGTTCCCGAACCTTTTCGATAAGTGCTTTCGGTGCAACCGGTTTTTCAATGAAGTGATTTACGGGAAGATATTCTGCATCTTTTTTTGGGTCAAACTTCATCTTCTTTTCAGAAGAGACAGCCGAGATCATGAGGATTGGTATATCTTTGAAATCCTTGTACTTGCTGTTTTTGTCTGGACTTCTGAGTTCCCAGGCGGCGTTGAATCCCTCGGTGTCTGTGTTCATCATGACATCAAGAATTAAAAGATCAGGCACAAACTTCAGGAGTTTTTCAAAACCGTCTTCTGTGTCTCCTGCACTTTCAATCTCGTAACCAACGGACTCCAGTGCGATTTTCATTGCTTCGACAACATCCATATCGTCATCGATTATCATTACTTTCTTACTCAATTTACCACCTCCTCATTGAAGTTAAGTATTGTTTCATAAACATGGTCTACGTACACGTTGAAGTTTTTTGTAAGGTTTGCGGTGAGTTCATCACCTGGCTCAATGCTCTCCGGCTGGATTCCGATAATCAGGATTGGGGGGAGTTTTGAGATGATTCCACCAAGAGCGATTGTTTCCGCGAATGTGAGATCGTGGAGTGAATAGTTTGGAAACTCTGCAGTGTTGTCAATTTCAGAAATTCCGAAGGTTCTGTGTTCACCAGCAGAGAGTCCCATCTGTGCGGAATCCACAATGATCACTTTGTCAGATCCCAATATGTCATCTAAGAGGTCGACTCCCATGGTTGCACCATCCATCAGTTCAACCCCGGCAGGGAGCGGACGACTTCTAAGAGAGTTGACAACATGAACGCCAACTCCCTCATCTTTTAGTAGTATGTTTCCAAGACCAACAACGAGTAGGCTCAATTTACTTGAACCTCACATTCAGACAGTGTGTTGAACAGGAGATACATGGGTCATACGCACGGACCAGCATCTGGAGGAGAAGAGAAATCTCGTCTTCAGATTTGTCAAGAATTGTTGGTGCAAGTTTTCTGAAATCCTGGTCAATGTTTTCGAGGTTTTGAGTGGTTGGGATTACGCAATCTGCATTTTCAATTCTTCCCTTGCTGTCGTAGGTGTACTGGTGGAAGAGGATTCCACGAGGAACTTCGACTGCACCTGCACCTGTTCCTGCTTTTGGCTGGTAGGTGTAGTCTTCCTCTTTGATTCCACGCTGGATGATCTTGTCGATGATGTCAACGGTGTCGTGCATGATGTGGATTGTTTCAACAAGTTGAGCAACAGTCATCATGTATGGGTTGTGAACGGGGGCAATCAATCCGAGCTTGTTTGCAGCAGCCTTTGCTTCTGGGCGGAGGAGTTCGTGGTTGTTGTTGAATCTTGCGAGTGCTCCGACCATGTAGGAATCACGTTTGTGTTTGCAGTGCTTTGCTGTTGAGTCTGGTGTGATGAATTCATTGGTTACCTTGTGGAAATCTGCTGGATAATACTCAATGCCCTCAGAAGATTTGATTACACCATCATAGAATGGGTATTCTTTGCTTCCGTTTATTGGTCCAAGTGAGATATATTCTGTCTCTCTCTTGAAATCTGGAATTTTGCCGGCAACTGAAGCTATCAAATCTACTGAAGCGATAACCTCTGGCAACATCTCAAGGATTTGTTTCTGAACATCTTTGAGTGCAGAGATTGTCGGGAGCTTTGTGAAACCCTTGATGTCCATTGTGATTGGATGAACGTGTCTTCCAACGATTACGTCTGAAACGTTGTTACCGAGTTTCTTTAGTTTTAATGCTCGGACTACAACGTCTTTGTGGGTGGTTGCAAGTGGAAGAACAGATTTCACACCAAAGAGGTCAGGAGCAACCAGGAAAAAGATGTGGAGGAAATGTGATGAGAGGTTTTCACCGGCAAGCACTATTTTTCTTAAATCAACTACCTGCTCGCTTGGCTCTACGCCAAGTGCCGCTTCGGATGCTCTGATTGAAGAGAGTGCATGACCGCAGGCACAGATTCCACAGATTCGTGAAACTATCTCACGAACTTCGTAGTGGGCTCTTCCCTTGAGCATTCCCTCAAAAAATCTGGGAGCTTCAACAATATTTAGTGAAACGTGTTCAACTTTGCCGTCTTTTACATTCAGCAGTACGTCACCATGACCCTCAACTCGGGTTACGTGGTGAACGTGGATGTCTATATTTTTACCCATTATTTTATGTCCTCTGGTTTGAACGAGTTGAAGATGGTCATGTAACTCTTGATGTCCTCAACTGTGAGACCATGCTTTGCAAGTACGTCCATTGCTGCGTTTGTGTTTGGATCGTCAACAAATCCTCGGCATCCTGTGCAGGAACTGCCAAATGTTGGGTCGATTGCACCGCAACCGCCACGGGTGATTGGTCCCATGCAGGGTTTGCCAAGTGTGAGAAGGCATTCATTCTCTTTGAGTTTGCACTCAACGCAGACTGGATCGTTGTGTCTGAGAGTTTTTTTGCCCTGGAGAATCAACTGGACATTTTTGAGGAAATCATTTCGGTCGATTGGACATCCGTAGATGTATCCATCAACTTTGACGACCTGGTCAATTGGACGGGTTGCAAATGTTGGGAACAGGTCAAATTTATCTCCGTAAACATCTCTTCTCACATCTTCAAGTGGTCGTGTGTTTTTGATGGCGTTCACGCCACCGGTGCATGCACATGCACCAAGTGCGATAACAACCTTGGAATTGGCACGAATCTCTTCGAGTCTTGGAATGTCCTGTTGACGGGTGATTGACCCTTCAACAAATGAAACATCAATATCCCATTCGGCTTCGGTGATTGCTTCTCTGAACTGGACAATATCAACATGACCAAGCAGTGCAAGGAATTCATCAACAAAGTTGATAGCTTCAAGCTGGCAACCTTCGCAAGATGCAAAGTCAAAGAAGGCTATACGTGGTTTGCTCATAAGGCTTCCTCAAGATTTCTGACTTGGGTGTAGGAAAATACTGGTCCCTGCTGACAGGCATACACACCGTTTATCTGGCAGTGTCCACATTTTCCAAGACCGCATTTCATATGACGTTCGAGTGAAACAAGAATCTTGTTGTCAGGAATTCCCTTGCCCTGGCATTCAAGAATCACGAATCGATACATCACGGGAGGACCGCAGACCATGGCGTATGTGTTCTCAGGATCAACCGTTATCTGTTTGAAGAGGGTAGTGATAACACCAGAGTTTCCATTCCAACTGTCGTCTGGATGGTCGACTGTTTCAAGAAGGTTGACCCTTGGGTTGTTTGCCCAGGAATCTATTTCGTCTTTAAAGAGTCTGTCTGACGGGGTTCTTGCTCCGTGAAGAATGGTGAAAGTTCCATAATCTTCACGATGGGCAAGGATGTATCTGATTACTGAACGAAGCGGGGCAAGCCCGATTCCACCAGCAACCATCACGATGTCTGAACCCTTCATCTTTTCAACCGGAAAACCAAAGCCAAAGGCTCCACGGATGCCGACTTTGTCGCCAGCTTTCATGTTGTGAACTGCAGTTGTGACATCACCAACACGTCTGATTGTGAGGAAGAAGTTGTTGTCGGTTGGGGATGAACAAATTGAGATGGGTGCTTCACCGATTCCGGGAATAAGCAACTGAACAAACTGACCGGGGTCGTGGTTGAGTCGTTTTCCATCTGGAAGTTCGATCTCAAAAATTTTTTCTGTCGGGGTGAGGGTGTTTACAGATTTGATGGTTGCAATCAAGGGGACATAAGAGTTATCTGTGATATTTGCCATGATTAACTTATCTCCTCTCTTGATAAAACATTTGCAATCTCGACAAGGTTGATGTCTGCAGGGCATGATTCCCAACATCTTCCGCAACCTGTGCAGAAAATCTCTGAGTAGGAGTCAATGTGATATTTGAATTTTCTGTGGAAGCGGTGTCTGATTCTTGCTCCAGCTGAGTCTCTGAAGTTTTCACCATGACCAACCATTGTGAAATCCGCAAGCTGACAGCCGTCCCAATGACGAGTTCTGCTACCCTCGGTCATCGAGAGTGCCATGTCGTCTGTGACATTGAAACAGTAACAGGTTGGACAAACCAGGATGCACTGACCGCAGGAGAGACATTTGTTTCCCATCTCTTCCCAGATTGGATGATCCCATTTGCCCTCAAGGGTCAGAGGAATCAGCTTTGCCGGGATGTCAATCTTTGCGGTAAACATCTCTTTTTGAGATTTGATGGTCTGCTCGCGGAGTTTGAGATGTTCGGAAGTTGCCGGTTCATGTTCGATTAATTTAAGAATTTTCATTCCTTCATCCGTTGCAACATCAACCAGGACAACGTTTCCAAGGTCTGTGAAGAAGAGGTCAAAACCTTCTTCTACCTTCAGATCCATCACAGAATCTTCATAACTATATTCGTCAGGAATCCCGTCAATACCGATAATCACAGTATTTTCACGCCTTGCGATATAGTTTTTGTCCTTGTTACCAGACTCCATCATAACATCATCGAGCAACTTGATTGCTCGGATATCACCGGGTCTTACACCAACAATTACCTGCTTGTCGCTCACGATTACCTCATCAAAAGATAAGCTGTCTCCAAGCTTGAAACAAACGAGTTCTTCATGTTGTGGCATCAGATACTTTTTGGGTGGAAGTATTGTTCTGGTATAGCCAAACTCTACCTCTGAAGGATCAGTTATCTTGTCAAATGCAAAATGTTTCCCCCTGGGTACGGGTGCATAAACATTAGGATACTCGCGTATGAGGTGTGAAATCAAATTTTTCACCCTCGACTTCTGAAATATGAATTGCTTCATACCCACCTGCCTTTAATAGGAATAATTCCGATTGTATAAGGGGTACTTCTGCATTCAAGAAATATATTAATTTTGTCAACATTTTGATAACAAGTTGGTGAGATATGAAAATATTGTCAAGAGGCTAGAAAGGTCGTGAATACCATGGTTTATTTTTGTTGTCAGTTTTCTCTGTTATTTTCTCATTAGAGTACACTGTTTTATGTCATTCTGGAATACTACTATCCATCATTTAAGAACAATTCCTGCTCCTCATTTTGAACTCCCAACCCCGTCATTTAAGAACTTGATTCAGAATCTCATTTTATGTTAGACAATCTGCATCACCTCATAATTCTCAAGAATCACTTTCCTGAAATTATCAGAAATATCGTTATAATCGCATATATCAACAATAATAGGAATATCAGTCAAAGACAATGCTTCCTTCAAATCATAAAGCTCACTCCAGGAAATCTCAGAACCGTTGTCAATTGCAATATCAATATCGGAAAACTCCCAGGACTTTCCTGTTATCCTCGAACCATAAACCAAAATCCTACATTCTGGAAAACGTTCACGAATTATCTTCCTGATAATTTGAAGATACTCGTCTTTGAGATCAATCATTTGCTCTCTCAAGATTTGAAAGAAATTGTTTAGTAGATGGAAGAAATTCAATTGCAACCTTAAGTACTTTTTCTGCTTTTTCTTCGTCGTAGGTGTGTGAGCTGATGTTTCTGGCTTCTTGAAATCTGAACCATTCGACAGGATTATCTATCAATTTTTCTTGTGCTGATAACCTGAAAATTACTTTGTTTGTTATGATATCCGAACCCAATAATCCTGGATTATTTTCGAGCCATCTTCTCATGAATTTTCTGCAAAGCTCAAAGGTGAATTCAAAATTCTGAATTACTCCGGCTCGCATGGTTTCAAAAAAATCATCGTCCTCCGACAAACCCGATAAATGTTTCAATGATTTATCAAAAGAACGAACCGCATTTCTCAAACTCGTCAGATCCAAACTCATAATCACACCTCCTGAGTCAATACAGATTATTCTAGTTCAAAGGGAATGTTTTTTCAAATTGAAACTTACAATTATGTTTCACGTGAAACATAATTGGCAATTATCTCGATGTCGGAAAATTTCACACCGTCAACACGCATCGCAGAACCCAAGGTTTTTGGTCTAACCGCTGTCAATCTCTCACGAGCGAGTTTTGAAATTATTCTGATCTGCATGTAATCCAAATCTTCCGGGAGTTTCAATTTTTCCCATCTGCCAATATCACGAACTCTGCTCGCCTCGCGTTTGAGATAGGAATCATATGCAATATCGATCATCCCGCTGGTCACACCACGAACAGAAAGCGAGGAAATCGAAGGCAAAAGAACCTGTAGATGTGTGTAAGTAAATTCCGGTCTCCTGATAAGTTGAGCTAGAGTGCTGGGGGTATCAATCACATCAATCCCCAGGCTTACGAGATAATCATTGTTTTTTCGACTTGGAGTATAGCGGTGTCCCTCTATCATTTTGAAAAATTCTACTTTGTCTTTTTCGACTTTTTGGAAGTCCTGGTCTCTTTCGCTTGTGAGCAGATTGAATTTTCTGGCAATTGGAGCTAGCCTGAAGATGGCGTTATCGCCACGATTTGAGAGCCTGGTGTCAACGTGAGAGGGGGTGATTCGGTATGGCTCGGTTACCCCTTTGTGGGTGAGGTCATCAATCATCACACCGATGTATCCGTCCGACCGGGATAGTTCCATCTGGGAATTACCGGTGGCTTTCAGCCCGGCATTTGCACCGGCAACAAGCCCAAGCGATCCAGCCTCGTCATACCCGGTTGTGCCAACAATCTGACCAGCAATAAATAATCCAGAGATCGTCTTGGTTTCAAGGGTTGGCTGAAGTTGAACAGGGTCGATATAGTCATAATCAATCACATATCCCGGACGAATCATAATCACGTTTGCCATTCCGGGAAGAGTTTTTAGTACCTCAAGTTGGAGTTTAGGGGGGATGCTCATGTAGAGACCCTGGAGATACATCTCGCTTCGGTATCTGGACTCTGGCTCCACAAAAAATGTGTGGCTGTTTCTGTCTGGGAACCACTTCACCTTTTCCTCAAGGGAGGGGCAGGTTCTTGGTCCGACTTTCACCATTCGACCCTGAGAGGATGGAGAATAATGGAGATATTTTGAGATTACATCCTTGGTTTTTTGGTTGGTGCGACCGCCCCAACTTGGCAGTTGGTTTTTGTATATTTTTGGTTCAGAGACCATGGCAAGTGGAAAATAATCTCCATCTTGCTTGGTGAGTTCTGAGGTATCCAGGCTTCTGGCATCGACTCTTGGAGTTGTCCCCGTGTTGAATCTTTTTACAGAGAGACCAAGATTTTTCAGCTGTGGTGAAAGGGTAGAAACTGAGGGCTGTCCCCATCTTCCCCCGTCACGGGAGATTTCAGAGAGATGAACACGACCATTCAAATATGTACCACATGTGAGAACTACTGAATCACAACTATATCGTCTGCCATCTTCAAGGATGACTCCACAAACTTTGTTGCCATCAGTGTTAGTTATCAGTTCAATCACTCTTCCCTGATAAACTTTTACGTTTGGGGCAAGCTGTAATTCTCGTCCTGCGTAGAGGGAGTACATGTGTCGGTCAACTTGGACTCTCGTTGACTGGACAGCCCTCCCCTTGGATGTTCCAAGCAACCGGATGGATGTTGCGGCTTCCTCGGAGATCAATCCAGAGATTCCACCGAGGGCATGAATCTCTGCGATTACCTGAGACTTCCCCATCCCGCCCATTGCGGGGTTACATGGCATATGCCCGATACCATCGGTATCGAGTGTGATGACCAATGTCCTTGCTCCCACTCTTCCGCTTGCAAGCCCTGCCTCAAGCCCGGCATGACCAGCTCCAACTACTATCACATCAAAATCATTCATGCAGGATATACTTTATTTTATGCCTTGAAATACAAGGACAACTTGGATAAAATCCCTTCTTGGAAGGTTGGCCGAGTGGACTATGGCGCTGCACTTGAAATGCAGAGGGTGAGAGCTCACGGGGGTTCGAATCCCCCACCTTCCGCCAGAAAACCATGGAGGATACCATGAAAAAATCATTTCTGATTGTTCTTGTTCTTATGTTGTTGCTCGTGTCTTGTGGAAATCCCACATCAAACATCCTGAAGAATGACGATTACGAAATTGGTGTACTCAAAAAATGGGAGAACAAAAATCTTAAAGAAGATTCTGAATATGAAGTTTTCATGTCTCCAGCAAACGAAGATTTATCTGCAAATGTGAAGATCCAAACCCAGATGGACAGCAAGATAAAATGGGGCAGAGTGGATGAAGTCACCACAGATTATGCAGATAAGGCAGTCGAAGAATTCAACTACACACTCGTTTCCGATAAATACCAGTTTGTTCCGCAGGCACAGAGAGAGCAGAGATATGAACTTGTTTTCTCGGCTGATTATCTTGGGCAGGCGTTCACGGTTATCCAGCACATTTATGCCAAGAGCTTGAAGGTTATTTTTGTGACTGGAACATATCCAGAAAATGATGAAAAATTGGGTGAAGACGTTAGAAGTATCATGGACAGCTTTTTACTCGCACCAAAAAAAGGGTGGGAAGACTAAAAAACGTGGATAGTTTGACAACTAAAAACTTACCACTATAATGTAGTGTCGAAGAGTTTGTATCTTTGAAAGGAGAAAGCATGAGAAAAGCATTGGTTTTTGTACTTTTGATTACACTTACAATCAGTCTTGTTGCCTGTGGCGGAGGGACTGATGATGGTAACGGAGATGTTGTTGATAATGGCAAAGTTGAAGTAAATTGGGGAGATGAGAACCCGAATGCTGGTACCATCATAACCAATGAACCAGGCGACAGAGAGAATACTCTTTCTCCGGAAAAACCAAAAAGTTTGATTGGTGAGATAAAGATTCCACCGCATCCAAAAATGTTATGGACATGTCATGAAATTTCTGGAATGGACGTTGTTGGCAATATGTTTGATGGATGGGTTGAAGTTGACAAAACAAAAGAAACTTGGGATGCCCATATTGTCCACACGTTTGCCTATGAAAAAAATCCTGAGCTGATATGGACAGTTTCGTATGAGATGGTTCCAGAGCTTCCATACAAGGACACCAGCTATTTCTCATCAAATATTGAAACACTCGTTGATGGTGAAATCATTGACCAGGGTGAATTCAAACACATTGAATCAATGGCAACCGGATACTGGGCTACCTACAAAAATGGCGACAAACTCGGAAGAAAAATGTTCTATGCACTTCGAGGAAGAAGAGTCGACGAAACAACATTTGGTGATGGTGTGCTGGTCACACTCTCGTCAGAGGGTGCCGAAGATATATTCAATGATGCCTGGGAAAACGGAAACCTTGATTACATGTTCCAGGAAGTTTTAGTTACTCAAGCATTGGCAGACTAACCACAATGTCAAAGAGTTTGAAAAATATAACCCCACGCCTTCTGGTGTGGGGTTTGTCTTTTGTACTGATCTCCATGGTTGTGTTTGTTTCCTGCGGAAGCACACTTTCGACCTGGTCAAATGATGGGTTTGAAGCATCATACGACAGCTCTGTTTTCACCGTTGATTCCTCGGATTCACAGATTCTTGAATTATCCTCAGAGACTGAAGATGGTTTGGTCAGGGTGCAGATTACTGGGTTTCACCCGTTTGCAGTTGAGAGCGACCTGACCGAATATCTATCGAGTGCACAGGTTTCATTTGAAGAAGAGTTTTCAAGAATCACAAACAATAAAAAAGAAGATAACGTGCAGTATGGAATCACGGATCGAAGGGTCTCAATCTCTGGGCGGATGGATGGATTTGATGGTGCAGTGATGGGGATGATGAGGGTTATGTTATCTGGTGATACACTTTTGCACATAAAGATTTACGGTGATTCAAAAGCCATGATGGCACAGATGAGTTATGTCCAGGCAATGCTTGGTGACTCAAAAATTGTTGAATAAATTTCAGTCAACACGATACTTAAAAAATAAAAAGGGGTGGCATTCTATGTTGCTCCTTTTTTGTTTGTTATAGTTTTTTAAACAAAGAAAAATCTTCTGACAAAGAGATAGAATACAGACGATCATAGAAAACAGTTTGCCTAGCTATCAAAGAGATATTGTAAAAATCAGTACTTATTGCACATCGTATTCTTGCATTAAGCTAACTGCCAATCAAATCATAAATATTCATAATATTAAATAACTGTGTCATTAGTTGCCAAAATGTCATAAATACGATTTGAACTGGACTTGACAAATATGCTTATTTGGTATAAAAAAAGAGTATCGATCGAAGGGGGTGAGATGGACTGGAAGGAAATAGTTGAGGCTATAAAACAACCAATCCTGGTTGCTGATAAATCTGGTCTTATAATCTTTTCAAATAAAAGTGCTGACTCAATCGGAAGAAGTAAGCTGGAGGGGCGACGTATTTATGATGTGTTGAATAAGACAATTCTAGAGTCTCCAGGCAACACAAAAACCAATCTTCTCGGTTATCCAATTAAGATTTCTAAAATAATAAAAGATGATAATGTATCAGTAATCATCATGGAGTCTCATACATTGGATGAATCGGTGATGGAGAGAATTCAAAACGATACTGCTGGATTCGGATTTTATGGAACCATCGACGGTGATTTTTTGGTAACCACAAAAAATATGCGATTGTTGATGAACATTGATTCACGCGAGATGTTCGTGGCAGATGGTTGGGACAAGTTTATAAATATCATAAAAGATGTAGACATCACCGGGTATGGCATGAAGAGAATGTTTGAAACAAGCTCAAAAATTGTTACTGAAATTCCAACTGGTCCAAAGAAAAATAAAATAATTTCTTGGAAAATTATGAGATACACAGTTGATGGTGAAAACTTCATACTGGGTTCTGGTTTTGAGATTAAGAGTAAAAATGATGAGGTTGAGTCGATTGGGAGGCTAATCGATTGTTTAGACGATAAATTGATTCCTGCGATGATTCTTTCGGCTGATGGGTTTTTGCACGCCAACCCCTCGATGAATCTCGATTTGTTTTCTCTGGGGAAGGGCTTGACGAGCGATCTTAAAAAAATATTTCCACAGCAAGGAGACAGGGAGAGAGTACATACGATAATTGAAGATATATCTTCTGACAATGGAAGAATGCTCGATCTCACCTTGACAATCAGGAACAGAGATTACAAAAAAATTGAATATGCTGTACGTGTTTACAACAAAAAAATCAACAACCAGCACCTGTTGATAGTCATCGGTGTTCCCATCGACAGGTTGAGTCGGAAGATTGAGCAGCTGGAACGCAAAGAAAAGGTGATAAATCTCTACAACATTGTACTCAATTTTTTAGTCAGGGTGGACGATGTAAAAACTGCATTGACTCTCATCGCGGGTGAGCTTGGTGAGAGACTTTCTTCAATCAGCACTTGCTTGAGAGAAATAAGCGAAAAATACAATGAGACGATATGGGATAATTGTCAGTTTAGTGATACCGGTACCGAGTGTCCAGTCGGACAAACAATTATTACCAAAGCTCTTGCTTCCGGGAAAACCCAGATTACAAGCACCGAATCACCCGAAAACATCTACGTTGTGGTACCGATATGTTTGGATATTTCAGAAAATTATGCAATTTGTATGCATTTCAAAAAGGTATCTCCTGACATGGTGAGTAACTTTTCAGACCTTAGAAAAATTATTGAGATTGGTTTGATTGCGATGAAAACAAGGCTGGAACTGTTGCAAAAAACAAATCATCTTGAGAAACTGAACCAGTTTCGATCAGATATTCTTGAGGCTGTGAACCATGATTTGAGAACCCCCCTCACATCGATTATCGGGTATGCCGAGATTTTGCAGATGGGAATTCTTGGCGAAGAGGAAACCAAAGAATCGATTGACTCGATAAAAAACTCTGGCGAACACTTGAACAGATTGATTGATGACCTGTCAAAGTATACCTCGATGGTTGCTGTTGATAATGAAACTACACAATCGACTGTTATTGATATTTGCAGTTTTGTTGTGAGCATTTCAAAGCTGATGACACCGATATTTTCGAAAGCAGACATTGAATATTCCTCTGAGATTTCAGAGGAACCCATATACATTGAAGCCAACAAAACCAAGCTGGAACAGGTATTGATAAATATCCTGGGGAATGCTTCAAAGTTTATACAAACGGGTGGAAAGGTTTTTTGTAGGGTTGAAAGAATTGCACCTGCATTCATAAAACTCTCAATATCTGACAACGGTCCGGGAGTCCCGGCTGATGATAAAAAAAGAATATTTACAAAGTATGGAAGAGCAGATGTTGGAAAAGATGGCAAGGGTCTTGGGTTGTTTTTGAGTAAAAAGTATATCGAATCAATCGGTGGAAGTATCTGGTTGTCCTCCCCGGGAGAGTATGGCGGAGCCAGTTTTTATCTGACCCTCAGGACTTGCAAAGGAAAATTCGAGAATGACCCGCAAGGTGATTTGGTGTAACCTTTTGTCAGTCCACGCTGAGATATTTTGAATAGCTCAGTAACCACATAGAATCTCCTGAATATTTGATAACACTCTATGAATAATACGTAGGGAACGCAGATCTGCGTTCCCTACAACTAATTATGAGGCTTCACACAAAGTTAGAAACAAACTGTAGGGATGGGTCAGGTGTGGGGAGCCAGACATTTTATTACCAGAATCAAAAATTTATGCTATACTCGGTCGTATGGACAAAAGTAATTGGATTAACAGGCTCTACTATGGAGACAATCTCAACATTCTGCGGGATTTTATTCCTGATGAATCAGTCGATCTGATATATCTTGACCCGCCCTTCAACAGCAATGCCACATATAATCTTCTTTTCAAAGAAAAGGATGGCAAAGCAAGCGAGGCTCAGATTGAAGCGTTTGACGATACCTGGCAGTGGGACAGAACTGCTGAAGAAATCTATTATGAGCTTGTAAAGGATGGTCCAGACAGGCTTTCAAAACTTATCGAAGCCATGAGAACATTCCTTGGTAGTAATGACATGATGGCGTATCTTGTGATGATGGCGGTGAGGCTTGTTGAGCTTCATCGTGTGCTGAAATCCACTGGTTCGATTTATCTTCATTGTGACCCAACTGCCAGTCATTTCCTGAAGATGGAATTGGATGCAGTTTTTGGTAGCGATAACTTCAGACGAGAAATAATTTGGTCAATTGAAACTTCGTCAGGATTCAAATCTCAGGCAAACAACTGGATCAGAGGACATGATACAGTCTTGTATTACTGCAAGAGCAAATACAAATTCAACAAACAGTTCCTCCCGCTCAGCCCCAACACAATAAAAAGATACGACAAAACAGATGAAGATGGCAGGAAATTCAAGATATATTATGATAATGGCAATGGTGAAAGACGAGTTTATCTTGATAAATCCAAGGGTCGACCGCTTACTGATACCTGGACTGATATTATTGGATTTCAAACTGTCAATCAGGGGGATGAGTATCTCGGCTACCCAACCCAAAAACCCGAAGCCCTTCTTGAGCGAATCATCGAAGCCAGTAGCAATGAAGGTGATGTTGTGCTAGATCCCTTCTGTGGATGTGGCACAGCGGTAGCTGTTGCCGAAAGACTGAAACGCAGATGGATTGGAATCGACATCACACACCTTGCAATCACCCTCATGAAAAAACGCCTTGATGATACCTTTGGCAAGGAATTATCTCCCTACAAAGTAATCGGTGAACCCGAGGATTTGTCAGGAGCAAGAGAGCTTTTCAAGATTGACCCCTACCAGCTTCAGTGGTGGGCTTTGGGTTTGGTTGACGGAAAGCCCGCAGGTGGAACAAAGAAAAAGGGTGCTGACCGTGGTATTGACGGATACATCAACTTCTTTGACGAACCTGGAAAAGTAAAACGGGTGATAATTTCTGTGAAGGGTGGGAAGGTTCAGTCACCATATATCCGAGATTTGAAGGGTGTTGTTGAACGTGAAGATGCTCAGATTGGTTTGCTCATCACACTTGAGCCACCAACAAAACCCATGATAAAAGAGGCGGCAGAGGCTGGTTTTTATGAATCACCGTTGATTGGAAAAAAGTATCCAAAGATTCAGATTTTGACAATTGAGGAACTGATCGATGGGAAAGAGCTTGAATATCCAAAAGGATTGAGAATGGAAATGTTTGCAAAAGCAAAACGCCAGGAAAAGGGAAGCGGAAAGGTTGAAAATCTTTTTGAGGAATAACCAGGATAAGTAAGTAACAACTAAAGAGAGTAGGGGCAGGTTTCAAATCCGTCCCTACCTATTGTCTTGAAGCAAGAATCAAAAATTATCCCTCTATAAATTTTTTACCCATGTATGGAACTAAAACCTCAGGAACTTTGACTGTTCCATCTTCCTGTTGGTGATTCTCAAGGATTCCAGCCATAGTCCTGCCTATCGCCAAACCTGAACCATTGAGAGTGTGAACAAGTTCAGCCTTCTTTCCTTGCTGTTCTTTATATTTGATGCCTGCACGTCTTGCCTGGAAATCTGTGCAGTTACTACATGATGAAACCTCCACATACTTGTTGTAACTTGGCATCCAAATCTCAAGGTCGTACGACTTTGCAGCAGAAAAACCGGACATGTCGCCGGCACACATCAAGCTGACACGGTAGGGTAGACCGAGGCTTTCAAGGATGTTCCCCGCACTTTTTGTGATGAGCTGAAGCTCAGATTCAGAGTCCTCCGGTTTGCAAAAACTGACCATTTCAACCTTTTCAAACTGGTGAACACGGATGAGACCACGGGTGTCTCTTCCTGCTGCCCCCGCCTCTTTTCTGAAACAGAGGGCAAATCCTGTGTATCTTGCGGGGAGAAGTTCTGCCGGGATGGATTCTCCAGCGTGAAGATTTATGAGTGTGATTTCGTTTGTTGAGATGAGATACTGTTCTTCTCCCTCGATTTTGTACATGTCCTCTGCAAATTTGGGAAGTTGTCCAGTTCCACGGGCAGTGTCTGCGGTAACTATGACGGGAGCAAAAATTTCTTTGAAACCATTTTTTGTGTGGGTATCTAGCATATAAGAGATTAGCGATCTTTGAAGTCTTGCAAGGTCTCCTTTGAACATGTTGAATCTTGCACCAGACAGCTTCACTGCTCGCTCATTATCAAGAATATCGAGATTTGAGCCAACTTCCCAGTGGGGTTTTGGCTCAAAAGAAAACTCTGGGAGCTTGCCAACCGTCTTTATGATTACGTTGTCCTCTTCGCTTTTTCCCGGCGGGACATCGGGAAGCGGGATGTTTGGGATTGAGAGAGAAATATTTCTTAACTCGTCTTCAATATCGTTGAGTTCAACATCGAATGCCTTTATCTCGTCTCCGATTCGGCGGGTTTCAGCTTTTATCTCTTCAACAGATTCACCTGCTCGCATCAGTTCACCGATTTGTTTTGATGCAGAGTTTCTTTTTCCACGAAGTTCCTCAACCTGTCCAAGAATGTCTCTGCGTTTCCTGTCAAGCTCCACCAGTTTGTCGGCTGGAGCTTCATCAGCACCACGCGAAGACAGAGCTTTCTTGAGCTCTGTTGTCTCTTCACGCCATTTTTTTATATCAATCATTATCACCTCACTTGGACAGCAATTCTAAATAGATGGGTGAGGGTTGTCAATGTATAGTATACATAAGTGTATTATAAAATATCAACATGTGAGAATACATAACATACCGTGTTATAAATACCCATTAACGGTACCATTTGGCTATTTGGTAGAGCAGGTGAGTGGTTGAATCATGTTGAGACAGTTGGACAGTGGTGATGTTTGCTCCATGGCATGGTAATTGCATACAGTGGGTATGGTTGCATGCAGTGCAGTTTCTGGCATGCACGCTTTATTCTGTCTCAGTATCGTGTACCACGTGGATTGTTATTGGTGCATAGGTGCTGAGATATTCATATTTGAGTGACTCGTTTAGCAGGATGTAAGCGATGAAGAGGTCAGTCTGGTGCTACTGCCAGACAGTTGTGTGGTATGACATCACAACCGCTCACTTGGGTGGTGTTGTAGTGTTTATCATGCACCTCGAAAGGAGAAAGGGTACATGAAGAGAGTACTTACCTTTGCAATTGCAATGATGTTGGTCGTAACCATGTTTGCCGGTTTGACAATGGCTGACGAGGGCGATGACTATTTCAAAAATGATGGTCGTAACGCTACCTATGCGGTCTTAAAGTTTGCCCCTGTTGGCTATTCTTGGTCTGGAACAAAGATGTATCCAGATCGTCAGCGAACTTTTGAAGTGGGTGGAACTTATACTGGTTTTGGCAGAAGAGAATTTCTCATGCCAGCCTGCACCGACAACCCAGTAACTGGTGCAGTTCAACAACCAGGCGGTGGCGGAACCAGTCTCTACAATATTCCAGCAGCAACTCCGGCATCATCTGTTGAGCCACGGTTCTGGTGCGAAGTTTATCTGACCGTAAGACCAGACGGGGCAAGAGCAACCGAAGAAGATCATTGGTTCGTAGTTGTTGACTCTGGCGGAAATGTTTGGTTTGATCCAGATGGATATTTCCACGACAGCAGATATTATGCATACGCCGATCCTCAGGATGGTCGTTATGCAATGGATAATGCTTCAAGATTTGACCACTGTACAAGAAATCCAAATGCATTGGTTGACCCAATTCGCTCAAACAACACTCAGGGACCATATCCTCTTTTCCCAACCACAGAGGGCGGAGCAATCAATCCAGGTTATATAGATTATTTCCAGGCAAATGTTGGTGACACAAATGATGGCACATTCCCAACCACTGGTATGGGTTCAACCCCAATGTACTTTATGCCTCCAAATCTTGACGGTCGCATTTTCCGCATTGGTTGGGTTGACAGAGTCGACTTCCCCCTCATCAAAGGTGGATCTGACGATAATCATCCATACAACAGAGCAATCGATGGTGCACTTCATGAGACAGTAGTCGGTGGTTCTCACCGTGCTGACACATGGATCACCCAGGCCTCATATTGGGGAATTCCTGCTGACAACTTCTGGCAGAATCGCTGGGATGATTGGGATCAGAATATGCCACTTGCCAGATTCCGTGATGGAATCGGTGCTGGTAACCCAGAGGGACCAGATGCAACATTCTGGGCTGTTCAGACATCTGATCCAACCACATTTCCTTATGATAATGATATTCAATGGGGAGAAGAATGGCACGCTGAGAACCTCGGCGTTAACGGTGTCTACGATCCAGGTGAATGGATTTATAGAGCCGGTTGGTTGCACTCACAATTTCCTGGCGATAACTTTATATTCGGATATGACCCCTTCCAGGATGTCGAAATTGCTCCTTATGGTGACCTGAGGCTTACTCCTGTTTCAGTACACATTAAAACTGGATCCGCCGGATCTGGTGGATTAAATGTTTTGGGTGGCTTCACATATAACTATGCTCCAGGAACAGTCCCGGTCGACAGAGGTCGTGGCGGAATTCCCGGTACACTATTTGGTTTATGGGATCCAGGTGACGACTATGATATTGGACACATGGACATGCTTGACAACACCGGACTTCCAGATCCAGATCCAGGACCAAGAGCCCTCGTTCCGTTTGTACTCTCACCACTTAACTTCGGTACCCCAGACCCAGGTCTCAGCCCAACAGAAGATGACGAACTCCACGCAGAAAATATTTCAGCCCGTGGTGTTGGACTTTCGGGAGCTCCCGTTTTTGATCCTTACGAACATATCTACAAAAAAGGTTATGCACTCACAACAACCGGTCGTTCTCCCAATGATGGCGACATGGTTGAGTTCGGTGACTTAAGACTTTCAAACGTAAACAGTAACGCACATCCATGGGGAGTCAGAAACTTCACAGGTTCAAACCCCAATGCTATTGGCGGATTGTGGATCAACGACTGCTTGGTTGTCGCTGAAGTTTTAACCGCTGTTTGCAATAGCGATGATTATTATAATCTTTCAGTAGAAACCGATCTTTGGGAAGGAATGATTCCATCCCAGTGTAGTGCAACCCTTCGTTCTCAGGTTGGTGAAGTTGTTCAGAGAACACAGACAATAAATAAATCCACGGTTCTTGGACCAACCCCAACCTCATTCTCAGTTCCCGCAACCACATTTATGGATTGTCACATTGGTTCAAGGCAGTACATGGGTGTCGAGATATTTGTTGACAATGGAGTCGACAACAACCTCGGCGTTCAGCACTACCTGAATGACGACGAATATCCACCAGACACAGATCGACTTCTGTACAACAACCTCTCTGATGACTACAGACCAGGTCGTACTGGTGAAATGTTCCTCGGTGCAGTTGATCCTGCGTTCTCCATGGGCAACCTTACAGACATTTTTATGGGTGTTGGTGTTGAAGAAGATTTCTACATGCAGTCAATGGTTGGAAAAGATGTTGGCAGAAAACTAACCAGACTCGACACACTTGATCCACCAGTAAGATTCCGTGACTCAAGCCTCCCATCTTTTGGTGGCGGTGTTCCTCACGATGGCATTTATTATGGTTGCCAGGAAGCAATCTATGTTGACATGGATGATGATTATGATGTCAGTCGTGGCGATGTCAGAATGACTGATATGAAAATTGTCAGAAGTGGTGCCATCATTGAATATAAAGCTGGCTCAGTGGTAAATGCGGGTGATGTTGACGTGAACTCCTTCTTCGGAGCCGCTAACGATCTTCATATATTCACATCACAGCAGTTCACACAGGGTGTCTGGCAGTTCCCAATGTTCTATGATGATTACACAGTAAACCCAAATAATCCAAATGTTATCATCCCGCCAAACGGTACCTACGATATTGGTGAAATTATCTATAACACCACAAACCTTGCATCAACAGATTTAAACGCTGACGGAACACTCGGAACAGCAGATGACAATGGTGCATTCGTAATGGCAGGTTTCACCCGATTGACAGCAGGCTGGGTTGGCGACACATATTACGAGTGCGGTTCAGTTGTCCCATCCTGGGATTTCTGGTTGAATCCATCAGTAGCATATGGCGTGACAACCGGTCTCAATTGTGACTTCAGATTCATGGACTGGGAAGTTATTCCTGGTGACATCAATCTTGAGGTCAAACTCAACAAACCGCTTATGGTCGAACAGACCTCAGATATTCAAATATCAGTCGATCCACCACCAAGAAAAGGTCATTGGAGAGATCTCGGTGATCACAGAGTATGGATTCCAGACGAGAAGATTTATGTCATGGTCCGTGAAAATGTTGGTGTTGATTATCGTGGTGCAGCGGATGGTGACGCATCTCTAAATCTTTATGCAACATTCAGAGTACTCACTCCAAATGCACCAGAAGCCACATTCACACTCACCCCATACAGAGGCTCATGCAATCCATTCCCAATGCTTGGAATTGGTGTCGACACCGAAGCTCAGTACAGAGTTCAGGCATTCAAAATGAACCCAGAGATTGATGTGTTTGCAAACCGTACAGGCCGTGCAAATATGCGTGTTGTTCCTCCGGATCAGCATCCTGGATACCATAACCCAACAGCAGATAACCCATTCATGATCAGACATGAAACACGTCACTACTATCGTGATATGCACCGTACAGGTGACTGGTACAATATTCTGAATCATGGCAATCCAATGTGGAGACACTGGAACAAACTCGACAAAACATACACACCCGGATACAGAGTTCCTGGCATGTCTCTCCCAGAAGAAGACAAAACTTGGCGTGATCTTGCACCATGTCCACCACTCCCAGTTATTCTTTCAGATCATTACGACTGTTATGGTGAGTACTACATGCCTGTTGCCCCAGAAAATCTTGAAATCGAAGCAAGCGTTGCATGTATCACAACCCTCGACCAGAGATTCCCAAATGTCTTGCTGAAAATCAATGACGTTGACAACGAGAACGATGTCAACGATCCATACGGCATTCCATTTGCTATTCCAAAATCAGACTCAGATGTAACCCCATTGGTTGCCTACTATAATGCAACAGGTGGCGGAATTGATTGGATCGGTGTAGCCGAACTCTCAAGTCCATCAGTAAAAACTGAAAAAATAATCTTCCAGGCAAACACTGATGGTACATATGACTACTGGTACTGGTACGAGCCAGACAATGTAGTTCCAGAGCTTGGACCACAGGTTATTGGTGCAATCGATCCTAATGACTGGATCATTGGTGAACCATGGGCAGACTTCACAGATAGTTGTCCCGTTGGCTTGAATCGTGAAGCAATTCACGTTGATGACCGTTCAACATGGGATGATGCAGATTGTTCAGCAGATATCGAATACACAAATTGTGACATCAATCTACCTGAAGGTATGAAGCCCATCGGCGACGTAACTGGTTATGCCGGCAACGGACTTTCATCAGACCACTTCGGTCTCTTTGACGGTAGCTTCGGTTGGATTCTTTCATACGGAGTACCAACATACATAACACCATTTGGTGAGGTAACATCTTCTGATGAGGGTGGCGAGTGCTTGATAACACTCAAACCAAGTGATGGTTCAACTCACGTAAAAATTCATCTTTACCTGACAAACGCAATTTTCGATTACAACTCCTCTTCCGCTCACCCATTTACGGGTGGACCATACTTTAGATATGACAGTGTTTTAGGTATACCAACTTTCAACCAGAGCACTATTTATCTTGGTAAACCAACAAGCGGAATTGACTACGCCGGATTTATCGACCTTAAGGTTTATCAGGCAGACCCATATGTAAACTTTGCAGAATGGTTAATTGTCGACAAAGCAATCCAGTACAGTAATGTAAATTACACAGCTGGAAATACCGCAAATCCTGCACTTGCACCACTCCCACCACCAGCCCCACAGATTCAGGTTCCATACTGGCCAATCCTCAGAACATCTCACGGTGGATTCAGATGTTACCCAGGTGGACAGACCCACACAGGTCGCGTCGAAGGAGCAAACTTCAACCAGAATGGTGGATCATTCGGTTGGAATGCTTACCCCGCAATCTGGAGTGAAATAACCCAGAAAGATGTAAAAGCAGAGAAATTCTACAAACTCGGAACCGAGTTCTTCCCACTCACAGACTATGGTCTCTACTTCATCCTCAAAGACGGAAAAGGAAATCACCTCTCATTTGAAGCAGACAATATCGAACGTCAGCTAAAACAGATTGTAGTTGAAGGACCATTTGCAAGACCAAAAATTGTTGATGTCCTCACAAAATCCGTTACAAACGAGTATTGCTACAACGGACTCAAAAATGTCCCAATCCAGTATGACTTCTCAGGAAAACTCGTCATCGACGAGACCAACTGGAATCAGTATGAACATAATCCAGGTGGAGACTTCTTGAATTGGTCAGCCCTTGGTGACGTTGATATGGGAACAAACGAAAACCTCTACATGGTCAGAACAAAGCGTCTCAACTACTGCTCACTCGAGAATGTATTTGTAATCGACGAACTCATCCCATGGAACTACGGCAAGATTCTCATCTACGTAACTCTCATGGATGGAACATTCAAGATGTACCAGGACTGCTGTACCTCACCACCAGTTGACGGAATCGATGTCAGAGCACTCGACATCCAGCAGATAAATTCCCCAGACTCAACAGTAACAGACAGCTCATACGACTTTATCGATTTCCTCACACTCGATCAGGACAACCTCCTCTCCTTCGTAGTAAAAGAACACGAAGAGATTCAGGTTGAAGCACTCTGCAACGACGCAGTAATGTTCTGCTGGCAGGACAGAGGCGTTGTTGATCTCGCTGACCCAGAAAGAATTCTCAGAACAGGTGCAGGAGACGGTTGGATCACGAATTGTCCAACATCATCACGTGCCGAAAACTATGCAACTCAGTTCAGACCAGACCAGGATGTAAACGATGATGGTTTCATCAGATTCAATGATTTTGAAACTGAAATCCTCGGATCATATGATATGGCAACAAACACATGGGTTGCCGGTATCATCGATGCCCGAACATTCCAGAGAAATGGTGGACGTTACGACTTCGAACTCTCCGAAGACAACGGTTGCATGATTGACGAAGTTGGAATTGACTTTGGTGGCGAGATGGGTGAATGCGATGAACCAGATCACATCATCTCCGACAACGAATTATTCCCACTGTATGTAACCGCATACAAATATGGTGATGACAACAACGACCGTGGATTCAGTCCATGGTGGGATTTCGATCCTTACTATGCAACACTCAATGCATCAAACGAATATGACAGAACAAGATATTCACACGAAGTATATCTTGCCGGTCAGATGGCAATCAAAATCGAACCATTCGATGACCTGATTGTCACCTATCTTCCAAACCCATTAACTGCAGGTATCACACCGGAACTTGTTGATGTAAACTCACCACTCACCTTTATCGTTAAAGACAAAAATGGTGAACCAGTAAACCTTCTCGAAGGAATGGTTGACCAGTACGGCGAGACTGGTGTTGAAGAAAAGAATGTTTGGAACTATCTCTTCAAAGATCCACATCCAGACAACCAGTACTACTACGGACAGGGTGCAATGCTTCCACAGTATTACTTCCTCCGTACTGACCTCCACAACTATGATTCAACTCGCGTAAACAACCGTGAACTCTACAGTGCACGTGAACGTGATGAAAGCAATCAGTGTAGAGAACTCATCACAGTTGCATTCGAGCCAATCGAATTCCACGCAGATGGTGAAGCAGGAAGATACTACTTCAAGGGCTTCTGTGCCAACGACAGTAACGTATGGCTCAAAGACGAAGATCATCCGGATCGCGACGATTGGGAAGATGACCACAAAATGAGAGTATTCGTTTATACCCCGAACAGAAGACATCGTGGTTATGTTGATGTAATGATTGAAAACCCAAGAGTTGAATATGAAATCACCAACACAGAAGACCCAACATTACAGGTGTTCAGTGTCCCAGGTGAACCAGACTTCCTGATGACCGCAGCCGACAACAGACTCTACAAAGTCAGAGCAACCGTTTACAATGCACAGGGTGTATTGGTCAAGGGCGTTTCAAAGGGTGTCAGTGTCTGTGGTGGTGGAGTCAAAAATACCGCCAGATTCACACCTTTCTCAACAAGACCAGCTTCATTTGATTTCATGCAGACATCATGCGACAAAGTCCCATGTTGCGAAGTTGTTTTCCCACACTTCGGCTATGACTTCAATGCAAACTCAAACATCGAATGGCAGAACAAAGAACTCTATGCCGCAGGATCATTCCACTTGACACCAATCACAAACTCATGCTGGGATCGTCAGGCTGTCGGTGAAGTTTATTACAACACCGTCAACGAGTACTACGAATACGACAACACATGGAAGATCATCAACGAAGGCACAACCGGAATGTCAGTCGAATGGGTCAACCTCATGCTTCCACCACCTGGAAACATGGGCTGGGGACTCGGTGCAATCTACAACAACCCATACTGGGGCGGATTCCTCTTCACAGATATTGATAGAAATGGAAAACTCGACTATCACGATTCCCTCTCACTCGACGTAAACGCACAGACCACATTCTACGTATTCGCAGAAGATTGTTATTACATCGGCGGACTTGTTGGACAGAATGTATACGGAAATATCCAGGCAGAATCAGACATCGTTGGTTATCCTCCATACACAGACAAAACCAACCCACGTTACACATGGAAGAGATTCCGTGGTGGCGTCACAAACGACACAACATTTGCACTTGACTGGGAGGGTATCCCACTCACAGTCGCTCCTGTCACCTATCCAAGAATTGAACTCTTCGACGCAGAAACAGACATCGAGCTCAACAAAGACCTCATCAACGTTGACAACTATGACTTCGTATACAGAGCTCCAAACCACGTAATCGCAAGAATTTATCCAGCAACACGTGAAGATGTCATGATGAAGGAAGACGGAAGACTCTACGTTGCCGGATCTCAGGAAGAGACCCAGGTATTTGGACACACCAAGAATTCCATGAACTACAGTGGTGCAACCGAAACAACATTCCACATCATGCCACAGGGTGATGGTCAGTCAGTAATCAACCTCTCCTATCTCTCAAGAAACAAATACTATGTAAACGACCTTGGTTGTTGCGATGATATGGATGTCAAACTCAACTCCCCAGAATGGTATTGCTTGAGAAACATCTATCACATTGACTCTGCCAAGGGACTCTCAGTAATTGTTGCAAGTTCTGATCTTGCTCCAATGACAGAAACTGAACTCACAATCATTGTCACACAGACTGGAACACAACTTCCAGTTGCCGAAGCAACCGTTTACCTTGAGGGACCAGGAATCGAAGCCTCACCAAAAACCACAAACGCCAAGGGTGAAGTCAAGATAGTAGTCATGCCAGACTCAGCAGGCAGAATATTTGTAACCGTTGAGCATGATGACTACATCCCAGGAAAAACATGGATTGGAATCGGTGCCGATAACACACCACCAATGCTTTCAGTAGACGCAGTGTTGCCGTTTGTGAACACTCCTTCAATCGAAGTAACAGGAACCACAGATGCCGGTGTCAAAGTGACCGTCAACGGAGTTTCTGCCAAGGTTGAAAAGAGCGGAAAATTCAAAGCAAAAATTGCACTCAAAGAAGGAAACAACATCATCTACATCCAGGCAGTTGACGCTGGTGGAAACAAAGTATCTCACACCACATCAACAGTGCTTGACACCACAAAACCATCATTCATCATCAATGGCGAAAAAGATGGAATTCTTATGGTCGCAAAAGATGCTGAAAATGTTACCATCACAGGTAGAGTTGAGCCATTCTCAAAGGTCACAGCAAACGGAAAACCCGCAAAATGTCCATACGACATGTGGGAAGTTATTGTCCCAATGAGCCTCAGTCTCGACACACTCAAAGTGAAATTTGAGTTCGTTGACCAGGCTGACAACGTACAGGTCTATGAGGTAACAATAACCAGAGAGTAATTTTCACCTCCTTTTAAGGTTAGTTTGATAATGAAAACGGGTCAGCTTGATGCTGACCCGTTTTCTGCATGCATGGGAAAATAATTAATCCTATTTAAAAAATTCAGGACTTTTTTATGAAGAGTGTTGTAGTTTCAGGGTTTGTGTTGCGGATTTCTATCCAGAATCAATTAGCAAAAAATATGCTGTCATTCCATATATCCTTCGTCATTCCGTGCTCGACACGGAATCTCCGAAATCTGTATGATGTGTGAATATTTTTGGTGTTTAGGGGGCTGTTATTCTGAATCGAGTTCAGAATGATGTGGAGGGAATCGGAATGACGGAGTTGTTCCTCTTCGTCATTCCTGGCTTGACCAGGAATCCAGGGTCAAAAAAATCGTATGTATGTCTTGAATAGTCAATAGCCTTTCAGATTGAATTGCTGATTTTTAAAATTCTGAATGCAATTTTCTAATCCCCTGGATTCCCATTTTCATGGGAATGACAAAAAAATACAGCAAAATACAATAACAAGCCATTCATGGGAGCATTACCTAAAAATATGTTACTAAATAAAAACAGGGGAAGTGAACGGCATTGTTGTGCTAATAATTATTGGTTGGCTTCAAGGAATTTTTTTAGTCCAGCGATAATATTCTCAATATCCAACCCCTTCTTTTCAATGATTTCACCAAGGGTTCCCCAGGTTGGTTCTCCACACACAAAACAAACCACCCCCTCGTGTGTAAGGAAACGAGATGAGGCAGGGAAGTTCTCAAGAAGTGAGTCAACGGTTATATTGCTTGAAATATCATTTATTCTCATGGGAACTCATTGTAACAGAGAAGTTGAATCTTGAAATAAAATTGATTTCAAATATTATCTAGGATGAGGTGATTAATATGAAGGTTGTGATTGATAGATTGATATTTTCGTTGATTGGTGCTTTGCTTGCGGGCTTTGGAATAAAGGAGAGTCCATTTATCGAATTTCTTGCAGGGGGGAAATCTGTATTCATATACTTTTTGTGGATATTGCTGGCGTGCTCGATAGGAGCCCTGCTCTTTTATCTGGTGTATCCAGAAATTGCAAAATACATGAAGATGCTCCAGCGATTCCTCTCAAAAGTGATGAAAAAATGGGCATTGACAGACATGATAATCCTGATCTTTGCGTTGATAATGACGATTGTAATATACATATTTTTTGAACCGATACTTCGATATTTCCTCCAGACAGACATCAAGTTGTTCAACCTTGTGACCGTGATAACAACGCCATCCCTGTTTATAATTCTGTGGATGACCGGAGTTGCCAAAAAAGATTCAATAGTGGAGTCAACACGTGGATTCATCGGTGTTACAGGTGGTGTAAAAGCAAGTAAAGAAAAGTACATAATCGATAGCTCAGCACTAATTGATGGCAGGATAACAGATTTTCTTGAAACAAAAACTCTGACTGGTCGATTTGCTGTGCCATCGTTTGTCCTTGTTGATCTGCAAAGAATTTCAGATTCCCCGGATCCAATTCTTTCGCATCGCGGAAAACGGGGAACAAAGACAATGGAAAAAATTCAGGAATTATTCCCAAAAAAACTGGAGGTTCTGCCATCACCAAACAGGGGAAGGCACACAGAATTGCTGATGAACTTTGTAAAAGAGGGTGCAAGAGTGATAAGTTGCGACCGTGAAATCACCGATGAAGTTCGAGCAGCGGGTGGTTTGGTTGTGAATCTGAATGAAATTGCATCAGCCCTGAAAACGGTGATTGTCCCCGGCGAACAGGTTGAGCTCAAGGTAATCAAAGAGGGAAAAGACCGCGAGCAGGGGATTGGATTTCTTGATGATGGGACAATGGTGGTTGTTGAGGATGGCAGAGATGCCATCGGTAAGGTTGTAACCATAACCTGCACCTCGCTCCTTCAAAACCCGCAGGGCAGAATCGTATTTGGACGAATAAATTGAAGACAGAGAATCACACTAGAATGGGTAAAATTGTGACCATAACCTGCACCTCTCGCTACGATAAGGCTTGGATGAACAGGCTGACCTCATGAAAATTGCAGGAATAATCGCTGCAGGTGGGAGTTCGCAGAGATTTGGTCGAGATAAATTATCGATTGAGCTGGATGGAAAGCCGGTGCTTGCCTGGTCGACATCACTTCTGTCGCTCCACAAAGACATCGATTTTGTGATTGTTGCAACAGATGATCAAAAAAATGCTGAAAAACTTTTAAGCGGTTATACCGGATCAAATATAAAATTTTCAAAAGCTGGAGAATCACGACAAGAAACAATAAAAAATGCCGTAGAATTAATCCCGGAAGATTACGAGATTGTGTTGATTCATGACGGGGCAAGACCATACGCCACAACAGAGATGGTTGATAGTTTATTGTCAAGAAAAGAGGAAGCCGGATGCGTGATTCCCGTGCTTCCGATAAGTGGAGCAATTAAACAGATAGGAAAAGATTCAAGAATAACAAAGAATATTTCTGAAAACAGTTATTATCTTTCACAAACTCCGCAACTTGTATACCTGAAACCGCTCCGATTTGCGTTGAAAAAATATGCAAGAACACTCAATAAATTCAGAGATACAGCGGGCTTGATGAGCGAGTTTGGAATATCAGTTTTGACAATAAAAGGATCACCCGAAAACATAAAGATAACATACCCCGATGATCTCAAATTGGCACAAAAAATATCCAAAACAAAAGCAACAACAAAAACCCAAAAAACCAAAACCAAGAAAAAATCCTTCTTCCAAAGAAAATTTGACTCTATCGCTGATTCAAAAAAAATACAAAAATGACCCCTGATTTCCTTCGTCATTCCGTGCTCCGACACGGAATCCAGGGGATTATAAAAAATCGAGATATATTTGACTGAAACAGTAATTTAAACTCGTTGATTCCAAGAGATACAAAAAAATAACCCCTCCAGTGATTCGGAGGGGTTATTTCTGTATAGAGGGAAATCAGGAATTATTTTTTTGCAGGATAAGTGATTTCAACCGTTCGAGTTTCGGAAATCCAGCCAACCCCAGCACCAAGACGCTCAGAAACAAACCTTACAGGCACGTAGGTGGAATCGTTTATGATAATCGGTAGGTCGGTCAGCTCGACCTCTTTTCCGTTCACACGGGCGATATTTTTCCCAATCCAAAGTTCAACGGTGTTGCCGTCGAGTTCAAATGTAACCTTGCGTTTGTTCCCGTCCCAGTCGATCCCCGCACCAAGAACATTACCAAGTGCTCGCAACGGAACGTATGTTCGGTCATTGTTTATGACAGGAGCACGGTCGGTTTCAAAATCACGAGCCTCATCAACAGTTTTCACTCTGAAGATCGGGTTGCCGATGTCCATGTAGACAATCTTTCCAACAACAGTCACGGGAAGAACGGAAACAGTCACAGTGCCACCGTTTGATTCTATGGTTATGGTCTGCTCAGGAATCTCGCTCCATGCCTGGTTCATATCAAATTCGTAGGTTGCATATATCACAAGAGTATCGTTTGTGATGACAGATGGTGCAACTTTCAGGAATTCTGAACTGGAGGTAACAGTGCCTTCGATTGGGAGTTCACCGATATTTTTTATCTGAATGACTTTTTTTATAAGCTCTGGATAGTAGATGGTTTCACCGAAGTTGAGTTCGGTTTGTGTAACCTTGAGCTTTGCGGGTGTTTTTTCCGGCTCTTTTGCTTCAACTTTTGTGAGGAGCTGGCAACGGAAGTTTCCAAAATCTAAAACAGAGATAAGGTTTCCAGTCGCACGGATTTTCATGGGATAGCTCAGGTATCCTGGGTTTGAAGCATAATCTTCGACTGTGTCCGAGTTTTCAAGAATTCCAGATTGACCGCCCTCCCAGATGATGCTTCCGGTTTTTGAGATGGAATATATCTTGCCGTCAATCTTTGAGGTAACAAAGGTTAATCCTTTTTCAGTGATACAGATTGACGAGGGTGATTTGATGCCTGGAAGATTCACAATTTTTGTGAAATCTCCGGATGGGGTGAACCAGCCGATGCAGGATTTATCAGAAGAAAGTATCAAAATATTTCCGTTCATGTCGGTTGCAACATCAACAAGTTTGCAATCTTTCATCGACTCAAAAACGGGGGTTGTGATTGGAAGTCCCTCGTTGAAGGTGGTGAGTTCTCCTTTTGTATCAAGCACATGAACCCTGTTTGAAGTGGTGCAAATTGCTGTGATGATGCCGGGGTTATCGATGTTTAGCGGAAGATCAAGACTGCTTGTGACTTCCAGGGTGTCGAGTGAAAGAATCAGAATAGAGTTCCCGGTTGCAACAAAAACATTCTTACCATTGCAGGAAATGTCTACTCCGATTGTCCAGTCGAGACCGGGGAGTCCGTGTGTTTTGGAGTTGACTGGCACGGTTTTTACGTGATTGCCATCCTTGTCGTAGTGATGGATGGATGCGGGTGCTCCCTCAAGAACCAAAACTCCACCATCTGGAAGTGGGCAGGAAGAAGCTGGAGATGTAAGGGTTTCTTCCCCTGGATTGCCAATTGAAGTTTCACCGTCCATGGAGAGAATCTTTGAAAGGAAGGGGAGACACAAAAATAATTCTTTGTCAGATTTTACAATATCAAAAATTGCAGATGTGATCGGGTTTGCGTTCTTCACGGGACTCTTTGTGGTTTCAACAAAATCACCATTTGTCTGGAAGTGTCTGACCACCCAGGAGACTCCTCCAAGCTGAATATCAAGATCAAGAAGATATATGTCATCACCAACAACTTCACCCGTCCAGCTTGAATAAACCTTGTGTTTTGGAGTCAAAACAGAGGTTGAGAATGAGGCGAGCTCACGAATATAGCTACCATCTCTGTCCCAGATGACGATTGCATTATCATCCTCGATTGGTTCAGAAGAATTTCTTGCGAGGTTATCAAGGACGATGATATTATTCTTTTCGACCCAGACCATGATAGGATCAGATACCATTTTTTTGCCCTTGCCAATCTCACCGATGCTCTTCAGTTGTTTTCCGGCAAGATCCAAAACCACGACACAGTTTCTCTTGTCCAGCACATAAAAATTGCCATCATCACCAATATCAAAAGATATTGGATTTTTTATCATGGAGTTTGGTTTTGTGAAATCTCCAATTCGCTCTTTGATTCTTCCGTCACTTTCGAGTTTGACAACAGATGATTTTGTGAGCAAGAATATTTCACCCAAAGAATTGGAAACAATATCGAGATTGTTCAGGAGAAATGAGGATGAAATAATGTCTAAATCGTTTATCTCACCAAGAATCTCATACTGGATTGTTTTTGGAAGGGTAAGATATTTTTGAAATTCACCATCGCTTCCAAATATTGATATTTTTCTGGTTGCACCATCAAGAACTGCAAACTCACCATCTGGCAGGGAGCAGGTTTTCAGGGGAAGCCCAAGCTCTCCTTTGAGTGGTCCATGTCCAACCGGGACAAAATCCAATTCGATCGCAGCCAGCAAAATAGATGGCATCAGGAGCATAATGATTACAACAATTGTTAGAAATTTTTTCATATGAAACCTCCTTCAGTATTTACCAGATATTACATGTGATAACTGGTTTGGTCAATGTTGATTTTGTCTGCTTAGCTTGTTTGTGTATCGTCATTGTCATTCCGTGTTTGACACGGAATCTCCCACTAATAAGCCCCCCTTTTCAAGGGGCCTAAATTCACAAACCAAGTGCAACACCATAAAATGGTGGCACCATGGAAAGA
>CBDUSO010000016.1:0-47335 GCA_965370295.1 uncultured bacterium
CCGTAGGGACAGGTTTCAAACCTGTCCCTATTTTTTATATTGTTTACAACCCATTCCCAACCTCCGTCATTCCGTGCGTGACACGGAATCCAGGGTATAAAAAAATATCCTATCTAATTAATTGAATCCCACAAGTCATTCCAACCAGAATTATCTTTTTCAATCAACTCAATCTTCCAAGAACGCATCCATCTTTTGAGTTGTTTTTCACGAATAATTGCAGATTCCATGGTTTGACATATCTCGAAATAAACAAGATTATGTGTTTGATATTTTTTAGAAAATCCCTCAACCAAATCATTTTTGTGTTCCCAAACTCGTTTGACTAAATTGCTGGTTACACCAATATAAAGAGTTCCATTTCTTTTATTTGAAAGGATGTAAACTGCAGGTAGCTTTTTCATATCAAGCATTATACAGGTACCCTGGATTCCTGGCTTGACCAGGAATCCAGGGTACCTTCAAAGCGTGTGAATGTTTAAAAAAAACAATAATTTTGACTGGTTAGAAATTTGTTGTTTTTCTGTTTTGTATTCAATTTTATAATCCCCTGGATTCCCGCGTACGCGAGAATGACGAAGGAGGAAGTGATGAATATTGCAAATACACATTAGTCATGGTATATGTAGTATATATCTTCAGGAGGTGTACGCATGAATATAATTTCAACCCTACAAGAGATTTCTCCAATTATTGTGGCTTTATGTACAATAACTATCACTATATTTGCTATAAAAGCTTACAATAAAATTGACCCAATTAAAAATAAATCAAATACACTAAACATTCTCACAAAATTAACTGAGTACTATCAAGCTACTAATATTAAAGAATTGATCACTAAATTCCACAAGAACGAGAAACAGAATATGGTTAATGCTCAAAAGTATATTGATTACAAAAATGCAATACAGAGCGATAGCTTATCTGAAGAAGCACGAATTTATATTGAAGAATCCAAAGAATTCAAAGATTTTATCAAAAGCCTTTGGGTTATTATTGCTAGAATAAACCAATTTCAGATTATGGTAGAATACCTAAAACTAGAAGATCCGATTTTTACACAAACCTATATGTACCATATCCTAATACTTACAGATTATATTGATACTATGAAAGACTCCCTGAAGACAGAAGAATACAACAGTAGAGTTTTTCCTCTAGGTTTCGATAAAATTCTAACTGGCTTCTCTGTTGCTTTCGAGAATGCTAAAACTGAATTCAAAAAACACCACGGTGAAAAATATCAATCAAGAGGGAAGTAGAATATTTCCCTCTTGATTTTTTTTGAACAAGTAGTCTAAATTTCTAAATCACCCCAGTTTAAACATCACCCCAAACCCACCACGAGGAAAGTTCCAGGTGATGTTGGTGTATGGGCAGGCGATCCTGCAACTACCACATTCCAGGCAACCTTCGTAAACCACATCAATGTGGTCTTCTTCCCAGATATAAACCTTTGCGGGGCAGATGATGGTGCAGGGCTGGCCGTGTTCTTTGATGCACTTGAGGCAGAGAGACTGGTCCGCAATTTTGAGGTGTGGGGTCTCGTCAACCTTGAAACGGGTTGAATATAGTTTATCTTCAATTTTACTCATCTTACTGCCCTCCATCCTCTCCATGCTATTTTCATCATTTTCATGAGTCCGATTTTTTTCTTGAAATTCTTTTTGATTTTTGCTTGTTTTTCGCGTTTTGAGATGCCGTCAACCAGGAGCATTTCTTCACATGTTTCACCCAGGAATTCTGGGAGAACGTTAAAGATTGCAGGATTTTTGTAGAGCAGATGTCCAAACTTTTTGTACTTTTTCATGTCTTTGCCGACAAAGCTTTTTTTGACATTGTCGCTGTATTCTTTGAGGGCTTTTTCACTGGTGTCGCCGGCTTTGATTGCCTTGACTGCAACCTCTCCAGCCATTCGACCTGTAGCCTGGGCAAGGTTTGTTCCCTCGCGGTGAAGTGTGTTGAAGAGCATTGCGGTATCACCGACAAGCACGTATCCGTCACCGTAGAGTTTTGGAACGGTATCCCAGCCACCCTCTGGCAACCAGTGGGCGGTGTATTCTTTCAATGTTCCGCCTTCAATAAATGGTGCAACGAAGGGGTGTTCTTTCAGTCTGTCGAGAAGTTCATACGGGGTGTTTTTGTTCACCATCCACTGTTTCAGGTTTGCACCCAAACCAAGTGATACCGTGTCTTTGTTGGTGTACATTATTGCAACACCGTCCATGCCATCTGCCATCGAACCAAGGATTTCAAAAGTTACGCCTTCACCAGGTTTCACGGAGAATCTCTTGTTTACTTCTTCTTCACCAATGTGGATGTTTTCTTTTACGGAGAGTGCGACATTTTCTGGTTTTACTTCTGACCTCAGTGCTGCTTTGACGGTCAGCGTGGACTGGATTCCATCCGCAAAGATGACCATTTTTCCAAACACATCACCATCTGGTCTTCCGGTTCGGACACCGATAACTTTTCCTGTGTCGTCTCTTAAAACCTCCTCAACAGCGGTGTTGCAAACTATTAATGCTCCAGCTTCCTGAGCCTTTTTGGCGTACCATCTGTCAAACTTTGCACGATGGACTGAGAGAACATTTGGAGTTTCTCCTGCAAATTTGTCAGTTTTATATCCGACCTGGAGAGCTCCATTTTCATTCATGAATACAAGTCTTGAGTCAGTTATTTTTCTTTCGATTGGAATTCTTTTTTCTTTCCAGAAATCAGGTACCAGCTTTGCAATTTCTGAGGCATAAACAACTCCACCAAAAACACTCTTTGAGCCAGGGAATTCACCACGCTCAAGAACAATGACCTTCAACCCACCACGGGCGGCAACAATGGCAGAGCTGATTCCAGCGGGACCTGCACCAACAATGATCAGATCAAATTTCTCTTCCATTATTTTATCCTCGCTTCCAGCTGTTTGATTAATTCTGGAACGGCATCCTGCCACCTTTTCACGATTCCGACCGTTGAGACTTTGAAAATTGCAGCTTCCGGGTCAGGATTGATTGAGATTATGACATCAGAATTTTGCATTCCGACAAGGTGCTGGATTGCTCCACTTATTCCAACTGCGATGAAAACTCTGGGGCAAACTGTTTTTCCTGTTTGACCAACTTGATGCTCAACAGGGAGAAGCCCTGCTTCTACCATTGGTCTTGAACCTGCAAGCTCACCACCAAGCAAATCAGCGAGCTTTCGGAGCTGTTTGAAACCTTCTGGAGAGTTCACACCTTTTCCACCTGCGACAATTATTTTAGCATGTTCAATCTCGATTGCACCGGCTTTGTCTGGAATGAATTCCAAGACTTTTACGGTGAGGTCTTTTGGATTAACGGGAACTTTTACATCAATTATTTCACCCTTGCGATTTGGGTCTGGGGTTCCTTTTTTCATGACCTTTGGTCGGACTGTGGACATCTGGGGTTGACCTTTTTGACAGAAAATTGTTGCCATGATGTTTCCACCAAATGTTGGACGGGTTGAGAGGAGTTTGAAAGTTTTGTCATCGATGTCGAGTCCTGTACAGTCCGCTGTCAGTCCAGCCCGGAGAATAGTTCCGACTGCACCTGAGAGGTCTCTTCCAAGTGGAGTTGCACCAATCAAAACAATCGTTGGTTTGAATTTTCTGACAACTTCGCAAAATGCGTTGTTGTAGGTTCTTGTTATGTATGTTTTGTAAGCTGGGTCGTCAACCACATAAACAGTATCTGCACCGTATGAAACAGCTTCCTTGGCAAATTTTTTGACACCATCACCAATTATCAATGCACTTACTTTTTGACCAAGTTTTCCAGCCAGCTTGTTTGCCTGACCTAGAAGTTCCCAACCCACTTCCTGGGGTTTGTCCTCGGAAACTTCAATAAAAACCAACACATCTTTCCATTCTTTGTTGTCTATTTTGTCAGCCATTATTCAGCCTCCTCCCCAAGAACTGCCTCTTTGAAGTGCTTGTTTGCAAACACCAAATCAAGGCTTTGTTTTACTGCATTCTCATCACTGTAAAGAGGTCCACCTTCGCGTGGAGCGGGAGTGAAGATTTTTTTTACCCAGGTTGGGCTTCCCTTGAAACCGATCTGCTCAGAGTCTGCTCCAATATAGTCTGCTGACCAACTGGGAATCTCGGCACGTTCTGCTCGGATGAGTCCTGGGAGTGATGCGTATCTTGGTTCATTGATGTCTTTTTCAACTGTGATGAGTGCAGGGAGCTGTGCTTGAACAACCTCAATACCCTTTGCAAGCCTGCGTCTCACGACAATCTTTTTGGCTTTTTCATCAAGCTCAGTTACTTCGGTCACATAGGTCGCCTGGTCATAGTTCAGTCTGGTTGCAACTCCAGGACCCGTTTGTGCGGTGTCTCCATCAACTGCCTGTTTACCACAAATGATAAGATCCACAGGGGTTGTTTCTTTTGACAATTTTTCTATGGCGGTTGCAAGAGTATATGAAGTTGCTAAAGTATCAGCCGCTGCAAACTTTTTGTCAGAGACAAGAATTACTCGATCGACGCCCATGGACAGGGTTTCTTTGAGGGCAACCTCAGCTTGGGGTGGACCCATTGTCAGAACGGAAATTTCACCACCATGTTTCTCTCTGAGCAATAACGCCATTTCAACAGCATTCATGTCAAACGGGTTTACGATAGATTCAACACCTGCACGAATAATCGTGTTTTTTTCAGGATCAATTTTGACTTCCTGGGTGTCTGGCACCTGTTTTATCAATACGGCAATGTGCATCTCTGTTAACCTCCTTGTTATATATTCTGAATTACATTCGTCTTTTTATCAGAAGAATGCTAAGTATATCCATGATGTTGGTATAATGAAAAATGTTTACAATACGATTAATTTTGTCAAGTCTCAACTTGACAATCCAGATTTTATCCGCTCTCGATAAAAAGCCTGAGCGGTTTTTATTTTTTCAGCCCATCCCAGCAATTTGGGATTGCCCATGAAACGAATATTGTTCAGCTCTCCCCTGCTACTTGGGACAACAACAACCAGTCGAGGTTTCAAAATTCTGTCAGCGGTTGCCTTGGCAAGAGCCATCATTCCAATCGTTGTCACCTTGTTCATCACAAACTGAGAACCCTTTATGTCGTCATACCGGAGGAAAAGCCAACGCCTGTTGCCAAGATAATCGACTGACCTGAATTCAAGTCCATCGGGCAGAATATGAAGATTACCAGATGCTTTTACAATCTGCGATGGGTGTGTGCCATCATATGTCACTCTTGGTGATTTTTCATGGATAGGAATATCTTCCAGTTCAAAGAGTGAGAAGGTGGGTTTTCCAGAATCTTTGATAAATTCAAGCACCTCATAATCAGCCTGGAATATCAATGGTTCCTCATCACCAAAATACAGAAACAGGTCAACATCATCCTCATACTCATCATAAACACAGCAGGTCATATCGGGAATATCTCTTGAGCATGTGTCCTTGGGTGGGAAAATAACAGTCAATCGATGACCTTTGGTAAGGAGTGCACCTTCACGATTTCCATTTCTTGACCAAACGCTCCACCAGCCGGAAAACTTTGTTGTTACAAGTCCATTTCGGTTGAGAACCGCTTCAAATTGAGAAGGAAAACTATTCATATCATTCATGTCACAGTCACTATAGTACAGAACTCTGTACTTTGTAATTAAGCGGATGGGTTATATTCATAAAATCAATGGAACTCTTTCAAAAATAGCCACATGTTTCAAAATAATAAAATATACAGTCAGATATTTAATATTTGGGTGGACATTTTACGTCTCTCTACGTTGGTTATGTAGTAGTTAAATCTAAAAGTAACAGCTTGCTTGTCATTTAATAATCAAAGTTCACATTGTGCTAGAATGGCTACATCAACGACAAGGAGGTGTCAGATGAGGAAGTTCATACTGTGTGGACTAGCGACCTTGATGATGATAACCATAACAGGTGTCACCTACACAAATGGTGATGAAAAAGAGAGTTTTGAACTAAATATTGGAAATGGTGAAATAATCACAACAATCGAAGGGGAAGAATTCTTCATTCCAGTCGCAACTGGGAATCATATTATCTGGGGACAAAAAGACGGCAAGGCGACCAACTTGATGTCATGCGACATAAACACGGGTGAAACACAACAAATCAACAGAGGGAGCTTTTCACATATTTATGACACTTACCCTGGGGAAATGGTGTCAGTTTCAAATGGCTGGGTCACTTTCCTGAAGAGTTCAATTGTTTCAGATGGAGATGTTTGGGTTTGCAGAGCTGATGGCACAGTCCCTCTTAAATCAGTTACAACTGAAAACTGCACAAAAACATCATACCCAATATTCCACGGTGACAATCTGTATTTCTGGCAAAATTGCATAAACGATGAACCATCCGGAATATACAGATACAACACCAAAGCTGACGAAACAGTTCTACTTTACGAAACAGAGAAGTCCGCTTCCGGGCTGTTCAAAATCCGTGTTACAGATGATTATATTCTGCTAATCGATTTTTCATATTCTGGAAATGCCACTCTCCTGGATTCAACCGGAAAATTGATAAAAATACTTGATTACTCCGATGACGACATAACAGATAACAACATTAAGAAAGCTACTTTCTATGATATATTTAGTGATACGATTCTTTTTGATAGATACGAGGCAACAATCGATGAGAATAAAAAATCGGTTGTTTCATTGAACTCATTTTTTATATATGACATCTCGGATGATGAAGTTATTGAGCTTGGACCAACCAGTGAGATTGGCTCAACCGCAAATTGTGTTCGTATCTCACCAGAAATATTTTCGTTTATTCATGCAAAAGAAATCCGAGACCTAAATCCAGAAACTCGTGAATATGATTTTACTATGAATATACTATCTGCTGATACTTCAATAAAAAATATGATGTACAATGCACCAATAACACAAAAATATGAAACTCGGAGTAATCATTACTCAAGCATCTGGAAAAATTACATTGTGTATCCAGGTGGTGATGATCCAAACAACTGGTATGTGAATCTATACGATGCAAAGAACAAAACTGAGTACAGGATTACTGATAAAAAAGGGGAGTATCACTACCCGACAATCAATGAAGGAGTTGTTTCCTATTTTTCGGAGAGACCAACGGGTGATGGGTATGACCTAGTAGTCCACAGGATAGAGGAGCTGGAACCGGCTGGTGAGCAGGGGAATGTAAACAGGGAACTTGAATTTGAGGATGGGGTTATTTATGTTGATCCACAAAACTCGATTGAGCAGTTCAAGGTGGCAGATAATTATATTATCTGGATAGAATCAGACAACACAAAGAGTTATTTGAAATCGTATTCCTTTGAAACAGGGGCGACCACAATTCTAATTGATGATTTACAAAAAACTAAACACTGCATACACCCTACGATCATGCTCTCAGATAACTACTTTGCGATTGAGGAAAAACTGAGGGATATGGTTGGTTCTATAGTTTCTGTCGGGAAACTTGACGGAACTGACTTGACCCGCATTGAGAATAATTATGCATTGAATATATCTCTGCTGGCGATGGAGGATGGAAAAGTCTACGTTTACGAAGAAGATTTCTCAAACGAAAAAAATAATGGCATCTACGAATACGATATTGTAACTAACGAAACAGAGTATCTCTTTAATCCAACATACGCAATCAGTACTCTCCGTATCGCTGATGGAAAATTTGTCGTCGCAAATAACAAAATTCAAAACATCCACATATACAGCAGGAATGGTAATATCATTAGAACACTCGCAAAAGGTAACGATCCAGACAAAACTGATTTCTATCCTATAATTTCAAATATTGTTGAAATGACTATCGATGAATACATAATCTTTCAGACATCAGTTTTTGAATCAACTGGCAAACGTTCCTTTGAAAGATTCTGCTACAATGTGAATACTGGTGGTCTGTGGCAGATTCCGTTTTCAATCTTACCAAGAACATCTATAAATAATCCTGATATATTCCTTACCAAAGAGTACAGAAGAAGTGGTGAAACTAAACCTCCTGAGAGTCAGTTATCATCAACCAATCCAAGAACTAGAAAAACTACAGCAATAAACAGTTTTGAACGGCACACCAAAAAATATTTTATTGGTAGGGATACTTCACCAACTGTCTATGAATCATTAGTTGGCTTTTTTGAATATATCTCTATGGATGCAGAAGATTCCTCGTTTATGAAGAATATAATATTCTTTGATACAATTTCTGAAAAAGAATATCAGGTCACTGAAACTCCAGGGGATTACAGTGATTTATATCTTAGCAGAGACAGAATAACCTACCAAGAAGATAATAAGATTATCTCACACAAATTCTCTGTTGTTGAAGATTCTCAATAACTTTTTGAAAATTACCCCTTGGTAACAATTTTTATTACCAAGGGGTCACAAATATATTCCTGAAAAATATTCGTAGATTGCATTCTGATACGATCCAGATTATTATCTTCCTAGACTCAGTAATCGGGAGAAAAAAATGAAATTTGATCAACTTCAAAAATATCTACTCGGAAAAAATGGGAGCGTTGAAGACACTCCCTTTGGGCCAGATGCACTCGTTTACAAGGTGATGGACAAAATGTTTGCACTTGTTGCCTGGAATGAAAATCCCTTGAAGATTACTCTCAAATGTGATCCCGATTCTGCAGTAAATCTACGGGAACAATACCCTGTGATTCAACCTGGATACTACATGAACAAAAAACATTGGAACACAATAACTCTTGATGGAAGCATCCCAGAGAAAGAAATTTTAGGACTAATAGATGACTCTTACAATCTGGTGTTCAAAAAATTGAGAAAATCAGACCGACTAAAACTCGGGCAACCATAATAGCCTGCCAAAACTATTCCCGCGAAATTAATTGGTGCCCATCTGCAACCTCACATCCGAACCAAGAGCGTACATTCCTATGCTGATTATCCAAAATATCCCGATGTATGAGGAAGAACTAACACCAGCAAGCAACAATGAGATAGTGATTATATTAGATATTACCAGAAACAATGAGCCAAAAGCCATAAAGCTGTAAACAACAAATAGCTCACTTTTATATGAAACAGAAAGGAGGATATTTGCAAGTATAAAGATGAGAATGTCGAGTGAAACGAACACCAATATTTTGACATTCAGCAGTCCCTGATTAGCAAATCTTAGAATAAAGAAGGCAAACACGATAGATAATATAACGAGAGAGACAATAACAGGTTTTATTATATCACTTTTCGTCTTTGAAACCATTTGCATATGCTTGATCGCAAAGAATAGTGCAAAAATAAGTCCAATTAGTGAAAACAGGAAAAGAACAGGTACTATTGACTCAAGCGTTGTATTGCTTGCAAACGAGGGAATATCAAGAATATTGGCTACAAGACTCAACGTTGCTATTGAAAAGAAAAGTATCCAGATCACACGTTCACGAAGATGTTGCTTTAGCATAACAACAACATTAACTGTAGCAATCATTATAAGTAAAGAAATCAAATTTTCTGACAAATCATAAGGATCTAAAAAACCCAGCCCCTCTGGTGCAGAAACACCAAATAGAATAAGCAAGATGCCCATCGTGGCAATAACCAGGACAGTATAACCAATCCAACTCAACTTCACAAAGCACCCCCTTAAGATTTGGTATGAGTAAGTATACTCGAATATCATAGCTTTGCAAACACTCATCATTACAAAAAAATAATCCCCCCGGCTTTATTTTGTTAAAGTGACAGGGGGATGTTATTCTTCCGTTGACTATTTTGATGCAAGCAGTTTTTTTGGATACCATTTCTGGAACCAACCCGTGAAAACAAACATCGGCACAAGCAAGGCAAATCTGATTACCATCCAAACCCAACTCACACCAACATTACTTATATCAAGAAGTACAAACATCGAAGCGACCAGGAAATAAATTCCCCAGGATGTACTCAAAATGAGATTGGTGGAAGTGAATGCTTTGGTCTTCAGAATTGAAGCTGGATACCCCTGCCCGGAATATTCCGCCGTGAGTGTGAAATGGTTGATTGCAGAGCCCGCCCACAACCCAGCAAGAAAGAGATAATCTATCATTGGTTGATACAGCATGAAAAAATTCCAACTGAAAGCCATCGCCAGAAGCGATAACGTCATATAGATTGCAGTTCCTGTTTCAAACAGAACAGGTCTGTTTGTGATTCCATGGTAGAGGAACAACAACAGAGAAAATCCTGCAGCAACCGCAAGTGGCAACCATCCTCCAGAAATTGATCCCCAAATCCAAACTATCATCCAAGGAACAAATGCAATCTGCATCCACCAAGTTCCTGAGAGTCCGATTGGTCCTCTTTTTTCTGGGAGAGATTTTGAAGCTTTTTTAGATTTTGAATCCGATGATTTAAAAGGTATATCTTCTGATTCTTCATCCGATGCATTGAATAGTTTGTCCATGTCCATCAAATAGTTCATATCACCATCAACCTTATAACTGCCATTCATAAATTCCGTCTGTCCATCTTTTGTTCCGTCTGAAATTTCCATCCAGAGTTTTTCTGGGGTGACGATGGTCATGTCAGGTGTGGGATGACTCCCTTTGAATGCCTCAGCTTTCACGCCATCCATAACGATGTGCCAACTTTTCCCATCCATGTCAAACTGTAGAACGCCCTTTGCGGTTGCTCTTTTGCCAGGTTTATATTGAAGAGCCATCCCGGCAAAAAAAGTGTCTGTTCCACCTGCTGAGAGGTCAAGTGCTTTTGCATTTGCAACTCTCTTTATTTCTTTTGGGGTTTCTTTTTTTTCTTTGGGTTGCATTGACTGCCAGCTCATATTTGCAATTTTTACAAATCTTTTTATGTCTTCTTTTGACTTTGTGGTTGCTTTGACCAGGGCTAACGATGTTTCTTTGTGCATCTTTTTGTTTATCGCAAGCTCCTCACCAGCTTTTTCTGCCAGGTTCAAAATTTCCGTGAACATGTTCTCCATTCCACGAGCAAGTGGCTCTGCAGCTGGGACTAGAAAATGCCCTGCAAAAGCACCACCAACAGTTTCATCGTAAGCCTTTTCATAACGATGAAGCAGTGCATCAAAATGCGACCTCTCCGGGAATCCACAGACAGAAACCAGGAAGACCTTTGGATGCTCACCGCCACCGCGGAATGGATGACCGGTTGCATTTTCTCGCTCAATCAGCCAGGGCTCAATCAACGGAAGATTACGATCGGTAAAATCTTTGAAGAGCCCAGTTACATCATAATAGTAAAGCGGGCTGGCATGGATTATCAAATCTGCGTCTCGCAGTTTTGGCAGAATCCCAACCATGTCATCCTTGTGGATGCAAACACCTGGGGTCTTTGTCCAGCATGTGTAACAGCCAATGCAATGTTTTATGTTTTTATCTGCAAGCATCACTTCCTCGATACCTGCACCATTTTTTTTCAACCCGGTGATTATTCTTTGAGTTATCTTATAGGTGGCGGAATTTTTTCTTCTGGGGCTTCCATGAATTACGACTACTTTCATCTCTCTTGTTCTCCTTTAAATTCACTATATAGTACTTATAATAATATATACTACTGTTATATCATCATATACATATGTTTGTCTATATTTAGCATGCAATATCATCTAAGCATTCTTTTATTTTCCTTACTAATAGCATAGATGGTATTCATCAACCATTCATATTCTTCATTGCTAAATATATCATTCATAGTTGAAACATTATCTGTAAGTGCATTATCACATTTCTTAAGCATATTTTGTCCACTATCAGTTAGTAATAGATGATACGAACGTCTATCTTGTTTATCAAATATTCTTTCAATATATTTTTTATCTATTAGCATGTCTAATACACGTGTAGTCTTTGCAGGATGCATTAAGGTGCATTTGGCGATGTCGCTTGGTCTCAATTTATCTCTTTCACGAATCATAAAGAGAACTTCATAGCATTCCGTTGTCAATCCAAAGGGGGCAAAAATGAGTTTGTCGCCGGTTTGTTTCAAAAGATAACCCAGGTGAATCAGTGCAACCACCATTACCGCACTATTCCCGACCTTGTCCCTCAGTGATTTGAACTGTGGTTCGTTCCAAATACTTCCACTTCGTATTATTTCATTTGGTACTTTCATATTTAATATAATATTATACAATACTACTTTGTCAACCCCTCGCCATTAAACAAACTTGAATTCATATCAGACAGGATATAGAATCAAAAACATGAATAATAAATCAGGTTGCTCATTACCTATAATGGTGATATTTTCCGGTGCCGCTACCATATATATGTTGTGTAATTATTGGTTGCACGGTAGTGGTGTTCTTCTTGGGTTTGGGATATTCCAAGCCCTAATAACACTTCTTGGCATCTACGCAATCATCAAAAACAAAATGAAAGAAAAAGACAATCTCTCAAAAGATTCAAACGATATTGAAGAAACTAAATAAGCTGAAGGTTCTGTGAAATATTTTCGGGGGTAACAAACTCTCCATCACCCATTCTCTCTGCAATCAACCTGTCCACACAGTGAACACTGTCGTCTGATTTGAAGAGACTTTGGGTTACCCAATGAACCTTCCATGAGTGATAGAAACCTAAAAGCTCACCACTTTTTAACACAGGGTTGCTGTTGTTTTTTATAAACGGCTTCTCAATAAAAGCAGAAACTGCGTTGAGTCCATTTGGATTTGTTATTGATTGAAGATTCCCAAGAATATCTTCCCTCTGTTCTTTCGGAATGAGGTTTATCATTCCTACAGAAATAATTATATCAAACGGACCACCCAGATTTTTTGACAATTCTGATTCAACTCGTGAATTAATATTTATTCCAGCCTCTTTTGCCCAGGTATCTACTTTTTCAATCGCAGATTCTGACGGGTCAATTGCGGTCACATTGTAACCCTGACCAGCCAAAAATATCACATTTCTTCCATCACCAACACCCCACACAAGGACATCTTTGTAATTCTCAGGCTCAGCAAATTCCCACAGTTTCATGCACGTGGTTGTTGGGGCAGCCCCCCATGTCATTGTGTTTTGTGATTTGTTCATATCACTTTACTTTACTCAAATTTTCCCTGTAGTCAACACCCTGCTCAGCCTTGTACACAATATCTCTGATTTCTTTAGCAACTTTCGTAAATTTTGGAAAACTTTTCCACTTAAAGAAAAAATACAGAGCCATCAATAAAAATGATCCACTCAAAGCATACTCAACAAATGATTTTTTGAAAAATAACAGTATCGAAGTTGAGATCACAAACATCAGCAACATCGCTATCATCACAGAAAACCATACACCCTTTGGAATCATCTGAATATCAAAGGCTCGTTTCATCAACAGCTTTATGGCACTCAAAGCCTGTTCGTAGCTTGGCGACAAAGGAAGCACGTATCCATCTCTCTCATCATTCAATCTTCCGCCCATTGTTTCTACAACCTTTTCAATGTACTCAAGTGAATAATTTCTTTTTCTTCTCTTTGGCTTTGGTTGTCTGTCTCTTCTTTGGGGCATCATTCCAACAATACTTGACGCAGATTGTGCCAAAGTTGGCAAAGGATTTTCTGTAGCATCCATACCAATTTTGTTGTACCTATCAAATATCTCATCCAAGGTTTCGACAGCCCAATCATGAATATTTTTTTTATTCGCAGTTTTGAGTGCTATCTCACCCCTGTAAACCGCTACCAGATATTGTCCAGCAAGGGGTTCAATGTTCATATATCCGTCATCCTATCTACCAAATATGGTTGATAACGCACGATTAAACGATGACGTATCCTTTGTATCATGAGAATCCAAACTCACGATGACGTTTGCGTTTCCATCAATTACCGTCATGGAAGGTGTTCCAAAGAGCCCAAGTGCAGACACAAATTCTAGTGATAAATCAATCACCAAATGTGAGCTTCCGATTCTTTTTTCAAACTCACCAAGTTTATCTTTGGGTGAACGTGATATGATGATAATATTTTTTTCTGGCATTCCATACTTCACAAATTCATTCCGCACTTCAGTTGCTCTATTCATGCAACTCCCACAGGATGAAACATAAATGAATGCAACATTTTCACCAATAAAGTCTAAATTAACCAACTTATCCCCGGTGGTTGTTATCATATCTGGCCAGAATATCTGTGTTCCACCAGAAAGTGCCAAGATACCATTTGGGAAACGTTCCTTGTATACCCCATATCCTTCTTTCATTATCACAAATAGTTTTAATGCCTGTGCAACTTTTTCTCTCATCTCTGTTGCTGTTGCACCAAAGCTCAGTTCTTTTGGTTCTGGTGGCAGGAAGGATGAAATACTTTCTGGACTAATCCCACCGAAACTCTCCCACATAATTCGAGCAATATCCCATGTTGATGGATCTGGTGGTGGATCAATCGGTCTGAAAAATAATATTTTACCCTCATGAGTCAAAGCAAGAACCGATTTTGTATTTTGTATTTCCAAAACACAAGCCATATATTTTTTTTGATAACCCTCATCAAAAATATCAAAGAACTCCAAGTTTGCAGGCTCAGAGGTTATCCCAGGTTCTGGATCAGACACCTTTTGATTGGGGTAGGGCGAGCTGTATTCATTATTTTCAATCGAATACTGGATAATATAGGCATTCGTCATTGCACCATAACTAAAGACTACTTTTCTTTTTAATTCTTCATCAAACGGATCTGGTGAGACAAGAATCTCAGCAATGCCCGTCTGCTCAAAACTCTTTGCAATCAGATTATCTTTCGGGGCTTTTCTTGGAGTCGGGGTAACCATTGACACACTGACCCTGGAGACATCGGTAAACGGGATTCCCTCTGAAGACCATTCATCCTCGTGGATGATTCCAGTTACCGTGAACTCAGCACCTTTAAAGAATTCTTCAAGCTCTACCCCATAATGAGGCATCTGAGCAACAAATGATTCCTTGTCTGGACCACAAAATACCATGGCAGGATGGGTCAAATCAAAGGATTTATCCCAATCACCACGGGATATTTCAGTGAGTAATTCAACCACCATATCACCATCAGCATTTCCGCCACAACCACTAAAAACAAAGAGGGTAGCTATCAAGAGCACCACAAGCAATACTGAAATATGTTTCATTATTCTACCTCCATCACCAGGTATTCCCTGGATTCAACCAAGATATTGAATTTTTTGTTTGCCCAATCGAGCAGGTTTTCTTCTATGTAGAGAGAAGCAGATTCTGTTTCAAATCCATCTGCAACCACAACTACTTCATATCTTCCGCGCGGAACATCGGTTAGCAACCAACCAAGATCATTTTTTCCATATACAGTATTTACAAATGAGTGTTTATGTTCCAAATCAGAATCGACATTTTTTAATATGACCTCAACCTGGTCAAAATCATCACCGGCTTCAAATTCTATTTTTAAGTATTCTTCGGCTCTTGTGGGGATTGTAACCCTCATCCTGTTTTCCTGGATTACAGTTTTTTCCCAGGGGAAGAGTGCTGATTTTGAAATGAGGATGTAGTCGCCTTTCTCTGGCTCTCTTCCATCTGGTAGAGCCTCCTTGCCACGACTGTTCCTCACCGCAAGATAGCTATCATCCCAGTGTCTGTAGAGGACACCACAGTGTTTCTCCGTGGTATAGGTTGCCCAAAATCTTAATCCGTGTCTTGCAAAAAGATTGCCGGAATATTCAACTGCTGATATTTCAAGGAAATTATTCAAGTCAGCGATTTGTTCAAGATTGATTATTGGTCTTGCAAGCTTCACGGTTCTCATGACTGTGTCGCCATACCCAGACAAACCAAACACAACCAACGCCATCAAAATTGCAAGCGGTACAAAAAAAACTTTTTTCCTGGTTATGAGTTTTGACAGATGATAAAAACCCAATCCTACCAAGATTGACAGTGGGACAAACATCGTCAGAATGTTGCGTTCCTGCCACTCATACTTATTGATGAACAGAGCGACCAGAAAAACTGCAAACCCAAATCCAATCAACCAGAGAGCAAGCCTTCTCCATTTTTCAGTTGTCCGAGCCAGACCAAATACCGGAACTCCAAGATGAAGATAATCAAAATAGCTGAAATCAACCTGCATCTGATACCGATGTGAGAACAGTCCTTTTACAGATGTAACCATCGTTCTCCAACCACCAAGAGAGAGTTGAACATAATATTGCGAAAAGAAGGGAACTGTCCATGGAGCGGTGATAATACCGACTCCCAGCAACCCCCACAATGACCATCCAATGAGCTTTCCATTTTTATATTCAGAGCCGGGGAGCATGGATGCAGAGATTACGAACGAACTTGCTAGAAACAAAATAACGGAGGGGGTATGCGACAAAATTATACAGATAAAGCATATTGCCCAAATGATCATATTTTTTCTTGTATTTTTCTTTTCATAAATCCAGTAAAGTGAGATTAACCCAAGCAAAAGGAACGGAAGTGCAACCGTTTGCTTGAGGTATCCAAGTGGATAAATAAACACACCAAGCGACACGCACCACCCAAGAAGCCCTGCGATTGCCGGAATATTTTCCTTCGTTACTTTTTTTAAAAAATCAAATATCAACCACCCAACAAAAACGATTGAGAGTGTTGAGATAATCTTTATCCCAGCGTGAACACTTCCCAGTAAAAATCCGAATATTGCAGACAGAACAAACGGCAATACCGGTGAACCTGAAAACGGCATTCTCTTAAAGTTCATCAATGCTTGGACGTTTGAAGCGTTGTTGCCACCATCCATGTTGAGAGCAATTGGATGTCTGAACTGAATAAAGAGCAATCCAAACAGAAGCAGAGAAAGAAGCCCAAAAGCAATCAGATTGGAGGAGTTTTTCTTGAACCATTCAAGAGGGAGTCTGGGTGCTTTCATACGTTCAAATATTTCCTTCTCATCTCCTCTTCACGATGGCAAGACATCCGACCCTCTCTGCATTCACCATATCGAACACACGAAGGTCCAGCTTTTGCAAATATGAGCGGAGCTTTTTCTTTCAGTAGCAACAACATTTTTTCTGCAAATTCTCGAATTTCCCACTGAGCTCTGTTGCATGTTCTAAGTGTCAGGAAATGGTGCAATTCACGAGCATTCATGGTAGTCACAACGTTCACAGCCTGACCAGACAAAAGCGTGTAAACCCTGTTTTCCGGACAGACATCAAATCTATCCATGGCAAGGTTGAAAGAATTATAGGAATTCACGGCGGACAAAAATACAGCGTGTGCTTCAGTATTCTTTTTTATAGTTTCTGGCTCAACAACTGTTTTTTGTTTGAAGAGACTCGACAGATTTGGAATCACGATTGACTGAATTCGATGTCTGGTCAGATGGGTCAACATCGGCAAGCTCATTCCTCGAAGCGAGAATGTGAAATTTATCTGTTCGAGTTCCCTTGCATGTCGGTGTTCAAGCACCTCGGTGATTATTTTTTTGGAAATATCCTCTGTCAGCACTTTTTCAGCAGACTCGGCAGTTATCCCTGACTCGACCATGATGGCAGAGAGTGCCAACAATTTATCAGGCTCGGGGGTGTGGGAGATAATCTGAACATCCGGTTTTGATTCCACCTCAAGGTTGCCTGGCAAAAGTGATGTGATGACGGTATTATTTCTGCTTGTGCCAAACTCGAATGCTTCAACCTTTGAAAACATTGCAGGGGCAACCCTTGAAAGCATTTTTTGTAGAGTTGAGCCAATCCATGAAATTTCAGCATAAGTTGATCCTCTTCCATGCATTGCTTCGTATATCATGTGAATCCAGGTCCTTGCGTTGCCCGTGATGATGAAATTTGATTTGAATGAATAAGGTAGAACAAACCTTGCATCCTCAGCAAGAATGCCTAAATTAAGAAGTTTTTTGTAAGCCAGAAACAACCCTTCACAATAATGAACATATCGCTGAGAAAGTGGACCATAAAATTCTGGTCCAACATAGGGTTTATCACTGCTTCCCCAGAGATCATTTTCTCCTTCATGGGCAAGATACGGAACAATATACCCGGCATCTGCGTGTGAAACATATCTTCGTGATTTAACAGTGAACGAGGCCAGACGATGAGTTATCATATATTGCTCTGCAAAAACAGAAACATTCTCAAATGCAATTGTGAAGTTTGCATGCTCAGCAACGGATTTGTGACCCATCCCAATTATTCTTCTGAGAGAATCGGGATGCCCGCCCACCGGTGTTTTTTCATAAACTTCAGTTGGTTTTCCAGGGAGCGATGAAACTCTGGCAGACAGAGTACAAATCCTCTGCGGATCATCCGTGCCTGTCAAAATCGTTATTCTGGTATCGTTGCTTTTCATGTTTATCCTTACAAACCCAAGTCCTCTGAGATTCTCTGCATGGCTTTCAACCCCAACCCGATAAATTCTTCAAGCGGAATGCCTATCTTTTCACAGTTTTGAATTTGTTCCCGCTTTGCACCCGCTGCAAATCTTTTTATTTTGAATCGTTTCATAATGAAATGAACATCAATCGAATTTAGCTTTTTGTCAGCATGAATCAATCCACAAGCAACTATCAAACCAGTGAGAGGGTCGCATGTGTAGAGCGACTCATCCATCTTGCTCTCTCGTTTTACACCAGTCAGCTCGTTATGACATGATACCGCATGGACAACATCCTCAGGGTATCCAAGTTCTTTTAGCCATTCCGCTCCAACCAGGGCATGTTTTTCTGGAGTTTTTTCAGTCTCTTTGTAGTCAACATCGTGAACCAATCCTGCAATCCCCCATAAAAACTCATCCTCACCAAATCTTTTTGCAAGCTCGGACATGATAGCTTCGGTTGCAAGCATGTGTTTTATCAAATTCCTGTTATCAACTTTTTTCTTGATGAGCTCCAACGCTGATTCTCTTGTGATCACTTCTCCACCTTCTGTTGACTGATATTTCATCGAACACTAGAGTGTATTATTCATATGGTTGCTGGTCAAGAGTTTGCAAAAAAAACAGGTGTGCAGATTTTTCACGTAAATATACCGAAAGTTCACATTTTTTGTATAAACACAATATTTTCATAATCAGGTGACAGACTGTGTATTTACCAACTACTATCAACTATTTAGGAATTTTTAAAGAAAATACAGTTAATATTTTAGACACAAAACAATATTGAATAAACGTCCTTTTCATGGCATTATATTACTTGGAGATATGGATAAAAAAAATGATTCGTCAGATTTGAAGAGAATTCTTCGAGGGGGTTCTGTTCTACTAAGACCATTGGTGGAGCGGGATCTGGTCACTCGTGCATTTTGGATGATGGACTCAGAACTTCTTTCGATGATGGGGTATCCTAAATCAATCGCCGAACGAAAGATCAGCCACAACGAGGCTCTGGCAGAGAGTCACAAATGGCTGAAGAAAAGGGCAGAGCGGAACGATTATGTCTGGGGTATCGACCAGAATGGAAAATTAATCGGTGATATTACCGCTCACATTTACGAATCACAAAAACGTGCGGAACTCTATATTGTGATTGGCGATAAGGATATGTGGGGAAAGGGGCTTGGCAAGGAAGCCTGTATTCTTGTGCTCGATGAAATTTTTGGGTCGTCTGATCTCTATTATGTCGACACCTATATATCTCCAGAAAATATCAGGAGTTTGTCGCTTGCCCTGTCGCTTGGATTTACAACGTTTGGAACACAGACAGGTGGAACAAAAGTTTTAAGGCTAATCAGGAAATCCTGGGAAACCAGGAGACGCAGACAACTCTCTTCGTTATAAAAATATTTTTTAGGGTTTACCAGTCCAGTGCAGACTCGAATGTTCAGGATTCATGCTCTTTCCGTTTTTGTGAACCTCAAAGTGAAGATGGGGGCATGACGAACGACCAGTTGAACCACATGATCCGATCCAATCTTCTGCATTTACAAAATCACCTTTTTTGACAAAAAATCCTGAAAGATGACCATATCTGGTGATATATCCGGATGAATGCTGAATATCTATGCAGTTCCCATATCCAGCAAACCAGGCTGCTCGAATTACTTTTCCGGCACCGGCAGAACATATCGGAGTTCCTTTGTCCGCAACTAAATCAACGCCGGCGTGGAAACGACCCCGTGATTTCAAGTACCCGTAGGGTGAAGAAACTCTCACCCCCTGGATTGGCCAATACTCTGGGATTCCGTAGTTTCCATTCGGATCAATCTCACCGGCAGTTACCGGTAAGTATTCGTTGTTTAAGTCCATCGAAACCGGTTGAACATCTCCACCATCTTTTACTTCAGGAACTTTGTTCGTTGAGGCTTTCACTACCTTAACAGGTTTGGGTTTTTTTGCTTTAGCTAAAAGTTTTCTCTGCTCTTCGTCTTTTTTCTTTTTTTCTACTTCTGCTTTTCGTTCTGCTTCAGCAATTTTTGAAATAATGCCATCGCCAACATTTATTATTTCACCTGCAACTATTGAACTGTTGGCTATCAATGATCTATTCGACAAAACAACATTTGAGACATCAACAATATCACCAGATAAAAGCTGTGCTTCTGAAATCAATATATTTTTTGTGTATGATTCTGGGGTAAATCCAACATTAAATAAATACATCAAAATAGAGATAAGACACACAGTCAAAAACATTGACAGGACGGCAACTTTCATTGCCTTTTTCTTGTTTTCTTTTGCTTTAATTCGTTTGAAACGCAACGGATCAAAGAACAGTCTTCCTCTGTTCATATCATGCATTTTACATATAATATAATCGATTGCAAGTTTACCGGTGAGGTTAATCACAAACCTTGACAGCAAGGTGATGCATGCTAAAATTCCGAACTTGTTAGAAAACTAGTATAATGCAGGTCAGTAGCTCAATTGGTAGAGCACCGGTCTCCAAAACCGGGGGTTGTGGGTTCAAGTCCCTCCTGGCCTGCCAGTAAGGAACATTATGGCAAAAGTAAGAAAATCGAACTTCCTTGCGGACGTTTGGTATGAACTCACAACTAAGGTGGTATGGCCCACCTGGGGAAGACTCCGTACTGCAACAATCGTTGTGGTGGGATTCATCATTTTTTGGGCATTTCTTCTCTACGGTTTTGACTCCATGTTCACATGGTTTCAAGGCGAGTTAATAGACGATGAAGTTGTTCAAAAACAGTGGGCGGAAATCCAGGCATCCCGTGATCCTGCACCTGAAGGTGAAAACAATCCAGGTCTCCCAGAGGGCATGGAAGTAGATATGGGCAATGACGCTTCAATCCCACCCGGAACAGATCAATAGGGATCGGATACAAGGATAACACAACATGCCACTTCCACAGCGATACTGGTACATCCTTCATACCTACAGCGGATATGAGAACAAGGTCAAAATAAACCTTACTCAAAGGGTACAATCTATGAATATGGAGGACCTGATATTCCGTGTTGAGGTACCTGTGGACTTCCAGGTAAAGCTGAAAGATGGGAAAAGACAGATTCTTCCTGAGAAGGTTTACCCGGGCTACGTACTCGTTGAGATGGTTATGACCGACCAATCATGGTACGTTGTCAGAAACACTCCCGGTGTGATTGGCTTTGTTGGATCCGGAGGTAAACCACTTCCACTCGAGGGTCCCGAAGTTGACCACATGTTAGAGCGAGTTGGGTTTGAGGAAGCAAAAGCAAATATCAACTTTAAGATTGGTGATTCCATCAGAGTTGTTGGTGGACCATTCAACGAGATGATCGGGATCGTCGAATCGATCAATGATGAGCGAGAGAAAGCAAAAGTCAGGTTGTCCATGTTTGGTAGAGAGATGCCTGTTGAGCTTGATTTTGTAAACATAGAAGTAATTTAGAAGGAGAAGGATAGATAAAATGGCTAAGGTAGTAGACGGATACTTAAAACTGCAGATTCCAGCGGGCAAAGCAAACCCGGCACCACCAGTTGGTCCAGCTCTTGGACAACGTGGTATCAACATCATGCAGTTTTGCAAAGACTTCAACGACAAAACAAAAGACACACCGGGAATGGTTATTCCTGTTATCATCACAATCTACAAAGATAAGTCTTTTGATTTTATCACAAAAACACCACCAGCATCAGACTTGATTAAGAAGGCATGCAAGCTGAAATCTGGTTCTGGTGAACCCAACAAGAATAAAGTTGGCAAACTGACAAAAGCACAGGTTGAAGAGATCGCAAAGATCAAAATGCCTGACTTGAACTCAGCATCTATTGAAACAGCCATGAGAGTGGTTGAGGGCACTGCCCGCTCAATGGGCGTTGAAATAATCGACTAAAAAAACAAATCTAACTAAACGATTGTGGAAGGGTGAAAAACTCGCTAACACCACAAGGAGGCAATCATGAAAAAAGGCAAGAGACTAAAAAATCTCGCAAAAAAAGTAGAAGTGGACAAGCTTTATGAGATTCCAGAAGCTGTAAAACTTCTCAAGGAACTCAAATCCTGCAAGTACGACGAAACAATCGAGATCGCAATGAAACTCGGTGTTGATCCAAAACAGGCAGACCAGAATATTCGTGGAACCGTTTCACTTCCCGCAGGTTCTGGAAAAAAAGTCCGCATCTTGGCGTTTGCCAAGGGTGAAAAAGAAGCCGAAGCCCGCGAAGCTGGAGCAGATTTCATCGCTGACGATGAAACCGTGAAAAAGGTTCAAGGTGGATGGTTCGGGTTTGATCTTGCAATCGCAACCCCTGACATGATGGGAACAGTCGGAAGACTCGGTAAACTTCTTGGACCAAAGGGTCTCATGCCCAACCCAAAATCTGGAACTGTTACCATGGATATTGGAAAAGCTATAACAGAATTCAAAGCTGGACGAATTGAATACCGTGTAAACAAGTTTGCTGACATGAACGTTCGTCTTGGAAAGATCAGCTTTTCCGAAGAAAACATCATTGCCAACCTCACAGTTTTCCTTCAGACAGTACTCCGCGTTAGACCTGCTTCACTCAAAGGAACATATATCGAAGGCATTACACTCAGCTTGACCCAGAGTCCTGGTGTAAAACTTGATGTTTCCAAAGCCAGAGCGTTCGTTTCAACAAAAGCATAACCACAAAATACCTTAACAAACAAACTTCCTGATAATATTTCAGGATATGTAACCAGAGACAGTGAGTACCCGCATGGATTGGGTTTAAAAGTCTAACAAGACAACTAACCGAGGTTACGACAAAAAAAGATTCTTCAAAAAGGGTCATGTCGTAATCGCGGCGTGACCCTTTTTTTGTTTTTGTATACCTCACAGAAAGGAGTACCAATTGATAACAAGAAGCGAAAAAGAAGCAGTTGTAAGAGAAATCAGAAAGATTTGGGATGAGTCAAACGGTGTAATCATCATTGATTCCCAGAAACTTAGTGCCGGTGCAATTTCTGAACTCAGGAAACAGTGTCGTGAAGTTGGCGTGAAGTTGATAGTTTACAAAAACACACTCGTAAAACTCGCAGTCAAAGACCTGGAAATAGAAGGTCTTGCCCAGCAATTCAAAGGACCAACAGCAACCGCATTTGCAATGGAAGAAGTTCCAGCCGCCGCAAAGGTTTTTTCTGAATTCAAGAAGCTCTATCCAAAAAAACTCAAGCTCAAAGCTGGTGTAATGGAAGGTAAGCTCTTCGATTCAGAAGGTGTCAAAGCCCTCGCATCCATCCCATCAAGAGAAATTCTACTTGGAATGGTTGCCTGTGCATTTAACGGCCCGATCACCAAATTTGCCAGAGTATTACAGGCAAATATCACAGGTCTTGCCAGAGTGCTTGACGCTGTAAGAGAAGAAAAAGAAAAAGCGGCATAGTCGCAACAAACAAGGAGAAACAAAATGACCAAAGAAGAAATATTAGAAGCAATCGAAAAGATGACCGTGCTTGAGCTTTCAGAGCTCGTAAAAGCAGTCGAAGAGAAGTTTGATGTATCAGCCGCAGCAGCCCCTGTCATGATGGCCGGTGGAATGGGTGGTGGCGGAGCCGCAGCTGAAGAAGAGCAGACTGAATTTGACGTAATCCTCCTCGAAGTTGGACAGCAGAAAATTCCAGTCATCAAGGCAGTCAAAGACATCACAGGACTCGGACTCAAAGAAGCCAAAGCACTCGTTGATGCTACACCAAAAGCAGTCAAAGAGAAGGTTTCAAACGAAGAAGCAGAAGAGATCAAAGAAAAACTCTCATCTGTTGGTGCAGTTGTCGAAATCAAGTAGTAAAAACTACACACACCAAACATTTTTTATATAAAAACCCTGCTTTTGTCAAACGACACTTGCAGGGTTTTGTATTGTGTGGCATAATATCTTACACATGCCTTAGGAGGTATCATCGTGAAAACACTCATAGCCTACGCAACAAAATCTGGAGCTTCTAAATACTGTGCAGAACTTATTTCAAAAGAGTTTGAATCACCCGATATCATCGACCTCACAAACGATGCAAATCCTGTGGTAACACAATATGACCTCATTATTGCTGGCGGTTCTGTCAGAATGGGGAACCTTCATGCACACCTCATTCGATTCATGAAGGCAAACATCAGAAAACTTGAAAAAATGAACATCGCTTTTTTTGTTTGTTGCATGGAAACAGGTGACAAACTCCAAGCTCAGATTGAAAAAGGTTTTCCAAAGATACTTCGCGAGCAGGCAATCGAGATTGCTCATCTTGGAGCCCAACTCAACTGGGACAAAATGGGATCACTGGAGAAAACAATCATGAAAAAAATGGTTTCCTCCAAAGGGCTCGCTGATCCAAGCATAGACGAACAAAAAATAAAGGACTTTGTTAACAAAATAAAATCATCCATTTAAGAAATAATCATGTTCCCATCTTTTCATCCCTTATATTTTGACTACTATAAGGGACATGGAATCAAAACAATTTGAATTTATCGATGTGCCAATAATTGTGCTTATAAGTAGACTAGCCCAACTAGGTAATACATTTCAAGCAAAGATACACTCTGGCTCAAAAGTGGTTTCAGTCTGGGTTATCGATGGTCAAGTTGAAAAGATTTTAGGTTTATCAAATCCAAATAGTCTTGACGAAATTGCGTGGCTTGACCATGGAACTGTCACAATATCCACCCTAAGACTCCAATCTTGTATTGCTGATTATTATAACAAACTTGAAGTAACAGTAGACAACATAAGCAACGGCATACTTTCAAAATTCCCATTCCTCCCAATGCTTTTCCTGAAAGCTGACAACAACTTCTCAGATGAAATCACAAATATCCAGCCCAACCACATCGATTTGGTGAGGCAGGGTGTATTTTTTGAAGATATTCCAAACAATTCACAAGAAGACACAAAGTCAATCATGAACATCCTCTGTAACGAATCCATATCTCAAACTGCATACACAAAACTTGGAGCAATCATGAACACCATTCAAGATAGAGTTATGAGTAACGTGAAGGATTATTTTGGCGGAATCGTAAAAGCAAACATTGAGAAAGATATTTCAGAGAAGGTTGAAGCATACAAATCAAACACTTTTGATGATATTTTTGAAACAAACATAGCGGGTTCCGCACCATATCGTTTTTGGATGAAAACCATTCAAGACTCAACATCCAAAAACCTCCCACTTGATATGGTACAGAAGTGGATTGCAAAATCAGTAGACAAACTCTCGCCTGCAGAGGACAGGATTATTTCTCATCTAGTTGCTTAACTTTTAAAATCCTCGCATATTGACACTTTTGATTGAGTAGACCCCCTCAGAAACCTTGATGGAATAGTAGAGAATGTTTTTGTTTACCGTAACAAAATGCATTGGTTTACGTTTTCTGAATTCTATCATTTTTCTATTCGTAAAATCATACAGACATATAGTATTTTCAATATGATTAATATCACAATCTTTCATGAATAACAGATACCCTTTTTTGGCAAAATATTTATTCCCCCGACCTGCAAGCGGTATATATGGATCCTCTTCGTCAAGTAATGAAAACAGGGTTTCAGTTTCAAGATTGTAAATAAATGTGTTCCAATTCACCTTTCGATTTTTATCTGCTAGATTATGTATTTTTGATCCTAGTTCAGATTCATAAGTACGTGTCAATAAGATCAAGTATTCACCTACCTCATACACGTGCAACGGACTCAATGAACGAAATATTCTAATTGTTTCTATTCTTTTAGTGTTTATGTCATACATCATCAATCGCTTACTATCTTGATCGATGATCATTTCATTTTTTGAGGGATCATATTTTTTCACTTGCATTGTGTAAAATATTTTTTTCTCGTGATGTAAATCTACTAAATCCAATAATTCAGAATGAATAAAAACTTCTGTTCTTCCACTGGTATCCAAATTGACAAGAATAAGTGCTTTTTTGCTACCTGCCTCTCTGGTGTATGCCAAGTATGTCTCATCTTCAAATGTTGCCAAATCAATATCTGAATTATAAAATGTTCCAGAATATTCAAATATCTTTTCTGGTTTACTTTCTCTATCAGATATGTCGCACGCAAAAACCTTTACAGTACCCTCTGTTCCATCCTCGGCATAAACTACCCAATTATCAGAAAGAAAGGGTAGTGATCTTCTTGCCGTGTGAGGAGTTATCCTTCTTTCAGTATTGTTAAAATCCGAAGCATAGAGATCAATCCCTCCATCTCTGTTGGTGATATGTCTCTTGTCCGACCATACAATAAATTTTTCATTCAATTGTGAATTTCCATTATTCCACAAAACGCAGGCTTCCTCTTTAGAAGATATTGGAGTCGCTCTACCTGCAGAAATATTTTTCTTGTATAAACAACATCTATTATCATCTATATTACGAGTATCTGCGAAGAAAACATATTTATCATTCACACCACATAATACTATTGGGGTACTACTCTTATGTATTGTTTTAGTTATATGAATTATTCCAGAATAATACAAGCTGGCAAATATGATGACTCCCACCAACAAGACAATGGGTACTGTTACAACGAGTTTTTTAAATGCTTTCTTTCTCTTTTCAGTTTTCTTTTTCCGAGCAATAGCATCGAATCGTTTTTTCCAGGCTGGTTGTTGCCTTAAGATGGACTCTGCGATTTCACCCGCGGGTTCTTCGGCATATCCTTGAGATTTGGCAATACTCAAACCCAAAGATTTTTTCACTTCTTCAAATGATTTCAGTTTTCCTTTTTCGTTAAGGCAACCACCGCAGTAAACTCCCTCACCATCGAACTTTCTTCCGCATGATGTGCATGTATTTTTCATAATTATTTCTCCTCCCTATCTCAATACAATCCTGTTGATTGTATATTCTGTATTTTTCTTATTTATGTATTCTTGTAATCCATAATAGAGAACATATTTTGAGAATACAAACGAGAAAAAATTGTACTTCTTATTAGGAATTATCTCCCTCAACAACATATCTCTTGAGTCAAAAAGATAAAATGCACTCCCCGATTTGAGACTAAAACTCTCTACAAAAGCAGAATACCGGTTATTCCCGCCATTTTCTGTATAACTAAAACCAGTTGAATCAAATAAGTCGGTGACTTTTACTTTCTGTGTTTCCATATCGTAAATATAGCTATTTGAATGTCCTTTCTTATTATTCTCAAATTCAACTGATCTCTTCCCGTTTTCATCTTCATATATTTGTCGCCCTTGATGTCCCAGCGATCCAAAAATAAAATAGTTATCAATCATATCTGCAATACGATAAATTGAATAATATGTCCCAATCGTTTTTGCTTTTTTAGTTTCAATATCATAAACCACAAGTTTCTGTTTTTTTGGTCTCAGCAATTTTTTCTTTGTAGTCCGATCGTATTCTTCAATATCTATCGCATAGAACAATTTTTTTTGATGATGTAAAACTGTCAATCCAGATAACTTGCTATGAGATATAACATTTGTTTTTTTATTTGTATCAAGATTATGGATTGTTAGTGTTTTTTTGTCATTAATTTTTTCAACATACACTAAATATGTCTCACCATCAAAAGTGTTAACATCCAAAGTGCCATCATTCTGTTTTAACAATTCGACTATTTTGACAGGAGTATTTTTCGGATTAGACAAATTATGAGCAAATATTTCTACATTCAAAAAATCAACATCATATTCAATATAAATAATCCAATCACCGGACAGCTTGAATGGCATTCTAAGTAATGTATCTGTGGTTATTCTTCTTTCGTCATCTTTGAAGTCTGAAACAAACATATCATATCCATAATTTTCTTCCGTTGCAAAACGACCATCAGCCCACACTACATATTTATCATTAACCAGGGATTGCCAACCTAAACGTGAGAAGACCTTGGCATCAGTCTCTGAACTTATTGGTGTAATTTCTTTTGTTGAAAGTTTCATCTTATACAGGCATTCCCGATCTCTTTTTGTCTCATCTTCAGAACTTATAATTTTTGTAAAGAACAAATATTTGTTATTTGCACCATGCAATTCCGAATAGTCACCTTCGTAAATAACAGTTGGATTCAAAAATCTGATTATTCCAGCATAATACAAACCACCAAATATGATCATTCCAATAGCCAGAAATGTGGAGATTCCAATTGACCATTTCTTGATTTTTTTATTTCTCTTAGTGGTTCTTTTTTTCTTATCGATTTTTTCGAATCGTTTTTTCCAGGCTGGTTGTTGCTGGAGAATGGATTCTGCGATTTCACATGCAGGTTCCTCTGCATAACCCTGAGATCTGGCGATATTCAATCCCAAAGATTTTCTGACTTCCTCAAACGGTTTCAATTTTCCATTCTTGTCAAGGCAATCACCACAGTAAACTCCCTCACCATCGAACTTTCTCCCACATGATGTGCATGTATTTTTCATAATTATTTCTCCTCCCTTTTGACCAGCTCCATGAAGAATTTCTTCAGGGCTTCTCCATGTTTTTTTATGGTTGATTCTCCTGGTGAAAATAATTCTGCATTTTGCAGGTAGTGGTTGACCAAACCAAGCCACATGTTTACCGCCAGGATTGGGTCAAGTTTTCTGATTTTGTTGCCTGAAACCCCTGCAGTAATCGCTGTTATCAGATAGGCAGAGATTTCCATCTGGAGTTGCAGGACAATCATCCGAACCTTTTCTGGCAGGATTGAAGTTTTTAGAATTAGATTTGTGTAGAGGTTCTCGTTTTCAGATATTAATTTCAAATGTGCATCGAGTGCATTGCTGAGTTGATTTTCACTTTTTTCGGGTAAGAGATATTTCCAAATTTTTGTTTTGTAATTTTGAACAGCTTCTGCAAGCATGGATTCTTTTGATCCAAAATGAGCGAATATTGAGCCATGTGCAACCTCTGCCGTTTTTGAAACTGACTTGACCAGACTATCGGTGATTCCTTCTTCAGAGATCACGCTGATTACAGCGGAAATTATTTTCTCCCTGGTTTGCTTCTTTTTTTTGACCCTTGAATTAATCTCAGTCATTTCACGTTGACTCCCTTGTCATTGACTTTGCTGTCATTGACTACATAGTCAATATAATGATAGTTTGGTGGTTGTCAAGTGGCATTTAATTTTGGAAATTATTTTATTTGTTCAAAAACTCTTTTTAGAAGTCTGGAGACTACAGCATACATTCCTGGATTTGTAGATTCCCTTGGCCCTGCAATATTTAAAATCTGAGGATTTGTTTTTTTCAACCATTCAGTAATTTCATCAACTTTTTTCTGGGAGACTTGAACATTTATTTGGATAATCAGCAATGGTTTTTTATTTTTTTCTGCAATATTTTTTGTAAGGAGTGTCCCCTTACCCATATCTTTCCGTGTGATGATCAGGGTCGCAGAGGAATCTAGCACATTCATTATAGTTCTCTTTGCATAGTTTATCGAATCAATTTCTTGAAGTTCATATTTTTTTGGGATTCTACCATCTTCTGCCATCCGGCCCTTAGGACACCAGCCCCCATGGGCAATTCCCAATTCGATCGCAACATCCAAACCAGCCCTGTCAACACCAGTTTGTCCACCAGAAAATATTTTCATTGAGATATATCATACTCATTTTGTCGTTTTTTCAAACAAGATACTGGTAATTTTTTGCTGGAATGATAGAATGTGATCATGATAAATTTCACACAATATAATCCAGTAAAAGTCGTGTTCGGTCCAGGCGAGATAAAAAAACTTGGCGAGCTTGCAAAGAGCCTTGGAGAGAAGCCACTTGTCGTTTTTGGTTTGTCATCCGCAAAAGAAACAGGACTCGACGAGAGATGCCTAACACTTCTAAAAGAATCGGGCTTATCACCAGTTCCATTTTATGGCATCGAACCAAATCCCAGAGAGTCAACTTGTGATTCAGCAGTTGTTACTGCCAAAGAAAACGAATGTGATTTTGTGATTGGAATTGGTGGTGGCTCAGTGATGGATGCCAGCAAGCTGATTGCAGTTTCAATCAGCTCAGGAAAACCGAGTTGGTCACACGTAACAAAAGAAGAAAAAGTCAAATCGGCACTTCCAATTCTTGAGGTTTCAACTCTTGCTGGAACTGGTTCAGAATTCAACGCCGCTTCTGTAATCACAAACTGGGAAACAAACGAAAAATTTGGACTCCATTCTCTTTTCATGTTCCCGAAAATATCAATCATCGATCCAGAACTCACAACGACAACCCCACCAAATCACACCGCTTTTGGGGGATTAGACATAATCATCCACGTGCTTGAAACATATCTCACAAACACAGATGAACACACGCCAATCCAGGATTATACAAGTGTTGGCGTGATGAAAACAGTTATGGAGTATTTACCAAAAGCGATAGAAAACGGTGATGATATTACCGCACGATCTCAACTTTCATGGGCATCTGCCGTTGCTCTTTGCGGATTACCAAACAATGGTAGACCAGGTGGATTCCTCATGCACTGGATGGAACACATAATGTCTGCTCACCACGATATTCCACATGGGCTTGGTCTTGCATTTCTGCTCCCACCAACTCTTGGATATATCAAAGAATTTTTCCCGAATAGACACCGAAAATTCACCGAACAGGTAATGGGCGATATTACTGGATTCCTGAAGTCAATTGACTGCTATGTTTCGCTGGACGACTTGAACATACCAACATTGGATATTCCAAAGTTTGCAGGCGATCTTTTCAAACAAAAAGCAACAGACGGTAAAATACCCGGAAATCCGGGACTTACACCCGAAATTACTGAAAGGATTTATTCGGGTAAATACTAGGATACATTTCATCCAATATTTTTTATTACTTTGGGTCTATGTATCTAATCCAGTAATTCTTTCGTATTTTTATTCGTCAGGTTAATTAGTTGTTAACCTTGACAGCCATTAGCCTATTGACCGAATCATGTAATGAGTTATCCTATACATATATATGGAGGTTCATATGAAGAGAATCATCTCAATTGTAATCAGTATACTACTACTATCCAGTTTGATTCTGGTACCACCAGCATCTGCTCAGGGAAACAATGAAGTCAAATTTATCTCAATTTCAGTCAATCCAACGCCAGAAAGTGTAACAATCAGTTGGGCAGAACAGACAGCTTCAACCATCTATCTCTATCGCGACTATATCGATGGTGCAAAGCCAATCACCACTTTGAAACCGTCCGACACAAGCTACACCGATAAACCAGCTCCAGGAAGCCACTCATATTCGCTGATGGTTATTGGAAAAGACGGTCATATTGCTGGTCGCTCCTCTGTCCACCCCGTATATGTCCCATCTCTATGCGAAAATCCCAACGGAACCATAATCAAACTCTGGATTGGTAAAAAGAAGATGGGGGTTGATTGTGAAACCAAAGAAATCGATGCTGAGCCAATCATAATTCAATCAAACACATTTGTCTCAATCAGACCAATTATCGAAGCAGTTGGTGGATCTCTTGGCTGGGATGGTGCCACAAAATCAGTAGTTGTCAATCTTCCTCCACATTCAATTTCATTATCAATCGGAAAAAACATTGCAACGGTTGATGGCAAACAAGTTCAAATAAATGAAAATCCTGAAATTGCACCAATTATCATCAACAGCAGAACCATGCTTCCTTTCCGATTTATTGCAGAAAATCTGGAGGGTGAAGTCAGCTGGGATGGAGCAGAAAAAAGAATCGATATCCTGTTCCCGCTCCAGAATGAAAAAATAATTGAACGTGCCGTGATGGGAATGACCTCCCTTGGAAGAAGCTCGCTTGGACAGCTCGTTGCTGTAAAAAATGTTTCTGCTATCGATACTGATAACCCAATAGATTCATTCGCAAAAGGTGCAAAAGTTCTCACAAACGCGAATGGCAAAACCAAAGCTGTTCCACTTTTAGAATACTCCGATTCAATAGGTCGACCGTTGAAACTGACTAAACTTATCGACTGGTTGTCAATCGAGAAGGACAACTTGAAGGCATTCAAGGTGGATTTCAAATCAAATCTGAGCAGTTTGTCAGATTTTGATACCGTGGTATTGCAGACTTCTTCTGGCAATATCATTGATGTATCATTCCTTCTTGCAGGATTTGATGTGATCCCATCAACATATAACGACAATACAATCCAATATTCAATTTGTATTCCAACCGCTGGCACATCAAACAAAAAACCTGCGTGGAATATTTCTCAAATCCCGATGGAAGCAATGAGCAAAATTTTGAGCATAGAGCTTTCAAATCCTCCAGGATGTGAGACATGCTCAAGGGTAGTTGGTAATTTTGAAATGATATTTGAAAACCATCCGACAAGCAAACTCAATCAAGCTGAGAATCTTTCATTGATTCTTCTATCATCACTTGTGGATTTTTCATTTGATATTTCAAGTGAATCTGGAATGAACATAAATCTTGAAGAGGGTTGTGGATTTTTCCCCGGAGCCTCCTGCCCCGATCTTGAGTCCAAATTTACAGATATTCACTTTGAAATGAGAGATCTCCGTCCAGCCAACAATACTTCATCCTTCTCAAGTAGTTCATCGGAAATAAAAGGTGTCTTCAATATTTCTGGCACCTGTAAGGCTTCATGGAGCAAGGATAGTGGAGGAAAACTTGCAGGAACAGACTACCTCTCGTTAACCATCGAGGACTCACCAAGACCCAGAAATATAGTTCTTAATTTCGAGAAAAACGATCATAATTTTGGCATGTTCAAAGTTTTTGCACTTCCAGATCAAATCAAACTGACACCAAATCCAGGAATCAAGATGGCAGTGCCGATCTTGAATTCACCATCTGGCAGGCAGGCTGGTAGCTTCGGAGTGTACGGGGATGCAATCTTGAACATCACACTCCCTCAAGGAAGACCCGCAGGATGGTTTGGATCAGACGAGAATAACATCTCTGAACTAAGGATTGGTTCCCACAAAATAGATGGTTCTACTGAATTTGACTGCCCATGCGGTGAGTCAAATGGAATCGAATTTGTGGACTACAAAGTTAGTCAAAATGAAGGGGTAGGAAGGGTAGCTTTTGATGTTCGAATCAACCCAGATATTGCCTTTCAACCCAAAAATTCTGATGTATCAATCAAGCTTGTCAGAGACGGAGAAACCATATCAACTCACAAAGTCTCCTACTCAAATCCAAGACTCGAAATCATTGACGAAACAGCAGAACCGGAATTATTTTATGAATACTGTTTAAAACTTATTACAAATGGAAAAGAAACAGAAGAGTATTGTGTTGATGAAAAGCTTCAACCTAATCCATGGTTGTTCCTGCTTGAGTGGACAAAATCTCCAAATGGTTCTGAGATTCAAGAAGATGTTCTCAGGGGAACAAAAGGTTTGTTTGAGTTTGTTATCACAAATGTTTCTGAAAAAGAATTCAGAACAGAACTGATCTTGAGCTCTTCAAACGATAACTGGGATGTGGTTTTTGTGGACAACAAATCACCTCTTTGGCTGGATATGTCCATAGGTGAATCAAAATCATTAAAACTATCGGTGACTCCAAACTCATCAATATCAGCTGGTGAAGATTGTTTGATCGCAATCTCTGCTCAAACCGGATTACAGAAAAAAGAGTTGACCGCAAATATCCGTGTCTCTGCACCTGATTGTTCATTTGAAGCAAACTGGGAAGGTGGCGGAAATGGTATCGGAAACGATGTCAGCCCAGGCACAGACAGTACAAAGTTCTTTATCATCAAAAACACAAGTGCCAAACAGCAGTTCTTTATCATAAACTTCGAAGCCGAACAGAATTCTGAGGATATCAATTCCTTCTGGAGCGTTTCATTTAAGTCCAATCGAAACGGTGAAAAGATATATCTAAATCCTGATGAATCCATAAATATACCGATAATGGCTTCACCATCAAACGGGGTTGGTGAAGGTGATACAATTCGAGTTAAGGTTACAATTTCTGCATGTGGCGAATCTCGTATTCTCAGCTGGCGACTAACATGCAGGCTCATGGATTGTTCATTTGAGCTTGAATGGTTGGATAAAAAATCCAACATCAAAAAGACAGCGGAGACAGAATCCAGGTGGAATGAAACCTTCAGAATTTGGAATTTCAGTGAATCACAGGGTGCATTTACTTTAGAAGTTCAAAACGAAGGTGAACCAATATTCTCATTCCTCAATCAGTATGATATTACAATTGAATCTGGTTCTTATGCAGATATTGTTGTCTCTTTCAGTATCCCTGCTGACACAAGAATTGGTGACTCAACAATTATTATTGTTGTTGATTGTGGCAAAAATACCGAAACGATCACAAGACGGCTAAACATTAAAAAGAGGAAGGACTGCCAGTTTATCAGCTATTGGCTCACCTCAAACGGCGATAAACTCAGTGTCGACATGTCAGAGGATGGAAGAGTTAGACTCCAAATTTATGTCAAGAACCAAAGCAAGGCTGCTCAGGCATTTGCTGTCAAAGTTGACAAAAATAAAGAAGATTGGATAACAGGGTACGAAGAAGGCAAACTCAGGCAAACCTTCACACTTAACCCTGGAGAGTCCACAAACAACCTTGTGATCTGGGTCGAAAGTGGCGAAAACACAAAACCAGGTGATGTCTGTGAGTTAACAGTTCGTTTGAATGCCTGCCGAACAAACAAAGTCCTTGCATGCGATATTACTTGTGTAGAAAAATCTGATCTCGATGCAAATTTTGAAAACAAAATTTCCAAGCTGAACATGAAAAGAAGCGGTATGCTCGAGGTTATCAATCGTATATCATTTACAAGAGCTGGTATCGGTAGAATAAAACTGATGAATTACAACGTCAAGTGGTACAATGCAGATCAGGATGACGCCTACCTTGGCACCCTTGGTGAAGTAAAAAACGTTTTTAGAATTTTCAAAGATATGCCGGCATGGGATATGAAGTACTACATACCAATTACAATACTTGACAAAATGAAATCTCAAAACTGCAAGAGAATAAAGGCAAAGCTCTTCATGACTTTCAGCTTAACCACCGAAGATAATAACAAAACACTCATCACAAAAGAATTCTCAAACATTTTTTCAATTCCAGAAAACTAATTACAGAATTAAAAACCCCCTGTTGAAAAGGATGCATAATTCCAAATCAACAGGGGGTTTTTAATTATTTTAATCCATACATATCATGCAATTTTGAGTATTTTTCATAGATTTCTTCATAGATTTTTTTGGTGTTCTCGTTTGGTTCAAAGTAGTCATGATCTTCAGATTTCATTGCCTCAAAATATGCTTCCCTCCCCTTGTATCCAAGTTCTTTCGTATCAACAGACATCGCACCAATTATTGCTGTTCCTCTTGCGATTGCCTCCGGGGTATCAGGCACATGGATTGGTAACCCAATCACATCTGCATATATTTGAAGTCTGGAAGGTGACTTGAAGGGAACAGAACCAATTGCAACAATTTTATTAATTTTGAGTCCGCCGTCCTTAAATGCTTGAATTATTTTTTTTGTTCCAAATGCTGTTGCCTCAACAAGAGATTTATAGATTTGAGCGGGCGTTGTGCCAAGTTTCAACCCAGTGATAACTCCCGACAATGACGGATCAAAAAGAACACTCTTGTTCCCATCAAACCACTCAAGAGAGAGTACCCCATTTGAACCAGGGGGAACCTCAGAAAGCCACCTGTCCAGCACCACTTCGTCATCTACATCATCAGACTCAGCTCTCCTTGATAGCCCCACCGGAGAGAGAATATTTTTAAACCACTCAAACAACTCACCGGTTGCGGGTTGCCCAGCTTCATATCCCCAATATCCATCAACGATTCCATCTTTAACCATACACGAGTAACCTTCAAAAATCTTTTCTTCATCACTCATCAACATGTGAGCCGTTGAATCACCAAAAACCAGAGTCAGGACACCAGGTTCATAAACACCAGCCCCAACAACTCCCACATGGTTTGAAATCACACCAGCACCAACTGATAAATCGGGCATCAATCCAAGATTTTGGGCGGCTTCTGGAAGTAACCCACCAACAAATCTTCCAGATGGTAAAACAGGAACAGACCTAACTTTTTCTGCAATCCTGGCAAGATCAAAAGAAGCATTTTCAAAGAATGCTCCACTTGGATAACCAATTCCCTCAATATAACATGCCTTGTATCCAGCCGAGCAGAGGTTTCTTATCTGATTTCCCGTCAACTGCCAGACTATCCAGTCAGAGCCTTCAATAAACCACTCTGTTGCCTGTGCAACCTCGGGAGATTTTTCAATAACCTCTAAAAGCTTTGGCCACATCCATTCTGAGCTTACCCTGTTGCCAGTCTGGTCGAGAAATGGTTCTCCTCTATCCCTTGCAATCTTCGTGAGTTTTTCTGCTTGTGGGGCTGCTCCCCTGTGATTCCAAAGCTTTGGCCAGGCATGCGGATTACTCGCAAATTCTTCTTTCATGCAAAGAGGCACACCAAAAGAATCAGTTGGCAAAACCACACAACTCTCCATCGAAACACCGAGCGAAATTATTTCAGGGGGCGGGATTCCAGTCTCATTCATCAGCCTTGCAATTGCACCCTTCATTGAAACCAGCCATGCCTTTGGATCTGCAAGCACAAAACCGGCGGGGATCCTCTCGCCTGTTGGAAGATTTTCTCGAATCACGCCCTTTGAATACTTTTCAATTGCCCTGCCAACCATATTCCCAGAGTTGACATCAATGGCAACAGCCTTGACAGATTCTGCGTGAAACGATAGTCCCAATAGTATTCTAGCCATGTTCACATTATAATGATTTATCGCAGATTTGCAAATCCTGGGACGGGAATAGCTGGAATATTTTATGTAAAAAAGGATAACAATCAGCGAAAGCCCCCACCTTCCAGACGGGGGCTTTCGAGCCGGAGTAAAAAACTGTTGTGTAAATCTAGTTAATAATATCTGGTCAGGGTTATCAAACGTTCTTCACCATTCCAACTAATCTCTGCACCAAGAGATTCTGCAATGAACCTGAATGGAACCATTGTTCGACCATTCACGATCTCTGGTGGCTGGTCGATTGTGACAAGCTCACCATTTAACACGGCTGTTTTTTGCCCGATGACCATTGACAGTTTGATTCCTTCAAGCTCAACCGTCACACGTCTTGCTGATTGATCCCACCCAACCTCTGCACCAAATGCTTGAGAGATTGCACGAACGGGGACAAGAGTTCGGTTTGCTGAGGAAATATACGGAGCAGTGTCAAGCATCACAATTTCACCATCAACAAGCATGACCGGGTTATCAATCTTCAGTTCAATGGTTTTGAGCCTGTAACCTCTCACGTTCAAAACATCATCAGTTTTGTTTCCGATCTGGTCAACTGCCTGCACATCAAACCTGTTATCGCCGGCATTGATTGGAATCATTACCTTGGAAACTCCTGCTTCAAGTTCGAGAGTTTTTCCAGCGATTGTCAGGGTTACTTTCTCATTGACCTCTATTGTCAGCTCAACCTCAGATGCTCCAACCGTATCCATTTTCATTGGTGGTGTTATCTTAATTTCTGGTGGCAATGTGTCTCTTGTAATCACAACGATTGTTTCAGTTTTGGATCCAACAGGATTGAACGAGACCACTTTGAATTCATTCTTCCCCTCAGCAAGCTCAACATTCAAGAAGAATTTGCCATCTGCTGAAACGCTGATTGGTTTTCCGTCAACCGAGAGCGACGCATCTGGAGTGGTTTTTCCAACCAGTGTCATTTCAGTTTTGCGGGTGAGTTTTTCGTACTCCTCAAACTCAATAACTGGAGCTTGAGAAGCGGCGATAACATCGATTACTTCAGGGTTCACTGTCTTATACTCACCAAGAAGTCGAATAACAATTCTGCCGGGCTTGCTTGGAAGAACATCAAATTCAACCTGACCCTCAGCGTTTGTTTCTGCTTCCATGTTCACACCAGCACCCTTAACAGATACTGCAACACCAACAAGTGGTTTTCCATATGAACCGGCATACTCCACATTGACGGTAACTTTTTTTACAAGTCCAGGATAAAAGACACCGGAATGTTCAACATTGATTACTGCACCCTTCACTGTGTCAAACGTCAGGACATCATCGGATTCTACAAAATCATCACTGAACGAAGTTTTTGATTTATATCTCAGTGAAACATTTGATTCACCAATCATGCTTGGTTCAAAATGAAGTGTTGCATATGTTGAAATTTCGTCGTTTGGATCACGTTTGGTTTCTTCGGTGACACTCTTATTTCCAACTTTTGCGGACAGTTCAACAATTGAACCTTCAGCAATCGGATCGGTTTCAAGGCTTGAGCTTGGTGAAATCTTTACCACAAGCACATTCACCGCTTTGTTTACAAGGTCATAATTTGAGGAGCTGAGGAATTCTGAACCCCATTCCTGACCGGTTTTATCTTCATAAATTCTGATTCTTGGTTTTACGATTGGAACATACGTTGTGGTGAGTGCATCCCAGTCAAGTGCAAATTTACCGTCTGGTGCATATCTGAGCTCGGGGTTGAATGAAACTGCCTGAGACCTTGGAGTGTCACCTGCAACATCACCACTTATGACTGTAGCCTTGTTTGCACCAACAAGTCCACCTAAACCAAATTCTGAATCTGCAAACACGTAGAATGTTGCTGAGCCATTTTTGTCGATGTTCAGGGAATCTTTGTAATCAATCATTCCATCACCATTGAAATCTGCGATGTAATAGTTGCTGGCAAGTTCAGAGTTGTAGATACAACCAGCTCCCCAGGCTTCGAGATTCATAGAAGTTCCGCTCATCTGGGTACCAGTATTATAATAGGTACTCATTGGTGCAACATCCTTCATGGTGGCACTCACATTGTCAGTTACAGACACTGCGAGATGGTTGAAGGTTGTTGGTGCCCCAACTCCTTCAACTTTTGCTTTCACCAGGAATGGGGTGAAGCGTGTGAAATCCGTTGCTGATCCAATCTTCCCCGGGAGGTTTGAAACACCCTTGATGAGATTTCCTTCAGCATCACGGATTGTTGCTTTAATTTTGTACACCCTCTGGTCAAATGCTGTCATGATTGCATCTGCATCCTCTGGATATTTCATCGTGACATGATGATCCTGCTCAAGGTTTGTTATCTCATAGCTGACTGTTGGTCTACCAACTTTGATTGATGTCGTACCCCAACCACTGTAGTCAGGAGTTACAATCTTCAGGTTTATTTCACCAACATCGTTTGCAACGAATCCTTCGAACTGGTAGATTCCTTTTTTTGCCTGTGAGAAATTGTATTTGATTGGTGAGAAGTCAAAGAGTGATTCGTTGTCGGAAAGTGAGCCATTGTTGTTTGCAAGCGATGTTGTTGTCCAGTAGTACTGACCGGTTCTGTCTGGTCTCTTTTGGGTGATGTAGTTCATAACTTCATCTGGTGTGAGTTTGCCACCCTTTGTGAGATCTACTGGTCTTCCGTTGTCGTCTGTAATTGTGAGAGTTAATGGTGAATTTGGATTGATAATCTCTGGTGAAACACCGGATGTGAGTATCTCTGGAGTGGCTGTGATTGTGATGTTAGGATCACGAGGAATTCCGCCACCTGCCATTGGTCGAAGTGTAATTTCTCCAGCGAGATACACCTCGTGTGAGTAATACTTGCTGTTTCCAGGAACTTGCCAGAGTGGGGCAAAGCTTCGGTCATTGTTGTCATCATAGTACTTGTAAGCACTCAGGTGAACGGGGAGTTCTTCAGCTTCACTTATCAGATGGTCACCGTTGAAATCCCAACCATAATCTTCAATTCGGCATCCATTGTCCAGACTCATGTCGAAGATATATCTTCCGTTGTTTCTTTGGTATGTTCTGGCATCAATGATTCCACCAACCCATGTGTTTGTTGCGATGTTGTATGAACCAATCAATTCGGTTTCATATGCGTCAAATGAGATTCTTCCATCACCGTTTAAGTCGTCATATCTGGAGAATGCACTTGGAGTACCAGAACCACGTGAAGATGTTGGTCCACCGGTTATCCATCCATCTCCTGCACCCTCGAGAAGTGTTGAGCCATCCTGCATTCTGACTCCTCTATCCTGCCATGCAAACACCATTGCATCGTTACATTCTCTGTTCTGCTGGATGTCTTCCCATTCTGTAATCTTTACATCAACAACATTATCAGAACCAAGTCCAATTGTTGGTGAAGCACCTTCGATGTGGAGACCATGAACAGGAATTCCAACAATTCGATACTCCTGGCAACAATCTTCCCAGAATTTTGTTACGCCGTTTGCAAGTTGAACTTCAATCGAGATGACTCCACGGTCAACCGGGATAATTTCGTCAAAAACAAAAACAGACGACTGAACCATTGTGTAATCAAGATCACGATTTTGAACGAGTCGTTGGTTTGCTGTCGGATAATCATGTCTATCCTGGAAGCCTGGATTAACAACTTTTGAAAAATCAGCTGCTCCAAGTTCGTAATCTTTCCAGTTTGTGATGTCAACAACTATTCTTCCAGAATAATCATATCTTATGGGGCAACCACGTAATCCGTTGTATACATTCTCCTCATAATTCATCGGGAATCTTGGAGTCTTGAACGGACCCTTTATTTCAATTCTTCTAATTTTGTGATCGTTGTCAGTTGCTGTGAAAGACAGTGGAATACGCTGACCATCTTGAAGCAGGAAGAATATTCCATAGTCTGTAAGCGGGGTGAATTCTGTTCCCAGTTTCCAAACCTGGTCTCTCCAGATTGCGGGGTATGCACTTCTGCCATCACCCATCATGCTACCTCTGATTCTGAGTGGATGTGTCTGTCCGCCCGGATAACATCTGAATTCACGAACAAGATTTGAAAGGATTGGGTTATATGGTGTTTGAATTTGAGGAGTTGGAACTGGTCTCCTTGAGATTGGATTTGTTCCCGCTGTATAGTTTACTTTTGAATACTGAAGGGCATGGTCAACCACTCTGAATTCAACAAAGTTCACGCTCGCATCTGTGATGTTTCCACCTGCTCCACCGCCTGATCCTGATCCTCCACCTGATCCACTTCCACCACCAGAGCCTGTGCTTGAGGAATCTTTGCCAATTGTGAAGATTCCACAATAGTCTGTTCCTTCAGCAGTTGATGGCACAAAATAAGGAGGATGAACGATTGAGCTGTTGTAATCCCAGAGGGCGTTGTATGTGTGAACTCTGATATTCAGATTGCTTGTTGCACTTCGGGGATAGATTGCAAGCGGAATCATTCCGCCACTCTCAGCCCAAGGCGATGTTTTGTAGGTTGATACAAAAACTGGAACACCGTAGGTTTGAATAGCTGGATAGGTTGTTCCGTCAAATGGTCCCCATGTATCACCAGCGGTTACAATACCAAGTTCATAACGGAATCCAGTTCCACAAATATCGCACTCGATATTTCTCTTTGAGCAATCAAGATCGCTGAGCATGTCATTTACTCTCTGACCCTCTGACGGACCAATGATTGTGTCCTCCTGGTCGATTGCACCAATTGCTCCCAGCCCCTGTGTCGGTGTCTGGTTGTCAGCCCATTCCCAAACTAGATAACTTCCATCGGTATTTACTTGAATAATATATCTGTTTGGACCAGTTCCCGCTGTGAACATCCAATCAACACCGGCACCATTTGCATTATAAACTGCAATAATATCACCAGCACCAGGGGTTGTTGAGATTGGAACTCCATTCAAATCATTAACGTCATATGGGTTGTCCCAATCTTTCAGGGTGAGTGTCATGTTTGGGTATCTGATACTGATGTTTGCTAGACATGAGATGTTACTTTCAAAGTCGATTGGCTCAGGTTTTACAATGAATTCTTTTACAAAATAGCAGTCATAGTTGTTTGGAATAATAGTGTTACCAAGGATACTTGGAGAAGGAATCTCCCAATATCCGTAGGTACCATCTCTTGGTCCACCCCATCCAAGGTCGGCAGGATTCCCAGAACCCTTTTCGTAGTATACCTCAATTGTATACGGATGGATTATTCCAAGCTCATCACATGAACCTTCATATGGAGTAATCTGAACTTTAAGCTCAGGTTTAGTGTGGGAGATAACTCCAGCAACATTTCTGTGTCCCGTTGCATCGGTCAATAGAACATATGCGAGTTTATTTTCTTCTGGTGCTGGATTCATGGTTACAGAAACCGAGGAGGTCTGTTCAACCATGAACTCTTTGTCAACAGCAACCGTGATTGGTGCTTCACCTGGGAGTATCTCAAGGTCAAGTGCTCTCGGGTTACCATTTTTTCCAAGCGTGAAACCGGTTACTACAAAGTTTTCAATGTATATCTCAGGACCGGCAACCACGCTTCCGCAGAAGTATGTTTTTCCTGATCTTGAAACATTTGAAAGCCTGATGTCACCAGCTGTAACAGTTGCGGATGTATCGGTATCATAATAGATCCATTCACCATCATCAAAGTCAGAATCATTGTTTGTGTCAAAATATCCAGTGTTGCTAAATTGAGTGAGTATGAAACCGACATCAATATCGCCGGTGGTTACGATTGATCCAGCTTGATATGTCAAGATTGTTCCACCAGCTGAAATGGTCATGGTGCTCATTCTGATGTCACCATTGTTTACAATATCATTTGCAAATGGATCTTGTCCCGTGTTAATGTTTCTATAGATTCCTTCACCGCAACCATATCCAACTCCGCCCTCATCATGAAAGTAGAAGTCAGCAAGGAACGGGGTTATTGTGAGTCCTGTGTCTGTGTCGGTTATGCCGGTTGCAGATGCACCAATGAATGCCTCACAGGCTTCTTCGGCTTTATAGTCATCTGTGAGGTTTTGGGCAAAACAACTTCCCAGAGGATTGTTTATGTTGTTTGCTCCATCATCTCTGAAGATTTCAACTCCGAGCCAACCTCTGTAATCTGGATTGATGTTGTGGAATGTGGTTGCCGGTACTTGGAAATCTGTTGCGGTTGCACCAAGAACTGTTGATTTCTGGATTCTTTGGGCACGGCTTCTTGTTGGTTCGTTTGGATTGTAAATCGCGGCAGCGGTAACAGATGGCATCATGCCTTCCCAGAGATCAGTTTCAACTGAGATGTTGAATTTCATATTTGGATCGCAAGTGGCTCTGATGACATCAGCAAGGATGAGTGCAGAACCATTTCCATTCATGTCAACATTTCCAATTTTCATACATCTGCCGGAGAAATCATACGGAAATGTGTACGGACCGTTTACATGACTGAGCCTGGAAAACCAGTAACCTCTGTCATGGAAGAAGTTTGCATAATCACCAACAGCATATGGTCCCATCGTGTTGTTCGAGGAGATTGTATCCTGTTTGAAATTGTTTTCACGACACTCACCTGGGGGGTCTGGTGTCATTCTCTCATAAGGATTGTGGAAGTATCCATCGGAGTCAAACCATATTCGTCCATTATTATCCAGGATACAGCAAATTTTATCCTTCTCGGTGGAACGCCCACCGGCTGGAACTATGGTCAGATACACAACCGACCAATAAACTGGGGTAGCTGGCATGATGTGACCTTGTCTGCCCCACCATGTTCCAGAGCTTCGAACCCAGGGTACCTGTTTTCCACCCTGTAGCGGATTCCCCTGTCTGTCTTCTCCAAGTGGAATCCACCTGGTTACTGAAACGAGTTTGTTGTCAGTCTTGGCTGAAACCTGTTGCAGTGGGATCAACACAGATAGTACCGATAAAACCAAGATAATTGATAGGCTTGTAGCTAATAGTTTTTTCATCGTAGTGCTCCTTTTTCGTGTCTATAAGGATGTTTTGAAACAAATACGATGGATTGCACGGTTAAGTTCAACCCGAAATTAATAAACGACCCGAAATCTTTTCGGGTCGTTTTAAGTGGCGTGTTTATGATTGCTGGTTGCTAGTTTAGTGAGCTATCAGGATACGGGGCAAGAATAACTTTTTTCGTCAGTTTTTTGCCGTTTCTTACAAGCTCAACATCAATCTCATCACCGACGTAATATTTTTGGATAGCAACCAATAACTCATCTGATGATTTTACTTCTGTATTGTCAATTTTTGTGATAATATCTTTCAACAATATTCCAGCATCACGTGCAGGTCCATACCCAACTTCAATAACAATAACTCCAGGTGTAAATTCTATATCAAACCTTTCTGAAATGTCCTTTGTCATCGACACATAATCCATACCAGTGTACGGCCAAGATATTCGACCATATTTTATCAGGTCTTCAGCGACCCTCTTCACAATATCAGATGAAACTGCAAATCCAAGATTATCACCCTCTCGCTTGATGGAATTAATTCCAATTACCTTCCCATCAAGAGTCACAAGTGGCCCACCAGAGTTTCCTGGATTAATTGCAGCATCTGTCTGGATTACTCCCCATAACGTTTTGTAGGAAACTTGTTGTTGCTGTTGCATTCTACCACTGAAAGGATCAAACCCACCATATGAAGGCTGTGGATTTTCATAATAAGGTATTTTTAAAAGTCTCTCTGTTGCAGAAACTACACCAGTTGTAACCGTATGATCAAACTCATATGGATTACCGATTGCAATAACCGGCTGTCCAACTTTCAGTTCCGACGAATCACCGAGTTCGGCAGATGGTAAATCCTTTGCGTTTACTTTTAATACTGCAATATCCGACATCTCATCACGACCCACCAAAACAGCTCTATACTCCCGTTGGTCTTTGAGTGTAACAATTATTTTTGTCTGCTTCCCTTCGACAACGTGGTTGTTTGTAATTATGAATCCTTCTTCATCTGTCCACGGATTATTTATGATAACTCCAGAGCCTGCAACCACTCTTGTCTGATAGGATGGCTGACCACCACCATACCAGCCCTCAAAGGGATTAAACCTGAGACCATTGTCCACCATTTCAATTAATTCCACGGAGATAGAAACAACAGCCGGTCCAACCTGGTTTACAACATCAATGACTCCGTCATAATAAACACCCTCACCAATTTTTGTTGTTGGGATTTTTTCTTCGACTGTGATGTAGGTAGTTTTTGTCATCGCACCCAGTCGATATCCAAGGTATCCACCACCTGCACCGAACACCAGCGAGAACACGAGTGCAATCAATATCACACCAAACCATGTCGGTTTGCCTGATTTTTTATTTGTTGGTACTGGCTCATCAACAACGTACGACTGGCTTTTGATGCTTACTTCCTCTGATGTATTTTCTTCAGCAACGGGTGAGTATTCGATTTCTTCCTCAAATATATTATCATTTTCTTCGTCTTCGTATCTCATTTTCTTTTTTCTCCTAGAATTGAGTTGTTCTACAATGTTTTCGTTTGCAGTGAACAGCATGTTTCATGTTTGTTTGTGTGCTTTCTTCAATAACATCTTTAGGTATCAGTTTCATTTTTACTTGTTCTTGATTCAAAGGATTTCTTACCAGACGGGCGACCATTTCTCCCTCAAGCAACTGTACTACTTCAACCTCACTAAGCCCTGAAATCATCGGTGTTTCTACTTTTGTAATCGCAGTAAGCGAAGGTGCCACCATCAACAAATTCAAAAATAAAATCAACGCAAAAGCCAAAATTGATTTATTTATTCTGCTTGAATTCCTGTTGGTGATTTTTTCAGACAACAAAGATTTCACTCGTATGGTCAGAGATTCTGTCGATGTCAAGTTTGTTGCACAGAGCTGAGGTGTAAGCCTTCTGGCACAAAATAATAATGTCTGGGCAAGCGGTAACGGGTCTCCAAGAATTTCTGTTGCCTCGCGATCTGTTTCTATTTCGACCATGAGGCTGTATTTTTTTTTGATAGACGTAGGGGGAGCCAACAATGAGAGTGATGAAATGATCATGTAGCACCATCTGGATATCTGGTCATATCTTTTGATATGGGCAAGTTCATGTGCAAGCAATGCTGAAAGTTTTTCATCAGGCAGAGAATCTGCAATCTCTCTTGAGATATAGATTGAGTTGAGGGTTGAGAATGCCATCCTGCCTGCAGAACCCACAAACAATTTTGGTGAATTCACTCCAGATTTGAACGCAAGTTTGTCAAGCAGTAATTGCAATCTTCCATCTGCAGGTTTGAACCCACTGGTTTTTTTTGAAAGCAGAATAAATCCAAGCACCAGTCTCACAATCACAATTGAAATTATCACCCAGGGAATGCAAAGAATTATTATTGACCAAATATCCTTTGCAACCGTTAGTGTTGCATTGTAGTAAACGCCAGTTGTCGCAATCGGTGTCAGGGTCAATTTCAAAGATTTTGGAATTAAGTCAGCCAACAACCAAGATCCAGCAACAAACCCGACAACCGACAAAATGCCCACAGTTATCATCACTCTGTAGTTCTTTAGATATGGTGTCATCACAAACCACATCACCGGGAACAGCAGTGAAAAATAGATTGCAAGAATCATTTCAACAGTCATGTTGACTATTCTCCTGAATTCCTTTCATTCATTCTCTTTGTCACCATTTTTTCGAGTGTTTCAAGCTTTTTCATGTCTCTGGTCTCCAGTATATCCAGAAACCCTTCCATCACGGGTTCTGTCATTGAATCAACAATCTTACCAAGTACCTTATGTATTGCCTGGCTATCAAGTTCCTCTTTTGTGGTTGCTGGAGAATAGATGTAGCATCTGCCATTCTTTTCACGCTTGAAAATCCCTTTTTTGGACAATCTGTCGCAGATTGTCATGATCGTTGTGTAGGCATATTTGTCCGGAATCTCATTAAGGATTTCTCTCACATTTGCACTCTCAAGAGCTACGCATGCCTTGAAAACCTTCTTTTCAAGCGAGCCAAGTGTAAGACCAATTCCTTCGCCATCTGTCAATCTCATATTTTTTTCTTTCATAACCCTAGTATGTACTACCATAATACTATATTCAATAGTACGTCCTTAACCTTCTCGGTGTTTGGAGAACTTATTGATACCTTCTGCTTTGGTAGAATATTATAAATCCCATGGGTTCTCAATTTCCACAGTGATGACTTTGGACACACACCGTAGTGGGGGGGGGGGGGGGGCGCCCGGCCAAAAAAAACATGCGCAATAAGAA
>CBDUSO010000017.1:0-44595 GCA_965370295.1 uncultured bacterium
GCTTCTTTACTTACAGTGGCGTTGGTGATTGACACCTTCTTCAATGTTATTGTGTTACAAATAAAGTTATACTTTAGCGATAAAAGAAATCAAATCGATCTTTGGTTGGCATCAGCCTCATTATATTTTTTAATTCCTCCGTTCATCCTGGTTTTAATAACACCAGTTCTGATTGAAAATCTGACAATAGGACGGGTTGTAATCCAATTAAGCAACTATCTTCTGATACCAATTTTTGTGTTTATTAGCGTTGCAAGTATTATCAGGATTCAAACTGGAGTGATCGAACGGAACGAGTTTACGATGTACTCAGGGGGATATGAAAACCGAATGCCAAAAAAATAATTAATATTAACAGAGCTACATAGATAGTATTTCTACCCCCCATCATACTGTGTTGTTGTCAGTATAATGGGGAATTGGAATACCTTTTATGTCCTTGTGTTAACTAATATTTTTATCAGTGCAAAAATCTGTATAAGCATCGCAAGACCCATAAGAATCACAGCATACAGAGAATGCTCAAGACCAAATAGTTGTAATATCAGTAAACACGCCATCAAGAAAAAGGCAACCGCCCACATTTTCATTGATGTCTCAAGTATTCCACCCTTCAATCTCTTTGCAACCAGTAGCGTGACAATGAATCCAAACACACCAAAAACGGCAACTTCGATATTCAAGATTAACATGTAATGCATGGTAACTCCTATCTCATTCGTATTCTGGTATTAATATACCAGAATTACCTACCGCGTCAAGGAATTATTCACAAATACATTTAATAAGAATAGCAAAACCTTAGACTTATATGATTATCGGATATTTATTCCAATTATTAATGCATGCAGAACTTTAATTCTTCTAATTGAATCCTTGAAAATACTCATATCTGTTTTCCCTGATAGAACATATTCAACAAATTCATCAGCTCTTGGGCTATTTTTGTGGAATATAATCCTGACTGTCATCGATGAAAAAATAAATCTGACCAGGTTGTTGTCTAGGCACATTATTGTTATTGCCTTGTCAACATCAATCCATAATCTCTTACTTCCTGGTACAAACTCCGAAAGATCAATTAGTTTTGCCATTTCACCCTCACTTTCAATTGGAAAGAATAACTAATATTCGAGAGAAAACAATACTTATTCTTCATCTTATGGGGACAGTACTAAGGTTGTCCCTATAAGATGATGTAGATATTCAGAGGTATTAATATGAATAATGAGCTGGGCGGAATGTCCAGAATTGCAATCTGTCAAATGGGATTTGTCTCTTGTATGCGGTTTCTGGATAGTTTGAAACTGATGGAACCTCCACGATTTCATCCAGCTTACTCAGTTTTTTCAAGCAAGCCAGATAGAGAAGCTGACCCGCAGAAATAGTTTTTCCGTTAATCTCAAAGGATGCTGGAACTGATTCCCAATCAACTATTTCATCTGAGATTTCATTTAGAATTTTTGTCACAGATTTTTTATCCAGAGTCAATTCTTTTTCTTGCTCAAAGAGTTTGGTTGGTCCAATAAAATCAGCAGGTGTGAAATCACCATCTTTCAGGCAACCCTGAAGAATCTCTGTGAGAGTGATTTCTCTTCCATTTGAACCGTAATAATTTCCAAGTTTTCTATTATCTTTTATATCAGAAATCAATTCCTGACAAGCAAGATGAACCCAATGATTCTTGATTTCTTCTCGGTGATTTGCCTGAGCATAAAGATTTTCAAGAGAAGCTCCCTGGCACCCAACTTCTTCCGTCAACCACTTGATTAATTCTTCATAGTGCTTCCAGGCTTTGTCACCGTCAACATGCCTGAACATGTCCCAATCATGAATAACAAACAATAAATATTGTGGTTCAAAGTAGCTAAGTTCACGAATCTCTGTGAGAAGTTGACCCTTCAAATCAAAATGACCATTCACCCAGGGAAGAAATTCATCATTTGGATGAATGAAAATATCGTCAGGTCGATTGAGAACATTCATCATAAAACATCTATTTGTGGGAGCTCCATTGTTGTCTCCAAGTCCAACTGCAATATCAAATCCAATATCTTCGTTCACCTTCAAAATCACACTGTGAACCATCCTGCCACACGAAATAATATCTGAGCCACCCTCTTGAAGAACCTGTTCCGCTCCACCTTTCCTGTCAAGAACCTTGCCAGTTTCAAGGTTGATTGCATGAGTTTGCACATCATATGCAGTTTTGTAATCCCGCTCCCAATTCTTCCCCCTCATCCTGCCAATCAGGGATGGGCTGGGTGGTTTTCTGTTTGCACCGTGACTATGAATGTTGATGAAGTCTTGTTCTTTTGCCCAGTCAGGATAATTAGGATCGATTTTTTTCATCTGTTCCCAGGCAAACCATGTGAAATAATGTTCAGTATTCATCGAATATTTTTCACAGATTTCTGCCTGTTTTCTAAGATTTAAAACTGCAACCTCAGCCTCAGAATTGTCTGTGAAATAATTTTCATTCACAATGATTACAACCTGAGGAAGCGGAGCGATTCCCTTCTCTTCGGTTTCTTCGTAGAGTTTTCCAGCTTCAGAAATTGTTGCAAATTCGATCAATCCAGTTTCAGCATGAGGGGAAAGAATTTCTTCAAGATACTGTTCATAAATTTCAAGAGTTTCCTCCGCTCCATGTCCAGCAAAGTTTCCAAGGTGCATCACCACGTTTGCACAATTCACCCTGCCCAGTTCGAGTTTGGGGAGTGCAGCGTTAATCATTTCTGTGAAGGCATCAAACATGTCGGGTGTGGGGTGATGCTTGATGGACGCAGGTTTTGTGACCATATCCCACGGACCTTCCGGTAGGTAGAGACATAAACCATCCTCTGCCACCTCTTCAATATTATCACCCTCTGGTCTGTAAGGATTCACCGAGAGCCCAGCCTCCGACCCTTCTTGTGTCGGTGCATATTTATAATTGTCGAGATATTTGTAACCAACTTCACCTGCAATTTCCACAATATCTGTCTGTTGCCAGCCACCACAGAGAGTTAGATTTGACACACCAAAACTATCAACATCTGCTTTCAAATCAGCAAGTGCTTTCACCCTCTGCTCGTATGGTGCATGGTTTGGAACATAAACATTTTCGTGGTAGTGGGTGCAGACCTCGTGTCCATTGAGTTCCAGCTCTTTGAATGGGTTTTCATCCATTTTTTTCAATGTTTCTGTGAAGGGTTGCTGGATTTGGAGGGTCAGCTTTGCACCAAATCTCTCAAGGAGTTTTGTAAAATTGTCAAGACCCTCAAGTCTCTCTCTGGTATATTTTTCCTGGCCGTATTGCTTGTGAGGTTCCTGATGACAAACAAAGGACAGATACAGTTTTGTTCCAGCTGGTGCCAAGCCTGGATTAATAATTTCTGAAAAAATTGAGGAGGTTTGTTCGCCAGATTCCACGCAAGAAACCTCATCATACCAAGTTCCCCCCTGTTTGCAAAAAAGATGGATTTCAAGTTCGTCTGCTCTGTCATCTATTTTTACAGTTACTGTTAATTCGTCCCAGCCTTCATTTTTTCTGATGTGTTTTGACTGGGAAAAGGGTATCCCTCGGATTGGTTTTCCGCGACGTAGTTGAATCATTTCAATCCATGCTTCCCCTTCGGTTTTTGTCCAGGCAGAAAGTGTCAAGCTCTCAGGAAATTCTCCTTTGAATTTTTGAGATAATCCTGTAACACCATTGCCCGCTGCATTTATGCAAGCACTCTGATCTCCATCAAAACATTCCTGGGTATCAATTGTAACATCAGCTGATTTTCCGCCAATTCCAAATTCCTTCCAGGGAGAAATTTCTCCACTCTCAAAACCAGTGTTTTTGATATAGTTTGTTTCATCCTTATTTGCGTTTGCCTCCACCTGAGGGGTTGTGTTGAAGCCAAGCAGAGAGATTATTATTACCAGTAAAGTCAGTTTTTTCATTGTTTTTATTCTCCTTTCCTTTGGTAGTTAGTACGTGAACAGCATGAAAAAAGTCAGGAATGTGCGGGTGAGTGTTGTGAATACTGGGAATATTGTCATTCCCGTTCTCCCCTCCGTCATTCCGCACTTGATGCGGAATCCAGGGGATTAGAAAATTGTATTCAAAACAAGAAAACAACAGTTATCCAGCCGGTCAAAATTATTGTTTCATCTAAATGCTAATATGTTGAACCCCCCTTCGTGCCCCCTTGAAAAGGGGGGCGGTGAGTGGCGGATTCCGTGTCGTAGCATGAAGTGACAGTGGTATGAAAATGATGGTTGAGGTTCACGCCAGTTGTGATAAAATACCAATCATCAGTTCAAGGCATCATATTTAGAAAACTGAACAACCGAGTGAAACAGATTGTAATAAAGACATCAGTATGTATCAATCAGGAGGAAAAAATGAATCGAATAATGAGTATTCTGGTCGTGATTTTTATGATAATGTCAGTTATTGTTGTAAGTCCTGCGATAAGGGTTTCTGCGGAGGAAACAATCTCAAGTTATATTTTGACAACAGAAATTGGAAGTTCTGGTGAAATAAGTTTCCCGGCAAATTCTGCAAGCAATGTTTCTGTTTTCTCTGACTCAAAAGGTGAGGAAGTTCTGGTATGGGATTCACCGCTTGATCCCGATAAACCTTTGGATATTGATAATGTTTATCTCTCGCATGACAACAAATATATCCATGTGCGAATCACATTTGGAAAAAAAATAAACGATAATGAAAATCTTGACCCCTTCATTTCGATTGGGATTGATACTGATAACAACCCTGCAACTGGAATGCCAAAGCTGAATGAACGCTCATACAACATGGGTGGTGAAGATTTTTTTGCAAGATTTTCAACAGGTCATGGATACAAAAAATTCATTTTGGATGCCTGGGATTCTTCACTTGGTGATACGGTTGAAACAGGTGGACTTGGAAATGGAATTGTAGATGACAAAGAAATCAAATTTTCAATCCCAAGGCGTGCGATTGGAAATCCATCCAGCCTTGACTTCAAAATTGTTGGCAGGATGTATCAAGCAACTGACCCTGACCTCTCCCCGGATCATCTGACCTATAATCTTTTTTCAGAAAAAACTGCGATTGGAGTTTCAGCAGAAATTCAAGATGGAAAATGTATTCTCAAAACAACTCCAAAAAATATCCCCGGAATTCATCAATATCATGTCAAACTGGATTCAAAAATTATTTCTGTAATGCACTATGTCAGAGGAGGTACAGGTTCTTCAAACGGGTGGAATCTTCATTACACAGCTGATCCCGTGATAAATACTCGACTAAATATTGCTAGAATTCAAACAAAAACCGATGACGAAAAGATTTGGTTCAAGATTGACTTCTGGGATGGACTTGAACATATGGGTGAATATGACTACAAAATTTGGGTGATGTGTGATATTGGTTCTGGTGGAAACTTCAAGGGTGAGCGTTTCTGTGATGGGTCTCAAAATTTTATCATGGAGGTCAGCACAGAATCGGGCAGGACAACTTCAAAACTCTATGTTGCAAACAAGGGGATGGGATATAACCAACGTCATTTGACGGATATTGAGCTTGACAGCTCTCTTGGGAGCGTTTCTTTTTCCTGCAAACTTTCAAGAATTGGTAATCCTGAAAAAATTGAAATGAAGGTTGCGGGTGGTGGCTGGAAGGCTCCAGAAAAATATTGGGACTGCACGGATGAATTTGTGGTTACTCCAAAAACTGTTTCTGATGAATTGGTTTATGATGAAATCATAGACGATGGTGTTGATGCTGTTGCATTTGACATTGGCAAGATTTTCTGTGCCCACAACAAGGAGAGTTTGAAATTCAGAATTGGTCTGAAAAAACATCTTGACGAACAGACTGAAAGCGGATTTTTGCATCTTCTGATAAACTCTGATCTAGATATTTCAACGGGAATTCCAGCAAGCAGTATCAATCCTGGGGGTGAGGATTTTTTTGTAAACATTGAATTGGGTGTGGACAAAGTTAGTGGCGAGCTATCAAAACTCTCCTCTTTCACGGAACCTGTTTTCGTGTCTGATGTTGAAGTGAGCTGGGAAGATTCAGTTCTAAGTATTTCAATAAATCTTGAAGATTTGGAAAATCCAGATGGGATAATCTTCCTCATGAACACATTCTATCCGCCGCTTCCTGGACTTGAGGATGAAACGGAATGGAATCTGAAGTATTCTCTGACTGGTGAAAAGATTCCTGAAGCATGTAATGTGTCTGTTTCAAATCTTGGAGTGATTGAAGGTGACGGGCAGGTGAAATTAATTTGGAAAGGTGTCAGTGAAGAAATTTCAGGATTCAACATTTACCGTGCAAAAGTTGGTGAAACATTTGCAAAGCTAACAGATACGCCACTTCTAAAGACTCAAACAGAATATATTGATAGAGCAGTGATAAATAATGAAACATATCGATACTATATCAGAGCTGTCTGCGTTGAAGGTGCTGAGGGTTTGAAATCTGAAACCGTCACAGCAAAGCCCAAAGGAATTTCCAAAACTCCAATCATCCACATCACACCTGAAAATCTTGATCTTGGTTCAAGATTAAACCCGCTTGGACACACGGGAATATTCAAAATAAAAAATGAAGGACCAGTTGTTTTTAATGGAAATATTCAATCAAATGCAGATTGGTTGACGGTTTCACCATCTGAAGTTTCAGTCGGGGTTTCTGAGTTGGTTGAGATAAAAGTTGAAGTTACCAAAAATCTGATTGCAGGAATTTACAATGGCAATATTTCAATCACAGGTTCTGGAATTTTTCGGTCGGTTGAAACAAAATTGAATGTTCCTAAATCTTCACCCCAGACAAAATTTGTAAGGAGTTTGATTGCAGAGCCCTTCACTTTGGCAATCCGTCTGAAGTGGAATCCGCCAAGCTATAATCACGAAAAATTATTAAAATATAAAATAATAAGGACTGAAGTTTACAGGGGAAAAAGAATTGATGAAGAGATTATTTTTGAGATTTCATCAGACACATCTTTTTTGATGGATTCTGGTTTGGATTCTGAATCTAAGTATACGTATTCTGTTGCTCCCATGTATCCGTCAGGCTCTGGAGTTCCAAGAATAGTTTCGGCAACTCCAGTTCCACCTCTTGTGTGGATTTCGATGGGAATTGGTGCAACCGAAGCAATTGTTGATGGTGAAATAAAATCTCTTGATGTTGCACCATTCATAGTTGCCGGTCGAACAGTTGTTCCGTTCAGGTTTATTGGTGAGGCACTCAGAGCAGAGGTCAGCTATGAAGCAGAAACAAGGACTGCAATTTTCACCCGCGGAAGACGAGTGGTCAGGATTCCAATCGGAGGGAGTACCGCAACAATAGACGGTGAAGATGTAAAAATTGATCCTCCCGCCATCATCAAAAACGGCAGAACGCTTGTTCCTTTAAGGTTTGTGTCGGAGGCATTTTCTGCAGAGGTTGAGTGGGATGGTGACACCCGCACCATTGACATCTATTATCCAAAGAATTATCGACCGGATGGGTGGGAGCCAAAGCCTTGAGACCAAGCACCCTTGTTATATCTGACAGGTTGGTGGAGAGCATAGCCCAACCAGCTCCTGGATGTTTTCTAAAATCCATTCCTCTTCTCGCTACCATTATCCCAGGAATAAATAGGGAGTGTGCATGTAGGTTATCTGCAGTAATTGGTCAGCAGATTTGCTTACTTGACAGGACATATTAATTAGATACTCTTGTCTAGAGCGTGCCAAGATAGCTCAGCTGGTAGAGCAGTGGACTGAAAATCCTCGTGTCGGCGGTTCAAGTCCGTCTCTTGGCACCACCTCTGCGTTATCTAAATTTCCCCCAGCATTGTGATATCCCCTGGCAAAACTATGACCACAAAAAAAACAATACAATCGTCGATTGCACCAACTCCCCACCTAAAAGTGAGGAGCTTGATAGTAAAAAAAGATCTTTGTTACTTGACTACTTGAGCAATGAAGTAGAGTGCTTCAATTGCATTTGCTGAAAGACGTGTGTTGTTAATGAACTCCACAAGTTTTTCTTTTGTGATGACTTCATTTTCAGAGATGTCTTCAGAGATTTTTTTCGGTCTGCCTGGTCGTCTTTTTGTTGAAGGATAGTGTGTGTTTTCTCTGTATGCGAAGAGTTCAGAGAGAGGGATATCCAGTGCTTCCGAAAGGGCTTGAAGTGTCAAATCCTTTGGCCTTGCCTTGTCTTTGATGACCTTCCAAATTGTGGGGGTTGCCATCTTGCATTTTTGTGCAAGTTGCGCGAATGTGATCTTTTTTCCTAACCTTTTGGAGTTTAGAAACTCACCTAATGTCTCACCCATTTGCGTACTCTCCTTATTTGTTTTGATTACAGTATATAATAAAGATTCTAAAACGCAACCCGCCATTTGATAACAATTTATATACATAAACAACCTAAATAAAATAGACGGAAATGCAAAAAAAATAAATTTACGAATTACAAAGAAACCCAGTGGTAGCGGGGGTGGGATTTGAACCCACGACAACTCGGGTATGAGCCGAGTGCTCTGACCAGCTGAGCTACCCCGCCACAGCAAACTAGACTCTAACTGAAAACCAAACCATGTTCAAGGTACAAATTATCTGAATAACGAGAGAATCATATCCCAGGCTTTTGAGAGTGGAGTTTTTGTTGTGTACTTTTTGGCAAGTGGTTGCGGTTTGCTGTCAAACCGCAAGTAATCTTGCTGTCTTCCTTGAGAATCACTACAGGTATACAGGGTTTCACCCGGATAAACCAAGCCACGTTGCCTGGCAACAATTTCAATTCCAGGGTTAGAGGTGCGGAAAATCAGTTTAGCTTGTAGTGAGTTCAAACCATGCTCAAGCCTTGCGATGTTGTTGTTCAACTGGATTGATTCAAGTTTCAGATTTGCAAGCTGGTAGTCCACTTTTGCCAGTGGTTTCACCAAAAAATAAAAAATAATCAGAATAAAAACAATAAGAAACACTCTTGATACTAGCCTGCGTCTTCTCGCTCGCTTCCCCTTTTTCATATTTTTCAGAATAACGGAGCTGTTTATGTTAATCAAGTCAGTTGACAATCTAACATCTTCGCATAATATGAACGCCGTGAAATCAGGTAGAATTCAGGTCTATACTGGCAACGGCAAAGGGAAGACAACCGCATCCCTTGGGCTTGCGTTGAGAGCTACCGGACATGGTATGAAGGTAAAAATAATCCAGTTCATGAAAGGCTCTACAGCCTACGGAGAATTGGTTTCTGCAAAAAAACTTGGAATAATAATTGTGCAGTATGGAAGACCAGATTTTGTGGATATAAATAATCCCCTTCAAATAGATATTGAGGAAGCAAATAAAGCACTCATGGATGTTTCAGAGTCAGTCAGCTCAGCAAAATGGGATGTTGTGATAGCAGATGAAATAAATGTTGCACTTGGTTTCAAGCTAATTGAAATTCCTGAAGTGTTGAATATGATGGGAAAAAGAAGCGAATCCACGGAGCTGATAATGACGGGAAGAATGGCTCCACAGGAAGTCATTGATAGAGCCGATCTTGTAACAGAGATGAAAGAGATTAAACACTACTTCAAAGAAGAGGGGTTGAATGCACGCAAGGGAATTGAACACTGACACTGTAAAGCGAGCATTCTCTGGAAGTCATCAAGCTCAAGCTCAGATAATTTCCTATCTTGAAAAGGGTAATGATCCCAGCATCGTTTTTGGTAGTTCGTTTTCAAAAATTGGCTCATCTCAAAGAATCGGTATCACGGGTCCCCCAGGTGCCGGTAAGAGTACGATAGTTTCAAAGCTGATAGGTCAAATAAGGCGAGAAGGTCACAGTTGTGCCATAATCGCATGTGATCCAAGTTCCCCGTATACCCAGGGAGCATTGCTCGGCGACAGAACTCGAATGACAGACCATTTCACAGACCCTGGTGTTTTCATTCGCTCAATGGCATCAAGAGGTCATCAAGGTGGTTTGGCTCCCACAACCTCAATCGTTGCTGATTTTCTCGATCTCTGTGGTTATCCCTTCATTTTGATTGAAACAGTTGGTGTGGGTCAAACAGAGGTTGATGTGGTACTAAAAGCTGATTCTGTCGTAGTTGTGTTGACTCCAGAATCCGGTGATTCAATCCAGATGATGAAGGCTGGTTTGCTTGAGGGAGCTAATATTTTTTGCATCAACAAATTTGACAGACCAGGTGGTGAAGGGCTTATCGCAGACCTTGAGTTTGGACTCTCACTATCAACAAGAGAGTGGAATCCCCCCATCGTGTCGACGATTGCAACCAGGAACAAGGGTATCTCTGATCTCTTCACAGAGATAAAGAGACACAATGAATTTGTCAGATCCGGTGATGGTCATGAACAAAAAAAACTTGAGCGTTACAGTTCGGAAGTTGACTTCTGGCTTCATATAAAACTGTTTGATAATGACTGGTCGAAGGGCAAAGACAGAAAAATTGAACGAGCCATAATTGATGGCATCGCCCCCTGGCAGCTGGCAAAACAGATATGGAATGATAAAATGGAGGAAAAATGATAAAAGTTCTAATGGCAAAACCTGGGCTGGACGGACACGACAGAGGAGCGAAGGTTGTATCACAAGCTCTTCGAGATGCCGGGATGGAAGTCATTTACACTGGACTCCATCAAACCGCAGACATGATTGTGAGTGCTGCCCTTCAAGAGGATGTGGACGTTATTGGTTTATCAATCTTGAGTGGTGCACATCTCACACTTGTCCCCAAGATTCTCGAGAAACTAAAGGAAGCAGGACTTTCCGACAGGCTGGTTTTTGTTGGTGGAATCATTCCGCCTGCTGATGCAGAAAAACTCAAAGAAATGGGAGCAAGAGAAGTATTTGGACCAGGCACTCCCACCACCACAATTATTGATTTTGTTAAGGATAACGTAAAAGACGATACCAATTCATAGGAGTATGAACAATGGATATTTTCACAAAACCACTTAAGGTGGGCAAACTGATTACTGGCTTATCGACAGAAGAGCTTCGAGAGCTGGCACGAGGTGATGAGACCACAAGTGAATTTGGTTCTCCATCCTTTGTTTCACGCATCAGGAGTCGCTCGGCGGCATTCACTGAAATTGTTGGAATCGAACCAACACCAGAGCAGACTGAACTTATCTTGAAAGTCAGAGAATATTTGAAAGACAAGGAAGTCATCAAACAAGAAATGACAGTTATGGAGAATCCTAAGTTTCAAATCCCATGTGAGCTGTATGTCACAAAGCCGTTTGCCAGACTTCCCTACATGTGGAGCAGATTGCTCTTTCCGGCAAATCCAGAGTACAAGAATCGCAAGCCCCTAAAAACAATCATGATTCCTGAATGGCCAGAGAGAAAAATTCTTGTTGATGCGATTGATGGTGTCACGATTGCACTTGGAACTGACTACTTTGGTGAGGTAAAAAAATCTTTCCTGAGAATGGCAATCTATCGTGCCAAGATGGAAGGAAATCTTGGACTTCATGCTGGATCAAAGCTCATCCGTGTGAAGGATAAAGATGGAAAACTTGTCGAAAAGGGAGTTATTCTCTTTGGACTCTCCGGCACCGGGAAAACAACTCTCACCTGTCACCACCATTTCCTTGAAGGTGAAGAGGGTGTTGCAATCCGTCAAGATGACATGCTCATCATCACGCCAGACACAAAATGCATTGGAACCGAGCATGGATTTTACATCAAAACTGAAGGGTTGGAGGGTGTTCATCAGCCAGTTCTCTACCATGCCGCAACATCTGATTCTGCTGTTTTTGAAAATATCCATGTGGCAGGAAGTGGTAGAGTTAATTTCTTGAACTATACCTACACAACAAATGGAAGGTGCATTGTCCAGAGAAAAGATGTCAAATTCACAGATGATACAATCGACCTCCCGCATACCGACATCATGGTTTTAATCACCAGAAGAGACGATATTATTCCGTCAGTAGCCAGGCTTTCCCCCTCTCAGGCTGCAGCATTTTTCATGCTTGGTGAATCGATTGAAACATCTGCTGGCGACCCGACAAAAGCAGGTCAAGCAAAGCGTTGTGTCGGTACAAATCCATTCATTGTTGGACCAGAAGATGACGAAGGCAACTATATCATGAACCTTTTGAAAAAGAATCCACACATGGAATGCATCCTCTTAAACACTGGAAAAATTGGCAACCGGGAAAAAATTTCAATCAGGGATTCAGTTGGAATTTTGAAGGCTGTCGCCAGTGGAAAGGTCAGCTGGAAAAAAGACGATTTCTGGGGATATGAAGTTCTCGCAGAGTGTGAAGAAATCAATGTTGAAAGACTTGACCCCACCAAATATTACACCGAAAAAGAATGGACAGAAAAGAACGAAAAACTTCGTGATGAGCGAAGAGCATGGATTGCAAAGTATCCAATGCTCGATGAAGAGATTAAAACAGCAATATAAAAAAATCGTATGTCGTTTTCTGATACCAATGTAGGGACAGGTTTGAAACCTGTCCCTACTCTTTTTTGTCCCGAAAACTATCCTTGTGTTCCCGTTCTCCATCGTCGTTCCTGAGAAATCGGGAATCCAGGGTCTTAAAAATCGCACAAATATTTTGATTAACAAAAAAATAATCCATGTTAGCATAAACCCCAAATGAACTACTGTGAAGCACTTGATTATCTTGGAAGCATCCGTTACCTCGGCTCAAAACTTGGTCTGGACAGGCTTTATCCAATTCTGGAAGATTTGGGTTCACCACACAAAGCATTTCCGATTGTCCACATTGCGGGGACAAAAGGCAAAGGCTCAACCGCTCGGATGACCGCAGAAATCCTCCAGGCAAGCGGATACAAAGTTGGATTATTCACCAGCCCTCATCTGCAGGGAATTCGTGAACGAACACAGGTAGACGGGAAAATAATTACAACAGGAAAGTTTTCTGAACTCATAAAAAAGATTTCTGAAGTAAACAAAAATCACGAAAAGGAATTTGGAACTGCCACATTTTTTGAGGTTGTAACAATTCTTTCATACCTTTATTTCATGCGAGAAAAAGTTGATGTTGCGGTTTTTGAGGTTGGTTTAGGTGGCAGGCTTGATGCCACAAATATTGTTTCAAAACCTGTCTGCACCGTGATTACTTCAATATCCCATGACCACATAAAAATACTTGGCAATACCCTTGGGAAGATTGCCCGTGAAAAAGCTGGAATTCTCAAAAAAGATGTTCCACTTGTCACCTCGAAGCAGAGAAGAAATGCTTTTGTTTCAATCGAAGAGGTTGCAAAATCTCTTGATGTCCCGGTTCATCGTCAGACTTTTGATTTTGATTATGTTGACAAGGGTGTAACCAACGGTGGACACAAGATGGATTTTGTTGAAAAAAATGGTGTAAAAATTGAGGATATTTTTCTTCCACTTCTTGGTCTTCACCAATTTGAAAACGCTTCACTCGCAATCAAAACATCTTTGGTTTTGCAGGGGAAGGGTTTCAAAAAAATCACGGAGAATTCGATCCGAAATGGTTTATCAAAAGTTCACTGGCCGGGCAGAATGGAACTCATACGTGATGGCAGGTTGATAATCCTTGATGGTGCCCACAACGGTCGTTCTGCTGATGCCCTTTCGAGGGCTGTCAAGCGGCATATTCCTGGGGACAATATCACGCTTGTTGTCGGGATGTTGAGAGACAAAGATACCCGCAGATTCATCCGAGCGATGTCAACAATCAGCAGTAACGTGATTACCACACGTGTAAATTCTGAGAGAGCATGCGACCCAACAAAACTTGCCAAAAAATTTGAGCGAAGATTTTTCACAACCGAAGTTGTTCCAGACCCAATCCTTGCTCTGATTCGAGCCTTAGAAATAACGCCAAAGGATGGATGCGTGATAACAACTGGCTCTCTCTATCTTGTCGCACATTATAGGACAGCACTTGGTAGATTCCGCTGGAACGGAATCTAAAACCCCCTACCCCTCTACGTCATTCCCGCGTAGGCGGGAATCCAGGGTCTTATAAAATCGCATTCAAAACAAAAAAGTAACAACGATCTAACCAATTAAGATTGCTACTTCACCAAAATATTCACACAATAAAAAGTACCCTGGATTCCGCATCAAGTGCGGAATGACGAATGGTAAACCAAGGTATCTTCTCGTCATTTAGGAACTTGATTCAGAATCTCCTTATTTCACACCAAACAAAAACAATGAGATTCCCCCTGCTTCTGCAGGGGCAGGCTCAATATCGTAGCACGGAATGACAAAAACCAAAAAATAATTTTCCAGTCTTCAAATTTTACAAACCATAGCTATACTAATCCCATGAAAAAGAATTCAATCGTTGTTGTGTCTGTTGCCGTTTGTATGCTTTTGATAGTTGGAACTGTCTGGTTTATCTTTGCAGACAGACCGATAGTCCCCCCAGAAATTCGAGTTCCAGGATTTCAATCCATGGAGATGATCTCATCGGACCGAAGGGGAGCAGACTTCACGGTGGTTGTCCAGCACCTTGGAATGGAATATTTTTGTGATTTGCACATTGCACTTTCGGCAAATAGTGAGTGGGTTTTGCCACTTTCTGACGAACTTTTCACGGTTGTGGTTTCTGACGAAAAGGGACTTGTGTTGACCAGCAACAACCAGTTAATCGGCAGGGTTCCAGTGGTTTTTATTGCACCCATAAATAACTCCAGAACATATCGTGTCGGTGGTCCGGGGCAGAGCAAAAAACCAATTTATGTAAAATCAGGTGTTGTGAATCTTGCCAGTTTTGACTCGAATACTCTCATTCGTGGGGTTGAAGGTTTGCGTGTGAAAGTTTTTTCAGATGGAAAAGAAACCGCATCTGGAAGGCTTCCGATGGCAGTCAATCTTGAAAAATCCGCAACACTTGTGGTTGATGGTCTTCAAACCAGAACGCTTGCTGGGAAGGGATTAATCCAGGGTTACTGGGGAAATCAAATCGTCCGTGAGGGCACAAATTCAATTTTGCCACAGGGAAGATTCACCGGGATCGATATGGTGAGTTTTCAGGGATTTCCATACGCAATTAAGAATAATGAAGTTATACTGATAAACACAACAGATAACAAAATGATTCGATTTGATGGTGAGACCACCCATGAAATTTTATTGCAAGATAGCATTCCTCAACTAAACAAAATAAACCATATCAGAAAAAATGGTGATGTGATATTTTTGTCTGAAGAAAACGTGTTATATTCTGTGTCGACTGAGGGGATAGTTTCCAAAATAAAACATGATCTTGATACTTCAAATATTTTTGCAAGCGGTGATTTTTTGATTTCAACAGGTGGGAAAATTCTGAACTTGGAGACGGGAAAAACTGGCACACTCAAAAATAATTATAAACATTTTCATGATGGGATTGGGATAATGTTTGAAGATAAAACACTATCTGGGTGGGAATTATCTGAAGATGATGAAAAAAATATCTGGACTTTGAGGGCTGATCTTTCTGAAGAAATGAAAATGATTCCTGTAAACGATGATGTGGTGTTCTTCACTTTGGGAAATGTTTGCACAATGTATTTGGATGTGAAACAGGGATTGTCCTCACTCACCCTTGATGAATTTGTGCTGGACAACCCGCTTGAGTGGATAACAAATCGTGAAATGAATTTCCCTGGTGGCGAGGGAATCAAGCCTGGAATTGTGGTTTTTGATTCAAGCGGTGAGATGGCTTGGTCAAGACCAGGAGGAAATATTCAAAGAGTCGGATACAACAATGTGATGATAACAAGCGACGATGAAATCAGGGTTTATGACCTTGGGTCAGGAATCGAAACCTGCTCCTGGAAGCACAACCCAGCAAGCTCCGTCCACCCCACAGACGGTGTCACCGTGCTCCACGCTGATGAATATCAAACAATAATCTACATACAAGTGCAACTGCAAAATAAATTTGAAGATTGGGTTGTTGTAGTCCGCAGAAAACCAAGAAGCTAAATATAAGTGAACCATATTAAAATATTAGGTGTATTGTATTAAGTACTAATAAAACCAACAGCTGGAGGAAATGAAAATGGAATTGATTGCTGAGCTTATGTCGAGTATGTTGTGGTTTATTATAAAATTGGAACCTTTGATAACAATACTAATTTCTATCGCAACACTTGTTGCTGTGATGTATGGTTTTCACAAATACAACGAACATTCGAAGTCTCTTGAGAAGATACAAAAATATAGTGAGCTAAGACAGCATTATGAAAACTTAGATATACATAATAAAATTAAGAGCCTTTTTGATAGCTATGATAAAAATGCAAGTAAGTATATTGGTTTGTATAGCTGTTATATCCAATGTCCGAAAAATGAATTTACTGATGATGAGATACAGATATTGGATAGTAAAAATTTCAAAGATTTTTTAGGCAGTCTACGTGAAATTCTCCACCTCTATAATGACTTTTTGGAATTTACAAATTGTTTTGAAATAGAATCAAATGTCTATAGGAGATTAATATATCCTGATATAATTGATTTACGCGATTATATGGACGGAATCGGAGAATATCTAAAACCATTAAAAAGATCCGAAGAAGGATCCACTATTATTTATGGATTTGAACTGGTTAGTTTTGAGAAGAGCCTCACTATCAACTATTTCAATCTACTTGACGTTAGCGTTAAACACTATAATGAGTTGATGGAGAAAATAGTGGAAACTAGGTAATTGTTACATTACTCAAACCGTGTATCAGCCTTAGTCCCCTCTGCCCTTTCGCCTAACCCCTCCAACCACCCATACCTAAACTCACCATTTTCACATCCCTGTTCAAACGCAGGAAAGTATGGTTTTATGTCGAGGATTGGGGTTCCGTCTATCATGTCAATATCTTCAACCTCAAGTTTGCAACCGTTCACACTCACCACTCTTAGTACTGAAATTCCAATCTGGTTTGGTCGCCTGGGGGCACGGGTTGCGAAAACTCCACGTTCTACTGTGTCCATGAATGGGATGACTTTGGTTTTGAAACTCTCTGAGAGGTGGAAGTTGTAGATGACCAGGACGTGGGAAAATCCGTCCACATCGTGGAGGCATTCTTCAAACTCCGGGAGAAGCTCGATTGTTCCTCTTGTTCCATGGGCTGAGCGTGGTTGAATTGGGGTTCCTTTGCGAGACTTCCACGGGCTTCTTGCATATCCGACTGGTTTGAATATTATTTCTTTCATATCAGGTAAAGAGTCTACATCGGAACTATTCCGAATACAAGCCATCACTGCAAGGATACAATAGGTTCAGATATGTTTAACTTATGTATTGAAATTGTGGCTTGAATCATGTTCACAAACTTGATTTCTCTGTTATACTGATACAAAACCTGTAAGGAGGTCTGCCAAATGAAGTTTAAGGTATATCTATTGGCGTTTATTATGCTCATGTCCATGGGGCTTTTCCCAGGACTCAATACAGCAACTGCTCAGGATGGATTCAAGCTGGAGGTTACTCCTGGTTGTGGTTACAACTATCTGGAATGGGATGCAGTCCCCGGTGCCGCCCACTACTGGATTTATCGTGGACCTGGAATTGGTCAGGAGTATTCAACTCCGCTGACTGACTTCCCCGTGAAAGAGACTCATTTCAAGGACACGATTAATATCGTGAATGACCAGCTCTACTGTTATTATGTTCGAGCGGTTGATGCTGGTGCAAACGAGTTTGCTCAGTCGATTGAGGATTGTGCAACCCCAACTTGTCCAGAAGAGGAAGATGATTGCGTTCGTATTTTGAAATATCAGATTGACAACAAGATGTACTGGGTGGACGATGCACAGAAGGGTCCGATGGAAGCATCACCTCTCATCAACCAAAACCGCATGTTCCTGCTCATCAAATATGTAGCAGAAGAGGTTGGGGCAACCGTTGATTGGGTTGGAAGTGAAAGAAAAGTAATTGTTACTACTACCGACCACAATGTCATTGAGATTTGGCTGAACAATCCAACCGCACAGATAAATGGTCAACCAGTCCAGATTGACCCAAATAATCCTGCTGTTGTTGGTTATGTTGTAAACGATAGAACAGTGCTTCCTATGAGATTTGTTGCAGAAAATCTTGGAGCAGGCGGACCAAACGATATCAAATGGTTTGCAGAGACAAAAACAGTTGCACTCTATTTTGACGATCCAGAGTGTCGTGAATGCAAATGTATGACGATTTCATCTGTGAATGCAACATCTGATCCACCTTCTGCTGTTGCAGTTGATGGAGCTGGAAAAAACTGGAACCTCACATTTGAGGGAAATGCAGGAGTACTTGCTGGAAGACTTCAGGTTGGAATGTGTTATGAAATCTGTGGATATGTCCAGGGTGGTGCAGGTGGTGGTGATAGCGATATTGGAACCCCAAGCCCAGGATTGGTTACGCCAACCCATATTGCGAATGTTTTCCGGACAACAAGTATCAGATCTGTTGAATGTCCATGTGAACCAGAGGGTGATGATGACGGTGGTGGGGCTTGCTCCATCTGTGTTCATATCAACAGAGTTGCTGGAGACCGTGCCTGGGTCACAGATGAGTGGGGCGTGAACTGGGTTTTGATTCGTTCACCAAAGCTTCAGGCTCAATTTATGGAAGGTAGCTGTATCACAGTAACTGGAAATATTGTCCAGGGTACCAATGGGGCTCCTGGATTTGAGGTTGAACGTATTGGTGAAGGAACTTGCTGTGATGATCCCCCAACACAAGAATGTGTCTGTGTAACAATCACGAGAAAAGTTGACATCAATGACAATTTCTCAGTGATAGTTGCAGGTGAAGGTGAAGAGAATATTCAGTGGAGTCTCTTGGTTCCTCGAAATCTTGCAAGAGACATGAGAGAAGGTAGCTGCTGGAAGGTTTGTGGATTGGTTGAAGAGCAGGATGACAGTGTTGGAACTCCAATGCCTGGAAAAGCCATGAAGGTTGAAACTGCAGTCAAAGAGGATTGTTGTGTAGCACCCAAACAAGAGTGCATCTGTGTTGTAGTCATGAGAAAAATAGATATCAACGATAACACCACGATTGTGGTGGGGCGTGAAGAAAAAGATGGTACAGAGTGGAATCTTGCAGTTCCCAGAAATCTTGCCGGACCAATGAAAGAGGGTGAATGCTGGAAGGTCTGTGGAACAAATCAGGGGCAGGATGATAGTGCTAGCACGCGCGACATGCCTAGAAAAGCCATGAAGGTTGAAACTGTAGTCAAAGAGGATTGCTGTGGCGAGCCTGAGCCAGACCCGGATTGCATTTGTATAACGATTGATACAGTCCAGTGTTATTATGATCCACCAACAGTTGAAGCAACCGATGCCCAGGGCAACAAATGGAATCTTTATCTTTCAGATGATATTTGCTCGAAAATGATGGTGGGACAATGCTGGACGGTATGTGGAACTGAAAGAGAACACGATGGTGTGTCGACACCTCTTCCATACAAAGAAATGGATGTTACTCGAGCCAAACAGGGTGGTAAGTGTTGTAACGCAGAATCAAAGTGTGATGATCAGACCATTTCAGGTAGAGTGGTGTCAAGAGCAAGTGGTGATACATATGATGACTGGATATATGTAAAAGAATGTTCCAACCCAAACAGCACCAACAACACACTTGTAAGAGCCACAATGGGTCTCTGGGATACCACCCACACAATGCAGATAAAAGACCTCAAAGAAGGGATATGTGCTACTTTCTGTGTTACCACGTGGGATGATGGGCAATATCATGCCACCTCCTGGACAGTTGATTCTATGAGTGGAAACTGTTGTGGAAGTGAGAAATCAAAATCAGCTGATTGCAAGTGGACTACCGTTCAAGTACTCTCTGCTGAGAGAGAAGGGTCTGATGGTTATCCCTGGGTTGTTTCACTAAAGGTTTGTGGTGGAGAGTTTGCGGTAATTGACTCATTTGTTGCCTCGGAAAATCAGAGGGTTGACAAATCTGGTAAATATAAAATCTTTGACTATTTTGGCTGTGCAAAGGTTTGTCTTGATGGTAAAGCAATCTCTGAATGGATTGCATTACCATTGGTCAAGGATTGTTGCGGTGGTGCTGAAGAACCAAAGCCAGCAGGCAAGAGGTGTGAAGGTAAGAAGATTTTTGGAACGGTTTCCGTAAGAAACCCAGGCGGAGAAGGATATTCTGATATGTTATTCGTCACTGAGTGTCTGAATCCAGTAAGCGAGATGGGTGTAATGTTGACAGCTGATCCAGACCTCAAAGACACCACTGGTAAAATGTCCATCAAAGACATAAAAAAAGGTGTTTGTGGTATTTTCTGTGTGAGCATGCATGGCAGTAGCAATGTTCTAAGTGTTGATTCCTGGACACTGGTTTCAACAAATGGTGATTGTTGTACCCCGATGACTCCACCAGAAATTGTTGTTGGAAAAATTGGAAGCATCAGAGACAACGGTGATGATCTCACAGTTTTTGTCAGCACTTGCCCTGATTTGAATGAAAATGTTCAACTTGGCTATGTTGTCAAAAAAGATTTGAAAGACACTGCAGGAAGATATATTTTCCAGAAGTATGGTGCTGGGAAATGTGTCGTCATGAAGGTCAAAGGAGATAGGATAATCTCCTGGACTGCACTTGACCAGGATGAAAAATGTTGTTCTGCAATCTATGAAGGACAGATAACAAATACCAGCAAACAGGATAATGGAGATGTTTTTGTAACCATCAAGCAGTGTGATGATTTCAATACTCAGTTTTTCATTGATCCGAACATGAGAGATGTTCATGGTCAGTTCACATTTGCTGAATATACATCAAAATACAAACATTGTGTCAGATTTTTTACAAATCGGAATCGTGTTGTTGCCTGGCAATCAATGAAGAATTCTCAATGTTGTGTTGATAACTATGATTGGTCAAAAATCATTTTTAATGGGTTCACAAATGACGATAACATCGATGGTGAAGGTGCAATTCTGACGCTCGAATATGAGGCATGTGATGAATATAGAATGAGAGACAAGTATCTCATGGTTCAGCCAGGACTCCGAGATGAATCAGGTCTTTACTCATTCAAAACCCTCCCACCAGGAAGCTGTATTCAGGTTACTTATACTAAAAATAATTCAGGTATATACATTGTCAGCTGGGTGTACAAAGGCTGGGGAGATTGTTGCCCCAAGTAACTTTGGGTTGAATATTTTGAAGGTATGACATAACAAAAGGGGCAGGTATCTAACTAGAAAACCTGCCCCTTTTTTCTATTTGGAAATATTTTTTGTTACTTATTCACCAATCAACAACAACTCAGGCAAGCTACCTTGTTTTGAAACTGCAACCACTCCATCACATGCAGTCATTGTGTACATTGTACAACCGGTGTCATCAATGAAAACTTCAGAGATCATACTACCTGTTGCTCTGTCCCTAAAGGTGAGATAAACCTCTGGTTTTTGATTGTCCAAATCACTTGAAGTAAGTGGCTTATCTTCAATTTCTGGCTCGATCTTTTCGGCAATAGTAACAATCATTTTTGAGGTCAAAAACTCATTCCCTGAGAAAAATATTATTGATAGTTCGCTATCATTTCCGGGAAGCAACTCAAAGATTGGTTGGTCTCTGTAGCCGCTTGGTGCAATTAATTTCGAGATTGTTCCGATACCCTCAAACATGGAAGCAATCACTCCGTCGACTATCAGCGGGTTTAATGCGTGATTTGTACCATTCAAAACCCCATACACTGCATTTGGATTTCTGGTCATAATCCATGTTCCAGCAAGTGTGCCGGTGATGGCGTGTTTATCGGAAACTGCAAGTTTTGTTGCAAATTGAAGCATTGCATCTTCCTCTTCAAAAATGATTTTTCCGCTTAACTTATCAAGTATCAGTATTTTTGAAGAATCTTCATTTCTGTCGAACATGATTACTTCATTTTTGTCAATGCAAACTGAACCAGAGCTGACAATTACAGTCGGAATATCCCAAAGTAACTCCATATTGCGGTTCAAACAGGTCAATCCATCTTGCTGGGAAGATAGCACAATCACATCGTCATCAATCTGAGGGATACCCATGAATTGAGTTTTTCTCAGAATCTCACCGGTATTTGGGTCTACAAGCCAGAGTCCAGATATTGTTGCCAGGTAGAGTCCTTCTTCGGTTAGATAGACAGGACTTTCGTGTGGGCCGGCATCCATTCCCGCTCCAAAGAAACCACCCGGAAAAGATTTTTCCTTCAGATTCCAGATGATACCACCGTCATTTCTCGATCTGCAGCTAAATTCTTCCTCAATCATTTCGTAGAGATAGAGGTATTTTTCTGAGATAAGAGCGGGAGCAAACACTCCAGAAATTCTTAAGTTGATGGTTGGATTTCTTGGAAGACTTATCTTTAATGAACCGGTGTGTCTATTGTCTCCGCGACCTCCATGATACTTCACGCTCTGAAGATTGACCTTACCAACCAGCTCACTTTTTTTCCTCTCACCCCACATGGTGATATTCCCGTCAGCGTTCATCATCACAAAATTGTTATTTTCTAAAATCTGTGGCCATCCCAATAGTTTCCCCTGGAAATTCAGTTTTCCAAGTTCTGTTCCATCTGTGATGTTTAGAATTCTCATCGTGTTGTCGATAAGAGGCAAGATTATTTTGTTGTCCATTATGATTGGTGAATCTACGATTTCCTTTTCAGGTTTCATGTCCAGCTGAAGATAACCATCACCTGCACTATGGGTGTGTATTCTGTCATGTCGTGCTGTGACAATATAATCACCATTAAAAGAGGGGGCAAATTCCATGTGATGCTCTGTACCCATGTCCAAATCAATCATCCCATATCTGTTTCTCAGTTTCAGTGTGTTTTTGTCTGTGGTGAAGACAACTCTATCTTCCCAGACAGCAAGATTTGTAATCAGTTCTGATTCTGGTTCTTCCTGTCCAATCTGTTCACCATCAAGATTCAGGTAGTAGGCATATCTGTCATTGCTTGCAACAAAGAGAGTTCCTTTGAGTTCTCCGGATTTGTTGTATCCGACTGTTGCTGGAATTGATCCAATTATTGCTCCTTTTGTCTGGAATGTCCACACTGTCTTTAGTTTTGGATAGGATAAGAGTATGACTCTGCCATCATTTGTTCCAACAACCATTCTTTCTGCTGAAAGGATGGTTGGTAGTCCTGACAATCTGGATTTCAACTTAAGGGAAGATGCCGGTTTTATTTTATTTTCGGACAGATTTGAAATTTCATGAACTTCAATTGTTCCATCAACTGTTGAGGTTATCAGGTGTTTTTCATGAATCTGAAGTGTGTCCAGGACAGTTTCTGAGATATGAGTTTTCCACAACTGAGTAAGCTCATCATCAAACGAAATCAGATACCCATCTTTGGTGGCTACAAAAATCTGACTTCCGTTTGAGACTGGACCAGTCAGTACGCCGTTCTTAATCGGTGCACTGTGAATGTTGCTCATGCTGGACAGATCAATATCTGGCAACACCCTTGATCTTGAATGTCCGCCCATCAGTGTGTCAGAAGTCTCTACTGTTTTCAGTACTTCCACCTCACCTTTGATCTCATGATTCTTGTTGGTAGATGACATGACTATCGTAAATGGGTATACACCGGTTTGTGAATCGGTGGGGTCGATGAAATAATTGTGGTAGTGTCTTCTAAGGGTTTTGATTTCTTTCCTGACTACCTTGATACCCTCTGGCAATCCCTGGATTTCCGAGGTGAACAACTCTTCCGTTTTGTTGTTTACTACGGCTATCCTTGCAAATAACTGATAATTGTAATCAGTATTTACATATCCACCCACCTGCCACTCTTCGAGATATTCGAATGCGGGTCTGGTTTCCGTCTTGCCACAAGCCGATACAAGAAGCCCGGACAACATAAACAACACAACCATCACAACTATAGTTTTCTTCATAGTTGGCATTCTATATGGTTTTTTGGTTATCTTCAAGAATTTATTGGATTTGTGACTACTAATTATGGAATTATAAAAATTGTCGTTACTCCTGAGTTACTCTATCTTTGACCTGGAGTCACTTAAATTTGTATCTATCAAAATATTGGTGATACCGAAAAACATTTCTGCTAAAATAACTCAGAATTCAATTTGTTTATGTTTTTATCAGGAAAGATGAAACATGGGAGAGTTTTAACTCATTGAACAAACGATTGATTTCTGCTATATTAGGAAATATGAGAATAAAAGTAATATTGGCAATAGTTATTGCGTTATCATTGGTGACCGGGGGGTCTCCAAATGTAGAGGTATTGGCAAAAGATGGTGGATTCAGTTTCCCAAGGACCTGTATCGCAGAGCTGGAAACTGCGACCTGGTGTGGATTTTGTCCGCGGGCAGACAGAGCTTTGTATCTTCTTGGGGAAGAAGAATATGGTGAAGACAGGTTTGTAGTAGTATCTCATCACTACAATGATTCTCTCTCGCAGGAAAACAGCATGGCAAGAATTCATGAATATGGAACGATTGCAACACCTACCTGCATTTTTAACGGGAATAGCTTTGTTCAAGGTGGAGATGTTGATGTAAAAGATAAATACAAACAGATGATTGACTTTCAGCTCCAAAAAACTAGCCCGTTCCTGATTCATTTGAGAGGTGAAGTCCAGGAAGATTTCTTGAAACTTACTGCGTATGTTCTTGCATGGAACGATCTCCCAGATGATTTGAACTACACTTTTGTGATCTGTGAAAAGGATACAAAATCAGGCGGGAGGAGCTATCGTTGGGTGTGTCGAGATGTGAAACCAGAGGCAAGTGGCACCTCTTTCACGATGGATAAATTCAGTGTAAAGAAATTTGAACTCAACTGGAATATTCCAAAGGGGGTTGACTGGAAAAAACTTTACGGTGCTTTCCTGATTGAATCCTTTGACAGTCATGATATTTATCAAGCGGGAATCTGGAGAAAAAATAAATTCCAGGTTGAAAAATTTGATACCCCTCTCGGTCAGTTTTTCAAAGAATCACCCAAGGAATTAAAAATAACATTCTCAAATTATAAGATATTAAACAAGGGAGAATGGGACTTGATTGATGAAGATGGTTTGGTGTATCCTTCATCTGGTGAGATGGAGAGAAGTACTTTGACCATCAAGCCAAACTCCCCGCTTCCCTACGGTAAAAAATACTGTGTTTATATTCACTCCGGACGGGGCAGTGTAGGAACTGCTTCAACATTCTTGCAATCACCAGCATTTCTTCACTTCCAAATTGGTGAAGACCCAACTCCTCCACCTCCACCAAAAGATCCACCAAGTTTGTCTCTCTCGACACTGGGTATTGATATGGGTTTGGTGGATGAAGATTCACAAAAAACCTTTGAATTCCAGATAACAAATGAGGGTGATGAAGAGCTAAGTGGTGAGATTTCTGTAGATTGTGGCTGGATAAGTTTTGAAAATAGTTCATTCTCCGGGATAGTTGATGACCAGCACATTGTTTCTGGAATTATAGATACATCCAACCTTGATCCCGGTCTTAAACACACTGGCACGATAAATGTTTCAAGCAACGGCGGGGATGGAAAAATTGGTTTGAAATTGGAGCTTCCGCTTTCACCTCCTGTTTTGAAAGTTGACCACACAGACTTGGTTTTTGATGAAGGGAATATTGACAAAACCACTGTGCTTAAAATCACAAACCTTGGACAAGCCGAACTGATTGGCATCTTGGAAGTGACAGAAAGTTGGATAAAGGTAAATATTGATGAATTCACCGGTGAAACCGAGTTGGAAGTTTCGGTGGATACCTCGTCACTGGAAGCCGGCAAGTATCTCGGAGAAATAAATATCGAGTCCAACGGTGGTTTTGTGAAGATTCTCGTTACTGTGATTGTTCCAAAAAAAGTAACCAAAATTGAGCTGATGTATGGGTCAAAACTTGCCGTTGTTGACGGTGAGATTGTTGAGATGGACGGTGAACCATATGCTTATATCTCACCAAGTAAAACTGAGATAGCAATGCTCGATATTGGTTCAATAGTTAAAATATTCAATATTGATGCAGAAATAACATATACTGAGACTATGATAACAATTATAGACAACAATAAAAATATAAAAATAACCTTGAAGATTGGAAACCAAGTTGGAAATATTGAATATGAAAATGGGATTAAAACTCCTGTGATAATGCCGTATCCACCAATAAAAATTAATGATTTGGTTTATGTGCCGTTGTTGTTTGCTGTTCAGGCATTTGATGTTGTATTTGTAAAAGTTTCAGGTGATCCAGTTTCTATTCCAAAACCGAAACTCATAATCGAATTAATTGTGAACTCAAAAACTGCAACCGTGAATGGTAAAAAAGTTGAGCTTGAAATGGCACCCACAATTATTGAAGGCAGAACAATGGTTCCGCTCCGTTTTGTGACAGAAACCTTTGGGTTTGAAGTTGGTTGGAATGGGGAAACAAAAGAAATTTCTCTCACCAAGGGTTCACTTGTGATTGTTCTGAAATCTGGTGAAAAAAATGTGATGGTAGCAAGAGATGGCATCAAGGAAAATGTTGTCTCTGACCCCGCACCAACAATTATGGATGGACACACAATGGTCCCGATTCGATTTTTCTCAGAGATTTTGTCTGCTGAGATTGATTGGATTGGTGAAGAAAAAAAGATAATCATTGTTTACCAGCCGTAAACATTTTTTTCAAAATAATGTGTACAACGTAGGGACAGGTCGCGACCTGTCCCTACCTGTATCCCTCGTCATTCCGCACTTGATGCGGAATCCAGGGGATTAGAAAATCGCAGATAAAACAAGAAAACACCAATAATTTTACTAGATAAAATCTCTGCCTGTTCAAGTATTTGTACAAAAAAAATAACCCTGGATTCCTGGTGGGTCCAGGAATGACGAGGGAGAGTTGCGGAATGATGGAGGATCATGCGAATGACAAGAGCACCAAACCATGACAGAAGAGAAAACAACAACTAACCACTTGCCAAACAAATAATTCCAGATAGAATTGCAGACGCTATGCTAAAATCAGTGGAGATGTGCCAACTATGGATTATTTGAAACTTGCAATAGAAGCACTGGCAGGGCTTGCTCTGTTTGTGCTTGGAATGCAGATTATGGGTGACGGTCTGCAAAAGGTGGCTGGTGAACGTCTTCGAGAGATTCTCAGAAAACTGACCAGTAAGCCAATCTATGGTGTTGGTGTTGGTGCGATGCTGACCGCAATAATCCAATCGTCATCAGCGACTACCGTCATGCTGGTTGGTTTTGTAAACGCCGGATTGATAGCACTTCCACAGGCAATTGGTGTGGTGTTTGGTGCAAATATTGGTACAACAATAACTGCTCATCTGGTCTCGTTTGACTTCATGGGTTGGGCTGTCTGGCTTGCAATATTTATTGGTGTTTCGCTTCGGATGTTTGGTCAAAGAAAGCAACTTCGATTCTTTGGTGAAATATTGATGGGATTTGGAATTCTCTTCCTTGGCATGGATATTATGGGAGGTGCTTTCTCGTTCCTCAAAAATGATCCAGGTGCAAGAGCATTACTTGGCAGCTTATCAGAAACTCCTATTCTTGGATTGTTAGCCGGTGCATTGTTTACTGCCATAGTTCAATCATCATCTGCAACATCTGGAATTGTAATTTCTTTGTCAATGCAAACTACTGCATCTGGTGATCCATTAATTTCCTTAACAGGAGCAATTGCAATCATTATTGGTGCAAATATTGGAACTTGTGTAACGGCATTCATTGCATCAATTGGAGCAACAAGTTCTGGTGCAAAAAAGGTAGCAGTTGCCCACATATTGTTTAATGTTTTGGGTGCTGTAATATTCTTTTTCCTTATTGGTTTATCGGCAAAATTAATTGGAATGACATCAATAGAACCTGCTCGAAGAGTTGCTAATTACCACACTTTTTTTAATGTATCAATGACACTGCTGGTTCTTCCGTTTACTTCATTATTTGTTAAATTCATCAACAAGATTTTCCCCTACAAAGATATTGAAGAGGACGAAGAAGGAATCAAATTTATCACAGACAGCCTGCTCACAACCCCATCCTTTGCACTTGCACAAGTTACCCAGGAATTGACAAGGATGCTTGAGATAGCAAGAAAAATGGTAAAAAAATCCAAGGAGATGATTTACGAACGAAAAAAGAAAAAGATGCAATCCATCATGCGTTCCGAGCAAACTGTAAATTCTCTTCAAAATCAAATTACGGCGTTCCTGGCAAAGCTGACCCAAAAATCGCTTTCCCTGGAACAAGCCGAACGTTCCATCTCGCTTCTGCATGTTGTCCACGACATTGAAAGAATTGGTGACCATGCCACAAATATTGCAGAACTTGCGGAAGGTTATATCGATAGCAATTTAGAATTCACAAGTGACGGGAATGAGCAACTTGAAAATCTTTTTGCACTCTCTGACAAAGCGTGCATCCTGGTAGGTACTGCTCTTGGAAATTATGATGCAAGCTTGATTTTGGATATGAAAAAAATCGAGGATGAAATTGATGATCGTTTTGAAATGATGAGACACAAACATTTTGAAAACATCAAACTTAAAAAGAGCAAACCTGAGATCGGGGTTTATTATCTTGATATTGGATCGAACCTCGAGCGTGTTGGCGACCACTGTTTGAACATTGCGTATTCGGTGACCGGACTGAAAAAGAGTGATAATAAAACCACTGACTCCAAGTGATATTTCTGATTTAGTGAAACTTTGGGGGCTTTCTGGGTTACCAGTTCGACCAAAGGGTCGAGACTCTGCGAGTCATTTGGAAAAAGAAATCAAGAGTGGTAACTCAATATTTCTGAAGGCAGTTGATGATGAAAAAATTATTGGAGTAGTTCTTGGAACACATGATGGAAGAAAGGGCTGGATAAACCGTCTTGCTGTTCACCCTGATTTTAGAAATCGGGGGATTGCCAGGTTACTTGTGCTTGCGGTAGAAGAGAAACTCAAAGAATTGGATGTTCATATTGTTTCAGCATTGGTCGAGGACTATAACATTATATCGATGAAAACCTTTGAAAAGCTCGGGTATGTCAAGCATGATGACATTGTTTATTTTTCAAAACGTGAATCGGAAGATGTTTGATACTATGCAGGGGTGGGTTTGAAACCCACCCCTGCATGTTTTAACCCAGTAACATATGATTTATGAGCCAAAAACTAGGAACATATCTGAGAACATCCATACCATATAATCTCTTGACCCTGATTCTATATTATCCTTTGTGACTGCTTTAATAGACATGAAATATATACCAAATTCTCTTGGAAATGTATGGGTAAATTTAGTTTTTGATGATTCTGATGTTTTTCCATCACCCCAGTTGATAATAACCTTTCCTTTTGAATATTTTCTCCAGTTTACATGAACAGACAGGTCCATCGTGTATTGTTTTGGCATTATCTCATTAAAATCGACATCTCTGATAACCGGTGGCATAACAGGTGGTTCCTTACAATTGTAAGACTCACTGTAGGTGCCAATTGATCCCTCTTTGGAGTATGCCTTTACCGTAATCGTAAAATCATCCCATCTGCTGTATTTGTGATCAAACGGGAATTTTGTTCCTTCGCTGGTTTTGCCGTCTCCCCAGTCAACAACAATCCTGTCCGGCTCAAGACGATTCCAGTTTACGCTACCGTAGAGTGTTGTAATCTTGTCCTCGTCGTTACCAATGCTTGATACGAGAACATCAGGTGGGATATAGTCTAATGCCAATAATTCGATGGTTCCAAATTTTTCGAGCTCACCAACACTTCCGCCAAGTTTTAGTTCAATACTAGTACCAATTTTTGCAGCATCAGTCCAAAAGGTGGGGAATAATATCTCCTCCGTTTTGCCGGGTGGAATCGTAAGGAATCCCTTGTAGCTTGGCATATCGATAACATCTTCAGATACTTCCCATATCGGATTGATTTTTAGGACACAATCGAATTTGTGTGTAATGTTGTACTCTATCAATATTGGTTCATTCAGATGAAATTCAGCTTTTTTCTTTGTCATTTGTAAGTCGAAGTCAACGGGTTCACATTTCATTGGTATCCAGAGCGTTCTGCTGTTTACCCCTGATTCAACTCTTAAACCAACTCTAAAATCACCAGGAATCTCAGGTGCAAAATATTTAGCTAACACCAAACTATTATACTTAGGTTTTATGGTGTATGGTTTGCTTTCTAGCACTCTTTCTCCGTTTGTATCTTCGATTACGATGTGTGCCTGGAAGTCAGCAGTTTCATCAGACAGGTTCTTGATGGTGAATTTTGTGGTCCCCTTTGCACCAGGGTAGAACAACATTGAATCACTCTGTGAGAGCAATTTATATGGTGTTGTGCAGGTCGCTTCCTCTGTTGATGGCTCCGCAACTCTGTTTCCAAGATAGTTCTTGTGAAATGTTATTTTCTGACAAGTTGTTTGGTCAACACCCTCAAGATCGAAGCCGATTGGGAAGTATACCCAATCGTTGTATATTTCTAAGCCATCGTCAAAACTGACTTTTATACGATTCTTCTTTGTGTCAATTCCACCGACAGAAACCGAATGATTTGATTGCTCAATATCCTCACCTGTTGCTGAAAAAATTATTGGTTCCCACCAGATAATTTCATCGCTGTCCTTCTTTTTGATAATTCTGACCCAGTATCGGTTGACAGAAGATTCAATTTCTGTGAAAGATTTGTTGTATTTGAGAGTGATTGTTTGAGTTTCTGGAGTGGGTTCCTCCTCCTTCTCTTCTTCATCATCTTCTATTTCTGGCTCTTCCCCGCCCTCTTCCTTGTCCTCGTTCTCATCCTCATCCTTTATTTCTGGCTCTTCCTCCTCATCGTCTTTGTCTTCATCCTCATCTTCTTCTCCGTCATCTTTGTCTTCATCCTCATCTTTTTCAATTTCTTCATCTTCATCTTCATTGGCAGGAGGTTCAGTTTCATTTTTTGGTGAGGTGATTTGGTATGTGAGTTCTCCATTTTCAGATTTGATTGGAAGACACGTAATCTCTTCATGTTCATCTTCAATGAGCTTTATCCATCTTGCTTCAATCTCGATCGTATCTCTGTTTTTTCTTGTAGGAGTACCTGCGACTGAAACCAACTCACCGGGTTTTAATGTTCCACTGAATATTGAATACTCCTGGTCCAAAAGAACTTCAACGGGGTTTCTTGCTGAATCGATGCAATGGACGAGCCATTTTGTAGAATCAATATCAGTTACTGTCAGAAAACTAACATCTGGCTCCGGGCAAGCAGGATCAAAAACTTTGAGTGTTACAGTTTTTGTCTCGTCATTCCATACAACATCATTATCATCAGAGGCACCAAGCTGATTTGCTACAAATCTCATAGGCAGTAGTGTTCTACCTGCCTTAATATACGGGGCAACACTCATGTTTGAAGAGTCAATTGCAACCGAAGCACCGTCAACCATTGCAATTGATCTACCAATCCAGAGATCGATTACTTTTCCGGTTGCTGTAATTATTGTCAGCTTCTTTTCAGTTCCCTCCCAAGTAAGCTCTGCACCAAGTTCCTGGGTTACGTATCTGATAACCAGAAACATGCGACCAAAGCTGATCTCAGGTGCTGTGTCCATTGGACCTTTTTGAGAACCATTAACCCAATAATCGGTACAGTTCAATCTATATTTGAGCTCAGTTTTGCAAATATCCGGATCATAACAGCTTGATTTTGCCGTGATCTCCCATGATTTTGCAATCACCTCTTTGTTTTCATCAAGAGCTTCAATCTGATATGTGTGATTTTCTGTGGATGGGTCTTTATCCAGCCAGATTGTTTCACCGCTGTAAAACATTGCAGATTGTTCACCATCACGTTTGACTACAACGGTTTTTGCATCGGTGTATGTCTGCCATGAAAGCAGAATCTTCTCACAGCCCGGTGATACAGTTAGTCCGAATGCTGGAAGTTCAGTTGGTGTGTCTTCCTCCGGATCTTTTGCTGATGTCATCCCTGGTGAAACTGACATTACCAGGATACATAACACTACAATTAATATAGTTAATCTTTTCACGTCTCTTTATCCTTTCGTGCATGAATCTATCCAAAATTATGTTTGGTTCATCGCTTTTCAAATCAAATGTTTCAAATCTTGGAATTCTTATCGGGCTGTTGTAACCCCACAGTCTTAGCCCTCTGTATGTTTGTTCACCAGATTCTGCTTTTGTAAACATTAAACCCGAGTGCAGATATGCAACCTTTTTTGATATGTATTCACATGGCAAGCCGTATGTCACAACATCATCATCCCAAAAGGTTGCCATTCTGCCTTCGTCCAATCTGTCCCAGTTGATAAAACCATCGATTCCAAATTTACATGGTTCCTCTTCATCCCAGTATACATCGGTGATATACGGTTCCGGCTGTCTTCCATCTAACCTTCTTACCCATGCCGAGGCAAATCCAGTTTCACCTGTTTTTGCTTCAGCTTTTATGTACACCATATGGTGACCGCTAATTGTGAATGTATGTGTTACCGGGAAATCATCATACTCTTCCCAAATGGTAGCATCAAAACCCAGTATTCTTCTTTCATCCCATCCAATGTACTCATCCCAATCAAAAGAAAGACTTAAGGGTTCAAGACCTTTCCAGTTAATCTCCCCTTCGAATCTTACCTCAAGGCTTCCCTCGCTGTAATAAAATTTTCCTTCTATTTCTGGATAAACATCGCTGATACATTGAATCATTACGCTTGACTTATCGACATACTCAGCAATCGATGCACCATATTCAATGAGATGTTTTGAGCCAAGTACAACATCATCATTCCATCTTACCTTGATACCAAATTCTTTGCTGTCATTTGGTAAGATACGGTAGTAATCAGCAGCAGGCCATACTTCACCAGGGAAATCAAGTGGGTTTGCATAGCTGTTTACTCGTACCTTTTCAAGACCATGGTTCATCACTTTAAAAAAGAACTGATCTGTTCTGCCTTTTCGCATCTTTATAACATATGGTATCTTCTCAATCTCTATCCTGGGTTTTTTGAAGAGAATTTCGAATATTTCAACCACTTCAACATCATCACAAATTGCACCAACCTCAAAAGTTACGATACCTTCAAGGTTGTAACTAGAAGCAAAGTTCATTGAGAAAAGATCGCTTTCGCCCGGATAAATCTCGATGCTATCTTTGTTGGGTTTGAAGTACCCATCAAATGTTTCAGAGCGGAAGATCGGAGTATAAACCCTGGGGAATTCGTTGTTGTTTGTTATTTTCATCTTTATCTTGTTACCAACACCACAAAGAGCTACTTCCGGCACCCTTGTGAATTTTAGATCGAATAATGCGGGGCATGGAACTCTCTCTATTTTTGTTAAAAACTCTTTGTTCATGTGGTTTCTGGAGTACCAGATATTGTAACATCTGTGGTCTTCAATTTCTGCTACAAGTTCGGGATCGAGAAATCTGTAGGCATGTTCTTCCGCTCGTCGCCAGTCTTTGTGGAAGTCATCCGGTTTGTTGCATCTTATTATCTTTTCTTTGAGGTCTACAGCTAAAACCTTCATGAGGATTGGACCAAATTCTTCCCTGGATTCCTCAATAATCTGATCAATAACAAAATCCCAATCTGACACCATCCCGTCTTCACCAACATCTACGGTTATCCATGTATCCTCAGAGAGACCACAGAGGGCACTTCCTTTTATGGTTGCTTCTTGTTCCTCTCCGTTTGGTTTCAGGATAACAATCTTTGTTTCTGTTCCATCGCAATCTATGGAAATAATTTTACCGATAATCTTTTCGGTGTTTTCCGGGGTTTCAATCAATCTGATTCCCTTGCAGGTGATTATTAACCTCTCACCGAGACCTGTTTGATTCACCGGTCCGTTTACAATTACTCTTGAACCCTCTTTAATATCGGAGGGGAACGAAACATCCATAATCAAATCAAACTCAATGCCAAAGCTATCCCTGCAGACAAGTGTTCCCATAACACGGTCTACACTCACAACGGTCAACCACCATTCAAATGGCGGAATGCATGTTTCATCAAAAATATTCATCTCAATCTTTTTTTCAGCAGCATGCCAGATGATGCCGTTTTCCCCATTTGCACCAAGTTGCTCGCCAACAAATCTAAGTGGAAGCAAGGTTCTGTCGTTTACGATTTCTGGTACAACATCCGGATTACCTGGATCAATCTCAATATCTTTGCCGTTTATTTGGGCTGTTGGTTTTCCGATCCAGAGGTCAATGATGTCGCCTGCTTTTGTGGTGATGGTAACTTTCCGCTGTGTCCCGTCCCACCCAATTTTTGCACCAATAGCCTCTGTTATGTAGCGGATTACAAGGAAAGTTCTTCCTCTGATAATCATTGGGGATGCGTCCATTGGTCCAAGCATCTCACCGTCTACTCTGTACATGTATGAGTCGATTGTAAATTCCAGTTTTGAATAGCAATCTTCCTCATTAAAACAGATGTTTGTGGTGTTTGCACTGATGGATTCAGCAATAGGTACTTCGTTAGAATCTTCAGCGATTACCTTGTAAAAATGCTGACTTCCCTCGGTCAGCTTTGCATCGCAATCAACGTAATAGTTGACCTCTGATGATAATTTGGCAATCTCAACGTTGTCTCTTTTGACAATAAATGTCAGAGCGTCTGGAACTTTCTCCCAGCAAATGTACGCTGATTGGCAGAGAGAGACTGCAGACATCACGATTCGTGACAATGAATTATTTTCACTGGTATAACCTGTTTGTCCCGGGATAAGACATATCATAATCAGCGACAGGGCGATAGAGATAATTCGTTTACTCATTGTTTCCTCCATAGTTGAACACAAGAGATGATTGTACAGTGTAGCATATAAATTGAAACTATTTATTCTTACCATAAGTTAATTTATTGTTGATAAGAAATGGGTGATGTTGAAAACGCTGGATTAAGCTTAGTTGTCAATCCTTTCCAGTGATAGTATTTAAGTGTGAGAAAAATCAAATTTTGCGGTCTTGATTTGTTCTTTTGCTCTATGGTGAAAATATTCCAGTTGGTTGTTTTTGATAGAATCAAAAAAATTTCAGTGGTCAAATATTTATCCACATGCTACTTGTGAACCTTTCACATAGTTGATATATAATATACACATGAAAGAATTAAAGATGAAAAGTATTGTTGTTTTGGTGCTGGTTGCGGTTCTGTTGATGGGGACACCTCTCCTGGCTGGTGGCTCATTTGTTATTGACCCAGGAAGCATTGAGATAACTGCACAGCCTGGTACAACAATAACCAGAACGGTTTCACTGTTTGGAGTACTCCAGTATTATCAAAAGTTTCTCATAGAAGAAGATATTGACTGGATTACCGTTGAACCAAAAAAAGGTTATGTCGGTCCAGATATCACAAAAGAACTGAAAATTACATTCAAAACTGATGGACTTGAGATGGGAAAACACAGTGCCAAGATAGATATTTGGGAGCTCATTGCTGACGAAAAATCAGGAGTCAGTCTGCCAATTGATGTCACTCTTCATGTCTCAGACAAGAGACCTGAGATCAAATTGATTCCACGTTCATTAGACCTTCTACCGGGACAGATTCTCCAGGTTTTTGTGGTGAATCCGATGCCCCTTGCGATAGAACTTGAATTTAAACCCAATGACCCTTGGCTGTATGTTAATCCAAGAAGTCTAAAAATCGAACCGGGTGACGTTGAAATATTTTTTGTTAGGAGTAGCTCAGTTGCATTTACCGCAGGTATTTGGAATAGCTCCATTATGATAAATGCAATTGGGGAATCATCTGGCGTAGGTGTACATGCACATTATCCCGTAACAATAAATGTTCCATCTGGGGTTGAGTTCAATCCATCTGAGATGAACAAACCTGGCTCAATCGCACTGACAAACAGACTCAAACGAACTGTATTTGTAGAGCCGATGCCACATAGTTCAGCTGATTACGATGTTGATATTTTCAAGCTTACCGCTGGAGAGAGAAAAATTATCAATGTATCGTGGGATGCAGAAAATAAGCCACTCTCACTCGACTTCCGAATCATCGGTGGAAAATTAGATGTTCACAGGATAAATGTCAAACAGGATATTGCTTCTGGTCCACCTCCAGATAAACAGCCATAGATAAATCTTCCAGAGTCAATCGGGGGTGTTTTCTTTATTCCCGATTGACCCCGAAGTTGTCAAACAGAATTTTTATGTCTAATTGATCAATGATACCGTTTCCGTCAAAATCGCATTCAGCTTTGTAGTCAGAATGATATGACCTTCTTCCAAGACATGTTGCAATCAGAATTAGGTCAGTTACATCGACCCTGCAATCAAGGTTGCAATCTCCGGGAATCTGAGAAATATCATAGAGAACACCAAGGCGGTACCGGAAAGCAGGGGTGTCGATTATCAATTCTCCTCGTTCATGGAATTCAAGAATACCAATTGTGTTTATTATCACGTCTACACTGATTGTTTGCCCTGCAAATATTTTTATTTTTGACTCAGAGACCGAAGCATTCTCCACCATGCAGTAGACCCTTGCTGTGATTGTTTGGTTACAGATGTTTTTGACAGAGATTGTGCGTGTGTAAATTTTATCAGGGCAGAGCCTGTCAAAATCAAGATTGCATTCAAAACCGAGATACGTACCATACTGAGATGGGCCCAATTGCAATACCCTGGGTCCACAGATAAAAAATGCAGAATCTCTCAAGATTGTTGGCATCGTGGTCACATTGCCAGGTGTTTTGTAGGGTGTGTGGGATTGACCGGTTGATGTCTGTACCGGATAAAGTTTGCTGTCTCTTGTGGTAACAAAAAGGAGCCTACCAGAAATTGCACTGAATGTCGGTGATATTTTTCGATTACTCCAGGCGGTTCTACCATCCGGTCTGATGCTTGTGATTCCGCTGTCGCTTCCGAGGAGATAAACCTTGTTCCCGTCTGAAACAGCATGAAGGCTTCTGCCTTTGGGATAAAGATTGCTCCAAAGTTGCCTTGCAGAGTCAAGAGTTATTGAAACTGAACCCCCTCTTTCTCTGATTGCAACAACACTATTTCCGTCAAATGCGACTAGATCAGTAACTACACCAATCGTAGAACTGGTTGCTATTTTTTTCAGACTCAAATCAAAAAGGTGAATATTAAAATCATCACAGGCAATTGCAATTCTTTCCCCGGAAATAACCGGGCAGACAGTTGCCTTGTCTGGGAGTGTGATATTATTTTCAATTTCAGTGTTCGACAACTTCAGCAATTGCCCCCCATCGGTTGTTGCAATCATGAATTTATTTGAAGGAAGCAGAAAGGTTGGATTCCCATGAACCATGGAAATTTCATATGCCAGAGTCCCGCTGGATAATTTGTTAGCTCTCAGTTTTCCATCTATTATTGAGATGAGATTATTTTCAAAAATTATTGGCATACATGGTCCAGAAATGTCAATTGTATGGAGCTCTTCTTTGGATACCCTGTGGAAAACAATCGCCTCAGTTGCCCTGATAATCACAAAATAATTATTGCTGACCAGTACAGCATGTGATTGTGGAATCGATTCATCCCATGAAACGCTGTATGGAAAATGGATAGTTGTGTCGCAATTGCTTCTTCTTTCACTATCACCACGAGTGCATATCCAGCTATCAGCGTCACCAGAAGTGACAGCTGTGAAATTTATACTCAGCCCCATGGATATAAGGGATAGAATTATCACTACAGTAGTGAATCTCTTCCGCATATCGTATATTATTCCATTTAATAACACATTGTCAACATGCCAAGTAGTTTACAATTTTTATGGATTGACAATCTTTCAAGCCCCCTTCTTTTTTGAATAAAAAAGAAGGATCGTAATCAGGATGCACGCAGGTATGTCTTGATTGTTGTTATGCTCTTATCCAGACACCATAAACGCCATGTTGGATGAATCCAAGCTTTTCATAGATTCTAACCGACTTGTCGGTTGCCTGAAGCACTGCTAGTTCTGCCCCTGCTTTTTTTGCAACAGACAGGGGTATGTTTGTCATCACTGAGCCAAACCCTCTCCCTCTGTGCTCGGGCAAAGTTGACACCGAATAAATACCGACAATGTTATCAGTTGTGAAAGATGCTGATATTGTTACAGGTCTGGAATTCAAATAACCAACCCATTTTCTCCAGGGAGAATCTGGGCTCTTTGTCTCATCAAATCTTTTTCCCATTATCTCACCCTCAAGAGGTATGCGGTCATACTCTTTGTTGTAAACAGATGTGAAATCGGATGAGTCTTTTTTGTCGATTACTTCAATAATTTCCAGCTCTCTATGTCGAATGTTAATCGAATCATCAAGTTTTGATAGTTCAATCGTCATGGCGGGGCAGTTGATAATGAAGGTAAATCCTGAACTTTTCAAAATATCGCTGATGTTATCGGGGTTACTTTCAGGTGGAATCCAAAAGAGACAGGATTTGTCTCCGAAGATTTTTATGATTTCATCCACACCATGTTTGTCCGTGTCACAATAAACAACACGATTAAAAGTGTGATGATTCAAAGCCGGAATTATACTTTCGTACATGAAGAGATTGTCGTTATCAGTCAGTTTTATCCCCGGTGTGCCGGTATATTTAAAACGATACAACTCCAACAGGTTGTCAAGAATTTCTCTCTGTTTCTGAGCAACATCTACTTTATGGGTATTCGAATCAGTCATGTTGGAATTATAGATAAACTGATAAATTATTCAAGATTTTGAAATGTGATTCTTGTATCATAACAATGTCTGTGGTAAGGTGTGCCGAAAGAAATGATAAATGAACTGATTATTGATGTAGCTGAAATTATGTCTTCTGCAAGCAAGGTTGCATGTCTGACAGGGGCTGGAATTTCTGCTGAGTCCGGTATCCCGACATTCCGTGAAAAAGATGGCGTATGGACGCAGATGAATCCAATGGAATGGGCGACCGTTGATGGCTTCAGATCAGACCCGTGCAAAGTCTGGAAATGGTATGAGCAGAGACGTAAAAGTATTAGAAATACTGATCCTAATCTTGCACACATAGCACTCCGTGAGATGGAATCAAAATTCGATAGTTTTGATATTTCAACACAGAATATTGACGGGCTCCACGAAAGAGCCGGCTCATCAAATATGTTGGAGCTTCATGGAAATATTTTCAGAAACAAATGCCTCGAATGCGGAACGGGTTTTATTCTCAAGCGGGAGTATGATGAACCTCCAAGCTGTCTTAACTGCAGAGGAATGATTCGACCGGATGTTGTCTGGTTTGGTGAGCCACTTCCCCAGGATATCTGGAACCATTCGTTTCAAGTTGCGATGGATTGTGATGTTTATCTTGTAATTGGGACAAGCGGAACCGTCCAGCCTGCCGCAGAGCTTGCACTGGTTGCGAAACGAAGTGGTGCAACTGTTGTAATCATCAACCCCGAAGAGACTGAATTGGACCAATATGCAGATATTGTAATCCAGATGAAATCGGGTATTGCATTACCTCAGATTTGTGATAGTATGGTGCTTTAAGCTGAAGCCGGTTCCCCTGCTGGTGTCAGAATAAAAAGTAAAATTAAGGAGATGATGTAATGTTTGAAACTAAAAATGGTTGTGCAATCATGATGGATTTTGAGAATATCTGGTATAGCTTTAAGAATGCCTATCACCAGGAGTTGGATCTTAAACTCTTTCTTCCAAATTTGTTTGATCACATTCGAGCTAAACACAGAATTTATATGGCTTCGTCATATGCAGACTGGGTAGAGTTTGTGGACCTGATGTCTAAAGTCCATAATCTTGGTTTTGAGATAAGGTTTGCCCACAAGCGTCGTCGCTATGGCGGAGACAGCAGAGAATCCACAACAGACCTCATCATGAGCATGGATGGGATAGCATTTGCCCACGAACACCCGGAAGTCGATCATTTCTATCTTCTGACCGGAAACAATAACTTTACAGATTTAGTCTACAAGCTAACCAGAATGGGCAAAGAAGTTCATCTGATGGGTATTGAATCTTCAACTGGATCAGAAATTATCACGGCATCCACCAGCTTTATCGACATTGAAAATGTCCTTGGATTTGTGCCGTCTGAAACCGCTGATCCCGAAGTTGCCGTGAAAACATTCATCAAACTGATGAGTCGCTGGGAGAAGAGTTCGATGAGCTATATCGGGCTTAGCAAGGTCGCAAAAACCATGCTTCCTGACTCACTTGTCGGGCATGAACTTGCCGCAAAATTCGATTTCCTGAACGGACTCATCGAACACAGCGTTCTTGAAAAATATGAAGTCGAAGCACCATCGCTCCCAACCGGTTCTGTTGTTGCAATCAAACTAAACAGAGAGCATGAAATAGTAACAGAAATTCTTGGAGATGTTGCTCCTAAAAAAGAAGAAGAGTAGTACTAGTCAATAACAAAATCTCAACCCCTATATTTATTCGTAGGGGTTGAGTAGCTTTTTTCTGCAGGCTGGACAACTTACGGCTTCTGGTGTAGAATGCACCCATGTGGATATTTGAAGAAAAACAACAGTTGAGTGGTTTCTGGTGGATAATAATATTGATTGTGGTTATCTCTCTAGCATCAATTTTTATCCCATTTCTGATTGATAACAGTAATGCTGAAATAATTACACAGATTATCTGGATCACGGTTATTGTAGATTTGCTTGTGATAATCATGATTACCAAAATTTTCAGATTTTTAATTATACAAGCAGATGATAATGAATTGAGATTTGGATTTCCTCCTTTTGTTGTCAAGATTCCTTATGATCAAATTAAATCTGCAACACTTTTGAAATACAATTTCTGGCAAGCGGGTGGAATTGGAATCAGGCTTGGAAAAGGCAGACGATGGAATTATATTGCAAGGATTGGATATGCAGTTGAAATAAACTGGGGTGAAAAGAAAAAACATGCCTTCTCTATATCAAATCATGAGGAACTTTCAAAAGTGTTGTCTGACTTTTTGAGAGAAAAGTTTAAAAAGATGCCGGAGTTTTTATCAAATAATTCGTAACAAAAAAAGGAGTAGGGGCATGGAAAATATTTTTTATGAAGAACAGTCAGTGGGAAGTTATCAAATTTTATATCTGACTTTTAGTCTGCTGTCAGCATTAATTGTCTGGTTGTTACTTATGTTACTTTGGTTCAATGTTCATGATCCGTTTATGGGCTATCTAACCATCATACTTGTGATATGGCTAGTTCTATTTTCTATGGTAATCTATAAGCGATACAAACGTCAGGTAAGGAATATGTTTGTCGCTGTTGGAAATGAAACATTATCCTATGGATTCACTCTTCTATATGGCAAAACATTGATTGAAATACCACATGACAAAATTGAGAATATAGGATTCTCTCGAAGAGGTTTCTTCTATATCAAATTTTGCAAAAGACCTCTGTATCTCTCAAAAACAGGTTATATTGTTGAAGTAGATTGGGATGGAAACAAAAAACATGGCTTCTCGATTACTGATTATGAATCGTTCTATCATTCTATTAGAAGCAAGGTTGATAATAATTTGATTGATTATGATCCTGAGAAACTTCGATAATTGCAAGACCACCTTTTGATTTAATATATACTGACTTGAAACCTGAAGGTACTTGACTAAAATATTTTGTCAAGACATAAAGAAATAAGGAGGTCGTGATGGGTAAAGCAATACACATGACTGATGACGAGCTGGACGCAAAGATAACTGAGGGAGTTTCCCTGGTCGTAGATTTCTGGGCCCCCTGGTGTGGTCCATGTAAGATGATTGGACCAATCATTGATGAACTCGCTGGTGATTTTGACGGCAAAGTAACATTTGCAAAAATTAACGTTGATGAACAGCAGAGAATTGCAGGTACAAATGGTGTTTCTTCAATTCCAACAATCCTGTTTTACAAGGGTGGCAAGAGAGTGGATACCCTTGTAGGAGCCGTTCCAAAACCAATGCTTGAAGCAAAGATCAAAACAAACTTCAACGTCTAAAATTCCAATTCCAACAAAAAAATGATCAAAAGCGGTTGCCATTCGTGGCGATCGCTTTTTGTTCAGATGGGAGCAGACACAAAATGAAAATTGGAGTTTTTTACTTTTCTGGCACAGGCAATACAAGCCACTTTGCAAAAAAAATTGTAGAGGGAATCAACCAAACTGGAGCTTATGCAGAAGCAATTGACATAAAAAATAATCCATCAGTGGAGGGATTCGATGCTGTTGGAATCTGCTTCCCGGTTTATTCGTGGGCGACACCCTGGGCACTCCAGAAATGGGTGAGAAATCTCCCAGACCAAAGGGGCAAAAGAACCTTCGTGTTTGCAACATTTGCAGGACAAGATTCAAATGCAATCCTGAGACTGATTCGGCTGTGTCAGAGGGTTGGGTTGGATGTTGTAAACTGGGGAAAATCGGTTGCACCAGAGTCCTGGACGGTTGTCAGAACCCCTGAATTCCTTGAACGTTGGGAAGAAAAAATGAAGAAAAAAGCAGCGGACGACCCAATCGAATTTGGAAAAAACACCGTCAAAATTTTCAAAGGTGAAGCAGAAAAAAGACCACTCCCAAAATTCAAAAGGTCAGCCTTCGACCTCGTCATCCCCTTCTACAAACCAACAATGCTAAAGCTCTGGTACAGAGTCCGCCTGGACAAAAGCAAATGCACAAAATGCGGACTGTGTGCCGAAGTCTGCCCAACCGGGAGCATCACCCTCACCCCCTACCCCAAATTCAAGAGACCCTGTGCAGGGTGTTATGCTTGCATCAACCTCTGCCCAACGGTTGCCCTGGAATCCCTCCTGACCAAAGGCAAAAACCGCTACACCCTTGAGTGGGAGTGAGCTATTCATTATTGCTCTTTTAGTTCATTGCTTTTACATGCTCTAGAAGTTCATTGTAAATCCATTTCATATATCTTGGGTTATATTCTCGGATTTCTGATAAATTCAAGTCTGAATTGCTAGAAAATGTATAGTTTGTTATAACACGTTTCTCACTTATGATGTAATAAGTCGCTGTAATAAAAGATAATAACAATGATAATATGTATTTTTCAAATCCAGTATGGAGGGGTATCTCTAACGAGATCATTCTTACTAAGCTCAAGAGTCCCGAATTAGGAACATGAGTCATATTCAGTTTCTTTTTTATCAAATTAATCATATTGTACAACTTTATAAATGCAGGGATGTTATCCTTTGTAATATTGTGCATGATGCCGTTAGATAAGTCATGAATATCTTCTTTCCTATAAGAACTCAGCATATTACGAATTATTTTTCGAGTATCACGTAGATATTCAATACCGAATACTCTCACAGCAGTGTATAATATTTTAATTGCTTCCTTATCATCTGGATATTGGGTAATAATATTTTCTTGCAGAAGCGTAACTAGTCTTTCCATAAGCTCAATTGGATTATAATATCGGCCGATCCCAAATGCTCTGTACCTTGCGGCAAAGGATAAGTGGAAAAAAAGCGGATAAGGTAGTATTTCTTTATCCGCTTTTTTGAGCATCTCGATTTCGATACCTTTAATTATTTGGTATAGCCTTTTCGTTTCTTGTGAGTAAGGTGCACTATATTCGCAGATATGGGTTAATAATTCTGTAGCGGCGGCGACAACTACTTTTTTTGTATGCTTGTTGAAATGTTCGTGTACATCTACGAATATTTGATTTGTAATAATCTTGAATGATGTATCATACAATTTTTTTTCAATGGTACGATTTCTTATGTCTGTGGTAATATCTTTCGCAATCAGGGCTACTGTCTGTTTGTAATTATGCATAATATCATTAAAATATCCTAGGGTATATCTTATTTTTTGGTCCGTATCTTTGATAATATTTGTGTAGATAAGTATCTCGAATTCGTCCTTAAAATTTCTTTTATCGATTTGTATTTGGAACAATTTGCCCGAGAATCTATTTTGAAGAATATAGATTGTTGGGTTTGAATACTGGCCAAATTTATTTTTCACAAAATGCAATGTTGAGAAAATTGACGCTACAACTCCAGCAACAACTACGGGTGCAAGTATAAACATAATGATATATGCGATGTGATTATTCATTCCTGTAAAATAGAGAATAACCAACCCAATTATTGAAATTATAACTGTGCCTATCCCTGATAAATATCCCCATTTAAGGTACATATCATTTATCATTATTCGCTTCAAAGGTTCGAGTGCGACAACTTCTCTGAGAAATCTTCGTGCTTTATCATCTTCAGTCTCTTTATCGATTATTTGAAAATCTCTTTTATAAAAATTCTGTATTGAGATATAAAAAACTGTGAAGGTTATTGCCAGCAATGCACCCATGGTTTGGGCTACCGCACTGAAGAAATATAGGGCTGGGGTTTTGAAATCAAACCCGTTTTCAACAACCTCCACCGTGTGGATGGTTTCTGCGGGAGTGGGTGATGGGGCTGGTGTTTTTGCTTCTGTATTGGAGTACGCCATAATAGAAAAACCAATAGCAATCACCATGAAAATAAGTCCGACAAAAGGTATCCAATAATTCTGCTCTTTTTTCATAGGTTAATTATCTATGATGGATACTACTGGTCAAGCTGTGTATGCGTTCTTTTGTGTCGTTTTTGTGAAGACTTGATCCCCCCAGATTTTTCTGACAGAAAAATCTGACCCCCTAAATTCACAAACCAAGTGCAACACCATAAAATGGTGGCACCATGGAAA
>CBDUSO010000018.1:0-43361 GCA_965370295.1 uncultured bacterium
GATACCCATATTATTTCACGTCAATCTCTCAAGCAGGATATTTTAAAATGGTCTCACCAGAATGTGAAGATACTCATTTCAGAGATATTAGAACTGGAAGATTGATAAACACTATCAATGATGAAGAATATTCGGTAGAACCAATGATTATGGGTGACTATATTTTTTTGAGACATCGAAAAGATAATCAATTTACAGGTTTGATGACCCTGATTGATAGAGATGGAGCAAAGAAGGAATTTGACACTAAGAATGGGAATCAACTATTCTTCTTCGATGATGAGGTTATACAGATTCATCAGGAGTATTACAGTGGCGGTGTAAGATTCTGGAGAGAAGTTAATGGTGAGACTGTCTGGGAATTTGATATATCCGATGATGATGATTTAGGGATGACATGGGCAACTGGCCGAGATATTGTTCAAACAAACGATCGATACAGGGATTACCTTTGGATTTGTGATGGGTTGAAACTTGAGACAAAAGTTTATGATATTAGAGATGGAACTATTGCTTTTCGGATTGATAATACAAGCAAATTTTATTTAAGGACTAATGGTTTGTTATCGGTTGCTGTTCTTTATGGTTTTGAAGAGAAAGATCCTTGCGTGACCGTTTTCAATATGGATACTGGAAAAGTTTTGTGGGAAGGTGAAAAGGAAGAGTATTTTCGATGTTTTGTTTATGAAGATAAGGCTACAATCATCATGGGCGACAAACCTGAGAAATCCTGGGAAGAAATAAAACACAAAGTGTATGTGATTGATAAAAATAACGGACTTGAAGCAGAGTACGAAATAACAATTCCGCAACCAATAAATCCAAAAAATAAGTATCTATTGAATGCTAAGGAACATATTATTTGTTGTTCGATACCGGTTTATCCTGGATTTGTAATTATTGATGCCAGAACTGATGAGGTATTTTGGAAACCCGATGATAACTATTTTATGGTGCATCCTAGATTTTATGGAGATACCCTTCTTCTCAGTGATTCTTCAAAAACTTTGGAAGCTCTCGACCTCAATACGCATGAAATACTCTGGAAATATGAATGTTTTACTGGTGGTAAAACTGTTGAATACGATGGTCTAGAGTATATTATCAACAAGGACATAATCAAAGTCAGGGATACAAAATTTGATGTGATTGAGCCATATGAGTATGATATTTCTGAAATTAGAGATTCTGTAGAATATATCCCCACAAAACACGGTTTACTCATAGTTCCAAATATTTGGGGTAACAATAGCTTAGCAAGAATTATGTTAATGCGAGCTGGTATAAATGAACCTGTCTATACGAATAATCAAGGCAGTATGTGGGTCAAGAGTTGGGAACGATTGGAGGATAACGACTTTCTAAAGCTTGTGATCATAAACAACATGGATTTCACAAACGAAAAGGTTTTGTATTTACACATACCCACAGGTTTTATGCAGCTGACAAAACCAGAATAAAATTTGCATGTTGAGGATTGCAAGAACTCAACTTAAATCACACCTAGAGAGTATTACCAGGGAGAGCGAATAATGCTTGTAGAGATGAAACAAATACATGCCCTGAATAAAAAAAATGAGAAATTGAAAAATTCTCAAAGGAGGTGCTGGATGAAATATTTAAAACTCATAGCGGTTATGCTAGTCCTGTCTTGTCTTATTGGGTCTCAAACAACAAAGAGTTATGAGTTTGATTCTTTATGCAAAGGATATCCTTTCATGTTCCGGTCAATTTCTCAAGCAGGTTTTTTTCATATGTTATCAGACGCTTGTGGGGAATCCCAATTTAGAGATGTAAGGACAGGCAGATTAATTCAAAAGATACAGAAAAAAGAAGATGTTTATGGTCCGATTATCTTGAATGATTATATTTACACTGCAAGTTCTAACGATAAGAAAGTATTTGATGCAATGACACTCATAAACAGAGATGGTCAAAAATTGGAACTCAATGTAAAGGATGGGGGATCATTGTTCTTCTTTGATGATCAAATAATCCAGATTCATCAGGAAAGTGATTTCGATAAAACAAAATTTTGGAGAACTGATGGTGATGAAATTCTTTGGGAATTTGAGATACCAGAAAATCAAAATATCTCCTGGTCAAAAGGATTATATGGTGAAGAAAACCATAGAGAGTATATATGGATTAAAAACGGCACAGCAAAGAATACTAAGGCCATCGATATAAGAAATGGAAATACAATTTTTCAAATAGACAAACAAAGTTTTGAACCAATTCAAACAAATGGGTTATTGTCTGTTTGTGTTGTGTCTGATCCAGACCAAAAATATCCGTGTATCATTGTTGTAGATATGGATAATGGTGAAGTAGTTTGGGAAATGGAAAGCGATGATTTTATAAATTGCTTTATTCATGGTGATAAGGCTACGATAATATTAGGTCGTATACCAATGGATCCATGGGAAGAAACATATCAGACAATATTAGTAGTTGATAAAAACAATGGTTTGGAAGCCGAATATAAGGTGTCTGTCCCTCTACCGACAAGCAGAGGGCATGACTATTTGGTGAATGCTAAAGAGCATATTTTATGTTATTCTACTCCTTCAGAACCATATTTTATAATAAAAGATGCAAGAATTGACAGAACAATTTGGAAACCAAGTGATGAATCACAACTGAACAGCGTAGCATTTTATGATGATATTCTTCTAATAAATTCTGTACAAAACATAAAAGCTCTCGACCTGAATATGCTTGAGGTTCTTTGGAAGCATAATGTCAGAAACTCTTATAAAATTGCAGAATATGATGGTTTGGAGTATGTATTATCGAACAGCACAATATCTGTGAGAGACGTAAGGTTTGATGTCATCGAACCATATGAGTATGATGTTTCTTATATCAATGGACATGTAGAATATATTCCAACAAAGCATGGTTTGCTCTCTATTACTAAAATGAATAGTAATAATTACTTAGAAATAGTGTTAATGAGACCGGGAATAAAAAAATCAGTTTATTCAATTTCTTCACATAATGGAAAATTGAAAGAGTGGGAACGAACTGATAATGATGATTATATTAAGCTAGTTTGGAATCCCCGTGAATTGAATGGTGAAGATCGTATATTATATCTCCATATCCCAGTTGGAAGGTTGTTATCTGCTATCCCAACAGAAAATCAGTAATCCAAAAAGGAGGAAAAATGAAAACTAGAGTTACAAAAATTGTAGCGATTGTAGTGATACTGTTCTTTGTAGGCACTTTGTCCATATTTGATTCTGAACTGAATGCACGTTTGGATAAAAGAGTTGAGAATCATTTCTATAGCTATGGAGAAACAAAGTCTGGTACTGATAAATCAATGATGTGTTTCTACTCAAAAAAACTCAAACGATTTCAAATTAGAGATGTTGAAAACTTTAGGGTAATTTATCAGGGAGAGACTCAAGAACATCCGCTTCTACTTGATAATTGTATTTTAACAGTAAACATTAATTCCGAATCTTCCTTCAGATATACTTTTACTGATTTTGAAGGAAATACGGTAAATGCCATTCTATATCGCGGAATACAACATATTATTTGGGATGAAGATCCAATATATGTAACTGCTGACTTTGAATTAGATGCCAAACAAGGTTATATCAAAGCAATTCAAAATGATGTGGTATTATGGGAGAGAGTATGTACACGCGTTTTTGACAATAACAATCCAAATTATCCCATATGGATACGTACTGAAGACAGCACTGAAATGATAGACCCTAGAACAGGTGAAACACTCTTCAAACTTGACCAGCTAGCAAATCTCGTTGTGATAAATAATCAACTAACTGTGCTACTAACATTCGGCGATAATTCAGAAAATTCGCAAATTGAATATGTAATAATTGATAATACTGAAAAACAGATATGTTATAGTCTTCCAAAAGATAAGACTGATATATATGATGCAGTGCATCTAGATAATGAAAATATTTTTCTTTTTGAATTTCAAGAAGTTAATGATGTTGATTTTTTTCAATATAGAGTTATTGGAATGAACATACATGATGGTAAGTTGCTTGATAGGATTCTTACAATAAATGATATGGCATCTTTTGGTTTGCATCATCGTGCAATATGGAAATCAGATGTAGATGGATTCAACTTGGTGTATTTCAATATGAAAAAATCTTGCATTCAAATTATTGATTTACGCACAGATAATGTAGTTTGGGAGAGTGAATTATCAGATTATGTATATAACATCAGATACTTCGGAGACTTGTTGTATTTTAGAACAGGCTCATTTATTCCCTGTTTGGATACCAGAGTATTCAAATATCAATACCAAATACCAATTGCGTATACTACAGATCCAAATATCAAACAACATGATGGTCTAGAATATTTTATATACCTGTTCCCAACTAAAAGCAAAGACACAAAAAATGCAGTAATTAAAGTCCAAGATTTTAAAACAAACGAACTCGAACCATATGAATACTCAATCAACAATATCAATTCAAATGATCACCTGGTTCCAACCAAATATGGAGTTCTTCATGTGCCCAAATTTATTCAATCAAGCAGAATATCGCTTTACAAACCAGGTATCACAGAACCATTTTATCGCACAGATACAATATTACAAACTGATGCATCAATCGCAAACAAAACTGAAATTATCAAAGATGAAGCTTTTTTGAAGATAGCATGCTCACACAACCACAACCGACCAGCACCAATCGAAGAATATGTTTATATTTATCTAGACATCAAAGAAGGGCGGGTATATTCTCAATCATCTTTTGATCAGTTATTCCAAGGAAAGGATGAATATTAGTAGTCCGACTCGAATGAAAAATAGATTTGACAAACGCATACGGTGAGTCGGCGGTTGTCCTTAAGGAGATATAGATATGTACAAAAAAAAGAAAATACTAATAATGCTTATTTCAGTTGTTTTGCTACTTCAGATATTTCTCCCTACAATCGGTTTCACAAAAGGAGTAGTTGAATACAGTGACATTGGTTATCCCTTTCATTATACAGGGATATCCACAAATGGTTTTTTCCAGATGATGTCTCTTCAAAAAGAAATATCTGAATTTCGAGATTTAAAAACTGGAAGACTCCTTCAACAGGTAAAACACAAGGAGAGCTTGCAAAGTCCGTATATTTGCTACAACAAATATATTCTTACAGATATTGAAAACATAAATTCAGATACTGTGATTTATACGATGGTTGATCGTGATGGTAAGAAGCTCAAACATAAAAAATCAATAGATTCAGAGCTCATACTTTTTGATGATAAGTTTATCGAGCTAACCATTAAAGAAGATTCTACGAAAAGAGAAATTACAGTAAGCAGAACCAACCAAAACAAAGAAATAATCTGGGAGAGAATTCTGCAAGGACAAAGAGTACACGCACAGAACTATCCTAAACACCATTATTTTAGAAAATACTTGTGGATTACGAATCTAGAAAACTATAAATCAGAAATAATAAATCCTGTTGATGGCAAAACCGTAATGACTTTTGATTATTGTTTAGAGAAGTTATACTCAAACGGACAGGTTGCTTTGTGTATCATGTATACTAAAAAAGATTGGTGTATAAAAGTAATCAATCTTGAAACTGAAAAAATAGTCTGGGAAAGCTCAAAACATGGTCATTTTCAATCTTTCGTAAACGGTGACAAAGTAACAATGATATTTGCTACATCTCCAAAAAAACGTTTTGAGGACATAAAATTGGAAGTTCTTGTAGTTGACAGGGACGATGGTTCAGAAGAGAAATTCACCTTCACGGTACCATCGACCTACTATACCCATCCTTTAAACTTTTTGAAAATATACGATGCACGTGATCACTATATCTGTTATCAATCCCTCATCGATGGTTCAGTTGTTCTGAAAGATGCACTAATTAACAGGATTATCTGGAAATCAGAAGTAAAATACGGTTGCAGAAATGCGTTATTCATTGACGATTACCTTTTAGTTCCTGCAATTGGATATGTCAAATTACTCGATTTAAATACACTGGATGTTCTTTGGAGATTCAACTTAACACATCATCAGATAGTTGCTGAATATGAAGGGTTAGAATACATCAAAGGTGAAGATTCAATCGCAGTTCGAGATATTGAATTTGATGTCATCGAACCATATGAGTATGATATTTATGATATTGATGGCTATGCTGAATATATTCCTACAAAATATGGATTGTTGGCAATCTGTGCAACGGGCAACAATAACAGCTTCAATGATATAAGATTGATGCGTCCAGGCGTTGAGAAACCGGTTTATTCTTATTCTCAACAATCAGGATGGATGAAAGAATGGGAACGAGTTGAAAACGAGGATTATATCAAACTAACATGGAAATTTCACGGAACTAAAGTCGAAGAAAGAATATGGTATCTTCATATTCCAACAGGAGTAACCTTACCTTCTATCCCAAAAGAATGATTTTGAGAATATCGCAAGGCAGAACCTGAGTCAGTGTTGGCCTACCCTCCATTACTTTTCAAATGAATAAATAACTACAACTATCTCACACAAAATATACGCATGGAAATAGTCCTCATATCTGATTCTTATACCTGCTAACGATGAAGAGATTGAAGCAAGAGTGAGTTTGTTTGCAAGTTTAATAGTAGCACCCCTAGTGATTGGTTGATATGTTTGTGCTCAATATAAAATAGATTGTTTACCCTATCTACTGTCTCAGCGTTTTAACGTCCTACACCGTTTAATTTTATAGATACAATAACATTACATAATCTTGTCATATATTGATTACTTGTATCTTATTAGCTCATTCCTCTATTGTATTTAGTTTGAGATGATATATAATGAGTGATATGGATTTCCGAGGAAAAATGGACAAGTCGAATCTATTGGGTATAATTAACTTTTTATGCTCGATGGAGGTGTCAGGTTCACTAACCCTAAGAGGTAACCTAACCTTTGACATCGTGTTTGAAGAAGGTGCAGTCATAGGCATTCGTAGCTCAAATCAAGAAACAGACTTGATGAGCTTAATATCATCAATCGATTATGGATCATATTCTTTTTCAGGTATAACTAATAACAACAACGATCAATTTCAAAAACTGAATATCTCTTCCGATTCATTTTTACACTTACTTGCAAAGTTAAGTGATGAGTCTAGCATTGATGATGTTTTGTATGATAAGACTATGTTTTTTGAGCTATCTGATAAATTGGGAGCTAAGGATCTATTACTTAGTCGTGATGAGGGGCGAGTTATCAAACTGTTGACAGCAAAAACTTCTATTGGAAGAATTATGTACAAGTTGAATTTAGAACACACTGAAGTTATCAAGATAGCATTTTCACTTGAGCAGGCAGGGATTATTAGACGATCGAGAAACGAAGATAGAGTAAGGTTGGGTGTATCGTTTATTTCAAGAATTAAATCATTTTTAGGAAGATTTGTATCGTGAATAAAAGATACAAGATACTAATCACAGGTCCTTTTTCATCTGGGAAAACCACATTCATTAAAACAATGGCTGACACCTCATTCGTAACCACAGAAGAGCGAATATCCGATCCCTCAATTTCAGAAAAATCAACCACGACTGTTGGAATTGATTTTGGAAAAGTTGTTATCTCATATGACCTCTCAATATATCTTTTTGGAACACCGGGACAGGAGAGATTTGATTTTATCTGGGAAGATCAGATAAAAGGTTCGATAGCGATAATGCTTCTTGTTGATAGAGCAAACATGGACTCTATAATAGCTGCTAAAGACCAGCTAAAATTCTATACAAGCAGGACAAATGTCCCGATTGTAATCATTGCGAACAAATCGGATCTACCAAATATTATTGATGTACATAAATTGAAAAAGTACTTCGGGTCAGTTTTAGATTGCTCTATCGTTGAGTGCGTTGGCAACGACAAGGAAAGTGCCAGAGAAGCTCTGTACACTGTATTTTTCGATGTTGTTTCTCACCAAGAAAAAACTGAGTAAAAACAAATCTGGAAGCAATCAATTCTTTGAATCAAGAGGTGGCCAAGATTCAAGAAGCTGTCTTGCGGTGGTTTCTCCGTTAATACTTGGTATATTCAAGATAATCAATCTTCCTTCGATGTACACTTCAAGAATGAAATCATCCTTCACAAATTTTTTAGCTTCAGAATTTCCTCCTTTTGGTTCCCACCCGTCTGGTTTGTAATTCAAATCTAAACCTACAGAATAAAAATCTATAGCTTCAAAATCGGCAATATCTCCGTATGAACACAGTTCGATGACTCTAATCTTCATTTAGATACTTCGACAATGTTTCGATAAATATATCTGCATCGGTCATATTGTTCCATGGTCCTATGGACACACGAACAAACCCATTTGATGATACCTTTCTGACAAAGGGCAGAGCACACATATGTCCTGATCTAACTAGGATTTTAGCTCTGTTGTCTAGATGGCTTGCGATTAGATGTGGCTTAATATTTTTAGAGGCGAATGCGATGGTTGGGGTTGAGTTAGGCGGATGGACTACTTTAAGATTTGTGCTTTTCAAAAATTGAAATATTTTTTCAGCAATCTTATTCTCGTGATCATAAATGTGTTGTTGGTTTTTTGCAAGATACCAACCTACAGCAGTAGTAAGTCCAATAATGCCCTCAATAGATTGAGTTCCAGATTCAAAACCCTTTGGGTAAGGTTGAAGCTCAAATCCATCCATGGTTACATCTTTTACAGCACCACCACCAACAATTACAGGAGAAAGAGACTTTTGACCGTTTGAGCTTGCTAACAAAATTCCGACACCTTTTGGTGACATCATTTTGTGTCCAGAAATTGCCATGAAATCACAATCAATATCTGTAAAATCAATCATTTCATGTGGTGCAAGCTGAGCAGCATCGACCAAGCTCATAGCTCCAGCATTTCTTGCAATTGATGACAATTCTTTAATGGGTTGAATCGCACCAGATACATTTGATGCACCGGAAAATGTTGCTATTTTGCAATCTGTAATTTTTTTGGCGAAATCTGATGTGTCAATTCTGCCATAATTATCACACTCAACCCAACGAATTCTTATCCCATTTTTTTTGAGTTGTAACCAAGGTAGTACGTTTGCGTGGTGATCAGCCTCTGTGACAAGAACAATGTCATCTTTTTTTAGGTTCAATCCTCTTGCTACCCAATTTATTGAATGTGTTGCTCCAGGAGTAAAAAGTAGCTGAGATGGTGTCGCACCGAAATACTGAGAGATCCTTTCTCTGGCACTTTCAACCTTATCAACAACTTTTATTGACCTGAAATACGCTGACCTCCCAGCATTGCAACATGACTCATGCCAATACTTGGAAACTTCTTCAATAACATCTTTTGGCAACAAACCAGTTGCTGCAGAATCCAGGTTATGGATGCCTGCAGCGGAGGGGAATTCTTTTTTGTACTCCATCTTTATCCGAGTATTTTCAACATCTCATTCGTCGCTCTAGTTCCTTCCATATACAGCATACCAAGATTTTTTTGCTCGCTTGAAGTAGAGACAACAATTACAGCCTCTCTACCTACCGCAAATATTGTTATATACCCTTCTTTTGTTCTTATTGTTACATCGTTTAGAGTTGGTTTTGACAAAGTTTCTCCGGTGCGTCTTCCTATTGAAAGTAGTGAAGCACACATAGCTGACATTCGTTCGTCTGACTCTTCTTGACTTGTTGAAGCAAGAATCAATCCATCAGTTGAGCCAACGATGGCTTTCTGAATACCAAGAACATTTGCTTTCAAGTTGTTAAGAATTGTTGTTAATTGTTCTGCTATTGATGACATGATCTCTCCTCTTTATATATCGAATCCAAATTTTTTCTTGGTTTCTTTTGCGTTGAACTTACAAACATCACCAGAAACCGCTGAGCAAGCTACCTCAGTCCCCGTGAAAGTGTGTGGTCTTACCTTGTAAAGCAGATCTAAAAAACCACCAGCTACACCAGTCCACATATAACAAACAGGGAAGGCGGAAGCCTTTCCGTAACGATTTTTATAGGTATCCACGTAATAGCTATGAGCAACCGTGAAATCAAGTGTTTTGGCTTTCTCATTTAGATTCCATTCAGTAATCTTACCCCAACCCAGACAGTTTGTTAGAGCAACAATTCCAGAGAATCTATCTTGAACGTTATTGACATTTGGCTCAATTAAACCCTTCCATTCATCAGAATCCATTATACCAGTGAACGTGGCGATCGCACACCACTGAGCCGCGTCAATAAGCACCTTTTCAGCAAGCTTCCTGGATGGCTCGCCACCCATTGTTTCTATTAGATCAAATTCTCTTCCAACCAGATATCCAGCATTGTCTGCTTTCAGGATAACATTAAATTTTCTGAGAATACCAGTTTTTTCATCACCAACTAATCCTAAACCAAGAAAAGCTTCTCTTATAGCGTCATGGTCTATCATTATAATACCTCCACAATAAATTCACACTCAGGTGCACCGGTTACACTGCATGTAATTTCATTCACTTTGACTGAACCCTTTGAAAGACCGTATGCAATCTCGAACGCTGCAGCAATTGCACCAGATTCGTCATGGCAAATTGGTTGATCTCTCTTTCCCCAATTCCATCTCTCTTCATTCTCAAGCCAGCCTTCAACCATATAAGAAGGGTTTGCGGTAATCTTTCCACCGTTGCTACTTATCTCTTTTGAGGTAACACTTCCGTGGCCCAAAACCTTGTATATTTCAAATATTGCATCCAGTTTTTGCTCAGGAGTATCTCCTGTGATGACTTCAAACATTCCCTTGAGTGCATCATAATTTGTAGATTCTGATGATTTGAAGAGTAGCTCTTTTGCTTTTTCATAACCCAGTGTATCTTCAAATCCTTTCAGGATACGTGTGTTGAATTTATCGCAATGATATGAAAACAACTGACCCAATATTCTCAGTTCAGATTTTTCTGGATTTACAGAAATTTTGTTCATTATTGTTTCTCTGATGCTCATTTATACCACTACCTTTGTTATTTTTGAGATACACTTAAACCCTGGAGCAAATGATTCGAGCGTGGCTCGAGTTTTAATTCCACAATTGTGGCAACTTCCAGATGCAAGTTCCGACATAATGCATGGAAGTTTCTTTTTTTCGATTCGACCGCTAGAGATTATTTCACCAATCATGGAAGAGCACAATTCAGAATACGGACAAGCTCCAATGGCTAATTTTGCTTCATCTCCGGTTATTTCAACATCCCAAACCAATTCACCTGGATCGAGCGATTTGATACTCTCACCTGTTGCTTGGATGATTTCCGCAATAATTGAGCCAGAAATAGGAGCAGCTCCGTTATCCTCTGCCATTGCCATAATTGCTTCCCCGGCTTTTGACACAAACATTTTCAACTGCTCAACACCAACAATATAACTGAATGACCTTAACAAACCATCCACCATCATATTGTTCCACCTTAAGCTAATTTTCGACATTTTTAACCTCTATCCTTGTAATGTATACTTGCATCACTCAACTTCCTTTCAAATAAGAACGAAAACTCACGCACAAGGCTGACAAGTTAGACACATTTTTACAGTGAATAAAAATACAACCATATATATATTATCAATATTTCTATGCTTGTCAAGCAATATATTTTATATATTTATATTTCCTGTAAATATTTAGGGTTAGATGTAAAGAAGAATCCAGGTATTTAAGAAACATCGGAACCTAAAAAAGCATACAAGTGGAGTATCTTGCAACCCTCTCCTCTTAGTTAACCAAAAAGAGATGTTGGTGATATAGGATATGTCTAACATTTTTTATCGTTACTATACTCAATCACACTTGCACCCAAAATTTTCTGCAGACATTTTAAATATTATCTAACGATTTACTTCTTTTACTAATGAGCGGTTTATTTAGTTTCATTTCTTACTGATATAATTATGTCTTAGTTTACTCAAACTCCAAACTAAAATCAGCAGACTTAACAGAATGTGTCAACCACCCCATCGAAATTGCATCCACTCCTGATTCAGCATATCCTCTACAATTTGTTGGATTTATTCCACCAGATGCTTCCGTGATGATTCCATCTGGAACAATCTCAAGAATCTTTTCAATCTGTGCGGGATTCATGTTGTCCAGTAAAAGTATGTCTGCACCAGCATTTATTGCCTCGTGTGCTTCATCAATATTTTTAACTTCAACCTCAACCTTCATCACATGAGGAGCATTTTCCTTTGCAAGAGAGACAGCTTTTGAAACTCCACCAACTGCCAAAATGTGATTATCCTTGATGAGGATTGCAGAAGACAAATCCATTCGGTGATTCGTTCCCCCGCCAATTTTGACGGCGTGTTTTTGAGCGTGTCTCAAATGTGGCAGAGTTTTCCTGGTGTCGATTACCTTGCAGTCGGTGTCTTTGATCACTGTTGCAATTTTTCTAACCTCGGTTGCAATCCCTGACATGTGGCAAAAATAATTCAAAGCAACACGTTCTGCCTGAAGAATTGACCTGGTATCACCCTTCACGGTCATCACAATATCGCCGGGTCTTACTCGGTCTCCCTCGTAGATAAATTCTTCAATTTCAATATATTCATCCAGCAACAAAAAAGCGGTGACAAAGTATTCGTGTCCACAGGCAACCGAGTCAGATTTTGAAGTCAGGTGGGCGGTTGAGGTTGAATCAGATGGAATCAACAGTTCTGATGTGATGTCACCCCAGGGAGTATCCTCCATCAACGCAAGTCTGACCTGTTCTTTTATGTTTAAGTCCATGAATAATCCTCCTTGTTGTGTGTGCCTGTTTTTATGTCGGTATAAAACTCTGACGGTGTTCCTTTGATGTGAACTCGTTTGTCCCCCCACTCTTTGGTTGATTTCGAAAAATCTGAGCGGTTGTGAACTCCACGACTCTCTTCTCTGGTTAGAGCAGAAAGTGTGATTGCGGTTGAAACTGTGAACAGGTTCGCATGTTCCATCGCACCAAGAGTGTTCTGGGGAAATGGATACCTCACGCCAGTAATAAGCTCCTCAAGATGTTTTGCCATATCAGATTTATTTCTGATTACACCGGTTGCATTCCAATTTTCCACCCTGAGTTCACTTCGAGTGATTTTGGGTTCTGAAGTTTTTGCTATTTCAGGTCTGATTGGTTTTTTGCCTTTTCTGCCATCAGAAATAACGGTACCCGCCGACATCAAACCATTCACGAGTCCTTCGGGGAGTGAGTTTGAAGCGAGGCGGTTTGCTCCGTGCATTCCTGTTGACCCTGCTTCACCCGCAACATACAAGCCGGGTAAACTGGTTCTGCATTCACCGTTTGTTTCCACGCCACCTATCATGTAGTGGGCTCCGGGTGCAACAGGGATTGGTTGCTCGGTTGGGTCAAATCCCGCGGAGATGCACTGTGAAAAAACGGTTGGAAATCTAGTTTTGAAAAAAGTGTGGTCAAAGATTGTGGTATCTAGCAATACCCAATCTCTCTTGTGTATCAGCATCTCTTCATAGCAGGCTTTGGCAACAATATCTCTTGGTGCAAGTTCGGCATGGTCAGAATAATTCAACATAAAACGTTCATTGTTGTCGTTTAGCAATCTTGCTTTTTCACCACGAATTGCCTCTGTTACCAGGAATGGTTTTGATGGATTTGCAAAGCAAACCGTTGGGTGAAACTGGATGAATTCCATATCAACGAGTGTGACTCCGGCTCGCATTGCCATCGCAATTCCGTCACCCGTTGCAACCAATGGATTGCTGGTGTGGCTGTAAACCTGACCGCATCCACCAGTCGACAAAATCACATTTGGGGTTTTGAAAATCACATCGCTGTCATCGACAACGGCGGTTAATCCAGCAACCTCACCGTTGTCATCAACCAGAATATCAATCACAAAAGACTCCTCAAAAATCACGGCTGAGGTTTCACCCTCAAGTCTTTTGCACATCATTTTTGAAATAAATCTTCCTGTCTGGTCGCCACCCGCGTGAAGAATTCTTCTGACCGAATGAAATGCTTCTCGACCAAGTTGAAGATTTCCACTTGAATCGACATCAAAAGGAACTCCCATCGATTCAAGTTCGTGGATTATTAAAGTCATCTGTTTTGCAACCTGTTCGATTGCCTCTTCACGGCATAATCCAACCCCAGCACCAATCGTGTCTTTTTTCCAGAGCTTGATGGAATCGTTCTCGTGGATTACAGCCGAGATTCCACCCTGGGCATAAAAAGAATTTGAGTCTGCAAGCCGCTCTTTTGTGATTAGGGCAACTCTCATTTTGGGAGCAAGTTTCATTGCAGACATCAATCCAGCAACACCTGAGCCAATCACGACCGCATCAAAATCCCACGTTTCAGTCGCAGACGATGTTGATAAATATCTTGGAATTCTAATTGCTGAGTTCATACATTCTGTTTATCGCAACTTTTGCAGGTTCTGCGATTTTGTCTTTAACTCTCACAACTGTTTCCTCATTTTCAAGCGAGTGAAGAAGAATCTCAGGAGTTGTTTTTTTCATATTTGGGCAGAGGAAAGCTGGAGATGCTTTGTAAAATTTTACATCAGGGAACATGTGTTGAAGTCTCTGTTTCATTCCAATTTCAGTTCCAATGATAAACTCACGACCAGGATTTTCTTTCACATATTTTATCATTCCAGCAGTTCCACAGATATGGTCAGCAAGTGCTCGAATATCAGGATGAGATTCTGGATGAACCACCATCAAAGCGGATGGGTTCTCCTCCATTGTTTTTTTGATGCTATCAATTGGCACTTCCCAGTGGGTTGGACAATTTCCCTGCTCCCAAAGGATAACCTTTTTGTCAATTTGCTCTGCAATCCAAGAACCCAACCCCATGTCAGGAATGAATATCAATTCATTGCCGGGAAGATTTTTACAGATTTTGAGGGCATTTGATGAGGTGCAGATTACGTCAACTTCTGATTTTGTCTCAGCTGTTGAGTTGATGTAACAAACAACAGGGACTCCCGGATGTTTCTTTTTCAGCTCTCGAACCTGTTTTGCGTTTATTCCATCGGCTAGCGGGCAACCTGCATCTTTGTTTGCAATCATTATTTTTTTGGTTGGAGAGAGGATGGATGCGGTTTCTGCCATGAAATATACCGCTGCAAACATTATCTTTTCATGTTCTGAATACCTGGCAATTTTTGAAAGTTCAAGAGAATCACCAACAATGTCTGCCATTTGCTGAATCACCATCGGTTGATAGCTGTGTGCCAACAAAAGAATGTTACGCTCTTTTTTTACCCTGGCAATCTTTTCTGCAATCTCTAATATTTCCATGAATGAAGACTAATATCAAAACTTGCAAACGTCAAGCTAGTTGTTTCAAAAAAAATACAAATTATACTTGAATTTGTGACGAGACGAATTGTTGATTCAAATAGCCATGATGATGAAAAAGGGGTTGAACTCTCTCTGAGACCAAAAAAGCTGACACAGTTTATTGGTCAGAGTAGGGTGAAAAAAAATCTAGGAACATTTCTGGAGGCGGCAAGAAGACGTGATCCCTCCAAGCTCAACCATGATGAAGGAATCCTTGATCACATTCTTTTTCATGGACCTCCCGGTCTTGGAAAGACCACCCTTGCAATAATTATCGCGAATGAAATGGGAGTCCCGCTCAAGAGAACTACGGGTAAAGCAATTGAGCGAGCCGGTGATATTGCCTCGATTCTGACAGGTTTAGCCGAAGGGTCAGTTCTTTTTATGGATGAAATTCATCGACTCAACCCACAGATTGAAGAGAGTATCTACTCTGCGATGGAAGATTTCCGGTTTGACATCGTTACAGGTCAGGGACCATCCGCAAGAACTATCACGATTCCACTGAAAAAATTCACACTTGTTGGAGCAACCACCAGACTTAGTTTGCTCTCTGCTCCACTTCGAGACAGATTTGGAATCATCGAACGTCTTGAATTTTATGAGCCAAAAGAGCTTGCCCAGATTGCCACACACGCGGGTGATGCTCTTGGAATAAAAATCGATGAGGAAAATGCTTTCATGTTGGCAAGAAGAGGGCGGGGAACTCCAAGAATTGTGTTGAGACTTCTCAGGCGTGCAAGAGATTTTGCCCAGGTTGAAGGCACAAATATAATCACCAAATCAATCCTTGAACAGACATTCTCAGCTCTTGATGTCAGCCGTCATGGACTTGACAAGATGGACAGAAAATTGCTTTATACAATTGCGACCAGATTTAATGGTGGACCCGTTGGTGTGGATACAATGTCTGCAATCCTTGGCGAGGACAAAAACACTGTGATGGATGTAATCGAGCCATATCTGCTTCAAGAGGGAATGATAATGCGAACGCCACGCGGTCGAGTTCTCCTTGATGATGGCTACAAAGCATGTGGTCTTGAGCCACCCAAAAAACAAAATTCTGAGGGTGAATATCTCTTCTAAATTATTGCTTCACTGTTGTTGTGGACCGTGTTCCACCGCATCGATTGACGCACTCCGGGGTATGGGTTTTGAGATTACCGCATTTTTTTTCAATCCAAATATTCAGCCTGCCGGTGAATATCAAAAACGACTCTCTGCCTGGAAGGATGTTTGTGAGATAAAATCTGTTCCAGCCATCGTTTCTGAGGATTTTTCCTTTGTTCCTGTCAAAGGTCAAAATAGATGTTCCCACTGCTATTTTGTTAGGCTGAAGAAAACATCTGAAAAAGCAAAGGAACTTGGATTTGAACAATTCTCTTCAACACTTTTCATCTCCCCTCACCAAAACCATGAGTTGACGAAAAAGATTGGAGAAAAATTTGAGGGTTTCAAATATTTCGACTTGAGAGAATATTATCCAGAGAGCAGAAAACAGGCAGCATCAGCGGAACTCTACAACCAAAAATATTGTGGTTGTCTGGAGAGCAAGCTCGAAGCAGAATGGTTCAGGAAAAGCAGACGAGAAAAAAGAAGACAGAAAAATGGTTTGTGTAGTTCCTGGAAACCATCCTGTGTTATCAATATCTGAAATATAAATCAAGATTACTATGACTATTGACAAAAACATTCTGTCATCTATTATAGCACTCGAATAAAGAGAAGGAGGTCCAAATGGACTTAGGAATTATCAAGAAGGTTATGAAGCTTATTCCGGATGATGACAAGGAGCTTGACAAAAAGGATAATGATGGGCTTAAGAATATTATTCTGCAGATCAAAAAATTGCTCGGCCCGTTGCTAACAGCTGGCAACATCAAGAAGGGTATATCAATGTTCTCCAAGTTTTTGAAAAAAAAGTAAGAAGGTGTTGAAAGTGGGGCTTGTATTTAGCCCCACTAGATTATATTTTTCAATAATTCTAGTCCACACTCCAGAGAGTCATAACTATTGATTTTTGATATTCAGTAGACATTGGAGAACCCTCAAATCTAAATTGCCTAGTCTCAATATCGGATAGTACAGAATTTTCAGTATCCAGAAGCCCGTTTGACTCGACAAATAGTGAGAAATATTTCAATTCTTTGTTCAAGGTTGATTCACGTTTGTCCACGATGCTCTCAATATCCGGAAGCAGAATCACAGATGAAAGTAATGGTAAATCAAATGTCACAATATTTTTATCACCAAATTTCAATTCTCCGATTTGAATTTTTCCCATACCAAGTCCTGAGAAAACAGGAGCAGATGGTAAAATTTTACTATGTTCATTGCTTGGATATTCTTTCTTTTCACCCCAGGCAACAAGATATGCTACTCCATCAAAAGGCTCAGATAATCCATCACTCCTTGTCATTTCAAACTCAAAACTAATCTTTCCATCAGTGTTTCCCGATGTCCTTCTCTTGATTGAAAACGAAGGGCATGGTGCAAATTCAACTATCTCGTTCATACCATGATCATTTTTATCTTCTCCAGAATCTAGTGTCAGCCATATTTTATTTGGATTATGATTTTCAATAATATGCCAGAAACTTGGATTAAAATTCTGGATATTTTTTGGAATTATCTCTTCTATGAGTCTTGATTCTAGGGGACTAATTTCATGGATGTTATTGATGAAGATTTCTGAATCAGGGATAACCTCAAACTTGTTATCCACACTGATGCATCTGAAACCTGTTTCTTTTGGATAAAGAACCTTCAAGCCATCTGTAGCCATCAATATTTGAGTAAGTGGAGATATTTCAAAGTTTGATATTGTTTCTAGACTATTTGGATTTATCACCTCAACATGATTTTGGTCAAACCAGATTAGCCTGTTTTCAGAAATATAAAAATCAGGAAAATTTATATCAGCACGTCGTTTTTCATTCCTCCAGATTGGTCTTGAGAAAACAACTTCACCAGTATTCATATTAATGATTTGAACTTCCCATCTATAACCATAACCATTCTCTCTTGAGAAACAATCATTTGCCACAATCAAATAGCTTCCAAAACGTTCGTATATAATTAATGCTCCACCTGTTATGATTGGAAGTTTGGGAGTTATGAAATCCAATAAAACTCCATCATAACCAATCACGGATATAAATGGTTTGCATCCTTCGGGGCATGGAGTTACTCTGCAACCGTTTATCATATCAACATGATCATCATAAGCATACATTCTTGTCCAACCTGGAAATATTTGATGCTTATCAATATCAACACATTCACCTGTTTCAAGGTTTACTATCCATTTCCATGAAACAATATATTTTCCGTGTCGATGAACAGAATGTCCAAGATAATGGATATTTTCATCTTGAATTATCAAACTTTCTGAAGGTAAATCCCAGATTTCAATTCTATTGCTCGAAAATTGGGATATTTCAACAACATCAAGATTTATTGGATTAATAAACATCCCCAGATGATGAAAATGCCCTCGATGTCGTTTGTCAACGGTAAGGAGGTGAGCCGAAGAAGGTATAGTGCCTATCTCCTCCATTGTACTGAGTCTGAAGAATTTTATTTTATTGCCAGGCATATCAAATAACCAACCCATATCATGTTTTATATCGTAGTCAAAAATATCCAATCGAGGGTTAGAACCGTCAAGGAAAATTTCTCCTTGACCATTGCCTATCATTTCAATTCTATTGCCTAGTGATACATAGAGATAATAATGGTTGGTTATAATCTTCCCACTTGTGCTTTTTACAGGGAAGAATTGTGATAAAAACTCATATGATTTGAAATCATCCGCAAGTAGGACGCGGGGAATTCCCCCTGAAAAAACTTCTTTTACGCATCCTCCAAAAATCCTGCTTTTCACTGGTAAAACTGGAAATAATGACTCCAACTTGGATTGGGTTGTATCAAAGCCCATCAGAATCATCAACACAATCAGAACACAACAAAGCACAACTCGTCTCATGTATCCCCCTTACGTATCAGATACATTCAAATTTTATTTAGGTTCTAGATATTTAAATCACAACTCCCCCAGTACCTTCTTCTGTATCTCAACAATCTCACTAATGCCCTTCATCCCAACTTTTACCATTGAGTGGAAAGTTTCAAGCGGGAATGGTTTTTTTTCGGCAGTTACTTGTATCTCAACAATCTCACCAGCTCCGGTCACGGCAATATTCATGTCGGCTTCTGCTCTGAAATCCTCTTCGTAACAAAGGTCAAGCATGATCTGCCCGTTTACGATACCAAGCGAGACTGCTCCGAGGTAATCTTTTATGGGAACCATCCCGTTGTTGATTGATCTGAATGCTTGAACAAGTGCGACAAATCCACCAACAATCGAAGCAACTCGTGTTCCGCCGTCGGCTTGAATCACATCACAATCAATCGTCATTGTGTTTTCACCCATTTTTTTTAGATCAACAACTGAACGGATGACTCTTCCAATCAGGCGTTGAATCTCAACGGAACGGGGTGACTTTCTCAGACGATTAATATCACGCTGAATCCTTTGAGGAGCAGAGCGAGGAAGCATGCCGTATTCAGCTGTTATCCAGCCTTCTCCCTGACCTTTCATCCAAGGTGGCACTCGGGGTTCCCAGGATGCAGAGCAGAGAACGCGATTGTTCCCCCACCGGACTTCTGCCGAGCCGTCTGCATATTTCATAACATCGGGAATAATCTCAATATCCCTTAATTCATCAAACTTTCTTCCGTCTTCTCTCATGGTATCTCCTCGTAATATCTGGTTATTCCTTCGGTGATTTCGTCTGCCAGTTTGTCAATATTTTTTTGGTCTTCTGCCCATTTTTCTCCAGAGCTGTTGCTGATGAAAACTGGCTCAATCAATACCGATGGAATCCCTGAAATCTTTTTGCATATGTAGTAATTTTTTTTCCACAAACCAAGATTTGGAAAAGCGGTTGCACGAACAAGTGAAGGTTGAATGAATTCTGCTAACCTTTTTCCAAGAGGTGCGTGGTAAAAAGTTTGGCACCCCTGCAGGGATGTATCCTTTGAAAATCCTGTGTGGATTGAAATAAACATGTGCGAGCCACCACTGTTTGCGATGTTTATCCTGTCATCCAGGGTAGAATTTTCTGAATTTTCTTTATTCCTGGTCAGTACAACTTTTGCATCCTTTTTTTCAAGTTTTATCTGGATGGCTTTTGCTATCCTCAGGGCGAGCAGTGACTCCTTGATACCGCTTAGTGAAATACATCCTTCATCAAAAATTCCACCCATAACCAAATTTCCATGTCCCGGGTCAATGAGAATCACTTTTCCGGCAAGACCAGCATGGATTCGTTCATTTATTTGAATTATCAACCTGTTTGGATTCCTGAGTTCTCCAATACTTATTCGCTCATTCTCCCGTTTTGTTACCTTCAGGATTACCTGTGACGGGGAATCTGCAGTTCTGCTTATAAACTCAACATTTATTCTGCTCTTGTCGAGATCATTGGTTGCTTTTCTTCCAAGAGAAGTATTAAAAATCGTGATCTTTTCCTGTCCGTTCGGAAGCTCCACGGAATTGTAATCTGCGATTGTGGAGATGTTTGTTTCAATAACTCTGCAGGTTTCACTCTCATTCCCGCATCCACCAATATCGATTCTGTCAATTATCGGGTCGAGAAATACCTGATTGTTTTCTGGATAAAAATGGTAACTGAAATCTAAGTGTCTTGCCAGCGGTTCAAGGGGTACAAAAAAAACTTTGTCATCATCACCGGAGTATCGAGGGGATGGTACAAACTGATTGTCTTCACCCTTGTGTCCATCCAGCATCTGTACAAAATCGATTTTTGTTTTGTTGGCAGTAAAGGTCAGTGCTATTCTTTCTGAGTGTAACTCAATGATTCCCTTTGATTCATCAATAATTTTTAGGGGGGCACCGATTTTACCAGCAATCGATTGGAGCGGGACCATCACAGCTTCATCCAGGATAAATGGTGGATTGTTTGAATAAATGGGTTGTCCTTGAATGAATACGGATATTTCATCTTCCGGGGGCTTCTCAAATATTTCCAGTCTTATGAATTCAGAGCCGGCGTTTACCGGATACATGTGGAATCCTGCAGCTTTGTTTAGTTTGAATGTGAAGAGAAGTGTTGCAGGTTTTGTATTCTGGGTTACAATCACCCAGGACACCAGTCTTGTACCGATGTCAATTCCATATTCCGTGTCTTCATACAGTGCGTTTTCAAGAAACAGATTGATATGGGGGTCATCCGAATAATTCTTATACTTTATCACAGGTTTCATGGAAATAGGAATGTTGAATTCAAGAATATCTCCACGTGGCTTCCACGTTAATTTGCCAACATTTACTGCGTATGTTGCCTGTGATTCGTAATGTTTTCTGGTGGTTTCAGCAAGCACCCAGCCAATGTTTTTGCCACTTGTAATCTGGTAATAAAGAGTTCCACCATCTCTGATTGCAGTTGCTTTGATTGTTCCGGTTGCGGAAGGATAGAGGGGTTCACCATCTTTGCTGGAAGGGAATGGGGCGAGCGTTGTTTTTCTTTGGATTGTCACCTTTTCGCCAACCACAATAACTGGTGGTTTGTCCACACCACTACGAACCGTAATGTTTTTTCCATGAACCCAGCCAGTTTCCCCCTCACTTGTTGTTACCAAATACCAAACATCATTATTTGAATCAACCGATGAACCAGAGACTCCGCATCGAACCTCTGACTTCTGGCCATGAATCAATTTTGCACCTTCGGACGGTGCTAAACGAAGTTTGGCTCCAGCATGAACGGTGTTGAATTCGCTTGTTGAAGTTATCTTTATGAGAGGTCCATAAACCCAGCCCACACCATGCTCTGTTTCAACCTGATACCAGGTGTCTCCATTGACATCTGGAAGTTTTGAGATAACCGTTAACCTTTGAATTGATTTTGTTCTGAAAAGTTCTTTAAAAGTTGTTCCAGCCCCTGTTCTAATATTCAGCTTTGCAGGAATTACTGCAATTTGGTTGCTTATTGATGTGGCAGTTTCCCGTCCTGTCAGGCTGGTCATATCGGAACGAACCCACCCTATCTGACCGGTCGGAAGTTCGATTTCATACCAGAGTTTCCCATCTTCTTCACCAATAACTTTTGATATTACATTTGGTTGAATTGATGATGTTGTTCTGGTGAGTTTCCTTGAACTTGTCGATGGTTGTTCTCGAATATTTACAAGTGGTTTGATGTGCGCAACCATATCAACAACTGCTTCTTTTTTTAGGGTATCAGAGATTATTCCTTTGGTTCTATCTGCTTTTACCCAACCTGTTTTGTTGTTACCCAAATCTATCTGATACCACAAATCCGGTGTTTTATTTTGGGCTAAGATTGGAAATACTGCTCTCTCTTTTATCACTTGAACAATCTCTGAATTTGTGTTTGCTAGAGAGCGAATATTTACCTTTACAGACGGGTCAATGATTACCTTTTTCCCCTCAATCTTTTCTGGTGGTTTTGTAGTTTTTGTGTTCACAACCCATGAGGCAACATATGCAGATTTGTCTGGTTGGAAGGCAATTTGGAACCAAATTTTGCCATCTGAATCCGTCACCTCTCCAATGATTTCATACTCTCTTCCCGGCGGAACTGATGCAAGTTTTGGCGAAGATGTTGTTGATTTCTCTCTTATGTTGGTATTTTGGTATGTTACTATGAATCTTCGCTCATCTTCCGCTTGAACTGCAACAATCTGAGGGATAATCAAAATTACAACAAGTATCAACATTATCAGTTTTTTCATAATTCTGCTGTCCTTTTTGCATTCCTGGTTTCCTGATTTCTTGTTCTCTCAAGAATCTGATCCTTGTGATCGTACTGTTTTCTGCCCTTTGCAAGTGCAATTCTGACCTTTGCAATTCCCTTCTCATTGAAGAGCATCTCAAGGGGAACACAGGTGAATCCACCTTGATTCAGTTTGATGATAAGTCTGTGAATCTGTCTTTTTGAGAGAAGTAATTTTCTGGGTCTTCTTGGTTTGCTTGGTTCTCTTGCTCCCGGGTATGGTCTGATGTATGTATCGATTAAAAAAACCTCTCCGTCTCGAATCTCGACGTATGAACCCTTGAGGTCGCACGCCCCCATCCTGAGAGATTTCACCTCATCACCTGCAAGCACAATCCCCGCCTCAAATGCCTTTTCGAGAAAATAGAGAAACTTTGCTTTTCTGTTTGTCGCAACTATTCCTTTATGAATCATATTCTGATTCTATCTTCATTTCTTGATTTTATCAAGCAACAACTAAGTTATCGATATTTTAGAAATATTTCTCAATAAGAAATATTGTTATCACGACTTTGATTGACGATTCTCATCATGGGGGTTAATATGGTTCTCTGTTGTACGAGCGGGAGTAGCTCATTTGGTAGAGCACTAGCCTTCCAAGCTGGTGGTAGCGGGTTCGAGTCCCGTCTCCCGCTCCAATATTTCCCCCAATAAAATCCTGATACTTATTGTGTTGTGTATAATGCAATAGGGACAACCCTAAGGTCGTCCCTATGTTTCATCTTAAAAATTTGATACAACTACATAACCAGAAAATCACCAGAGATAGAACATGTCGGTAACATCAAATGTCATCACCATTTTTTTGATTTCAGCTTTGATGTCATCACCCTCAAAATCAGTAACCATGATGGCTACAAACCAATCAGTCATCGGGATTCCGATCATGATCATGTTCTCTGCATCATCTTCCATCCAGATAGCAGAATTGACACCAATCTCAATGTCTTCAACATTGGAAACCTCACCGGACTCAATCTCTTCTTTGAGCTCTTCCTTGAGCATATCAATGTCACCCCAGATGTATCCCTCTTCTTTTTCACAGGCGATCATAATGGTGAAATCGGCACCTGTAAAAATAACTTCGTTTGGATCTTCGTCTTCAACAACAAATCCTTCTGGCTGATTTATTGTGAAGTATTCACCTTTGTATGCACCTTCAGGTGTATCGAACAAACTAAAATCATCATCGTCTTCAGTTTCTTCTTCGTCATCATCGAGGTCCCAGTCATCGTCAAAAACTGGTTTTTCATCGTTATCCAAATCCCAGTCTTCAATTGCATCTGTGCTACCTGAATAATTTGGGTCTGTGATAAAGAATGATTCAAGAATTTCTTTTGCCTCTTTGTTATTACCTATCATACCAACTGTGATTGTCCAATCATTCATTGGAATGATGTACGATTCCATGACAACAAGGAAGGTTATTTCCATCTTGAGTGCTTTTTCACCTGCGAAGTCAGAAGCTTCCAAATCGAACATTCCTGCAGCTTCATCGCCTGCTTCTTCCATCATTCCATCCAATATCCCTTGTACTTTTCCTCGTTTTGAGTCAGGTGATTTTGAGTCCTGGATTGTAACCGCTGTCATATCAAAATTGAATTCTTCCTCGTTTTCATCATCCTTGGGGATCGGTTGAATCGTTACGCTGGATGGTTCTTCTGTAACTTCCCATCCCTCTGGATAACCAATCTTGAAAAACTTTCCTTCAAATGTGTTTGCTAGATCTGTGCTAAATCCCGCAGAATCTGATGAATCATCACCTCCGCCACAACCAACAACCAAGCCAACAACGAGCAATAATACAACAGCCACTGACATTAATTTTTTCATACTTCTCCTTTTTAATCTCAAGTATTGGATGTTACCAATTATTTGAGTCTGAATGTATCCAGAATATCAAAAACAATGTCTTTTGTGTCATCGCCATAGTTTGCGGCGACAATGATAAAGATACCGTTCATGGGGATGTTGTAGGTTTCTACACTGATGCCCATTATTGACATGGACATTTTCATAGCATTGTAGCCATTAAATTTGATTTTCTCAAATTCAAATCCAAAATCTTCATCACCCATCTCTGCCTTTGTGGCTTCAATCAATTCATCGACATCACCGCTTGAGAGTCCTGGCATGTCCATCTTGGAGATTGAAATTTCTGTTGTGAAAATCTCATCGTCCATTGGTTTTAGGGTGACTTTGTCAGACTCTTCGGATACTTTCCAATCATTTGGATATTCGATTATGTAGTTATCCTCATCAACTATGTTTGGGAAGGTAGACCCAACCACTGGTTCATCCGTTACAACATCATCTTTATCTCCACCGCCACAACCAACAACTATTCCAGCAACGAGTAATACTACAACAAGTACGGTAAACAATCTTTTCATTTACAGCCTCTCTTTCTGTTCATAATTTTATGATTTCAATAGCTCAGTGTAGCAGAATTTCATTATTTTGCAAACCGAAAATATTTACGTATAGAGTATTTATTTAATAATAATGTTTATTCTTGATTTCTTGACTTCATTCGCTCTTTTATGCGTTTTTCATAGCCCAAATCAGATGGTTCATAAAGTTTCAAATCCGTAAGCTCTTCTGGTAGATATTGTTGGTCTACATATCCTCCCGAAAAATCATGAGGATATTTGTAATTTTTTCCGTAACCAAGCTTCCATGCTCCTTTGAAACTGGGATTTCTAAGGTGGATGGGAACAGGTGGGGTTGATTTCTCGATTGCCTTTTTTGCGTTCATCAACGCTTTTGCGGTTGAGTTTGACTTTGGAGCTTGTGCAAGATAGATTGCGGTTTCAACCAGATTGTATTCACACTCGGGCATTCCAATCCTCTCGACTGCCTGGAAGCAAGCATTTGCCATCAGGAGAGCCCAAGGGTCAGCCAGACCAATATCCTCAGATGCAAGAATCACCATTCTTCTTGCGATAAATTTTGGGTCTTCACCGCTACTTGTCATTCGCACCAGCCAATAAACGGATGCATCAACATCAGAACCCCTGAGACTTTTGATAAACGCAGAGACCACCTGGTAATGAATATCTCCTGATTTGTCGTAGGGTAGTCGTCTCATAAACTGCTGGTCAGGAATCTTTAAGACAGGTTTTTCAGCTGTTTCAGATACTTGAACTGCCAGCTCTTCCAAAATATTCAAGGCTGATCTTGCATCCCCTCCTGAGATATTTATGATGAATTCCATCACATCATCAGGAACAGAAATATTTCCAGCAAAGCCAGTCTCTGACTGAATGGCAGTTTGAACAATCTTTTTTATATCATCATCTCCGAGGGGTTCGAGCCTTAGAACTCTTACCCGTGAAAGAAGAGGTCCGTTTACTTCAAAATATGGATTTTCCGTTGTTGAACCAATGATTGTAACCTCACCACTTTCAACTCTTGGAAGTAAAAAATCTTGTTGAGATTTGTTCCAACGATGAATCTCATCGATAAACAGTATTGGATTTTCTTCAGTATTATTTGACAGTATTTTTCTGAGAGCAGGGATTCCTGTCGAAACCGCGTTTATTCTTATGACCGGTCGTTTTGCAGTATTCCCAATCAGCCATGCAAGTGTTGTTTTCCCGCTGCCTGGTGGCCCCCAAAATATCATGGATGCAGGATCGCCGTCCAGAGCTTTTTTGATGAGCTTGTTCCCGTCAATCAATTTTGTTTGACCAACAAATTCATCTATTGTTTTTGGTCTCATCCGGTGTGCAAGTGGAATATTCTGTGTTTTTTCATTTGTACTCATGAGAAACATTCTAATTCAAAAAATTATAAATTTCAAAGATTATTTTAGATATTGCAAAAATTGGTTATACGAATAGAATGAAAATCACTTGATGCGAGGACGGTATGATAATGGATAACAAAAATGACAAGAGTTTGATTATGGACATTATAAATCGTGGAGCGGAGGAGCTTCAGAGTGTCTACGACAAAATAAAAGAGAATCTTGAGCTGGATACCATCTGGCATGAGCTTGCAAAGATGGGTAGCGAGATGGATTCAATAATCGAAAAAACAAAAAAAGAATTCCGGGAGCATTACCACAAAGTTCGTGACAAAACAACACATAGGGATTCGATTCACTCCCTTGATAAATTGTATCGAAATCTTAGTGATACCGTTTATGATGCCAGGCAGGAGATGGACAAATTCATTGAAAATGCAAGGATGAAGGTCAACGAATCAATGGATGAATACAGAGAGCGAGAGCTTGGCAGGAGTCTGAGGGGGATTCTTGACAAAGCAAAAGAGAGAATAACACAGACTTTTGAGGAATTTTTTCCGAAGGAATAATACTGTCTTTTTTATTTTGAAATAATAAATCAATATGTGCGGGATGTCGTTTGCGATAATTTCTAAGCATGCTATAATATTTTTAGATACCTTGGGGGTGTCTTTCGCGTTCTTTTTGAGATGATGGCTGGAGGTGTATCATGATGAGATTATTTGCGTTGTTGCTTAGTGGTATTCTTGTGCTTTCTCCTGTTGGCACAGGGGTAAAAACCGAAATAAGCCCTATGAACATTGAGAATGTTTCAGATGGTCAGAAAACGATGACCTTCAAAGGGTGTCCAGGCGACCCAATGAACGGATATATCACCGTCACAAACACAGGTGAAATCGGTCTTGGCGGGAGAGTTTCAGTTGGTTCTGGGGGTGGTGAAGCCGGGTATGTTTCTGATTGTGGCTGGTTGACCGTATCTCAGTATAGCTTTGGGCTTGCTCCTGGACAGACTGTAAAATTGGATTTAGGAATAGATACAAGCAATTTCAAAATTTGTAAAACTTATTCCTGTAGAATCACAATAAATATCACTTTTGAAAATGGTGCAACCGACACGCTTATCTATGATATTGTGGTCATAATGAATCCACCGAAGATTTCGTGTGCTACACCCATAATTGATCTTGGAGTCATCTGTCCGTCAAAAACCTCTGGCAGAGGGGAGTATCCTTTAAGATTGATTCTCAACAATACTGGGTGTGAATACAATGGCAGGTTGACTGAAAAAGGTAATAATCTTGGGGGTATCAATCAAGAATTATCCGTTCCTGCCAGAACGATGAATTATCCTGTAAGATTGAACCTGAATTTAAATCTATACGGTGAACCCGGAAAAATCTTTGAATCCGACATAATGATATCTGATGCTTGCTCAGATCGGGCAACATCAAGAACTCTATCACTCCTGTGTAAAATTCGATACAGACTGAACACACCTCCAGAATTTATCACTGAACCCGTCAAGTTGAAACTCAAGGGTGGTGAATCAGAAACCGTGGAGATAAGATTCAGGGACAAGGATAATGACAAGCTACGTCTGGTGGTACGCCCACCATTCAGAAGCAGTGGTGGAACCAGCACAAGTGCGTTGGTCATGATTTCAACAACCGTTGATGATATAGGTAAAATCATAAAATCCGAGCTGGAATTGACTGACTTTTGTTACACAGTCAGGCTTCCAATTGAGGTGGAGGTCGTTGATTCTCTGTATCCACCTTTTGTAACAGAACCCCTGGAATTTGATCCCATAATTCTTGTACCGGGCAAAACTATTGAGATACCAATTATAGTGATACCCATCAGCGAGCCACCACCTGAGGTTAAAGAAGATTACGACAAACCAATAATAGTGATTGGAGAACCACAGATAGATATTGTGATAACAATCGAAGATGACAAAATTATAGTAACCGCCAAGCCAAACGCCAGACGGGGTTGCGACATAGCAATCATAAAGATTACAGTTGGAGACAGAGAAACCATAAAGTTGCTTCCAATAACCATCAAGGGAGGCAAATAAATGAAAAAGACTATTGCAATTATTATTGCTTTGCTTCTGCTTGTCGGGTCATTTGGAGTTGCTCCGCCTTTGATTGCGGATGAAATCTGGTCAATTGATACTTCAATCCGAACAACCGGCATGAGACCCCATTTGTTCTACTATGGAAATGTTGAGGCATCAACTGGACAGCTCTATACCAGCGAGGTTGACCATAGTATTGTGGTTGCTGGCTCTCCGTTTCAATTTGCGAGATATTACAACTCATCCCTGGTGGGTTCAAATCTCAGCTTTGGTGAGGGCTGGTCTTCAATCCTTGATATGAGATTGATTGATGAGAAATATTTTGTGAGAGCAGATGGGGCAATCATCAATCTTGATAAGAGGGGATACCCGGAGCTTGACGCTGAGGGAAGGGTTGTTGGAACTGATTTTGTTTGTGAATTCAATGAAAATGGAATTCCGACAGAGTATCGAGTATTTGGAGCCAGTGGCTACATCACCTACGAGTTCAAATCCAGAGGTGAAAGAATCACTGAGATTTTGTTTGGTGGTAAGAGAATTTACAAGATTGGCTGGAGGGATGGATATGTCACAACAGTCACCGACCCGATAAACAGAAAAACCAGCTACACATACGCACACGGCAAACTCATAAAAGTTAGCTCGAAAGATAAAATCATCACTAATTTCCGGTATGACTCAAAGGGTAGAATGACTGTTACCAAGCGGGATATTGATGATATTGAAACAATTATAAATTATGATGATGAGGGGATGGTTTCTGGAATTCAGATGGCAAGAGATGTTGTCAAACCCATCTTGACGGTGACATATGACGATGTTGAAAATAGTGTTCAGTTCCAGGATTATTCGGGATCTGCAGTGACTGCGATGCTTGACAAAAAAGGGAGACCAGAAGTTGTTCTCGACCAATATTTCATGCCAACAGAATTTGAGTATAACAGGATGGATAAAATTATTTCCATCACAGATGCCCTGCTGAATGAAACAAAATTTGAGTATGACCTTGCCAGCAATCTGATAAAAACAACGGATGCCCTTGATAGTGTTGAAACCATCGAATGGGATATTGTGGGTGAAAGACCGGTGATGGTGGGTATCACTGACAAACTTGGTGCAAAAACTTTATTTGAATATGATGGTGATGGATTACCAATAAAAATAACCGATGCACTGGATTTAGTTTGGGAGAATATTTTTGAGAATGGATTGCTAATTTCCTCAAAAGACCCCATGGGTTCACAGTGGAAGTTTGAGTATGATGGAATGGGAAACCTGAAAACTGAGATGCTCCCGACTGGTGATACACACGAATATGAACGGGATGAAGCAGGAAGGCTTCTCTCCCGCACCGCATCAAACGGTGCCACCACGAGTTATAAATATGACATCATGGACAGGGTTACAAAAATTACTGATGCCATGGGAAATACCACTCTATATGAATATGATAAATGGGGGAATCCCCTAAAAATAAAAGCTCCCAACGGCACGGAAACCGAGAGCATTTATGATGATAATGGTCAGCTGGTTACCTCAAAGGATGCTGAGGGTACCGAGACTTTTTTTAAGTATGACAATGAAGGGAATCACGTAAAAACCATTGACAAGAGGGGGACTGCTCACGTTACTGAGGTTGATGAAATGGGGAATATCGTTTCATCATTTGACTCTGAGGGGATGCAGGAGAGTTATGAGTATGATGAGTTGGGTAGAATGGTGCGAATGACTGGTCGATGGGGTGCAGAGTTTGAGTATGAATATGATGCCTTGAGCAGGCTTACAAAAATCATTGACCCATTTGATATTGAAACAAAATTCACATATGGTCCCGCTGGAAACATGCTCACCAAAAAAATTGACGGCAATTTGGTCTCTGAGTTTGAGTATGATATTCTCGGCAGATTGAAGAGTGAGACATATTCTCCAGATGGTACATATTCGTACACCTATGACAAGTTGGGTCGAATGACTATTATTACTGATCCAATCGGTGGTGAGGAAACTTTAGAGTATGATATTCTTGGAAATATCACAAAAAATTGTGATACAGAGGGAAATTGCTTTGAGTATATCTGGGGCTGTTGTGGTGATCTGCTCAAGGTGACAAATCCCGAGGGTGCCAGCAAGAATTTTGTGTATGACCTTCTGCACAACAGAATTTCTGAAACCGATGAAGAGAGTTTCAAAACCGAAACCGAATACGATGAATTAAATCGAGTTACCCAAATCAACAATCCCGACGGAACGAATCTGAAATATGCCTATGACAAACTCGGACATCTGAATTCCATAATAAACGCACAGGGAAATAAATGGAAGTTTGACTATGATAAGGCCGGCGATTTGGTCAAAACCACTGACCCCGAGGGAAACATTTGGAAGCGAGAATATGACGATTTTGGTCGCCTTGTGAGTGAAGAGAGTCCGGAGGGCGGAATTTCTGCTTATGAGTATCACAACGGTCTCCTTGTGAAAATGATTGACCCTGATGGAGTTGTTTCTTCTTTTAACTACGACAAACTTGGCAGGCTCTACCGAACATCGATTGGTGGAACAACTGTTGAAGAGAGGATTTATGACACGCTTGGCAGGGTTGCAAGGACAAAAATTGCAGATGTTGAAACCAAATATAGTTATGATATTCAAGGAAGAATTGCTGGTGTTTCTGCCAGCGGTCGTGAAGAAAATTATTTTTATGATAAGCTGGGCAGGGTATCTGCCGTTTCACGGGGTGGTGAGGTCAGTTACGCTCACTACAAAGGTAGCAACGCACAACCTTTTGCAATCACAAATCCAGCTGGTGATTCCATTTTCACCCGGTATGATTCCATGGGTAGAATCAGAGTTATCACAAGGTCATCTGGATTGACCTCATGGTTCAACTATTCCAAGCGAGGGCTTGCCACAAAAGTTTATCACCGGGGTCAGGGGTTGCTTGAAACCAGCTATGACTCCATGGGCAGACCTCTCAAGGTTACCGATGGAAATGGTCGTACGACTGAATTTGATTATGAAGACGGACAGCTGGTCAAGATGAAGGGTGATGATAAAACCATAACCTACAAGTATGACAAACTCGGCAGGAAAAAAACAATCGGATTTGATGGTGATGGTGAGCTTCTTTCAAACCATTTCAAGTACAACAAAGTCGGTGAGCTTGAAGAGCTTGAAGTTGTTTTCAAGAATGCAGAAGCTAAAATTGAAAAGGAATACTATCCGTCTGGCAGGTTGAAAGCCATGAAGTATCCTGATGATGTTTATGTTTCTTATAATTATAATGATAAAGGAATGTTGAGCGAGATAATTCTTCCGGATGGCAAAGCAATCTATTCCTATTCAGGCAACCTTCTTCTTGATACCATAACGCTTCCCGGTGATATGAAACAGGAACTGGAATACACGGCAGATGGCAGAGTAAAGAATGCAAACTGGAGTGAAGTTGACCTGGACTTTGGATACACGTGGGACGATGACTCTGGCAGGCTTGCTAAAAAATCAACACCAACAGGTTCAGAGACCTTTGAATATGACGAAGCTGGCAAGCTCACCTCCTGGAATGCAGATGATGACACACTTGAACTTCAATATGAGAACGGTCAGCTTGCAGGTGTTGATGATTTTGATCTGTTGCATCTGGATTCAAAATTAGCTGGATTTGGAGATACCTCCCTCTCGTATGATCGCTCAGGAAGAATGATTAGGAAGGGTGATACAGCCTTTGATTATGACTGCTTTGGTCAGTTGGCAGGGATTTCAACACAAGATGAAATCCACGAAATAGAACTTGCAGGCATGAGCCTTGCACGATTTGATGACTCACTCTTTCTCAGCGAAGTTGACACGCCACTTATCAGAATGGATGAGGATGGTGAAGTTGAGGATATTTATATCTTTGACCCGTCCGGTTCACCTCTTGCCACAATTGGTGATGAAACCATCTTTCATCTGAATGATGGCATTGGAAATATTGTAGCGACTGCAACCCGCTCAGGACTTGAAGATACCTTTGATTTCAACCCGTTTGGTGAACATTCAGAAGATGCGGATTGGTCATCTCCATTCCGCTGGAAGGGTTATCTCTATCTTCCTGATATTGAGCTTTACCACCTTGGTGCAAGACAATTTGACCCAGAAATCATGAGTTTCACTTCGTTTGACCCCGCATACCCGGCACTTACCATGGATGACCCATTTGCATTTGCGGGGTGGGATCCGGTGAACGGGTATGAGATTTTGGGTCTAACTTCAGCACCTTGTAATTGGATGGAAGCACGTTATTCCGGTACTGGACAATCGTGGACTAGCCAAGATGGGATCGGCAATGAAACTGATTGTAACGAATTTTGTAAGGATAAAATCAAAAATGGAAGTATGATAGCTGCTGTGAAAAGTTATATTAATAACAGCTTTGCAAACGCTGGTGATGAATTTGAAAGTAACAACTATATTTTCAAAATTCACATAAAGAAAAAATGTCTGGAAGGCACTCGAAGGGCTATGGCTAATCAAATTGCAATCAATGATGCCTTTGGAGATGCTATAATCAATTTGAATTCTACGATTACTAAGTTCAAGAGTTGGCGAGATAAGATTAGAGCCAGATTAGCAGATGGTTTAAATCAAGTATGTCAAGAATTATTGTGTAAGTGGTTAACAATGGGACTATCAGGAATGATTGGTGGTTCAACGGGACAAATCATTGGTATAGCGGAAGAGTTAAATGGCCATATTGGTGATATTGGCGACTATACCGATCTGGTAAATAGTGACCCAGAAGATATACCAGATAGAGTTCTTAGTATCGCAATCGGGAAAATTCCTTACATTGGCGGGATGTTGTCTTCAATAAGGGGAGCTTTTAAAGAAGATGCGAATCTTCAAAGTGCTCTATTGAATATCAATAACGCTATTAGTGCATTAAAAAATATAGGTACTCACTTAAAAAACCAAAAAAAAGATGCAAATAATCAAGCTGAACGTGATGTCTGCATGAAAATGTGCGAAGAGATAAAAGCCGCACTCAGCAACCCCAATTGCATTGATTGCTCAAATGCAACACTGCCTCCAAATAATCCATCAAGCAGACCATCGGAATTTGGTCCGGGCTGGCATCATACCCCTGGATATTTGAGACCCACATCGTCAGATGATGCAATCCCAAGACCAGGCGGTCAGGAGGAATCCGATCCTGTTCACTGTGTTCGTGGTGAAATCCTTGAAAAAATCCAGGCAAATGGAGTTACCTACATCAAGATTCTCACCGGTGGAGGAAAGATCCTTGTTATTGAAGTAGATTCGGATACCGAAGTTCTAGATGAGCAAGGGGTAGCAATTCTCGTCTGCAATTTCAAGGTTGGAGATACTATCATTGTCTGCGGTTCGAGACCTCCAGACGAACAGCCCTGTGCTGACAGGATGCGAGCAGACTTGATTCGTCGCCCGGCACCTAGAGATCCTAACCCTGACCACCATACAGGTCCAATTGATCCAGGGGAGGAGGACGATCCTATTCCGCCTGATGACCCACCAGGAGACCCAATACCACCCGATGATCCACCCGATGTTCCAGATGTTCCAGATGACCCAGATTTTGTTGATGATCCAGATGAAGAGGAGCCCCCTCCTCCATATGATGGCTGGGGTTCACCCTCTCCACGACTATCTAGGGTGGGAAGTCCCTCAACCTGCCCCTGCACCTGGGAATCCTACCACAAAGACCGCTGGAATTCTGGAATATCCAGAGACCCAAAGGCTGGAATTCTGAAATACAGAAAACATGAATGGACATACACCTTTGAACCAAATTCTGGAATCGATACCTCTCCTGTCATGCACGACACATTCACGGTGGTAAACGCCATGGATGGTCAGATGGTTAAGCTCAGTAAATCTGGAACTGAGGTTTGGAAATTCACTCCTGACCCGCCCGCTGGAAAACCGTTCACCCCAGCACTCTGCATTGAAGATGAGTGGATATTTACCTCCACAACAGCAGGTAACCTGATTGCAGTTGATTTTGAAGATGGTGAAGAGGTTTGGAATACTGACCTTGGCTCATCTGCTGTTGGTTCACCCACCCATTTTTCGGCTAAAGTTTTTGTGGGTGCAGGTTCTGATTTGGTCTGCCTGGATTCAAACACTGGCAAAGAACTTTGGCGTGCAAATCTTGGAGTCACCGCTGTTGGTGTACCCGCCGTTACAAGTTCAGATAGATTTGTGATTATCGGGAACACTGATGGAGAATTGTTTTGTTTTGATGTTTCTGGAAAACGAATTTGGAAAAAATTTGTCGGAAAAGATTTGGGAACACCTGTCTGCTCTTTCCTCAAGATTTTTATTTCTGCAGGAAAAGTCATGTATGGACTCAGCGAGAGTGGAGCTGAGCTTTGGAAAATAAAAGAAAATTCAGAGCTTGAAAACCCGGTGGCAATCTCGAAGGGTCACAGGGTTGTGTATGTAGCAGGGGACAAACTGAAGATTGTATCTGAGGATGGGAAGTTGCTCTCTGAAGAATCTGCCCCTGACAGATACCCCGGACTCACCGGAACATGGATAGAAAAACCAGATAACCCCGATGACCACACGGTAACTACCTTTAACCCAGAAACTGGATTTCCAACCACACATATTGTGGGTGCTGGCGAAGAGATTGAAATCCTCTATCCATCACCAATTGGTGATGACGAGAAAACCTGGAGAAACTCTGCATTCTGCGACTCTGCTATGGTTTTTGGAAATGAGTTGGGTGAGGTGCACTATTACTCTGGTGTGGAAACTCAGGAAATTGACCAGGAAGAAAAAAAGATAATTCTGAAATACCAGCAGAATAATGATTCCTACTGGGTTAATGATGTTGAAAAAAAGATGGATGCTCCCGCTATGAATCGGTGGAATCGATTGTTCCTGCCCGTCAGATTTGTTGGAACTGACATTGGAATGAAGATTGACTGGGACGGAGCAGAACGCAAAGTCACACTGACTTCAGCCGGTGGTGGCAGAATTATTGAGCTTTGGATTGGGAAGAGGGATGCATTTGTAATGGTTGATGGGACTCGTAATAAAATCCAGATTGATGCAAACGACCCAAATGTAATTCCATTTATCGAGAACAGTCGAACTTACTTACCGCTGAGATTTTGTGGTGATAATCTTGGAGCAGAGGATATTTTGTATGACTCAAAAACAAAGATTGCAACACTCATCTATCCAGCTAGCATTCTGAAAACTTTGGGGGTAGTTTCGGTTCCAGAATAAAATACATAAAGGGGGGTGAGCTTTAGACCTCATCCCTGTTTTCACTGGTACTTGTCGTTTGTTAATCTGCGAGGACTGATGGGTTACTCCTTAATCCCAAAAGCTGAAACTTTGTTACCATGGGCAATCACAACACCTCTTCGATCAGCTAACACAACAACAGGAGATTTTCCAAGCAATGATATATCAACCATCCATGTTTTATCACCTGTAAATGTGTCTACTCCAAAGATATGATCTTTGTCCACTCCATAGAAATTATCCCATCCTAGCCATATTCCTGACCGGTAGTTTGAACAGCTAATCTGGTAGTCCAGTTTGTATGATAGCTCAGTATTAATTGGATTGAATATGTACTTCTCCCCATCTTTCTTGCAGATAAAAGGATGATCGGTTGCTGGTGAACATGTAAAACTTGCACCAGGAAAATAATCATGCAAATTGATTTCTTGAGTTATGATTCCTGTTTCTGGGTCTATTGCAAGCAACTCGTTTCTGTCTTTATTCATAACATAAAGGATACCTTGTATAAAAAACGCCTTTTCAGGAGCACTAACCTCGTATGAGAGTATTTCCAGTGTGCCGGGGTTTATCCTGTACAGTTTTCTTTCAGTATCCATAATATCGGTATCGTTACATATAACCCAGAAATACTTATCTGAGTAGACTGGATTCCTATTGTAGAAATTAATTGAGTCATTATTTGTGTAATAAACTCTGGCTCTAGGCTCCTTGTTTATTATATCTGTAATTTGGAAACCATAATCATCTGTACCGTCAATAAAATAATTTCCTACAATATGAAATGAAAAATTTCTGGAACTAGTTGTTTCTAATCTCCAATATTTTTTACCAGTTGTATCGGATAGGATTATTTCACCTTCTCGATTATTTATGTCAGAATATGAGAGTGATAGTCCAGTTTTTTCGTCTGTGAACAGGGGTTCAAGTATTGCTTCACTTTCAGTTTCATTGAGTGTTTCTGGATCAAGATATTTTGTTTCCTCATCAACTCTTATGCTCCATAAATAAGGATAGATATTACCCCTAGCGTACAGAGAATAGCCATTTATTGTGGATTCACGATCATCAACCACCCATTGCCATTTTTCTTCGAGCATTACGTTATCAGTTATGAAGTTTATTTTGTCTTCAACAAATTCATCAATTGAGTCCTCGGAGTAACATTCAAATTTGTATACACTATCTTCTATTACAAAATCATTTGTTGTTCGCAAAAGTGTATCTTAAGGATAGCCTTCTGGAATTGCTGACACAAAAGTATCTTCAATTAGATTTTGTTCTCGCTCTATCTCTGATATTGTCTGTTGAATTTCTTCATCAATTATTTCATCGAATCTTTCGTTGTTTACTGTCGTCGAGTTTTCACAACCTGCAGTGAGAGAGATAGCAAGTGTGCATAAAATGCATATCGCTATCAAACTTTTGATAATTCGTGTTACTTTCATTTCTTTCCTCCTTTGAATAAGTGTAGCATGCCCCCCCCGTTTGTTTCAAGCGGAAAAATTTAAAATATACAAATCATGGTTTCAACGATCTCGTCAAAGTAACCTCTTTAGTCTCCCCATTCCAATCAACTGTTGCTCCAACAATTTCACCGATGAAACGAAGCGGGACGAATGTTCTCCCATTTTTTATTTCGGGTGCTACCGCAAGGTCTTTTTTTGAAAGTGTGCCATCTGGCTCTTCTATGATTGCCATTGAGTATCCCAGCACCAGTCGCAGATAACGCTCGTTACCAAGATGGATGATGATCGTTTTAATCTCTGCCCGCCATTCGGGCTTGTCAAATCCCAGCCCCTCGGAAATAAATCTCAGAGGAACCATGGTGGTTTCTTGTGTGATGTAGGGTGGTGCATCAAGGATGCTTTCCTTGCCGTTAACGGTTGCTCGTGTGCTACCAATCTGGACAACAACAATGCTTTTGCTGGGAATAATATTGAATCTGATGATAACCCTTTGCTCTTTTACGCGATGACCACTCAGAGTGATTCCAAGTTCATGTTCACCGGGTTCGTTTATGAAAGTATCATCAAGCCTGAAAAGAAGCGTGTCATCGCTTTTTCCATGGATACTGAATTCGTCTCTTTCCTCGATGATGATTCCATTATCTGAATCTGCTCTTAAAAATAATGTCCCATTGCAGGGATTGTTCAGTTTCAGTGTGTGGGTTTTAAGGGAGATTTCATCATCCCAAATATCACCAAGATTTATCAAGTTTTCAATCTCCAGACATGGAGCGGGATCCTGAATATTAACCAGGAGTTGTTTGTTTTCAAAAGGCAATTTTGCCTCTGACAGAGGGTCAGATTTTTTCCAAGTTTCAACTTTGTTACCCCAGACGATATCGAGTTCGTGTGCATTGTTGATTTTAAATCGGATGTCAAGTTTGTATTTACCCGCTTCTGGAAATTGATTCCCAACTCCATTTAGATGAATTGTTCTGCTTTCTCCAGGCTCAAGTTCAACATGTGGTAATAATTTTGTTGAATCATTGATGTCATATTCCAGTTGAAGTTCAAGATTCACATGCGATGATTCTTCTTTTGTTCTGGTGTTTTCAAGTATTATTTCATAGCGGAAAGGGTCAATTGTTGTAGTTGTTACAGATGGTTTGTTGATTGTAATTTTGCCTTTTGGAGCGGCTTCAAGTTTGTACAGGTGACCAAAAGTATTGATGAAATATAAGTAGCCATCAACAATGATTGGTGAATTTGCACGGTTTTGAGTATAGATTGGTGGATTGCCATTCTCATTTCCAAGTTTTAAGTCCTGAGCTTGTTGATTTTTTTTGTAATTAATTGCATGCAAATGACTTTGTGTATCACTAATGAAACAATAATCACCGGAAATTATTGGTGAACTTCCAATAAATCCAAAAACATTGGTAACCATTTCGCCGGTTTCTGTGTCAAACCCTCTCACAAAACCATCCTTCCAGCTTGTGATGACGTATCCATTTGAAACAGCAGGAGAGGTCCAGACCTCTCTATCGAAACCGTCTGTAATCCAAAAACGGTAGCCGTTATCCTTTTCATCAATACTAAAACATGACAGGTAGCTCTTTGAGATACTTGAATCGTTATCGTCTGATTCTTCGATTTTTGTTGAAATAACAAACAAACTATTATTGTCGATAACTGGATTTGAGAGAATTGATCCATTCGCATCTTTGGGAGAACTCCACTTTTGTTTTTTCAAATTAACTGTATTTAAGCAGTACAAATTTCTTGAGTTCCTGTTGTTGTTGTCGCCACCACAACCAACAAAGATTCTGTCATCATCTTCGCCGCTACAGGTGATGCCGTAAATTGGTCCAATCAGTTGATCACTCTTACCGTTTGAAAATTGTTTACCATTCATTTTGTTCACCGAGTAAACATAGCCCTCGTTTGTTCCAAAGATCAATTTATCGTCAACTGTGATAATTGGTGAAGATGTGATCCAGCCATCGAACTTCTTTTGCCAGATGAATTTTCCATCCTTCAGATTGCGACAAGTCATGTATCCTAGTCTATCGCCGATGTATACTCTGTCCCCATCAATGCAAGCAGATGAGCGGTATACTTCCAGGTCGTCGTCGTTTTTTGATGTGTTTGGTTCTTTCCAGCTTGGACCATCCAGGTGTTTAGTGTCGATTGCATAGAGCATGCCATTATGTGTACCGATAATGAGTATCCCGTCTGACACAACAGGAGTACAATTTGTTACGTCGCTTACATCTGAGCCAATATTTAAACTCTTTGTTACCATCAGTGGCGGGATAAGAATATCGGTTGAAACCCCAGAACGCCTGATGTTGCCCCCCTCAACAGACCACTCACCCACAGCAACAGGAGCAACAATCATAGTAGCAACCAGTATTGATGTGATTAATAATTTCATGCCTACAGTGTAACCATCAAGTAAGCCTTTTGTCAAGCGTGCTTGTGTATTGTTGTGTTAGGTTGTGTTAACTGGTAGATATTTTCAACTATTATTTATGATAATTTTCCGTCTCTACATCATTCGTGTATTGCTTCGTAATCTCTGAGCATATTCCCCACACCCCGCTGTCATTCCGCATCCCTTCCGTCATTCCGCACTTGATGCGGAATCCAGGGAATTAACAAAGCGAGAGAATATTTGGATGAAACAGAAATCTTATCTGATTGGATAGTTGTTATTTTTTTGTTTTGGATGCAATTTTTTACTATCCTGGATTCCCACTTTTGTGGGAATGACGGTGTTGATACAGAAAGACGGACTGTCATTCCTGGACCCACCAGGAATCCAGGGTCTTATCAAGGCGAGTGAATATTTTATTTTTGACTGGCTGAAAAATAAATAGTCTAGAATATTGTTATTTAATTTATAATTTGTGGACCACTTTGAGTGAGTTCAATTTTAGCATTTGTTTTGTACCGACAAACACTGTCATAAATGGTTTCAAAAAGATCAGGACGTTCCGTGTGAATCGGCAGAACAAAACGTGGTTTGATGGCTTCAAGTGTCCATCTCAGGTCATCCATGTTGGCATGTCCTGAGGTGTGGGCGTATTCAATTTTCAGGTCAAGAAGATTCGTCCAGGAGACAAGTTTTGAAAATGAAATCTCCATCTCTTCGTTGAAGGGCTCAGCTTTTCCATAAACATATGTTCCCCTCAAACCCTTGCCAATTTGCATGAGAGTCAACGGGCCAAAGCTGGTGTAGAGAAGAATATTGTCCTGGTTCTCGATTATTTTTTTTCTGCCGTCTGGACCCCAGAGAATTCGTGGAATTCCATTCTCAGAGGATAAAACCTCAAAACGATCGATTATCGATTTTTCATATTTCAGGCGACCTTTGAGATAGGTTTCAACGTATGAATTTGGGTATTCAAGAATTGTATCCCAGATTGCAAGGTACCTCTGATATTCTGATTCGGTTTCATCTTTTCTCTGTTTGCGAGGGGATTTGCCTTCTTTGGCTACTGTTCTGGCTTTTTTTCTGGCAAGAAGAAGATGGCAGTTGTTGAAGTTATCCAGGTTCGGGTAATGTTCGGTTGAGGCGTTGATGCCCTCGGTCAGGTATGCTTTTTTTGTGTCGATGACAATCTCTCTGCCAAATCTTTTTGCAGTCTCGATTACCATTTCCATTCTGTCCATGTCGGCGGGGGAGCCGTCATAAATAACGATCCCTCTTGCATCTTTCAAAATTTCAGATAGTTTGCTTGCAACCGCTTCCTCGCTTGGGAGTCCGTGGGCTTCAGCTATCTCCTCAGGAGTTTCTGGATTTTTGATGGATTCGATTCGAGTTCCCTCGCAGAGAAGATAATCGATTCCAATCGAATTTGCCATCTTTACAAAGTTTTTTGTGAGTTCTGGTCTTCTTCCGTGAAGCCTGAAATCACCCGTGTAACCAATCGTCATCCCACCCATCTCGATGATGTATGCGGATGCTCCAGGGATTGAATGGTCAACTCCAAAATGAGTTATTCTGGCTGTTCCAATTTGGAAAGTTTCACCCTCTTCGAGTCCGATGAAACTATCCAGGTCATATTTCATCTGCCAGGTTTGAAACATCTCACGCCTGAGCCTGATGAAATTTTTTGTGATGTGGCTTCCGTAGATTGGAATATCAGGTCTGAGAAGTCCGAGATAGCCAACATGGTCAAGGTGAGCATGAGAGATGAGAACGGCGGAAACACCTTTTTTTTCACACGTTCCCTCCAGCCCGACAAATCCCTCGTCATCATAAACCGGATTTCGACCCTCGTTGAAATAGAGACCGTTCATATCTGGAATTGCTTTTATCAGGTGGAGGTCATCTATCAACCCAGGTGTCAGGAATGGATAGTCAAAAAACTTTCCCTCAAAACCAAACGATTGACCAAAATCTAGGAATAAACGAGTTTCTCCATCATCGAGAAGAATCTTGTTCCCGCCAATTTCATTCTGTCCACCAAAGAAACTTAGTCTTACTGACATGTATTAACTGTGATTATTCCTGACCCCACCAGCGTCTTTTTAGTGGAGTAAGGACAAAAAAAGCAATTGCAAAAAAGAGGATGAGACCAAGTGCCAGGAAAAAGAATAATTCGGAACCAATCCTGCCAATCAGAGAATCTGCCCATGAAGCATCCTTTTTTGTAACAACCTTTTTTGTGATAGTTAGGGGGAAGCTTTTGTCTTTTGCATTCCATTCAACCTTCATTCCCAAAAGTTCTGCTACCTGTTTGGCTGGAACGTGAAGGTTTCCGGCCTGGATGTATGCCGGTTTTACAAGCTCTATTTTTTTCCCGGAAGAATCAATTGCGTTTTGGGAATCAGCTTTCACCTTGAGCAAGGCAACTCCTGCTTTGTTGTAAAAAACTTGAGATTTATCAGCTTCTTCTCTTAAATCCAGGTTCCCCTCAATCAATAACAGCCTGGTCGGAACCATTGATGTTCCGTCTATGTTTGGGATAGCCTGATTCAATTTACATGGTAGTCCATCAATTTTTATATTTGCTGAACCTGGCTTGAGTTGAATGCTTGCACTTACAACTGAAACACTCAAAAACAAAACAATCAGCAACAAAGTTATAATCGTTATTTTTCTCTTCATGGTGTGATGGATGATAGCAGGTTTTAGGATAATTATCAAGGATTGGGAAACTCGAACTCAGCACCAACATCTGTGATGGACATATCTATATTCATTTGAAAGCGGTGACCCACTTCATCACTTCCCTTCATTCTCCCAGTTATTTTGGTTGGCAAACCAGCCAGTTTTCCAGTTTTCATCACGTATACCTCTACATCAAAATCCACCCAACCAATCCAAATTCCGGGGTCGTTTATGTAGATATGAATTTTGTCACACAGGACGTTGTTTACAGTCTCTTCTCCAACAGTTGTCACCTCTGCATAATCAGTGAATCGAAGCTGGTTGATATAATCAAGAAGGTCTTCACTTGTTGTGACTAGCAGTCGAGTTGCCTCTACAAATTCTCTTGTTTGCGGGATCATCTTTTCCGGGATTTTTTCTTTTCCCTCTGCAATCCAGGCTTTTTCACCATCCAACAGTATGAGACTTTTTCCTGTGCTTCCGCTTGCATTGAAAGATTGTTCAATCAAGTATTTTCCGTTCAACCCCTTTTTTATTT
>CBDUSO010000019.1:0-42813 GCA_965370295.1 uncultured bacterium
TCTCACCATACCTCCCAGAAACAACCACAGAAGACTTCTACATAAACTCCATGCTTGACTGGACAAACCCAGAGCTTGCCAACCTCAAAAGAGCAGAAAGATGGAGACCAGACAGAAACACAGCCCACGGCTCCGCATCCGCAAGGGGTCATCTTTCAGCCCCACTTTTGAAGGGGGGACACAGGGGGGTTGGTCTTCTCTCACCAAACGCAACATTCCCAGCAGACGAAGAAACAGACTACGAATATGACCAAGCAAACAGACTTACCACGGTACACCTTATCAATTCTAGCACTTTAATTGAGTTTGAATATGATGGAATCGGAAGAAGACTAAAGAAAACAATAACTGACGACACAGGTACAGGCTCAGAAGATGTTGTTGTAACCACAATCAAATACCACTACATAGGAGGACAGCTAACAACAATCGAGATTGATGAGGAAACCACAGATGACTCTGACCCACCTGTAGAAACCACCACAAAAGATGAAACCATCCACATCCACCTAGGACCAAACTCCCAACCAATATCCTTTGAATGGGTACGCTACGACTACGATGAAGAAGAAACCCTGGATGATACCTACTGGTTCCACTATGACATTCATGGTAATGTCCTGAAGGTTACAGACGACACCCAGACCACCAAGATCACCTACACCTACAACACCCTGGGAGAACTCACCACAGAAACCAACCCAGACAACATCCCCAACTTCTTCAAGTTCAGAGGAGCATCCCAAACCCTCCACGACTCTGAACTTGACCTCTACTTCGGAGGAGGCTTCTACCGACCAGACCTTGGAACATCCCTTGCAACAGTAGGAGTTGCCTCTAACCCAACATCCGGTGCTACAGTCTCTGCCATGGCACACAGCTTCCGCCCTGCCTCCCAGCTAGCTCTTCACGCACCATTGGCAGATACAAAATCAAAGATTGCAATGGATTGTGCACCAAGTAGTGGAGCTACAAAAGCAACACCCAAGCCACCGACACCTAAACCAGCATTTAACAATGTTTATGATTACATGAATTATGACAGGAGTAAAAATAGTAGTGGAACTGGTTCTAGCTCACTAGGAGGTGAGAAAGGGAACAAGGGAGGAGACTCAATCGGAGGTATCGATCTAGGTGGTGGAATTGGTGGTGGCATTAGCCTTGATCCTGGACCTAAAAATGGTTTCTATCCTACAGATGAAGAAATAATGGCTGCGTGGTACGGCATTTCAGTTGATGCATACGCAGCATGGCAACAGGCTTGTAATAGTGATGGCTGGTACGGAGAATACTGCAAAAGAGCAGGTCCAAATAATTACTTATCCGAGGACAAAGCAAAAAAAGTAATTGATGCAATAATTAAAAAAGAAAAAGCAAGTGGTGGAATAGCAGATGGTACATCTCAAGATGAAGCCAGATATTATGTAGCAAAGAACCTTGAATGGGCTGTATGGGGAACAGAAGGTAACGGTGATATTGCTCTTCTTGGTTATCAGTTGAGTGGTAAGAAGCCTAGGTTTTTTAATCCTGATGGGAGTGAATATGTGCCGGGTACATATCTACCCGGTTTTTGGGTTTCGAAATGGGATACTAAAGATCTCGATTTTATGAATTTAACTGGGCAAAATCTTGTAGTAGTCGGTTGTGGAGATCATGGTCATACCTTCAAGCTGTACATTCCAGCAAATTATGATGAGACCATCAATGGTACAATTAATTTAATACATCATGATTTCAAAAGATACGATGGTGGTACATTCGGGATGCGGAACAAAGGTGATATATTCTCCAAAGGTAATGTGATAGTAGTCAAGGGTGCACCCGGAACAAACAGTGGTGGTGAATATTTTGTTTATGGCTCAAATGGTGATTTATTATGTCATGATTGGTTGTCACCTTCATATTCATCTGGTGAAGCTGACTGGCATAGATTCTTTTTTGATGAATGGTATGGACACATTAATGGATACACTCCAGGACACTGGGTAGAAGTATCACCTGGTAGCTGGGAATGGAGAGAACATATACCAAACTAAAAAATGAACCAAAATACAAAGTTATTCGTTACAAGAGTAAAGAGGTGACAACATGAAAAAAATAATCTGTATTACAGTGGTGGCAATGATTTTCATTGCCACCTTGGGTTTTACTCCGTACAACACGTCAGACGGTGATTGCTCAGACAACATGGAAGGAAGTAACCCACAAAGAACAAACTCATTTCCGAATTGCAATCTTGAAAAATCAAGACTTGCATGCAAGGAAATATTCAAAGACTTATTCGCTGAGTATGAATCTCCAAGAAGCATACAAAGTGTACATGACGATATTATTGTTGTAAATACTCATAGATTCAATGAGTATGAAACTATTTGCATAGATATGAGTAACAACAAAATTCTTTGGAGAAAGGATGCAGTATCAAATATTGTTTGTTTCAATAATTCAATGTATTATATCTTCGATAAGAAACTATATTGTTGTGACCTATACAGTGGTGAGATAAGGTGGGAGAAAGAATTTGACTATTCATATTACAACTCGATACTTGCTTGTGAAGACGGTTTTTTCCTTGGGTTACCTGGAAGCTTGACATGCTACAACCTAGAAACTGGTGATGTAGTCTGGACAAAGGAGATAAAGAATCCATATCCCTACACCAGTTACGCAGAGCCAAATATCGCACATAAAGATGGTTACATTTTCTATTTTTTTAGTGGTGTCTATTGTATTGATGCACACACTGGTGAATTGTTTTGGGAACAAACAAAATATTCGGATAGTGAATTATTTGACAAATACTTAATTTGTTATAACTGTAATTCGTTACTACTATCCAATGAAAGTATTATTGTTTCAAAGGGAGAATTTGGATTTGTTACATTGAACATAGATACTGGTGGAATCATTTTGGAATCCGATTATACAATGTCGACTAACTATGCAATAATAAATGATCATTTAATTAGCGATCAACCATTATCTATTGTGAGCATTAAAGATAGTAGAACGATTTGGGAATCGGATGTAGTTAGAAGAACCACTTCTATTAAAACTACTTCAGATTACATTATATCAATTTATGATAATTTAGGAAAATATATGTCTACTACAGATATTAACAACGGCAAACAACTATGGATACATGAGTTCAAAAAAAGTAAACGCACACGAAGACTGAAAATGTCAAACAGCAGATTATATACACTCGATGACAAAAAATTGTACTGTTTCAGTCCCGCCCCCGACTCCCTCATATTCCAGATAGGCTCAAACACCTACAAACCAGACAATGACGAGAAGATAGAAATGGATTCTGAGCCAACAATTCTGCAAGACAGAACATATCTCCCTGCTAGATACGTTTGTGAACCTCTTGGTGGTCAAGTATTCTGGGACGGTGAAGAGAGAAAAGTAACCTGCAAACTTGTTGCACCTGATAATGCAGAAACTAAGGATTACAAAGAAAACATAGTTGAGCTTTGGATTGGGAAATCCACTGCAAAGTTGAATGGTGTGGAAGTCCAGATTGACTCAAACAATCCTGATGTTGTCCCCACAATCATCAACGACAGGACAATGGTTCCAATGAGATTTCTTGCAGAATCTCTTGGGTGTGAAGTTGAATGGTTAGCAGAATCCAAGGAGATTATTCTGACATACACCCCATGACAACAACAACTCTTCCAGAGACAACAGCAGAAGACTTCTACCTAAACTCCATGCTAGACTGGACAAACCCAGAACTTGCCAACCTCAAACGAGCAGAACGCTGGAGACCAGACAGAAATACCAATCCATCAAGCAGAAACACAGCCCACGGCTCCGTCATTCTGAACTCGATTCAGAATCTCATTTTTGGGGGGCTTTATACAAAATGCTTTCACATAAAAACTCCTGAATTCCCCCTACAACATATTCAAAAAATATTTTTCATATTTCTTATCAGTGAACCCTATCTCTCACCCTTAGGTGATTTTGTTTTCTGTGCCCAAATAATTACCCTGTTATGCTCCCAGCCGAATGGTCTTCCCTCATAATCACAGTACTTATGAATTACCTGGAAGTTTTGATTTATCAACCATTGCCCTATCTGTCTGGCAGATTAATGCTGGAATTTGTTGAAGGCTGTGTCATCTGCAGAACCTGCGGGTATTCAAAATGTGGTTAATGTCTTAATCAAAAAAGAGGGAGCAACATTTGCGATTCCAGGATCAGGACATACCGAAAATAAACCGAATATCGAGAGTAATTTTACTAAGTCTTAGTAATGACCTGTCTTTGGAAGATGTTGATACTGATAATCGAATACACAATATCATAAACTTTATCATCATAACATTAATATCAGATAACATACAACAACATCACGTGATTTAATAGAATTCATTTGAGTAACAGGTAACATTACACATTGAGAGAGTGTTGTTTTGATAGATACTCCAAGAAAGCTCGAGGGGGCAAGGAATGAGAAAGTATCTTGTGTTGTTTTGCATTATCGCTGTTGTTATGATAGGGCTACCAACCGGTGGGACAAACGCAATGGCAAAGCTCGATCCAGCATTTATTAATATGGGTGGACTCGATCAGATTCATGCGGAGAGTGAACTCTTACCAGTCATCATCAGACTTCAAAAACCTTGTGTTGTTCAACAGGTTACGTTTGGTGGAAGTTTCACAACAAGTGTGCAGGAGATCAACAATCCCGGAAATATAAACCGCATCACCGCTCTTTCTTCTGTGTTAATCGACCAACAGAATTCCATAAAAACTCTCACTGAAAGCATTGATGGATTAATAGTCAGAAATACCTACCAGCTTTCAACAAACTCCATACGAGCACTCGTACCAAGAGAAAGTATCAACGACATCGCTGAGCTTCCCTGTGTAAGTTTTGTGTGGTATGAAGCACCACAAACCCTCCACAGATGGCACAGCAGAGGTCCGCTGAATTGTTGGCCAGTTTATGACGGAGAAAGCAATCTTGATGGTAATATTTGTCTTGATCCAGAGGGAAGAGAAGTAAACGGAAAAGGTATCGTCTGTGCAGTTTCAGATACTGGTCTCGATTACACTCATCAAGATTTTGGTTCACAATCAAGACCGGTTGGAAACAAAGTAATAATCTCCCACGATTTTGGCACAGGAGATAATGATTGCCAGGAAGAAGACGGCAAAACCACTCATGGAACAAACTGTGCAGGTATTATTGCGGCTGATGGCCCTGGCCAAGAAAAAGGAATTGCTCCAAAAGCAAAACTTGCTGGTTACAAAATATCTGGTACAAGCGGTGCTATAACAGGAGATATTAGTGCGGCATGGGAGATGATGATCAAGGAAGAAATTGATGTTTCCAACAACTCCTGGGGTCGTCGTGGCGGATATTCTTCTTTCAGAGAAGCTGAGAACAATGCAGTACTTGCTGGTGTAAGTATAGTCGCTTCACAGGGTAACAGTGGCTCACCCGGACCAAACGTACCTATCCCGTGTGGCTCAACCTCATCTCCAGAAAATGTAATCGCTGCCGGTGCAACTATGGATTATGCGACCTTCTCAAAAGCAATAATCTCAGATGCACCTGATATGGACAGTATTGGAAAAGAATACAAGGGAATCTGGGGTCCTACCAGGAAAGAATTTAAAGACTTTGGGAGACCAATCCAGATTCTTGATTGTGGATGGGGTAGAGAACAAGACTTCAGTGGCTTAGATCTTGATGGAAAGATTGCTCTAATTTGGCGTGGACCAGGTGGTGGTATTGGTGATGAATTTGGACCTGGTGTTTTCTTTAGCGCAAAACTCAACAACGCTTTTAGTGCAGGTGCTATTACGGTATTATTATACAATCACTCGCCTGGTTTCTTATCGCTGGGATGGGGTAATTATTCTGCAAATACTACTGCTGCACAACAAGCAAATTTTTTACCATGCCTGGAGCTTCTCCAATCCCAGGGTAAAGAAATGAGAGATATGCTCCACGCCGGTAACGATTGGAAGATTGGTGAAGTTGACAAGAATCAGAACGATGTTTTTATGAAGTTCACAAAGCCCCAAGGATATGCAAATATTGCAAACTTCACCTCACAGGGTCCAAGTGCAATTGCAAGTTTGAAGCCAGATGTGTGTGCACCAGGTAGCAACATCAGAACCTGTGTCGCAACATCGCAAGATAGTGGATTATATACAAACGATTATGGTGGTACATCCGCCGCTGGTCCATTTGTTTGTGGGGTTGTTTGTCTCGTCAGGCAAGCTAGACCAGAATGGAATCCTTTTGAAGTAAAACGTGCACTTATGTGTACTGCAAACCTTCTCAGAAGATACAAAGATGACAGTTATATACCTGTTCTTTCGCAGGGCATGGGAAGACCAGATGCGTTTAATGCCTGCACAACAGATGTCCTGATTCAACCACCATCCTCTCTCATTGTTGCAGGAAATGGATACATCAAAACTGATGACTCACCGGAAGAATGGGAAGACAAAGCAAAAAAAGCCAGGCTTCCAAGTGAAGTCAAAAAATCAATGATTGCTTACAAGGTTTACAATTACAGTACAACAAACCCACACAATATTGAGCTCAGCTACGAGGTCAACTCAAGACAGGCAGACGGCATCAAAGTAACCTTCAGCTCCAAATCTATAAGTATTCCAATGGCCAGCGAAGCAGACGAACCATCTTCAGCGTGGGTTGGAATCGATGTAGAGTGGCCCGTAAGATTAACAGGTGGAACAAACGATATTATCATCTGGTTTACTGATAAAAAAACCGGACAAAAATGGCACACAGGTGTTTGTATATACAACAACAGTCCATCAGCTCAGGGAATCAATAATACATATTCCAGTTTTATCGAGTACACAACTTTGGGCTCTCCACCAACACTTACTCCAAACGGTGACGGAATTGATGATGGCTTTTATGACATAGCCTTCACTCAGACAAATGGATCATACAATGGGATGTACGGACGCCAATCGTACTATGATAACTATGCAAACGGTGTCTCTTTCATGGTCAAGGATTACAACGAGAAAACATGGCAGACAATATTCTCAGAATCTGTTCTTGAGTTAGGTGAGCATGAATTTAGTTGGGATGGCTTGGGTGATGATGGAGAATACTTACTACCTGATGGTGAATGGTATCTTGGTATGAGTATCATTGATAACGTAGGTTATAACCGTAGTACTAGGAGGGTAATCACTGGAGTAAATGAGATTACTTTCTTCAAGAAACCATTCCAGGTCGCAGACAGCGTAGTTCCTCCTCTACCACTGGTATCTGCATATCCAATTCCATCAACCCCAGGCAAGGGCAACGAATTTGAGTTGGGTATATACATTCAGCACGCAACAAACATCAAGAGCATCCAATTCTACATCATTCTACCTGGACTAAGCGATATTGCAAAATTTAAAGGGAAGAGACTCGGAGAATTCATGCTCAGAAATACCACCAGCACACCATTTTGGGACATTGACCACGAAGAGGGTAGTGACAGAATTCGGGTTGACATACAGAGAGATTTTGACGGCGTAAGTGGTGAGGGTTGGCTTGCATACATAAGATTATTACCAATCGCTTCCAACTACCTTGATGTTACTTTTGAAAATTTGAACATCTCATACATCAACGAAGAGACCATGAAGGAAGAGTATAAATTTGCATTCTACAAGACAACCTCTATCACCATCGAACGTGAATTCTATAATCCAGCGGACTTCAATCATGATGGAAGAATAGACGAAGATGACCTCGATATTCTTACAAGTTCTCTTGGAAGCACTCGCGGTGAAGACAGATTCAACTGGAGATGCGATCTTGATTTCAACGGCATCATTGACATGAACGACATGGCAATATTTGCCCAGGCACTTGAATAGTATTTATTTGCTTAGAATAAATCATAACTTAAGGGCAAATCTTCTTCTGGAAGATTTGCCCTTTTTTGATACAATGAACCTGTTGGCGTAAAATGAAACAGAGAGAATTTGAACAACGAGCAATAAATTTTTTCCGTGAGAAGAAATTATTTTCTGAACCCGGTACAATTCTTGTTGCGTGCTCTGGCGGAGCAGATTCCGTTGCAATGGCACATTTATTGAAAAAAACTGCAGGAATATTTTCCCAAAAAATAGTTCTTGCACACGTCAATCACAACCTCAGAGGGGAAGATAGTAGAGACGATGAGAAGTTTGTAATTGAGTTTGCAAAAAAACTGGAGATTCCAATTGAAGCAATATCCGTAAAAATTGGCAACTTCGGCGGAACATTGGAGCAGAGAGCGAGAGTCATCAGACATTCAGCTCTCCATTATCTAGCCAAAAGAACAAATGCAAACATTATTGCAATCGGTCACAATGCAGGTGATAGAGCTGAAACTGTTCTCCACAATCTTGCAAGGGGATCAGGCTTAACTGGAATCAGTGCAATGCAACCCAAAAATGATAGAATCATCCGACCAATACTCTTTGCAACCCGCCTGGAGATACTTTCATATCTGAAACTTCTGGGTGAGAGTTTTGTCCAAGATAAAACGAACATGGATTTAAGATATTCTCGAAACAGAATTCGACACAAAATAATACCAGAGCTAGAAAAAGTTTTTAAGGGTGCATCAAGATCAATTGCAAGATTTGCCAGCATCGCAAATGACGAATCAATATTTTTAGATAATTTAACAAAACAAGTTTTCGATAGCTGTGTCAAAGTATCCGGTGAAGAATTTATTGTTGATACAAAGCTATTATCTGGGAATGATCCAGTACTCATCAGGAGGGTCATTCGGATGTTGCTCATGAAAAAACATGAAGCACCAACATTATCGGTTGTTGATTCAGTTTTAGGTAACATAAAATCCTGTAAAAGAAAACACTTTCAACTTGGTGGCTTTGACTTTCAGCTGTTTAACGAAATCTTGAAAATCTCACCCTTGAGGGAATGAAGCAGATATTTATAATAATAATGTGAGTTATTAGCAGAGTGTTATTTAGGTTACGCGGGTTGTTATTAAAAAGGAATTTGTAGATTTAGATTGAAAAAAAATTGAGGAGGTTAGAAATGAAAAAGTATGTAACCCTATTTTGTGTTCTAGCAATCATCATGCTGGGATTGCCAACAGGTGAGACAAACGCCATGGCAAAGCTTGATCCCGCACTGGTTGATATGAGCAGGCTTGATCCAGCACACAGAGAAAGTGAATTTCTTCCGGTAATCATCCGACTTCAAAACCCATGCGTAATCGGGCAGGTCACATTTGGAGGCAAATTCACAACAAACACTCAGGAGCTGAACAATCCTGAAAACATCACACGAAGCACTGCTCTTTCAAGGATAATGTTCGAGCAAAAAAATTCCGTTGAAATCATAAAGACAAGAATCAAAGGAATCAAAATTCTCAACTCTTACCAGGTTACAACAAATTCTCTGAGAGCAATTATCCCAAGGAACAGCATGAAGGATATTGCTGAGCTTCCTTGCGTCAGTTACGTGTGGTATGAAGCACCACTGTATCCAACAAGATGGCACAGCAGAGAACCCATGAACTGTTGGCCGGTGTACAGAGGTGAGACCGACCTTGATGGTGAGATATGCCTTGACCCGGAGGGAAGAGAAGTAAACGGTAAGGGAATCGTCTGTTCAGTATCTGACACCGGACTCGACTACACCCATCCGGATTTTGGTTCCCAGTCAAGACCAGAGGGAGCTAAGGTAATCATCTCACACGACTTTGGTGATACCGATAACGACTGCCAGGAAGAGGAAGAAAAGACATCTCACGGAACTGCCTGTGCGGGAATCATCGCTGCTGATGGTCCTGGTCAAGAAAAGGGAATCGCTCCCAAAGCACTCCTTGCCGGATACAAAATTTCCGGACCAAGCGGTGATCTGACAGGTGATGTCGCTGCCACATGGGAAACGATGGTCAAAGAAGAGATTGATGTTTCAAACAATTCATTCAGCTCACCCAGAGGATATTCACCAATGAATGAAGCACAGAATAATGCGGTTTCTGCCGGTGTTTGTGTGGTGGCTGGAAATGGAAACTGGGGTTCTCCCGGACCAAAACTTCCAGTGCCATGCGGATCATTTTCTTCACCAGAAAATGTTATTGGTGTTGGGGCAACAGAAGACTATGCCACTTTCTCCAAAATCATTATTTCAGATGCACCAGATATGGATAGTATTGGCAAAGAACTCAAAGGTTTATGGGGTTCGACGGGGAAGGATTTTGAGGATTACAACAGACCTCTCCGGTTGGTTGATTGTGGCTGGGGAAGAAAACAGGACTTTAGCGGTTTACAGCTAAGGGGCAAGGTTGCACTCATTTGGCGTGGTCCAAGCGATGAATACACTGAAGAGCATGGAGATGGAGTTTTTTTCAGTGAAAAACTTCTCAACGCCTCGCAAGCAGGAGCAGTCGCTGTATTACTATATAACCACTCACCTGGTTTTCTCTCAGTTCCCTGGGAGTTATATTCATATGGAACAAGCAAAGGACAGCAGGATGAGTTTTTGCCTTGTCTGGAACTACTTCAAAGCCAGGGACTTGAATTACGTGAAATGCTCCACACCGGACATGAATGGAAACTGGGAAAAGTCGACAAAAAACAGAACGAAGTTTTTATCAAAATCACAAAACCTGCTGGATACGCCAACATTACCAGCTTCACATCTCAGGGACCATCAATAAACGGAAGCTTGAAACCAGACGTGTGTGCTCCAGGTAGCAACATCAGATCAACCAACCCAAGATGGATGTGGGATTTGGAGGACAGGTCTGGAAATAAATATGGTAAATACACTGATTCATTTGGTGGAACATCTGCTGCTGGACCGTTTGTCTGCGGGGTGGCTTGTCTTGTGAGACAGGCGAGACCAAAGTGGAATCCCTTTGAAGTGAAACGTGCAATAATGAACACTGCCAACCTCTTAAGAAGATACAAAGATGACAGCTACATCCCGCTTCTTTCACAGGGAATGGGAAGAGTGGATGGATTTAATTCCTGCATGACAGATATATTAATCCAGCCACCTTCTGCACTTATCGTTGCTGCCACCAAGAGAATCCAGATTGACGATCCACCCTCAGAGTGGATAGATAAAGAAAAAAAATCCAAACTCCCAAATGGCATCAAGCAGTCGATGATTGCGTTCAAAGTCTACAACTACAACGAAAAAGAACCTCACAATATTGAACTCAGCTACGAGATCAACTCAAGACAGGCGGAGGACTTCAAGATAAGTTTTTCATCCAAAAATATCACGATACCACCTGGTACTGAGGATAATCCCTCCAGCTCCTGGGTTGGGATAGACGTTGAGTGGACAGGGAAATTGATAGGCAACACCAACGACATAATAATCTGGTTTACCGACAAAAATACCGGTCAGAAATGGCATACTGGAGTTTGCATTTACAACAACGATCCTGAGGTTCAAGGAGAAAAGAGTACATACACAGGAAATATCGGATACTCATTCACAGGTCTGCTCCCAATCCAAACCCCAAACGGAGACGGGGTAGATGACGGGCTAGATATTTCCTTCTCTCTGACCAACGGGTCATACAATCAATGGATGGAGAGTTATAAAGAATATGGATATATTCCATACTACAGCAATTATGCAAATGGCGTTTCATTCATGTTGAAGGATTACAACTTGAAGACATGGAAAACTATCTATTCTGATTCTGTTCTCGAACTGGGAGAACACAACTTCAGCTGGAACGGAAAGGACGATAGGGGAAAATACGTCCTGCCTGACGGAGAGTGGTATCTTGGTTCTGGTCTCTTCGATAAGGGACTTGACAAGTCCGCCGGGGCAATGGTGGATGTCTACAAAGAACACACATTTTTTGAGTATCCGTTTCAGGTAAAAAACAGTGTTGTTCCATCTCTTGTTCTAGTAAGTGCACACCCAATCCCCTCATCTCCAGGAGTGGGAACTGAGTTTGAATTGGGTATCTATGTAGAGCATGCCAAAAACCTGAAGACTATCCAGTTTTCTGTTGTCATACCGGGATTGGGCAATATAGCAAAGTTCATGGGAGTTCGCCAAGGCGATTTCATGTCGAGAAACAGCGATTATGGTCCATTAACAACTGTTGAGCAGGATGACGGAAGCGACAGCATTTTGGTCAACATTCAGCGATCGCATGACGGTGTAAGCGGTGAAGGCTGGTTGATTTTCCTTAGATTTTTACCGATTACCTCCAACTACATCGATATTTCCTTTGAAAACTTGAACATTTCTTACATCAACGAAGAGACGGGGGAGGAAGAATACGGGTTGGCATTTTACAAATCCTCGTCATTTGCTGTTGAACGTAAATACTTTGAACCCGCTGACTTCAACCGCGATGGAAAAGTCGATAAAGCTGACATGGATATTCTCAAACTGGCAATGGGAAGCAAACGCGGTGAAGAGAGATTCAACTGGCGATGTGATCTTGACAGAAACGGTATCATCGACATGCATGACATGGTATTGTTTGCACAGGCCATGGACTAGCAGAAAGAGTTCTGAAAATTTCCATGTATAAGGTTTAACCCTTGAGGGATCGGGCTGAGGTTTTATAATGTGTGGCATGAATTATAAATTGGATAAAATTCTGATTTCCCAGGAAAAAATCAGGACAAGGGTTCAGGAACTTGCAGAGGAAATACAGGCTGATTTTGACAAGAATCTTCCTGTCTTTTTACCTGTTCTAACCGGTGGATTTGTTTTTGTGTCAGATATTATCCGTCAGTTTCCTGTATCACCTGAGATTCAATTTATCAAAGCAAGTTCATACGGTGGCGGAACAGAGAGTTCTGGTCAGGTTAAGATAACAGGACTCGATGACATCAACATAACGGATAGAGATGTACTCGTCATCGAGGATATTGTTGATACCGGACTCACCATGTCAAAGTTGATAGAAGAATTGCAGGTTTTCAAACCAAAAAATATAAAAGTAGCAACGTTACTTGACAAACCTGACAGAAGAGAATACAAATTCAAGCCAGATTACATTGGCTTTGAAATACAAAACCACTTTGTTGTGGGATACGGACTAGACTTTGCCCAGAAATATCGGGGACTACCTGACATCTGGACACTAGCTACAAGTGAGGAAAAATGAAACCTAAACCAACAGGGAACTATCGATCATTCCTGCCAGTACTTATAATAGTTGCATTGGGTCTGACGCTGTTTTTTTCGTTTTCAGACTGGGGTAAAACCGATTATGAAATTTTATCATATGATGAATTCCACCAAGCTGTAGAATCTAAATATGTAACAGAGATCACAATCAGTCCTTTGAATTACCAAGCAAAGGGTATTATGACTTCATCTGGTGAAGAGATTCATTTTGAGACTGCGATTCCACCAGAACTGGTTGATGAAATAGCAGACCTGTTGCTGGAAAATTCTGTAAAGGTAACCTTCGAACCACCTTCTGAAAATATTTTCATGGTTATCATCACAAATCTTGCCCCGTTCATACTCATCATTTTCTTCTGGTTATTTATGATGAGAAGCATGCAAGGTGGTGGTGGACAGGTGATGAACTTTGGAAAATCCAAAGCCAAACTGTTCCTGGATGACAGACCTAAAATTTCTTTCAAAGATGTTGCGGGGGTTGAGGAAATAAAAGAGGAGCTTCAGGAAATCATTGACTTCCTGATAAAACCAAAAAAATTCAAACTGATGGGTGCAAAGGTTCCCAGGGGTGTTCTACTTGTTGGTCCTCCTGGCTGTGGAAAAACCTATATTTCACGAGCGGTTGCCGGTGAGGCAAAGGTTCCATTCTTCTCAGTTTCTGGTTCAGAATTTGTTGAGATGTTCGTTGGAGTTGGTGCATCTCGCGTTAGAGATATGTTTGCTCAAGCAAAAAAATATGCTCCAGCCTTGATTTTCATTGACGAGATTGATGCAGTCGGTAGACAGCGTGGTGCCGGTCTTGGTGGCGGGCATGACGAACGAGAGCAGACCCTAAACCAGCTTCTTGTTGAGATGGATGGTTTTGATCCAAACATTGGCGTGATCATTATCGCCGCAACAAACCGTCCTGACATTCTAGATTCTGCACTTCTTCGTCCCGGCAGATTTGACAGGCGAGTGGTGATGGATATGCCAACACAGCTGGAACGTGAAGCGATACTCAAATATCATGGCCGCAACAAACCAATCGATGAAGAGGTTGATGCCAAAATAATCGCAGGTAGAACCGCTGGCTTCACGGGAGCTGATCTTGAAAACCTTCTCAACGAAGCGGCAATCATTGCAACAAGAAGAGAAAAAAAGATTATCGAGCGAGATGATGTCGAGGAAGCAATCGACAGAGTGCTTGCCGGACCCCAGAGGCGTTCAAGGGTTCTTGGTGAAGAAGAAAAGAAAAAGGTTGCTTACCACGAGGGTGGTCATGCAGTCGTGATGCACCATTTGGGCCCAGAGTCTGTCCATAGAATTTCAATTGTTTCAAGGGGTCAGGCACTTGGTTACACCAGCCCGCTCCCAACTGAAGATAAATATCTTCGCTCAGAGAGCGAGTTGACAAATACTATTGCTGGACTCCTTGGTGGGACATCTGCAGAAATGTTGATCTTTAACGAAATATCTACGGGTGCATCAAACGACATCACACGTGCAACTGAAATTGCCAAAAAGATGGTCAGAGAACTTGGAATGTCCGAACTGGGACCAATCGCATATGGTCACGCATCCAATCAAGTTTTCCTGGGGAGAGAACTCTCTTCGACACCAGATTATTCTGACGAAACCGGCAGACTCATCGACAAAGAGATCCAGTCAATCATCGGTGCCGCCCACAAAAAAGCTGCAGAAGTATTGAAGAACAATCGAGATCAGCTGGATAGACTTGTGGTTGAATTGCTGAAAGCTGAAACCTTGGATGGCGATGAGTTGAAAAAGATTTTGGAAGGCTAGACAAATATATGAATTGGTGGCATTGGTCTACAGATAATCTGGACGGTGCTACAAATATGGCAGTCGATGAAGCCACGATGATACATGCTGACCCTGGACAGGTGATACTCCGAACCTACACCTGGAATCCTCCATGTTTGTCGCTTGGATGTTTTCAAAAAGTGAGCGATGCCAATCGGGTTGAGCTGAATAATCATGGGTTTGACCTTGTCAGAAGGGCAACTGGAGGAAGGGCAGTTCTTCACGACAAGGAACTCACCTACTCAATTGTTATCCGTAACCCACACCCAATGCTTTCAAAAACGATTCTTGAATCATACTATATTCTGTGTGAAGGAATCGTTGATATGCTAAAATCGCTGGGTTTGCAGGCAGAGATAAAGAGAAGCGACGACAGGTCGATGTCGACTCCATCCTGCTTTACTGCACCTACATTTGGTGATATTGAAGTAAATGGGAAAAAGATCGTTGGCTCTGCTCAAATGAGGACAGAGCAAGGATTGCTTCAACATGGCTCAATAATAAATTCTTTAGACAGGCTAGCAATTTTTTCTATTCTTACCGACAACAAATCAAAAGCTGAAAAATTGGCTGGATTATCCAGGAAAAAAATGACATCTATTGAAGAGGAACTAAAAACACCGAAAGAAATTAACATTCTCTCAAATGGACTGTTGAATAGCTTTAAAAAAACACTTAGAATAACCTTGAAAGACTATGAACCAACTGACGAGTTCTGGCATACTGTGAATGAGTTGAAGGACAAGAAGTATGGTTCAGTTGGATGGACCGAAAAGAGGTAGAAGATGATTAAAAGAATAATTAGCATCTTATTGGTTGTTGCACTCATTTGGATTGTGGCTCCGGTCACAGCTAGAAATAATTATCAAACAGATTGGGTTTGTCTTCAAAGAGACGAGTTTAGAAGAGGGCAAGCGGACTCAAGGGAGCGACTTGGTTTACCAATGGGCATCAGATGGACAGCAGATATTGGGAATGAGCCATCCAGGACAATTATCATTGGTAAAAGTATAGCAGTTATCGGTACAAAAGCAGGAAAAGTTTCTGGATTCAGTCTTGCAACCGGCGAAAGAATATGGACTCATGACCTGGGTCATAAAATTGTCTCAGACATGGCTCTGTCAAACGAATTTGTATGTGTCCCGCTTGAGGACGGTAGGGTGGTTGGTCTTGACCTCTACACGGGTGGCACTTTCTGGGAGACAAAAGAAGATTCAAATGTTGTATCTCTGATCCCAAGTGCAAGCTCCGTTTATTCAGTAACTGAAGATGGAATTGTAAGAGCATTTCAATCGGCAAACGGTTTGAGCTACTGGAAATACGACCTTAAGACAAAGGTTTCTGCTCCCGCATCACTACTCAATTATGGTCTTTCAGCAGTGGGTCAAATGATAATTCCCACAGCCGACAACAGGCTTATTGTCTTTAATTATCAGCAGAAAAAGATTGATTGGGAATTCAGTTTGGATTCACCTTCGACAATACCTGTAATTCCTACTGGTGAAGCTTTGATAGTAACGGAAAATTCAGGCAGAATTTTTTGCATTGATTCAAGATCGAAAGAATTATACTGGAATTTCCAAACCGAAGAAGATGCAACGATTGAATCCTACCCAGCAGTTTTTAACACATACAGCTACATAGCCTGTGCAACCACAAACGGCAAGATACATGCCTACAGAATTGGTGATGGATTCAAGATTTGGACCTCAGATGCAGGAAGCAAAATTACTCAACCAGTAATCGGTATTGGAAAAAATATCATTGTTGCAACCGATGATGGCTACATCAAGGGTTATCATGCAATGGACGGTTCTGAAACATTTGCAGTAAATCTCGGTGAAAAAATTGCATGTGCCCCAAGTTATTCCGCTGGAGTAATTGTTGTTGCCACAGAATCAGGAAAATTACATGGTATTGCACCATCGACCGGGTCAGTTACATTAACTCTTTACCCGCCAGTTGTCATCATCAATCCAGGTGGTGTGGCTGATGTAACAGTTGAGCTGACTGGCGACGAGGAAATATCTGGTGAAAAATTCTACATGACACCCCGCGGATTTCCATGCAGATGCAAAATCACAAGAGATCTTAAACCAGACAACGTGCTAACAATTGGAGAAGAGAGAACTCTGCATCTGACAGCCGATGATAAGGCCCCTACTCATTCTTACGATTACAATATTCTCTGCAGATCCTACAATCCAAATATTTCAGAAGTAGTAGCAAACGGGATTATTCTTGTCACAAAAGAATCAGAGATGATGAAAGTATCAATGACCCCATCTCTGGAAAACAAAATAACAAAAATTGGTGTGGGTTTTGCTGGTGCAAAATTCCTTCGTTCCTTCTCAGTTCAAGTCGCATACAACCCCGACCTTTTGAAACCAGTTTCAGTGAACAAAACAATGGCTGAGGCAAGTAATCTTTATTGGGACTTTGAAACCCCAGGGAAGCTTCGTGTTTTTGTAGCATTCACCGAAGGTGCATCCTTTACCGGTGACGGATCACCATTTGAAATTCTCTTTGAAGGAATGGGTACTGGCACCGACACACTCGATCTAGATGTTGTATCTCGTTCAAACAGCGGAACAATCTTGCCGGCAAGGAGCATTTCAACAGAGGTATCTGTTGAAAAATCACTCACAGAGCATGTTGTGTCGCTTCAAATAAATAATGCAGTAGCAAAGATTGATGATGTTGAGGTAACACTCGATGTTGCACCATACATCAAAGCTGGCAGAACCATGGTTCCACTTCGATTCGTTGGTGAAGCAATGGGTGCTGGAGTTGAGTGGCTTCCTGATGAAAGAGCCGTTGTTTACACAAACACGCTTGCAACTGGAGCCCGAGCAATCAAGATTTGGATTGGTAAAACCACCGCCCTCGTTGATGGCGTTGAGATGGAAATGGATGCCGCTCCTGAAATCAAAAACGGAAGAACATGTGTTGGCGTTTCATTTGTTTCAAAGAATTTTGGAGTCGAGACAGGCTGGGACGGAGCAACCAAAACAGTAACTCTCACATACGAGAACTAACCAATAAATATAGAGTTTAAGATAAAGCCCCGTGGTGACATTTTCACCACGGGGCTTTTGTATTTATAAAAATTTATTGAACCAATAAAAATCTTTTGCAGTAGTATATTTGTAATCAAAGGAGGCAGTAATGAAAAAAATAGCACTGTTGCTTGTGTTGATATTGTTTATTTCATTGTTGGGGGAACCAGTTGAAATCACAGCAGAGAATAATATTGAACATTCAAAGGGCGAAATGATAACCATCTATGATTGTGCAGATTCTAGAGCCTTCAATGCCAGACTCAGCGAGGATAAACTTTTCTTTATGACATCTACAGATACTCACTTCAAACCAACAACAGAAAAATGTCTTACATACGACTTGGATACAAGTGAATACTTGATAATCCATGAGGTAGAGGAAAGAAGCACGCTCAGAAGTGGTTACTCTTGGAAGACCTGCATGAACAATGATTACGTCTTCTGGCAGGAATGGAGTAAGGGTGAGAATGACGAGAGTATTCACAGGGGATACATTTCTAACCTTGATAACAAAAGCTCCAAGGTAGAATTTGAGTTTACAAGAGACAATCCAAGAATTTCAATCTCAAATGATAATCTTTTTGTACATTTCCATGGAAAAAGGATCAGTAATACAAAATCTGAAAACTTTGCACTGAGTCTTGAAAATACAGAAAACAAACTTCAGAAACTGGAGACAAAAGAAGGCTTATATCCGCAGAGCATGTTCGTAATTTCTGACAACAGAATAATCCTCACAAAACGGATAACACCTGAGGAAAGTGAATTTTACATATATAACATCAGCACTGATGAATTACTACAGGTGACAGATGAGAACCATCATGCGGTACCCAGGACAGCATCGCTTCAGGGTGATTACCTCTTTTATTTCAGTGAAGACGAGGTGATGATGAGCTATCACATCCCAACTGGTAAACATGTAGTTGCAATTGATTTGGATTTGAAAAACAAAAAGGATAACTACAAACTTCTTAGAAATCCAAACGCACACTACGCTGTCACCATTATATCAACAACAGAAGACTCGACTTATGGCAACGAATTTGAGAATTACATTCTTCTTTACGATCCTGAAACCGGGAAGACAAAACAAATCCATCTATCAGACACACGCCTGACGCTTTGGGCTTATCTGGATCGCATCCCAGCACACAATACCTGCTGGGGTAAAAAACTTGTTTTTGAGATTCCTGAAGAATATGACTTCTTCTGTTTATACGACGGTGAGACAGACACAATCTCAAAAATTGATATAGATGGATCTTACAGATGGTATATTAATGATCTACAAATTCATGGAGACACCATTGTTTGGGAAGAATGTTTTCATGGACGCACAAAGGGTCGAAACTGTCCCGCAAGATTGAAGATGTTTAAGTTGAAATAAACAAACCTTTCAAACAACTTTTCTGTCTTTATATGAAGTATTGCATGGATAGCACTCGTCTTTACCGTGCATGGTTGAGCTGATCGTTGAAGCCTTGGCAGGCTTTGCAAGACCCTTCTTGCAGATATAAACAGAGCCAGTTGATTTGTATTTCTGGTTTGTCAGGTGTTTACATCCCCTGCAGAGAGTCAGACTGACCCTGTCAACCTTAAAAACACTGGACATCGTTGAGCTATCCTTGATTTTCACTCTTCCCGTGAGTGAACCTATCACCAGACTGACAACGATTATCAGTACAACCGAACCACTAACTATCACAAGCCAAAGTATGTTTGAAGGCATAAACCTATTATGAGTTAAATTAACTGTATTTACAACCTTCTTGAAGATTACAATTTTTTATTATATAATCATCGCTGGTGAATTTGAAAAAAAGAAAGGGGTGAACATGAGCGGTAAAACGTCAAGAAGTGCACTCTCAAAATGGATTTTTCTACCAATTGCCTTGATTCTTATTTTTATGATGATTTGGGGAATCTGGGGTCAAAAGCTTGTGGTGGCACCAGAGCAAACTCAAACCAAAAGGTCGGTAACAGGTGTTGTTTCAAATCTTGATACAAACACAAAAACTTTCACACTCACAATAGAGGAAGAGCTTGAAGAGGACGAACCTTCTGTTTGGGAAGTGGAATATGAGAAGGCAAAAAAGTTCTATGCTATCAAAAAAACTGAATCTGCTGAATCTACGGGTTCACTCATTTCACGTGCTGACATTGTTGGACTAGAATTTGAACATGAACGAGCAGAAATTACAGATTCGAACTTAATTGCAGATGGAATTACGGTAACTGCAATCGGAAGAAAGAAAGTAAAAGAAGGAATATTCAGTGCTTCAAGTATTCATTTTGGTGGAATCTTCAATGCACCAGAATATCACCAGAGACGTGAACCAGCAGAGATCTATAAAACTGCTGTAATCCTCTGTATCGCCTGTGTTGGTCTTGGTGAATCCAACTTCTTCTGGTTCTATTTAATTCTAGGTCTTCTAATTCTTGTTCTGCTTCTTTGGGTTATGATGAGAATTATTCAAAAGAGAGGAGCAACAGCATGACAGACAAACCAGAAAAGAAAAAAAGACGTAAACTCCCGGCAGGTGAATACAGAATCCAGGTTCGAGTCTGGGTTCAGTGGGCATTCTTTGCACTTGCAACTGGTCCATTATTCGTTTTAGCACCAATTTTAAAACAGATTCCAGCCCCTTGGTACATCTGCTGGTCTGACCCCGTTGGTTCTGCCGCCTGTTCACTCGGAACTATCCAGCATTTCACAGGACACGGTGCATTCACATTCTTTACAATCGGCTTCCTTGGTTTGATTGGAGTTTTGATTGGACGAGCCACCTGTGGCTGGATGTGTCCGATGGGATTCATGCAGGAGATGCTTTACAAAGCCAAAAAGTATGGTTCATATGTTATCGGTAGTATCATTTTTGTAACCACGTGGTTCCTTGCTTGGTTCTCCCCATTCCTGGCAGTTTATGGTGCAGGAAGGGTTGTAACTGAATCTTCCTATGGACTTGGTATGATGTTAAAAACCGGCAATATGAGTGCATTTTTCTTTTGGATGGTTATCTACTTGATAATATCGTTGGTACTCAGTTTGCCTTTCTTCACCTACCACAAAAAATTCACCCTGCCAAATTCCCTTGCAACCTACATGCGTTGGTTCTTTTTTATCATCCCATTTATCGTATTTGTTATCATAACCAGATACAACTTTGCAACCGGAACATGGGGAATCGGTGAAGTGTGGTGGTGCAAGATTTGCCCCATCGGAACAATCACAGCAGGTTTCCCTCAGATGTGGATGCAACTGATACCTGAAGCCGCATTCCCACTATTTGGGTTAAGCTCAACTGCATTCATCGGTGTTTCCTCATACCAGGGAATCTTTGGTGAAGCCCAACTCATGTATTTCTTCAAATGGGTAATGACCTCCGGTTTGATGTGGTTAATGATCAATTCAAAGAGATTTTTCTGCAAGGGAATCTGTCCGCTTGGCACAATATTTAATATCTTCAACTGGTTCTCTGCAAACACAATTTCTGTTGACCAGGAGAATTGCCGAGGATCATCCTGCAATTGGTGTTTGAACCATTGCCCGATGGATATTGCAATCTACGATCCAACTGCACAATGGCACTGCATCAGGTGTCTTGACTGCCTTGGATGCCCATTTGGTATTGTCAAACATGAAGTTTCACCAATCATGAGCTGGCTTGTCAAACAACCACCAACCAGAAAGCTGTTACCACTCAAAGTACCAAATCCACCAAACAACCCAACATTTATGCAGTGGGCTGGATTTGTTGATTATACTCCACCACAAGCAAAAAAATAATCTAACTAATCTGATAGATACTGTAGGGACAGGTCACGACCCGCTCCTACGGACCAGTATTCGAACAACCCCCGTAGGGGCGGGTTTAAAACCCGCCCCTACGACCATAAATACAAGAATGATAAAATATAATCTGGAATCAAATAATATTTCTGGTATCATCTCAAACATATGGAGGAAAAATGAAACAGAAAATCACCACAGCAATCATCCTGATTGTTTTGTTTGTGTCCGGATGCGGAAAAGAAGCACTGCCAGATCCAATCAATTGCAACCAGCCGACAAAGCCAGAGATAACTTTAATCACACCATTTATCCCAACTGGATTTGAGATTATCGAAATGAGACGAGTGGACACAAACCCTGCTTTTGTTTTTGTGTCTGTGAAAAATTCTGAAAAACTTCACATAGACCTGCTGGTTTTTGAAATAAACAAATCTGAAGTTGTGAAATGTTATCAGATGGGTTCCGTGTTTGGTGAGGAGATTTCTTTTGGGCTCAACAAAGAAAACGATTTTTGGGTAGTAAATTCTTTTGAAAAAAATCAAATAATTTGTCCGGTAGTTTTCAACCTTGGCGAAACGATTTGGACGGATACTTTCATAAAAATATTTGCAATTGAGAACGGTGAATTTTCTGAAATGGATATTGACTTAAATCCTTGGACGATTGCAATCGACATGTTCGAGGAAAACGGTGAAACCTTAGTCCGGGTTCTTGACGCAAGATTTGAATTTTTTTCTGATCTCTGCCAAACCTGCACCCCTGCCCGAATTTTTCTTTACGGGCTGAGAGAAAACAAACTCATAAATGTCACATCAGAAAATATGGATTATGTCCGAAGCCATATTCATAATTCTATGCTTCAGTACCGAAATCAGAGCGGTGATGACAAGGATCAGCACAGAATTGGCTACGGACTTGAAGCATATCTTTACGCCGAATCTGGTGGATTTGTGGATGAATATTTTGAAGAAATCCTGGATATGCTCGACCCTGCAGCATACAAACTTGAAGATTCAGTAACTGCTGCCAAAGTAAAAAATCTGGTAACACAGGCTCAAAAACAAAATGTTCCTGTTGCCAGCCTGCGTGGATTTGCTGAGTCTGACAAAAATGACATTCGCTGGAACAAAATAAATTGGAACATCGAGGAGCTACAAAAATGAGAATTATTTCTGTGATACTTATTTCAATATTTTTGATTTCATGTGGTGGTGCAGACTCAGATATTTCTGAAAATATTATTAATGAAGAAACACCAACGGTCAATATTGAATACACCGCAGAAGATTTTACAGAATATCTCCCCGCCGATTTCACCGCTTACAACTGGGAAACAACTGAGACTGGTGCGGTGTTTGCGGTTGCCAGAGAATCTGAAGACTACTCACCCCACATCCTCCTCATAAAAAATGGCGACACAGTAAAAATTTCCAAACCGTTCATGGCAATAAATGTGGAGTTTGGTTCTGGAAAAAGTTGGGATGCAAACCTTGACAAAGACGGGGAAATTCTGGGATACTCAGTTTCAATCGACCTTGGCACAGGTGATATTCCCGGATATTTTGTGAAGATATTTGCAAGTCCTGATTTTTCCGAAATTCCTTGTGAACTCGGTGCGGGATACGTGGCTCGTGATTTCCTAAATATTGACGGCTCTGAGGGGGCTGATTTGTTGTTCATCGATACCCGATGGTCAGATGTACCACTCGACCTTGTCGCCGGTCAACCATTCACGCAGGCGGTCTGCGAATACAAACACGGAAAATTTGTTGACGCAACCACAAACCATCCCAACCAGATGGACCCTGGACTGAAACAATTCAAAGAGGGGCTTCAAGTTTCAGTTGATGAAAATGATGTTCTTTATTATGCAATAAACTTAATGATGACCATGCACGCCATGGGGAAAAAGACCGAAGCAGTGGAAGGATTTGCAAAAATTCCCGACCAACTATCAGACGAAAGAAGAATCAAATTCGCAAAAGAAATCTCTGAACATGTAACAAGTTGCCTGTCAAAAAACAAACCCCTCACACCACCATGGTTTAATCCCAAACCCGAACCAGCCTGGACTCCTTTAGAATTTGAGCGGGTTGAGGTTAAGCAATAATCTAAAGAATCCTTGACATCAAGCCCTATTTTGACTATAAATTTATCCGTGTTGGCGAATAGTGGAATTGGTAACACGTCTGACTCTGGATCAGAAGATTCTAGGTTCGAGTCCTAGTTCGCCAGCCAAACTTTTTTTCTGTTGTACTCGGAAATAAAAAAGAGTGGCGCTATAGTATAACGGTTAGTACATGGGGCTCTCAATCCCAAGACAGGAGTTCGATTCTCCTTAGCGCTACCAAGCTTGTCTCGATATTTTTAGTAGATGCTATTCTTCTGGTTTGATTTCAAAATGCAACTCTGACTCAACCCTTTCACCCGTAACCCCATCCTCAACCGTGACTTCAATCACATAATCCCCTGGTGGAGTTTTGAGTTTCACCTCGGCTGGCAGTCTGAAGTCTGTTACCTCTTCCTCGGAGTCGATTATCTCGCTGAATGGTTGTTGGGTGTTTAGCAATTTTCCTTCGGCATTTCGAAGTTTCAGAGTGAGGATTGGCCAGGCCGAATAACCTTTTTTAGTTTTTTCTGAAATGAATCCTTCGGCAACCGCCACCACATATATCGTTTGGTTCTGTGAAAATGTTGCATCTTCAATCCGAATAAAATTTCCAAATTTTGTAACGCTTGATGCAAACTGAAGCGAGATCAGATTAAGAGTTTCACCACTACATCCAATCACAGAAATCAAAATTACAAAAACTAAAATCAAGTTTATTTTCCTTAGCATTGTTCTCTCCTTTGGTGTGCAAGGTTTGCCATGTGGGAAATTATATCACTGCCCCAGGCAAGGTAAAAACTCAGTGCAAATGGTCTTCTGTCCATGTGAGCCAACTGTGAAAGCTGGATATGTCTTTTGAGAATACCAGTCATGATCAATTCGGTTGCACGATTCACACGGTGTAACTCATCCAGCTTTTCAAACGTGTCTTTTTTTGTTCTTCTCTCTGAAAGAAGATTCTCACGTTTGCTCAGAAGTTCTTCAAGTTTACTTGAAACATCATCATTCATCGGTCTGCTGATTCCACAGACATCGCCCAGCTTGGCAAGTTTATTGGGAAGCGGTACTGGGATTTTTCTGTGGTATTCCATGATTGCATACCTTGCCAATGTCAGAAGTTGTCCAGGGTGATATTTCATGGAATGAATCAACTCCCTGGCACGAAGTGAACATCGCCACCAGTCACCTGCAATTCGTCTCGCTGAAACACTCTTCCCCCAGAAACAGGACAGGAATGGCGGGAGGTTTATCTGAATATCACCAAGCATATCCAACGCTGAGAGTGCATGGATTCCCAGTCTAAGGATTTTGCCTTGTTGAATTTTTATTCCTCTTTTTTGGAGTTCTCTTGTGAGGTGAAAAACCATCGGTGAATATTTTGAACCGAGCTCCGGGAGTGCCAGAACCCTTGGTGGTCTTGTGAGTTCGGTTACCAGTGGTCCAGCCTTCCCGATAAGAGTTATGTCAAAACAGATGGTAAGCAGGCTTGATTGCACATCCTCAAGGGTTGGATTTAGTGGGATTGTGACTTCTTTGGTGAGTCCTTTTATCGGGTAAATCAAACGAAGCTTGATTTCATCTTCGGAAAATATTGCCAGAATTCTCCACCTGACCAGGGTTCCACATTCAAGTTTGCACTCCACAAAGAATGGTAGCTCCATTGAATTGTTTTGAAATCGAATTCGTTTGAGAGGAAGTTTTGCCAAATTCAGAGCTTCGTTGTAGCTCTCCGAAAATTCAACAGGATTTTGAAGTGCAATCAGAAAAACCTTGTGAGGAATCTGAGATTTTGAAATTTTGAAGAGTTCAGAAACCCTTGTGATGGGTGGTGCTTCCTGGTCAAAGAGTACCTTCCAACCTTGTCTCCAAAAAAATTCCTGAATATCTGAAACTGATTTGTTTCCGTTATCTTTTATGAATAATTTGAATGAAAACAAAAGTTTTCTGGCTCGCTCAAGAATTGGTTTTCTGCGATGTTTTGGAGTAACCCTCATTGCCCCCCTAAACGATGCCAAAAAAAGTCGCCAATATTTTTCCAGAAGCTCAGGTGACAGGGGAACTGATGAGATTGATCTTTGGCTGTATCTGGTCGGAACAATCCCTAGATACTCTTCGCTCTCAGTCAATGCCTGAATCAGATTCGAATCTTTTGTTTTCACTCCAAGGCTTGCGAGAATCTTTGACAGATCGAACTGCTCGATAACTTCAAGATATTTTTCATCAAAATATTTGAGATGAACACCCAGTCGTTTCCAAATTTTTGGCTCAACTGGGGTCGAATAAAACGGACCTGATGAAATATCTTGGTGAACCCACACAGCCCCAGATTTTTTGTTACAATAATCAGAGGTCAACATGAAGTCGTTGTTTTCGTTTTTTTTTCTGCTGTCTGCAGTACCAAGTTTTTCATCTACAACAAAAAAAGTTGTGTTCACACCCATCCTTTGCAGGGCAAAGCCATAGGGAAGTGCGTCCCAGAGCATGTTCTGATCACCCTTATAAAAACAAGTATCCATACTTTGCATCTTACCATAATAGCCCGTTGTTACCATAAAACACTTTGACAGTTTATTTGAATCTGTTAGACTCGCTGGTGATGAAAAACGTGAAAAAATATATTGTTGTTTTGACTGTCGTGTTGATGCTTGCGAGTTTTGTGTCCTGTGGTGATGAAAAAACCACAGACGAGACAAACGGAATTCAAGATTCAACTGGTGGCTTGGTCAGGATTCCTGGACCCAAAGGTGTGATCGCAACCGTTGGGCAAGTAGAGATTCCATCTGAAGAATACTTAAGTTTGTTGAATTCTACACGAATTGCGATGATTGATGAGGGCGTTGATTTGGACGCACCAGAGAGTGCAGAGGTCAAACTTTCAACACAGGAAGAGATAATTGAAAGCCTCATCGAAATGGCTGTTTATGAAAATTATGCAATCGAAAATAATTTGATGCCATCGATGGTTGAGATAGAGGATGCAATTTCTCAAGAGGTTGAAAAACAGGCACTCAAGATGGGTTCATATGAATTACTTGAAAAAACCTTGAAAGATCAGGGTGGAGTAAAGGAGCTTCGTCGCCTGCTCAGATCCGACCTGAAATTCAAAGAAAAAATGTTCAAGGAAAAGGTAATCGCTCATCTCAAGAGTCAGATAAAAATTACTGACGAGGAGGCACTTGAATTTTTCGAGTCCCGTCTCCTTGGATTATCTCAAATTTTAATAGCTTACGATCCTGAAAATCACACTGAAGAAGAAATAGACAAAGCAAAAAAATATACTGAAGCAATAAGAAAAAGAATTGGTAACGACATGACATTTTCAGAAGCTGTCATGGAATTTTCGATGGATTTAGCAACAGTTCAAAATGGTGGACAGCTTGCTGAGCTGACCTCAAAGGGTGTGCTCATTCCAGAACTGGAAGAGGTTGCATTTTCGCTCTCATCCGGCGGGGTGTCTGATGTCATCGATACTGGATATTCCTTTGTTATTTTGAAGCTGGAGCATGAAACCTATGCCTGGGATTATTATTTCACAGATAACGGCAAGCTCCCAAAACCAGAATTTGAAAAAATAAAGGATAGAGTCTACGCACAACTCAGAATGATTCGTGAATACGAACACGAACAGATTTGGTACAAGGAATATCGTGATTCACTTGATGTTCAGGTTTATCTTGAATTGAAATTTCCTGAGATTGAAAATCCTGAAGAAGAGGATTAGATACAACATAAACAGGGAATCCATCAAAAAATGGATTCCCTGTTTATCAGAATTTTTTAAATTTCTTTTCCAAGAAGATCAGAAAAGACACTTTTCACTGTACCAACCTTCTTGATTCTGTGGACGTTACTTCCTGCAAAAGCAAATCCCTGATCCAGATTCCCACATTGAGCATGCATCAGAGCCGATGCAATACAGTATGGACTATCTTTCACATTACATGTAGTAATACAATGAAATGGGCATTTGTATGGTTTTTTCAAACCACTTTCCACATCCGCAAGAAATTTATTTCCGATTGCTCTCCCAGGAAGACCCACAGGACTATTTATTATCCTTAAGTCTTTTTCTAAACAATTGACATACGATTGTTTGAATTCATCTGATGCATCACATTCTTCGGTTGCAACAAATCTTGTTCCTAGCTGGACGGCACTTGCACCCATTTTTAGATACTTTTTCATGTCTGATTGTGTAAATATTCCACCAGCAACAATCACAGGAATTTTTTTGTCACTAATTTCTTCAGTCATTTTTAGAACTTCTGGAAGAATATTTTCTAGACAAACATTTGGATCTGAAAGTTCCTGGTATTTAAAACCAAGATGTCCACCTGCTTTTGGTCCCTCAAGAACAATTGCATCCGGTAAATAACTGAATCTTTTAATCCATCTTTTTGTTATCAAGTACGCGGCTTTTGATGAAGAGATGATTGGAACGAGTGCTGTGTTTGTTTTTTGAACAAGATATTTTGGCAGATCAAGAGGAAGACCAGCACCAGCAAAAATAATGTTGACCCCTTCGGAGATTGAAGTTTGAACAATTTTTCTAAAATTGTTCAACACACTCATAACATTTATACCAAGAATCCCTGAAGATTTTTTCTTTGCTCTTCGGATTTCTTTGACAAGAGCACGATCACCAGCTAGGCTGAAATTTTCAATAAAATCTGGTTCAGTCATTCCGATACCAGCTGTTGCAATAATACCAATACCTCCCTGGTTAGCGACAGACGATGCAAGATTTGATAATGAAATCCTGACCCCCATACCTCCTTGGACTATTGGATACTTTGGAATATAATCACCAATGCGAAACACACTTGTATTCATTATTCACACTCCTGTTTTTTACTAGATTGGTTGCGATTACAGACGAAAATCTTTTCGTGGGCCGGAGAGTTGGCTCCCTTTGTATCCTAATCGCAATAAAACAAGCAATAATGAATCACTGTAATGACTATACGACTGGATATTATACTGAATGAAACGAAAATCAAGGGGATGATCTGTATTATTGTTCTGCTTGTTGACTATCACCAAAATTACTGGCAAACTGACACGAATACAGATGATGATTTAGAAACTTTAGGAGGTTGGATGTATGAGCATGGAAATGGACAAATCATATGACCCAAGCAAGGTCGAGGATAAGATTTACGATTTCTGGATAAACGGCGGGTGGTTCCACTCCGAGCCGGATGATTCAAAAGAACCCTTTGCCGTAATGATGCCACTTCCAAATGTTACAGGGATTCTTCACACTGGTCATGCTCTGAACAACACAATTCCAGATTTGATCATCAGATTTCAGAGAATGCGTGGAAAGAACACCATGTGGTTGCCAGGTGAAGACCATGCAGGTGTTGCAACCCAAATTGTGGTTGACCGTGATTTGTTCAAAACAGAAGGTAAAACAAGATTTGATATTGGACGAGAGGCATTCACCAAACGTGTTTGGGAGTGGAAAGAAAAACACGGAAACATCATCATCAACCAACTGAAAAAACTCGGCATCTCCTGTGATTGGGATCGCTTCACATTCACAATGGACGAAAATTATCAGGTTGCCGTCCGTGAGGCGTTCTGTCATTATTTTGAAAAGGGTTATATTTATCAGGGAAATCGTGTAATCAACTGGTGTCCTTACTGCCAGACTGCGATTTCTGATATTGAGGTTGAACACGAGGATACAGATGGACATCTCTGGCATGTCAGGTATCCATTCGAGGATAATCCTGAGGATGGAGTGGTGGTCGCAACTACAAGACCTGAGACCATGCTTGGAGATACCGCTGTTGCTGTGAATCCTTCTGATGAACGATATAAAAAATTAAAAGGGAAAAATGTAATCCTTCCGATTACAGATAAACCAATCCCTGTCATTGAAGATGATTATGTTGACATGGAATTTGGAACAGGTGTTGTGAAAATCACTCCTGCACATGACCCGAATGATTTTGAGGTTGGCAAAAGACACGACTTACCGATGCCTGTAATCATGGATGCAAGTGGCAAGCTGAACAACAAAGTTCCTGAGAGATACCAAGGTTTGACCATGCTAGATGCTCGCAAAAAAATTATTGCTGAGCTTGAAGAAAAGGGACTTCTGATAGAGGTTGAAAATCACAAACATGCAGTTGGACATCATGACAAATGCAAGACAACCATTGAACCACTTCTCTCAAAACAGTGGTTTATGAGAATGGATGAGCTGGTAAAGCCAGCAATAAAAGCTGTTAAAGACAAGGAAGTTCAATTTATTCCGGACAGGTGGAGTAAGGTTTATTTTGACTGGATGGAAAATATTCACGACTGGTGTTTGTCTCGTCAGAGCTGGTGGGGTCATCGAATGCCCCTCTATTATTGTGATGATTGCAACCACACATTTGTTTCTCGTGGTGAACCAACAAAATGTCCAAAGTGTGCCAGCACAAATATCAGGCAGGAAGAAGATTCCTTGGACACATGGTTTTCTTCAGCTCTCTGGCCGTTTGCAACACTTGGATGGCCAGAAAAAAGCAAGGACTTAAAATATTATCATCCGGGTGCAGTTCTGATTACAGCTTACGATATTATCTTTTTCTGGGTAGCCAGAATGATCTTTTCAAGTCTTGAATTTTTGGGAGAAATTCCATTCAAATATGCCTACATGACTGGACTGATTCGTGATGAAAAGGGTCGCAAGATGAGCAAGTCCTTGCAAAATGCCATCGACCCAATGGAAGTAATAAAAAAATATGGAACGGATGCACTGAGATTCACCCTCATGTTCCTCTCAACCCTGGGTGAACAGGACATAAAACTTGGTGACACAATCCTCACCGAGGGTCGCAATTTTGTGAACAAACTTTGGAATGCCTCACGTTTCACCATGATGAACCTTGAGGGCATGGAGCCGGGAGAGCCGGGAGAACTGAAATTTATTGACCGTTGGATAATATCCAGACTTGGTGAAACTGCAAAAATTGTTACAACTGCATTTGACACCTACGATATTGCAAAGGGTGTTCGTGCAATGTACGATTTCTTCTGGACTGATTTCTGCGATTGGTATATCGAACTCTCCAAACTTCCGATTCAAGGTGATAAAACTGATAAACTTCGAACACAGCGAGTTTTATATCTCTGTCTTGATACAATTTTGAAACTGCTCCATCCTGTGATTCCGTATGTAACCGAAGAGATTTGGCAGAAACTTCCACACAGAGATGGTGAAACAATCATGATAGAGGATTGGCCAAAAGCAGAACAATTTGCCTTTGATGAGCCTGCAGAATCTGAAATGGTCAAGGTTCAGTCAGCGATAAAATCAATCCGTAATCTGAAGGCAAAGTTGAGAATTCACCAGGGAATTGTGGGTTGCACATTCAACGCTCCCGCAGAAACCATCAAAATCCTTGAACGAGAATCTGAACAAATCGAGAAGCTGGCACGTGTTGAGGGTTTCAATTTCTCAGTAACACAACCTGAGGGTTCTGTTACTGCAGTTTCTGCTGAAATGAAATTTTATCTGGATGTTGCTGGAAAAATCGACATCGAAGCAGAACTTGCACGAATCAAAACCAGCATGGAAAAAGCAGAGGGAGAGCTTGCAAAGATTGACAAACTCCTTTCAAATGAAAACTTTGTGAAGAGTGCCCCGCCCGCTGTTGTTGAAAAAAATAAATCGAAGATGGCTGAGCTTGAGGCTGAGCTTGCGAATTTGAGGGAATTGGCTGACACCCTTTCAAGTTAGGATGATTTTTGGAAATTCCTGGTGGGGTGGGTTTCAAACCCGTCCCCGCCTCTAGGTGATATAAGTTCACAGGGATTATCCTTTAACAACTCGATCGTTTTAAAATTCTGAGTTCGTAAAAACGTCTGGAGGTTTCAAAATCAACATGATTTTCTGAAAGTTTTATATTAGGATTCATGTTACATAATAAAATCTATTTGTCAAGAAAGTAACATTCTAAGGAATACAATTAAATTTATTTAACATTACACTCCTTGTTTACAAAATTCTTGCAGATACCTTCCTGGGTGTAAATAGAAAAAGGAGAAAAAAGAAATGAACAAGATGAAAGTCGTTTTACCAGCCCTGTTGATTATCGTAATGGTGCTTGTCATGTTTGGCTGTGGTGGGGGAGAAAAGCCTGACGGCAATACTTCGATCACAATCAAGGGTTCAGACACCATGCTTCACATCAACACCGCTCTTGCCGAAGCCTACATGGATAGCAATCCAAACGCAGACATCACAGTCGCAGGTGGAGGATCAGGAACAGGAATTTCTGCGATGATAAATGGAACAACCGACATCGCTGCCGCATCCAGAAAAATGAAGGACAAGGAAAAAACAAGAATAGAGCAGAGTGGTGCAAGCTCAGTTGAACATATCATTGCTCGTGATGGAATTGCAGTGATTGTTCACCCAGGCAACAATATTTCAGAACTCACAATCCAACAGATTGGCGACATCTACACCGGAAAAATCACTAACTGGAATGAAGTTGGTGGAGCCGATTCAAAGATAGTTGTACTCTCAAGAGACAATTCATCTGGAACATATGTTTTTTTCCAGGAAAAGATTTTGAATAAGGAAGACTACAGAGCAGACGCAAAGTTGATGGCTTCAAACTCAGCAATTATTGCAGAGATTGGACACAACGAGAATGCAATCGGTTATGTTGGACTTGGTTATGTGGCATCAGCAGGGGACAGCATCAAAGCACTTGCTGTTTCAGAAGATGGAAGTTCGTTTGTTATACCGTCTCAAGAAACCGTAGCCAGTGGTGAATACTCAGTCGCCAGACCTCTTCATTTATATGTTCTGGAATCGGCGGGCAAGAGTATCGATGATTTCATAAATTATATTTTCAGCCCAGAGGGTCAGAAAATTGTTGAAGAGATTGGCTTCATATCCGTAAAATAAAATGTCAGATAGCAAACCTGATATTGATAAAAATAATAAAAAAGGGGGCAGGTTGCAGGCAAAACTTGCAACCCTCCCTTTTTTGAGTGGATGGATTTCAAGGCTTCACAAAAAATACAGTGAGAGGACAATCAAGTATTTCTTTTTGATAATGGCATCCACAAGCATCCTTGTCGTAGTCCTGATATTCCTCTTTTTGGCAAAAGAAGGGCTTCCATTTTTCTGGCAACATGAAGCTGGAAGTTTTCTCTCTGCTGATTGGATTCCGGTTCGACCAGAAGGAGTTACCCCAAGTTTTGGAATTCTACCACTTCTGACCGGATCACTTCTTGTAACATCAGTTGCGGTTGTTCTGTGTGTGCCTCTTGGAATATTTTCTGCCGTTTATATCTCAGAGATTGCAGGGAAAATTGAGCGGGAAATATTGAAACCATTCCTTGAACTGCTTGCAACAATTCCATCGGTCGTGTTTGGATTCTTTGCACTCGTGGTGATTGTCCCGCTTGTCCAGCGGGTTTTTGGACTTTCAACCGGAATGACGGCATTCACAGGTTCTCTCATTCTGGCACTGATGGCACTCCCGACCATCATCACAATTTCAGAGGATGCCATCCGCTCTGTTCCAAAATCATACAGGCAAGCATCACTGGCACTTGGTGCAACCGAGCTTCAAACCACATGGAAGGTTGTTGTCCCATCAGCCCTTTCTGGAATAATCGCAGGTGTAATGCTTGGAATCGGGAGGGTCATTGGTGAAACAATGGCAGTCCTCATGGTTACAGGAAATTCCAGAGCGTTAACATTCAACCCAATGGAATCCGTCAGAACAATGACCGCAACAATCGCCGCCGAGATGGGGGAGGTTGTGTATGGTGATGTGCATTACAGTGTTCTTTTCCTGATTGGAATTATTCTTCTACTCTTCACGTTCGGATTGAATATGATTGCTCAAAGATTCCTGAGACTCAGGGAGGTGGGCTGATGGCAAGAGGAAAGGAAACGCTGGTAAGGTGGATTCTCAGAATCATCACGTATTCAATTGTTGCAATAACTCTCTACCTCCTGTTGGATATAATCATTGGTGGATTGCCAACAATCAGCTGGGAATTTCTGACTGCAAATCCTGCCAAAGCTGGAATTGAGGGCGGGATTGGTCCGGTGATACTCGGAACTTTATACTTGATTTCAGGGACAATTGCGATTGCTGTTCCACTTGGAATTGCATCTGCAATTTATCTGGCAGAATATGCAAAGCCATCAAAATTCACAAGGCTCATCAGGCTTGCGATCATCACACTTGCTGGAGTTCCTTCGATTGTGTTTGCACTCTTTGGGTTGGGTTTGTTTGTTCTGGTATTTGGACTTGGAACATCAGCAATTGCGGGCTCTCTGACGCTTGCCTGCCTCATCATGCCAACGATTATTGTTGCGTCAGAAGAGTCAATAAAAGCCGTCCCAAAGTCATTCCGGCAAGCATCACTGGCACTTGGTGCAACCAAATGGCAGATGATAAAAACACAGGTTCTGCCATATTCGATACCAGGAATGATGACAGGCTCAATCCTTGGAATCGGGCGTGCAGCAGGTGAAACTGCACCAATAATGTTCACAGCGGCAGTGTTTTATTCACGTTCACTACCCTCGCTCACAAAACCCGTGATGGCACTCCCATTCCACCTCTTCACCCTCTCAACCCAGGTTCCAGATATTGAAAAAGTGAGACCGATGCAGTATGGAACAGCACTCGTTTTGATTGGACTGGTACTGATTTTTTCAACGATAGCAATTTCAATCAGAGCATATTTCAGGAGTAAATACAGATGGTAAACAATGACGTAATAGTTAACATAGAAAATCTCAGTTTTTTCTATAGCGACAATCAGGCACTCGAAGACGTGAGCATTGAGATTCCGAGACAGAAGGTAACCGCTCTGATTGGCCCATCTGGATGTGGAAAATCAACTTTCCTTAGAACCATAAACAGAATGAACGACATCATCGACAACACCCGAATGGAGGGTCTGATTGAAATCGATGGTGAAAATATCTATTTGAAAAATACTGATGTTGTAGCAATCAGAAAAAAAGTGGGAATGGTTTTTCAAAAACCGAATCCTTTCCCAAAATCAGTTTTTGATAATGTAGCATACGGACCCCGTGTTCACGGAATAAAAAACAAAAAAATTCTTGCTGAAATTGTTGAACGAAGTCTGAAGATGTCAGCACTCTGGGATGAGGTGAAGGACAATCTGAACAAACGTGGAACTGATCTGTCAGGCGGGCAACAGCAAAGACTCTGCATTGCAAGAACTCTCGCAGTTGACCCTGAGATTGTTTTGATGGATGAACCAACCTCAGCCCTTGACCCCCAGTCCACCTCAAAAATTGAAGAATTGATTACCCAGCTTGCCAAGAAATATACAATAATAATTGTCACCCACAACATGCAACAGGCCGCGAGGATTTCCAACTACACCGCATTTTTTTACAAGGGAAAAATCATAGAATTTGGCAAAACAAAACAGATATTCACAGTTCCAAAAGAAAAACGAACCGAAGAATATCTGACCGGAAAGTTCAGCTAAAGAGGAGAAATAAACATGACAATGCACATAAGAAAAGAGATGGAAAAACTGCAAAAAAAGTTTTTGGCTGTTGCTGAAATTGTTGAGGGAAGCGTGCTAAAAGCAATTGAAGTGGTTTCAAAAAGAGAGTCCAAGCTCGCCGAGGAAATAAACAGAGGGGACAAAATAATTGACCGCATGGAGGTTGAGCTCGAGGAAGAATGTCTGAAAATAATCGCCCTCTACCAGCCGGTTGCGGTTGACCTTCGAGTTCTTGTTGCAGTACTCAAAATAAACAATGACCTTGAGCGGATTGCCGACCTTGCAACAAACATAGCCAAGGCTGGATCAATGATTTCACCAGGATTCAAGATTCCATTTGATTACCATGAGATGGCAGACAAAGTTCAAGCCATGCTGAGGTTATCCATGGAAGCGATCGTTGAGCTTGACCCCGAGAAGGCTAGAAAAGTATGCTTACTTGATGATGAAGTCGATGACATGAAGAATGATGTGATCTCAATTACTACCGAGAAATTGAGATCATGTTCCGAAAATACTGGTGACTTCCTGCAATCTTTGAGCATCGCAAAACACCTCGAAAGAGTTGCTGACTTGGCAACAAATATTGCTGAAGAGGTAGTTTATATCGTTGAGGGAAAAATCATCAGGCATGGATTGGAATAAAAAAAATTTGAATTAGCTTAGATAGATTTAATTTCTACAGGGATAGCAGTATGTTATCCCTGTTTTCGTAGATACACACAGTTATGTTATCAAACATTTTAAAACAAAAGTAAAGGAATTCATTTGTACACATTATAACCCACAGAAGTGTGCAATGATAAGGCATTGTATTTCGTTGATGATTATTCAACAGATATTTATTAATTCTTCATAAATTGAAGAAGGCAAGCATTATAATACCTTTGTTTCTATACTCTCATATATTTTGAATTAACACTTTGTAACATTTTATTTGAAAATATTGTTTTACTAATGATATACACTTGAAATATCATAATATATTCATAATTGATATTGTTCTATTGATGTGCATGAACGCTATAGTCATTATATCGATACACAGTATTTTAACCACAAACATCTAAAATAATATAAATTTTCATTATTTTGATTACAAATATTTGACAATCAGATATATATTGCTATTATGTACATATGGATATGCTGACTGGTCGATTATCTGAAATAGGCTTGAGTGTCCTCTTGGATGAACTTGAGGTCACCTATTCGACTGGGAATCTAAAACTGTTCAAAGAAGAGAAGACTGCAACTGCAATTGTTTACAAAGGACATATTGTTAAGTGTAAATACAATAATCTAACGGACACGGAAGCGTTTCTTGCTATGATTATTCTTCGTTTTGAGACGTATTCTTTTATTCATAATGAAAGCGTCCAGGAACAACCGTCAATCATTGATAACATTGAGAAACTCTTCATTAGCGGGTATCAAATGATTGATGAAGTGAATCACATGACGAGACAAAATGGTCGATATATTTGCAAATCTAATGGTTATGTCCCAGATAATGATTTTCAAAAAAGTGTTTGTGCTTACATTAAAAAGCCTGTTGCTCTCGATAACGTGGTAAGTCAGTTTATTTCAAAGATTCATGAAACAATAGGCTTTATCAAAAACCTTAATACCTCAAATAACATAGTATGGTCCAACCAACCCAGTTTATTCGAAAATGAGACAAGGAGTATTGTTGACTCGGTGTAGTAGCAAATTGATTTGAAAGCCATCTTAGTAAAGAAAGCGGGGGAATATATCTTGTCAATGCAAGATTCACTGGAAAAGTTAGTTGGTGATGAAGGGGTTTCTGGATGCATGATTATCACTAAGGGTGGTTTGATCCTCGACAATGCAGGACAATCAAATTTAAATCTGACATCACTTGCAGCTATTTCCTCATCTGCACTTGTTTCAGCCGAGGAAATAGGTGAAACCGCCAAGATAGGCATTTTACAACAACAAATCCTTGAGTTTGATGATGGAAAAGCAGTCATCCAACAAATTAATTCGGAGTTAGTTCTGCTTGTAATTGCAACTGATAAAGCAAACCTAGGCATAATCCGACACACAGTTGACAAAATTTTAAATGATCTGAAATCCTCACTTAACTGAGTATTTTTTTGTACTCTACTGAAAATTCTATAGTTAATGATCTAGACATTTGCCGTATCTGTTTCATAAAGGTTATGTTTGAGGATTATAATTTGGAGAGTTGCTATTTTTTTCGGGCTATCAAAACAAACATCTCATCATCATCCTGCTCGTAGGTAATCTCTAATCCTGCTGAGTGGATGTATTCTTTGATTACATCCATCGGCGGAAATTCATCTCCAAGCACAGGAGAACCCTTTTTCTTGTGAATCGATATTATCTTGTATCTGGGGTCAGAATGGCAAATTGAGAGCTTCCCACCGGGTTTCAAAAACCCAGTACATCTTACCAGGGCTTCCTCTTTTTTATCAATATGCGGGAACATCGAGTACAGAATAATTGCTTCAAAACTTTCAGGTTGGAGTTCTGCATCTTGGATGTCATCACAAACAAACTTTACGTTGCCCAGATTGTGTTTCTCTTTGGCAATCTCAATCATTTTTGGGGTAACATCCATCGCCAGCACTCCCCCGGAATCACCAACCCGTTTGGATAAATGTGGTGCAAGAATTCCATTTCCACAACCAACATCAAGCACATTGTCACCTTCTTTGATTCCAACCAAATCGAGTATCCGTTCAATCTTTGATTCGTCATGGTGAGCGTATTCATCCCAGCCCTCAGCACGCTCTGTGAAAAACTGAATCCTGCGTGTTGATTTATCCATTTTTTTGAATTATTGGTTCCAGAATAATCACGAGCGTGGGGATAATCGCAAACTGTATTATGATTCCAATAATTCCACCTGAGATTGAACCAAGTGCAAACCCGACTGGACCTGCCATGAGAGGTGTTTTTGGGACCACACCATGTATCCCTATCATTGACCAAACCGTTAGTCCCGCGATAATTCTTCCAAATATCATGGCTCCAAGAAGTGAGAAGATGATGTGCAACTTTGACCTACGCAAAGACTCATAACGATACAGCCATCTGTAGAGAAGACTTGCCACCAATGCGTATGTACCCAATTCGAAGATCATAATGTACATCATCGGGAAGGCGGGTGGCATACCCGTAATCAACGTGGATAGAAACGGGGTAATCATGCCAACAAACAGAGCGTACATTGGAGGGAGAAAGAATCCAGCAAGGAGAACTGGTATGTGCATCGGTAGAATTGTTTTGCCGAGATACCCCCCACCTACCATGTGAAATATCATGGGTATCAAAACACCCAGGGCAATAAATATTGCTGAGTAAACTATCTTCCTCACACCATTTGGCTGAGATGATAACTGTGTTGTCATATCACACCCCTAACTACTTTTTTTTGTTTGCTACTTTTTTCTCTTTTTCCGTTTTAACAAAATTATAACGCACACCATCACCGTAACCACAAACACACAGACTATGGACAATCTGACTACATCAGAATTGGTAATGTGGAATTGCACGCTTTTTTCTATTTCACAATGAAGTTAACCTGTGGAATTGAGTAATTCAGATTTCCGCGAACATCACGAGCCCAGAGCTTGAATGTGTGATTTCCTTCCAGCAGATTCTCAATTGTCGTTTTCACACCAGTTTTGAAACCTGTTCGTGGTTCACCGTCAACTGACCAGCTATACTCAATATCTTTGTAGAACGCAGAGTTATCTCTTCCCTCCCATTCAACAGCTATTGCTTCACCATACGAATAATTCGATTTGAAATCAGCAATGGTGACAATGGGTGGTTCAAGCTCGCCCCTGAAATCATTTGTCATGTGCTTCTGCAAAACTATGTTATCATCGGAGGCATCAATTATGAGGTGATCGTCCGAAAATTCTTCACCACGAAGGAGGTCAATCTCAATTTCAAACTCACCCTTTGGGACAAAAATTCTCGTTACCGGCTCACCAAATATTATTGGATTTTTTATGTTGTATGTGATGTAGAACTCTGTGTTACTCGTTCCCTCGAGGATAACAACGTTGCCCGTTGTTTCAATTTTGTTTGAGTTGAATTCGTTGAGATCGACAATCAAGGGTTCTGGGGCTGTCCAGTATTCTTTTCCTCTTTTGTGAAGGAAACCTTTCATTACAGAGCCAGTTTCAAGAGCTTGATAGTAGAAGTCCTCAATCAGGTCTATTGTTTTAAAATCACCCTTTGAGTTGAAGAACTCGTCTTGAATTATTCCTCTCCATGGATTCATGGGGTTCGGGAATACCACTGTTCCCTCTGGGAGATCTGCTCCCGGGAACATTGGGCCAGTTTTTCTTGTCCAGTTTGTCGACCAGAAAGGAACGCCTGGCATTATCCGGTTATACGCAAGAAGTGCGTTACAACCAGTGCAACCAATCATGATGAGGTTCATGTCTTTGAGCTCATCCTGGTCAATCTCACTGTCAAGTACAACAGGTGCTTCGATATCAAATTTATCCTTTATCATTTTTTGCACAAAGAGAGCCCTACCATGTGCTTTTGATTCCAGTTCGTCATTTCCCTGCCATGTTCCCTCAACAATTATAAAATCATCAAGATAATAGAAATTTTTGAGTGAACCCTCAAGAAGTGTGTTTACCTTCGAGAATTCAGTCAACATGTAACCCTCAGGGTTATGAATTTTTGCACCAATTGGTTCGATTTCAGATTCCAGGATTTTTTCCATTTCGAGATCGTTTGCTGACCAGTTGAACTGGTGGATGCTTTTGTCTGCCATGATAACATCAATTGTGAATGGCATTCTCATGGCTCCTGTTGCTTCGAGCCTAATCTTATACCTAAATGGATTTTCTCCAGAGAGTTTTGTAAAGTCAATCTCGTATGTAAGTCGACCGGATTGAAGAAGCCACTGATCAAAAAACCACGACAGGCTTCGACCGGTTGCACGACTCATCTCAGATTCAAAATCCTTGATTGATGCAAATTTTCCTGAAAAACGAGATGCATAATTTTTTAGTCCCTTAAAGAATGCTGCATCACCGACCACTTGCCTGAGCATGTGATGGACAATGAGACCCTTGCCTCTGAAGTATACGTCCAGCAATTTTTTGTCAGCAACAGAGACCAAAGGAACTTCGTCTTCAACCTCAACCTCATCAAAGTATCTATCTCGTGCATCACCCAACATTTCAATCAGTTTCTTTTCACCCTCAAGGTCAACCATATAGAGAAGTCCGGAATATGCTGAGAGGGAGGTCGATAGGAATTTTGCTTCTGGCCCTACGCTAAATATCGCACCACCCCACCAACAAGCAGCAACCTTCTCAGCGAGGTATTTGGGACTTGTGTACCCATCATCCTCATCATCGTCTTTTTCATCTTCATCTTTATGTTTAAGTTTGTCAGTCTCACTATCGAGAATATTGCCCGGGATAAACATCTGTGCACGGTCTGACATGATTGTCACAAACTTGTCCGGCATTTGGATTACAGAGTATTCAAGTGGTGCCGGTGTTCCAAATTTGTCTTCAAAATATCTGAGTGCACCAAAAATTTCGTTTGAAAAAACATCGCCTATTTCAAAGTATTTTTCTTCTCCATAAAAAACCACCCTTGAAATAACGTTAGCTGGGTCTTCCGTGATTTTTTCTTTGAAGGGTCCAGCGATTAGATGATAGAAGAAAGCGGGGTCTCTTGCCTCAAGTTCTACAACTTTAAAGCTTTTGTCTCCACCCTCGTTGATTTTTGTAACGTCACTCGTGCAGACAATCCAATCACTCGGTATTTTAATCTCTGCTTTTAGGGTAACAATCTCTGAGAAACCACTGGCAATCGTGTGCAGGGTGACAGGATACCACCACTGATATAGATACATTCCGTCATCATTCAAGTAGTTCCATTGTCTTCCAGGATAATTTCGACCAGTCAGATGGGTTGTATAGTGAAAAGTGAATTCTTCAGAGGAACCTTTTTTGATTGCTTTGTTGATCGTGATAACATCAACATCCTGTTCAAATTCACGAACACCCTCGATATTTTTGATATTCCACACTGGATCCATGTAAAAATTAAGAAACTCAACATCCCTGAGTGCTTTTACCTTTACTCCACATTCCATCGTGAGAGTTCGATCTGATAAATTTGGTTTGATGACAAAATTATAATCTGTCACAACATAACTTGCCCTTATCGGGTTTGTAACTCCAGTCGTATCAGGAATCATTGGCAATAACGAAAAAACCAGGATCATCACTAGTGATACAAACAGTATCGGTTTCAGTCTCTTTATTTTTGTCATGTCAGCTACCTCGAATGTAAGTGTACTCGCAGGAATTATATTACTTTGATGGGAGTAGTCAACTTCGATTTTTGATCTTAGCCATTTATGATAAAATCAACAGTAATCGTGCTTACATGGCAAATATTAAGCGACAACACAGAATATCAAGACAGGGCAGATTTTGTGAATATAATTCCACTCATGAAGAAAAAAACGAAGGTTACCCGAATAAAAGAAGTCCTTGAGTTTATCGAGGACAATCTGGATAGAACAATATCGCTGAAAACAGTTGCAGATATTGCGGGGTTCTCACTATTCTATTTCCACAGAATATTTGCATTTAACATTGGATACACGCTTGCAGAATATATCAGGAGAAGAAGATTGAGCGAAGCATCCAATGAGATTACAAATACTAAGAAAAAGATTATTAACATTGCACTAGATTTTCAGTTTGAGAGTCAAGAATCATTCACAAGAGCGTTCAAAAAAGAATTCAATGTAACACCTGCATACTACCGCAAATGGAGACCGCATATTCCACAGCTTCAGCCGGCGAAGCTGGATATATCAAATACAATTGAAGGAGAAAAAACTATGGAACCGACGATTAAAGAAATCGGTGAACTGAAGCTCGTTGGAATTAAGCACTTCGGGTTACCAGAGGAGATTACTGAAGTTTGGATGAGACTTGGTCCGTACTACTCAAAAATCAAACACACTGCAAAACCACCGGTTGGAATTGAGTATGACTATGACGAAGGTAAAAAAGTTGAAGGTAAGTTCTGGATAATGGCTTCCACCCTCGTCGAAAAACTGGAGGATATTCCAGATGGGCTTGAGACAGCAATTATCCCTGCTCAGAAATATGCAGTGTTTACCCACAAAGGAGTGATTGCAAAAATCATTGATACTTTCAACTATCTCTACAAAGAGTGGTTGCCCAAATCTGATTTGGAATTATCGGGTGATTTCAATCTGCAGTGGTATGATGAAAGATTCACTGTCAAAGGAGAAATGGGCATGAGCAAGGATTGCGAGGTGGACATTCTTATTCCAATA
>CBDUSO010000020.1:0-42529 GCA_965370295.1 uncultured bacterium
GTTTTGAGTATTTCTTGTGTTTCTAGTTCTAGTTTCTAGTTATGGGCAGGGTATCTCTGCTGCTTCGATGCCATCTGGAGTAATTTTGAAGCAGTAGTAGTAGGAGCCGGCGTATCTGTTCTTGATTTCAATTTGGAGTGTGCCCTCTGATGAGATGTCTAAGTCTAAACATTTCTCCATGGATACTTCGTCGATTGTTGCAAGGATGTCGATGTCGTTTTCTGGTGAGGTGATTCTTAGGGTGTATGGACTGCAGCCACCAAATTTGTCAACTGAGATACAGAGTTCTTTTCCATCATAGCTTACGTCAATGTCAACTTTTGGACAGGTGATTGGTTCGTCTGGTCTTCTGTAGACAATGATTACTGATTCATCTTCTGCTCGAAGTCCTTCAGAGCTGATTACGACTGCACGGTTGATTACTGATATTCCTGGGTTGATTCTGATGTCGTCTCTTAGCTTGAGGATTAAGTCAACATACCAGGTCTGTCCTGTGTTTAGTGTTCCGATTGCCCAAGTGACTTTGTTTAATCCCTGGGAGCCTGCTGGTACTGAGCCGATATATTCAAATTCTCTTGGGAACATGTCAGTGAGGACTACATTCTCTGCTTCACGGTCTCCGACATTCTTTACAATGATTCTGAATTTGATCTTGTCGCCTTGGATTGCGAGGAATTTTTTGGATGTTTTTGAGATTGTGAGTTTTGGTTCGCCGAGACAAGAATTCTCGTACTGGGCATATGCCGGGTTGGGTGCAGTTTCAGCAAATGTATAGCAGGTATTCAGAAGTCTTGTTCCCTTTGGAAGGTGACCAACTGTTACCCTTATAATTACTGTGAAACTCTCGTGTGGATTGAGATTACCATCATCGCTGATTGAGGTATTCCAAATATTATCACCAGTATCTGGTGGTGGGTTTGAGTCAAGGAATGTTACACCCTGTGGATAATTTTCAACAAGGGTTACATTTTCCTGTGAATAAGGAGTGTCATTTGTGATTGTGATTGAATAGGTGAGTACTGAATCGGGAAGGACGGTGCTGGCTGGGTAGGCTGTCTTTTCTAGAGATAATGATGGGACAATTGGAATTTGGAGGATGAAAGCATGAAGGTGCCCACGTTCATCAGATTTTGGATAATATGGTGCTGGAGGAGGTCCTCCAGTTCCTATCCCAATACACGGACCATATGGACCATTTCCGCCTGGTGGAGTATTATTTCCAAATTCTGTGGCGATACATGGACCAAGACCATCAGCATAGTGTGGTGCTAATTCGTTGTAATTACAAGCAAGGTAGGGTCTCAGAGTTACTGTACTGTCGCTACCAGCAAGATATGAATATACGCCTGATCCAACAAAAGTCTCTGGTCTATGTGGGAAAGTATTCCATCCCGTATAGGGTGCAACATCGTCATAATCAGCGTTCACATATGTCCACCATGGGTTATCCTGCCACATTAATGGGGTTTTGGCTGCAACTACTGTAAAACTTCTATTCCAATACCATGCACAACTAAATTGCTTACAAGTTGAGGCATAGGTTGGGTTCATTGCTCTTGGACCAAAGTAGTATGGGTCTGGAAATCCTGGTGGTCTGCTTGGAGGATTACTGCTATAACCAGTTCCGCCTACCCAACCTGGAGCCCACCATGCACCACCTGTTCCATCGGGATCTGCAGGAAGTGGGTTTAACCAGAATCTATCCATACTCATCCTATCTGTACCACATGCCCAGAAATCCCATTCTGTTCGGAATCTGCCATTGCTACTGGCTCCATTATCAGCCGAGTTTCCAATTATTCCAACATAGGCTCCAGCATTTGCATGATCTGTAACCCACTGCTCTGGATTTGGTGGTGTTCTGAAACCGGTGAAAACAGTGTTCGAGTTGTCTCTATGGTTATTACAAAGACGTAACGCACCATCCATAATCATTACTTGGTTTAATGGAAGGGCATTGTTTTCATATATCATTACAATTTCAAAACCGTATCTCTGTGGGCTTCCAGGTTCAAATTCCTGGTAAAGGTTTGTTACGGTAATTGTATCATAGCAGTTCTGAACATACGGTGTGATATCAAATCTGAATGTCGATTGTGTCGATGTCCATCTACCACAAGCACAGTTACCATAAGCATTACTATTTGGTTCGTTATCTTTCCCAAGAAATTCACCTGTGACCAATTCTGAGGTTGGGTTTCCAGCTCTCCCACCATTTACAAGAATTGGTACATGTTCGTAGCCACCAGGAATTCTTCTACCAACTGAGTTTGCATAAATATAGCATTTTAAAAGAGTAGAGGCTGCGGGGATATAGTCTGGTCTGTAGAGTAAGTTAGTAATTCCAGTCGGGATTGGCTGTGAATTTGGATTGACAAACTGATTAAAATAAATCCTACTTGGTTGATATGAATAATCTGTTGATTGAGCAATCATTGCAAATCCATAATGACCAATAAATGGAGGAAGGTTATCGCTTAACCTGTTGAATGATGTAATAAACTGCTTGACATAATAATGTGGACCAGCATTTGCGTAATCATAGTCAGGATATGGAGCATTCTGTCCCTGGAATTCATACCCAAGTATCCCACCATTTACATCATCATAATATGTGCTATCAGCAAACGAACAATCTCCACCAAAGCCAGCGAGAGCACTGAAGGCACCATGGTTTATATTGAAGGCAATTCGATCAGCATTGTTCGATCCGCCACCAAGAAAGATACCAGACTGTCCGCCCGCCACCTGTTCCTGGTTTGCAAAAAATCCATTATAATCGGCAGTTACGCCAGCACCGTTGTCAGCTTGGAACACGGTATGGTAAGCACCACGTGGTAATGCTCCACCTGGGACTGTTGTATCTCTGTAATAGAGTGCAGGAGGTGCCCAGGCACCAGCTTCGACAGAGGCCAGTCTTCCTGATCCGCCAAATGCAAGAATATTTACACCAGCTCCAGGAACTGGTGTCCATGACCCAGCGACAAAGGGCCAGCCAGCGGCATTGTGTGCATCATGGTAGCTGACTCTGGTTGTAACATCATCACCGGGGTTCAAGGGGCCAACACCGTGGAGAGTGTAGACGGTTAATGCAAGATCTCCAGCAGTTCCAGTCTCTGTTCCACCAGTAGTAGTCTCGTAGAAATATGGACAGTTGACGGTTTGCATGTAAATACCGTTTGTTGCAGAACCATTGTAGTATGTACCGAAGTCGGCAATTCCTGATTGATCATCACCTGTTGCATAGATTTGACCACCAGCGGGGGTTGAGGGGCCAAACGGTACATAGAGTTTTCCACCGGTACGGGTATCGACATCCAGTATTCTTTGAGCACCGAACCAACCTGTTTCATAATCACGGTTTTCAACCAGAGTGTCACCCTTTTCATTGTTAAGCACTGTTGCGGTGAAACCATTCATTAAATTAATATCGCCACGAATTCCAGGGTATCCACCGTCACCATTTGCAAAATAATGATCAAAATATTCTGAATTCCAGTCGGTGAAGTAGGTACCAGCACCATACGTTGCAATGTTTGCGGTATCAATAACTCCAGGTGAAGTTTCTCTATAAACCTTCCACCAGGTAGAACATGCAACATTGTAACGAGTACCCATCAAGTATGGGTATCTTGGATTTCCACCGGTGATATCATAAAAGAATCCGCCTGCAGCCTGGACTCCATCCTGGTTAAGATTTTCGTAGAGTGGCAGGGTTAAAGGAACACCCCACTCTAGGGTTGGTTTGCTTGGTGGGGTATATGCATTTCTCTGGCACCAGAGTCTTCTGGCAAGAATTGCCTGCATTTCAACCATTCCTTCACCCCAGGGATGATAGAATGGATTGAGTCTGTCGTAGTACGCATGGATCATTTCATGAGTGAGGGCATCAAGCCTGGTTTCACGGGCAGTCATCTGAAACGCGGGAATGAAGACACTGGGATTGGCACTACAACCGGTTGGTAAATCAATATAACCAATCCAATTACCACTACCAATTGGAACCTCGCTTGAAAAGGTATACTGTGCAAAAACACCGGGTGGGAGTCCGTCGTTTCTTCTAAATATGACATCCTGATTGAAGAAAGGAGCACCAAAAACATCTGTGATGCAATCTTCAATACTTACAACTATACCATTTCCTCCACCTTCAACAAAGTATTGGATATTTGGCATTTCGGTACTGCAGTCCCAAAGAATACTTGGAGGGAGTGAGCCAATACCACAAGAATCTCTAAAATTCCAATTAATAGTTCCGCTCGCAGGAATTGATTGTGTTGGAGACATGAAACTGTTTGTTTCAAAACTACCTTCATGCTCTCTTTCACCAATCATTTTGCCATTTGCGACCAATATTACCGTTGGTGCATAGATCGTTGAACCATCATCTGGAAACTTCTGGTTCGTTGTCTGCCAGGTGTAGTCAATCCTGTCCATGATTATTCTCTGGTTTCTTTTAGTTGAAAGATAGCCAGCTGTGTGATCTGATATTAAATCAGTCACATCAATAACCATTGCCCCAATGTTTTCAAGAGGTTTTGATTCGTTACCATCGGTGATAATCCCATCAGGGGTTATCTTACCAAGATCAATTGCATTTACCGAAGTCGTTGCCATGCCAATCCCAAGCGAAAGGGAAAGGACTGCAATCAACACAAAGGATAATGTCTTTCTCATATTACACACTCCTAACGTTCTGTGTTATCAAATAAAATAAATGTAGCACGCTATCCATCCACTTCTCGGACGAACTGGCACGCATAAATCCATCAACCAGTAGAAACTAGCACAGTATTTATGTCTTGTCAACATGATTCAAAAAGATCAAACATCACAATATCTTGAAAATGTGCATTATTTACACATATAATTATTGTAAAATACACTCATGTATAGTAAAAGGAAGTTCTCATCGATCAGGGAATACAAACTCAACTTCTAGGACTGCGACTACAGCTTATACAGATTGAGTTTTTACCAGATGATACCAGAAAAACCTAACCATTTGACAAAAATATCACAAAAAAGACATTGACATGCAGACCAGTCATCATATATTACACACACAAACTTATTGATAAGGAGTAAGTCATGAAGGTAACAGTAGATGAAGAAACCTGCATCGGTTGCGGGGTTTGCGTTTCAGTTTGTCCAGATGTCTTCGAAATGAATGACGAATCAATCGCTATCATTGTCGATGGTGCTGACTGCGAATCTGCCGGTTGTTGCGAAGAAGCCGCAGAAAATTGTCCAGTTCAAGCAATCACCGTAGAATAATCGAAGCAAAACATCACTTAAAAAAAACAGGGTATCATTTTTTGATACCCTGTTTTTTAAATTTATAGTAACGACAGTCCTCTATCTAATTTTGACATCGATGAAATGCTCACTATTCCATCTATTTTTTTGGTCAATAAACTTACAAATCTGGCTGCCTCTTCAAACAATGATGGAGAATAATAGTCGATTTCCAACTGAGAAAATGCTTCATTTTCAGGCGATTTATATGTTACTCTGTCAATTTTAATTTTTATTCTATCGCTGTCATGCGATCCCAATCGGACCACCCATATGAATCTGTGGCACTTCAATCTTACAATTTCTGACAAATTCATCGACTCAAGATGCTCAACAGCCCCAATTGATTCTTCCATTGGTCTAACGAGATTCTTGGGAAAATCTTTGAACAGCTCCGAAGTAATTTCCTGAGTTTTCAAAACTGAAATCTCATAGTCATATATCTCAGCAGGTTTCCCGTATACCGCTTCAGTTAGCTTACGATATGCAATGAATTCCGCCTGTCTATTCTTCTCCGACCAAACAGATTTTCTCACCCTGATATAAGACTTGTTTGAGTGCAGAAGAAAAATACCGGTACTCTGGAGTTGATCAAAATATCTATCGTGATTCACCATGCTTATTCTATCTTGATAATCCCAGTTCATCTCCTTGCATAACCCTGGTACATGCCCAATGACATCTTCAACACAGTCAATCTTAATGTCGAGCTTTAACTCTCTCTCTGTTGTGGGGTTCACATCAGACCTCCAATTCTCATACCTCTCTCAAATTTACTAATCCTCAAAGGTTTCAACGATGGCCATCTTCCTTTTACTAATCTTGAATCTATAAGCTCTCTAAACCCATCGAATAGGGTTGATCCTTCTATCTCAAGCTCAATGTATACACCATTTGTCAATGGAAGTAAATATGAAAATTTATCAAAACAAACTTCACAAAAATGACTGTTCTTAGAGATAGTCAGTACTCTTCTCTCTTTGGTTATAATAATTACAGGCTTAAATAATTCATGTTGTGTGAGTATTTGATAGACACTTTCATCTTTTGGTGCCTGGTATATCGTTTTTAGTTTCTGTATAAGCTTCTTTTTAATATGGAATACTTGAGTTGCTTTTTCCTCAATACGAATTATTCCACCCTCGTCAACCGTTCCAATACTTTTTAGTGTGATATCCTTTAGTTCAGAATTTACATACCTTCTTCGAAGAGTATATCCCGATTTCAATAAACTCATCTTGTTGTCAATGTACACATCAACATGACTCCTGGTCTCAGAAGAAACAATCTTAAAGCCATGAATACTGGCTAGTTTAGAAATAATCCTTTCAAGCTTGTTGAAGTTTCTCAGAACTTCAAACTTTGATTCTATTTCAAATTCTAACATTATTCATCAATAGTAGAGTTTATTTCCACAAAGGTCAACCGTTTACCCTTGAAAAAAATGACTGATAAATTACTATCACTGTTTGTGAATTCAATAAATGACTACATGAAAGAGGGTTTGGCAGGAGTTACAAAACGCCTGCAAGATTCAGCGTTTGGACCAGAACTAGCTGCCACCCAGCTCCTCAAAAACACACTGGATACAACCACAAACGAGAATATAAAATCCTGGTTCAAACATCTAATGGAACTCAGTTGCGACAGCCAGAAACACGGCAAGAGATTCAGAGCCAGGCTTGCATTGGTTTCATCCTGGGCTGTTGGATTACCACTCGAAACTGCAATTTCTATTGGTGCATTTGTAGAAATGATTCAAACTGCAAGTCTTGTGCACGATGATGTGGTTGATGACGCAGACACTCGAAGAGGAAAATCTACTGTAAAAAACTCAATGGGGAATCGTTTTGCAGTTCTTACAGGGGACTACATTCTCTCAATTGCCCTCTCAGAACTTTCAAGAATAGACTGTAACCATCTGTTTTCAATATTCTCTTCAGTCGTTTCACAGATGACCCTGGGTGAGGCAATGGAACTCGAATGTATTGGAAATCCAAACCGAGAACTCTCGCATTATTTCTCCTCAATCTCACTAAAAACAGCTTCTCTCGTTTCATTTTCAACCTATGCTCCATGCATCATCGCAAATTCCGAGGATAAAATTACCGAAAATATCAAAATGTTTGGACTTAATCTTGGAATATTATTCCAACTCGTAGACGATGTTTTGGATTTTGTCGGTCCGGATGGCAAAAAGGTTTTCAAGGACATCGAACAAGGATTGCCAACTCTCCCCGTCCTCTTGCTGAAAAGAGAAGACATTTTTTCAAAACCACACGATGAATTGCTGAACATGATAAATCAAAATTCTACCCTAGAAAAATCACTCATAATCGCAAACGACCACTTCAACAAAGCATCACGCTCGCTGGACGCAATCTCAAACAACATAGCCCCAGAAGCAATATCCTATTTCAAGGACATATGCCTGGAGATTTTTGAACGCTTACCAGCCCACCTGAAAACAACAGAAAAGGAGTAACTCTTTGAATAACTACAACCTCGAATCATTAATTCAAGATACTACAAACGATGTAACTAATTTGGACATCAATGTTGGTATATCTTCAAGACATATCCATCTTTCTGACGAACACGTCAAGATTCTTTTCCCTGCTGGTCTCACAAATTTTCGAGACCTCACTCAACCCGGGCAGTATGCCTGTAATGAAAAAGTAGAACTTATCGGGAAAAAGGGTACAATAAAAAATGTGAGAGTGCTTGGTCCAACTAGAGATGCTACTCAAGTGGAAGTTTCCAAAACCGACTCCTACTCGCTTGGAATCGACCCACCGATAAAGATGTCTGGCGATTTGGACGGAACCCCAGGAATCACCCTGAAAAGTGAGTTTGGAGAAGTAACATTAAACCAGGGCTTAATAATTGCCAAAAGACATATTCACATGCACCCGAAAGATGCTGACAAAATCGGTGTTTCTGACAAAGAGAATGTTTGGGTGGTAGCCAGCACCGAAAGACGGAGTATTATTGGTGATGTAATTGTAAGAGTGAAAGAGAGTTACACTCTTGATTTTCATATTGACACAGATGAAGCAAATGCTTTCTGGCTGGCAAACGGTCAGAAAGTAAGAATTGTGAGGATGAATAAATGACAGCAGAAGCAACCAGAAAACAACGACACAGCAACGAAGATGTATTTGTTGCAAAGTCCGCAGTTGGATTTGATTCTCCAAAAAGAGAGCCAATCAATCTTGAAGCCAGAAAAAAATTAACACTTCTTACAGGATTAAAATACGGATTGTTTGGATTAATTCTTGTACTTATCATGCTTACAGTATCCAGATTCATTGGTGATAATGTAATTTCAGCCATGTACCCAAACAGATTTTATCCATGGTTCGGGTTCGGAGTAATCCTCTATATTTTCATCTCAATCCTGTTATTCCCAATTGATTACTTCAAAGACTTCAAACTGGGCATCCAGTCCGGTCTTCACTCAATGACATGGATTGATGTCGTTGGAAGATGGGCAAGAAAAACTTTTCTTGATGCAATAAGTTTTGGATTTATATCCTACATACTCTTCCTGGGATATTTCGACAGATTTTTACCCCCATTTCTAAAATTTCTTTTTGGGATAGAGGGTATTGCGATTGTCAAACATGCTGACTATCTTGCAAACGCAGGTCTTATTGGCTATCTCATCAGATTGACTTTACCAATTCTGCTATTTGGAATCGTCTTCATCCCACTCTGGCTATGGGTGAGAGACACTCTGCTCTTCCTCACAAGCTACGGTTTCAAATCGGCAAATAGACTTGATGAAAACATCAGCAAAGTTCGTTTGCTTGGCAAACGATACGGTTGCACAATTCTCGGAATCAAATATTACCATCTGACAGGCGACCACTGTGCAGAGACCAAACTGGTTGGTTTCTTTGGGCTCTACTTTGTTTTCCTTCCAGGAATTCTTGCTGGAAAATCTGCAGTTGCAGCCTCTGCCTCAAAAGCATTTGCCAGAGCAAAGGGAATGCATGGAACCATCAAAAATCTCATCAGTTGGCTTGTTTTTGGTTTTGGTCTCATCATGAGTTTCTTCGGTTTTCATCTCTCATACAAAATCCTCTACCCAGCATTCACATGGCCATCTGAATCAGCATTCACAGCCGACCCATCACTAGTCCTGTGGATCATGCTTTTCATGGGAATCTCATTCCTGCTTGCAACGTTTATCAACAACAATGTCGGAAAGAATCTTGACAAAAATGCTGACAAAGTCGCTGAACTTAAGGGCTTTGAAAAACTTGACGGATACAAAAGAATGGCTGAACTTGGTCGTGGGTTTGAAGGTAAACGTGAACCCATCACAAATCTTTTCATGATGGATAAAGCAGAGCCAGACAACCAATCGTGATCAGTATTGGAATAATTCACCTTAGTCCCGCTGATGTTGGTAGCGCTAAAGGCATTATTGAAAAAACAAATGCTGTAGTGTTGCCAACCCAAAGCGGGTACACTCCCCCATCACTAGTTGTTTTTCAGACCCGGCAAAAATTTTTTACTGAAACCATAGATGCCATTTCTGCAAATATTACCTCGATAAGCAGGGTGTCCGAAATAAGAAATGTAAACTCCTCAATTATTGAATTTATTGGCAAAACAATGGACTCTTTTCCAGAGAATAAATTCGTTGGAATTCTGGAATGCAAGGGAATTGAAACCACACTGTCATCCGCAAATGCAATCTCCTTCCTGGACGAAGTAAATATTCTACAGATAACACTTTCCAACGACCCCCAGGATAATTCAATATTTGTTTTTTCTGGTGAAAAAGAAGAGGTTGAAAAGGCACTCAACTCCGCCAAAAAAATCTCAAAATCAACAGGACAGGTGATCGAAAAATACAAGAAGGGTGACTAAAAAAAATCCGTGAAATTTTTCTTTGCCCCCTGGCGTTTGAAATTTATTCAGAGTAAAAAACCAGAGCAATGTGTTTTTTGTCATGCCTTTTCCGAAAATGATGATCCCAAGTATCACATCTTGAAACGTGGTGAAAATTGTTTTGTGATGTTAAACAAATACCCATACACATCCGGTCATATCCTTGTGATTCCAAACCGTCACACAGGAGATTACCAATCACTTACCGACAACGAACTCCACGAGATGGCATCTCTCACAAGGGAGTTCACCGACATTTTAAAAAAAGCATTTAACCCACAGGGATTCAATATCGGCATGAACATCGGAAGATTTGCGGGAGCCGGAATCGAAGACCACCTCCACACACACATTGTACCAAGGTGGAGCGGAGACAACAATTTCATGCCAGTCATCGCAGGTGTAAAAATCCACCCCATAGACCTGGATAAAGTTTACGAATTAATCATGGAAGTCATCTAACTTAAATCGTCAAAAGAGCTTTACGATTCTAATTCTGGTTCACACTCAACAATTTTTCCGACCTCAAGATTCATTTTTTTTATATCAAATGGTGAGAAATGGATTTCATTTTTGATACCGTTTCTTGTCTGAACGGAAATAGAACGTCTCTGTGTCCCATCAAAAAAAATGATTGAATTAAAATCTTTTCCCATGAGTTGTTGCTTCCAGATTCCATAGAGCAAAGTATCAACGGTAACAACTCCGGATCTTGATGTGATTCTGCCGTTGTGATTTATCGACAACTTCACAGATTTTGCACTAACAACCAGCCCGAGCGAATCGTAAATATGCCATGGCTCAAGTATCTGTCCGGAACTGTTTGTCAAAACCATTTTTTTCTTCAGAATAATCTTGACGATAATACCAATAAGTTTTTCAAGGGACATCTCAATTTTTGTGATTAGCTCATAGATTGAGATTCCGTCGATAATATGCCAAAATATTTGAGTTTCTTCCTGGTTCAAGCCAATCCGAACAGGTTTTGGGAAGAGAAATAAATTTTTAGATGGCTCGGTTGGGATAATCGAAACAACATCTTCCCTTAGAAGCTCATTCAGATTTGTGATCAATTCTGAGGTCGAACCAGTGAAATATTTTTGGATTCTTCCAAATAACTCACCACTACTTATGATGTTTAAGAGAGACCATTTTTTTGCATCCAGCAAGTCAGTTTTGGGTCGTTTCCTTGGATTTGGAATAATTATTGTGAATTTATTAAATGAAATTCCGTTAGTCTTAGAGGTGGCAACGAATAGTTCAAGTTGTGCTTTCGATTTAGCTTCCATATTATTCTTGAGAGCAGAGGTTCTTTCAAAACGAAAATTTGGCGATCTCATATTGATGATTTTTTCGATTTCATTCTCACCAATTTCTGCACCTACGACATATCCAACAATATTCCCCATTCTAAAGTGTAGCTCGCAATCAAATTTTGAATTTTCCAGGAATAGAATTCCCTCTTCTTCCCTAACCATTAAGAAGTTTATCAACGTTGCAAAATCATCTTTTTCTACTTTACCTGCGAGCATGGTTACCAATAGTAACAAATACATTCGATTTTGTCAAATGTTAACAACAAATGAAATCACAGAATTTCACTTGACAGCGGTTCAAGATTGCATACTTTGTGTTAATGTAATCAATTACAATTTCGCATACATAAGGAGGCTGAATGAAGGCAGTCGTCAAAACGTTACCAAAACTTGGTGCACAGATGTTGGATGTAGACAAACCAACAAACCTGAAGCCTGGCTGGGTATTAATCAAAGTCAGAGCAACTTCAATATGTGGAACAGACGTTCATATCTGGAATTGGGATCCATGGTCAGCAGGAAGAATCGGTGAGAAGGCACTTCCACAGACACTTGGACATGAATTTGCGGGAGATGTCGTTGAACTTGGCCCATATTGCAACATGGTCAAGGTCGGTGATTATGTTTCCGCAGAAACGCACATCTATGATGATGCTGATCTAACGACTCAGCTTGGCATCAGACACGTTGGCAACAACATGAAAATTCTTGGTGTTGATACTGATGGTTGTTTTGCAGAGTACATCACCGTTCCAGAAAAAGTTCTCTGGAAAAACGACAAGAGTGTTCCCCCAGAGCAGGCTTGCATTCAAGAACCTCTCGGAAATGCTTGTTATGCCGTCATGGGTGAAGACAACGACATCTATGGAAAAAGTGTCCTCTTAACTGGAGACGGTCCAATCTCATTATTTGCGGTTGGTGTTGCAAAAGCCGCTGGTGCCTCCAAGATTATTCAGTTTGGAAAATACGAATTCAATATGAACATTGGCAAAAAGATGGGTGCCGACATCCAGGTTTACACAAATAAATCAACCGCCGAAGAACGAAAACAGATTGTAATGGATGCAACCGGTGGATGGGGAGTAGACATTGCCCTTGAGATGGTTGGCAAGCAGGATTCAATTGAAGATTGTTTCAACCTCGTCCGTAAAGGTGGAAGACTCTCAGCATTTGGTATCGCACCAGAATCGCCATGTCCAATTGACTACAACAACGGAATCGTTTTCAAGGGACTCCAGATTCATGGTGTCAACGGAAGAAAGCTCTTTGACACCTGGTACAGAAATGGTCAGATGTTAGCCGCTGGCAAACTTGACCCAACACCAGTAATCACACACGCTTTCTCCCTCGACGATTATGAAAAAGGATTTGCAGTGATGACCGACCGCCCAAGAGTTGGTGCAAAAGTTATTCTGTTCCCAGACAAAGATGAACTTGCAAAAGCACAAGCAAGACTGAAATAAGAAATAAAGGAGAAAGAATATGGCATTTGGAAAAATCAAAAACTTCCTTCAGAACGAACTGAAGGGCATCAAAGATTCTGGTCTCTACAAAGACGAACGAATCATCATGACACCACAGGCTGGACCCGTCAAAGTAAAATTCCCGGAAGACGCACCAACCGTTGACCAGATTAATTTCTGTGCAAACAACTATCTTGGTCTCTCTTCACATCCCGACATCCTCAAAGCCGCACATGAAGGTCTTGACTCTCATGGATACGGCATGTCCTCAGTCCGTTTCATCTGTGGAACCCAGGACATTCACAAAGAGCTTGAGAGAAAAATGTCTGAATTCCTTGAGACAGAGGACACAATTCTCTATTCATCATGCTTTGATGCAAACGGTGGACTCTTTGAAACCATCCTCAAAAAAGAAGATGCAATCATCACCGACAAACTCAACCACGCATCCATCATTGATGGAATCAGACTCTGCAAAGCACAACGCTACATCTATGAGCATGCTGACATGGCTGATCTTGAAGGCAAACTCAAAGAAGCAAGAGATTCTGGTGTAAGACACATCATGATCGCAACCGACGGTGTTTTCTCCATGGACGGAGATATTGCAAAACTCGACAAGATTTGCGACCTTGCAGACAAGTATGACGCAATGGTTATGGTCGACGATTCACATTCAACCGGTTTCATCGGCAAACACGGCAAAGGAACCCACGAACACAGAAACGTTCTTGGCAGAATTGACATTATCACAACAACATTTGGCAAAGCACTCGGTGGAGCTTCCGGTGGATGCACCTCCGGTCGCAAAGAAATAATCGAAATTCTTCGCCAGCGTTCACGCCCATATCTCTTTTCAAACAGTGTCCCACCAGTGGTTGCAAACGCTGCAATCAAGGTCATCGACATCCTGAACACAAACACAGAACGAAGAGACAAACTTGAAGCAAGCACAAAATATTTCAGAGAAAAGATGACCAAAGCTGGATTTGACATCACACCTGGTGTTCATCCAATCGTTCCAATCATGCTTTACAATGCAAACCTTGCCCAGAATATCAGCAAAGAACTCTACGACGACGGCATCTTTGCAATCGGTTTCTTCTTCCCAGTAGTTCCAAAAGGACAGGCAAGAATCCGTGTTCAGATTTCAGCCGCCCACGAACAGAAACACCTCGACAAAGCAATCGAAGTTTTCACAAAACTCGGCAAAAAATACGACATCCTCCACAAATCCAAAGATGAAATTATTGAAAAGTATGGTCTTTGATAATTAGCTTCAACGAATCAAAATAACTATTAAAAAACACCCTGGCGAATAAATCACCAGGGTGTTTTTAGTTGCTAAATATCGATACAAGGACAGCAGTCAATGTAATATTTATTGGAATAATTTGTCTACTACGCTATAATATGGCTTAGGAAATAAAAACTACTCTTTGAAACTGAAAGGCTAATTCATGAAAGCATACTACAACAGGAAGGGACTCCGCCTCTATCATGGAGATGCTGTCGAGACAATGAATTCGTTACCGGAAAAAAGTGTTGACATGATTTTTGCCGATCCACCATATAACCTTTCAAATGGGGGATTCACCTGCCATGCCGGAAAACGAGTCAGCGTCAATAAGGGAAAGTGGGATACGAGTAATGGTGTTGAAGATGATTTTAAGTTCCATTTCAATTGGATTGAAGCGTGCAGAAGAATTCTTAAGGATAATGGTTCCTTATGGATCTCTGGAACATATCATTCAATTTATTCTTGTGGCTTCGCTCTCCAGAAACAGGGATGGCATATCATCAATGATATTTCCTGGTTCAAGCCAAATGCTGCACCAAATCTATCATGTAGAATGTTTACTGCGAGCCATGAAACACTTCTTTGGGTCAGGAAATCAAAATCAGCAAAGCATACTTTCAACTATGATATTGTAAAAAATGGTGATTGGCAAAATGATGTACTTAAAAAACCAGGAAAACAAATGCGTAGTGTCTGGTCAATAAATACACCAAAGCCTATAGAAAAAAAATATGGGAAACATCCAACACAAAAACCAGAAGCACTACTCAGGAGAATTATCTTATCAAGTAGCAACCCTAGGGATATTATTCTAGATCCATTTTGCGGGAGCGCAACAACAGGTGTGGTTTCTGTTAGGAACAAAAGAATGTTTATTGGAATTGATCAAGAAAAGGAATATTTGGATAATTTAGCAAAACCAAGACTCAATGATGTATACAGCAAGAACGATGAACTGCTAATATCAGACTCAATCCAAAACGAAGAGCTGTCTGTCGTAGTCTAAACCGTATAAAGGAAAAACTATGGAACGAAAACAAGCAATCAGGAAGTTGAAGCTACTTGAGGGTCAGGAATTACATGAATTAGCTCGCAAGTACAGTATCAGAATTCGAAATGATAACGGCAAAGTAAATAAAGGCTGGGCTGGACACGTATTTGAAAGATATTTAGGACTACCACTTAACTCAGCACAGTGTCCAAACTTTGGCTCTTGGGAATTGAAATCTATCCCTTTGAGATATTTGAAGAGTGGGAAGCTAGCCTTCAAGGAAACAATGGCCATCACAATGATAGATCCTGTTAATGTCAAACAAACATCATTTGAGAACAGTCATCTTCTTTTGAAATTAAGAAAAGTTGTAATAATCGCTCGAATTGTTGGAAGTAATGTTGACGAACCAAGCCGCATCCATTCTGTAGTTGAGTTGAATCTTTCAGGCAAGATACTCAAACAAGTGAAACTGGATTACAATCTTGTTCGAGACACTCTGCTTGATCCTAAAAAAGGTTTTGATTCTCTTACAGGAAAGATGGGTATTTACATTCAGCCAAGGACAAAAGGTTCAGGACATGGTTCAAAATCAAGAGCTTTTTACGCTAGAAAGCTATTCCTTGGAGAGTTCATCAAGCTAGAAGATTGAAAAAACTACTCGACATAAACATGCTCAAAAAAGTCAGAAACTGAAATTCTTCCGTCTGAGACCATATCCAGATAACGATAGTCAAATTTGATAGTCAGTTCGTTATCGTCGACAAAATTGACTGAATCTGAATCCTCCAACGAACTCTTAGAATCAGAAAAATCCACCTCCTCATCTCCAGATTTTTTCACGTACACCGTGATTTTATCAAGAAACATGTTTGTTTTCTCGGCTGAAACTTGAGTGCATATCAAGGCTGACGCAACAATGTCGAACAAACTTTTGGAATTATTTGACTCAATTCTGATTCGAAGATTTTTTCCATAAGAGATAGAAAAAGTTCCAGTGGATTTTGTTCCGATTGATTCTGCCTGAAAGAGTGCATCTGCTAATTCAACGAATGCTGATGGTCTTGCCATCGTGTTTGTCATCTTCAGGTCAGGCGATTCATTTTCGATTGTCTCGACCCAAAAATTTCTGGTACTTATCTCTTTGCTCTCAAGCTCCAACGATTTCCCAACGTTGAAAACATAATCTCTCTGCCAGTAGCCAGAACAAACCTGAACACGAATCTTTTCAAACTCTTTTGATTCATCTCTCAGTACAGTTTCAACTTTTCTAAACACTTCGTATGCAGTCGAGATATACGAAAGATCACTCGCATTTTTGCTTATTTCAACCCTCACATCCAGCATGGATGCTTCAGATGGATTTGGCATAATTTTCATGCCCTGCAGTGAGAGATTTAGGCTGGTTGTATCAACAATTGTTTCACCTAAACTCGCTCGTTGTGTACCAGAAATAAATCCAAGTGACCCAAAAATAATAACAACGATAATCGCACCCACCAGAATTAACATCTTTGAATTCATGACTAATTTCTACCATATTTCCGATGGTTTGTGAAGATAGCTCGTTTAATACACTGTCAACAATCCGAAAACATATTCGGTATTTTTGAATTGGATTGATGGTTTTCAGTGATAAAATTGATGTTCATTTGTTTTTTACCAGAAACTTCTCTTTGCTTTGTTGAGTACCTAAATAGAAGGGTTAGAATGAAACTTACTCAAAGGAGGTTTGACATGAAAAGAATTATAACCGTTGTTGCACTCGTGCTTATATTTGGTCTGGTTCTCGGAATGACCCCGGCATCTGGTGGATGTGATCTTTTTGACGAAGTTGGTCGTACGTTCATTTTTACACCTATTGCCAAATATGCTCCAAATCCACGTTTAGATGAAGGAGTAAAAGGAGTTGAAAAGCATTCAAATTTCTTCTTCAAAAACGTTACTGGTAAAACTCAGAAATTTACTGGTGTCTGCTACTATCTTGGTCCAGACAAGGATTGGAAAGAATACTGGAATATTGTTCAATTCTGCTTCTCAGATGCATGTTATTTCCCAGGTGAACCAGGTGATACTGGTGCAAACATCAAAGCAGACACAAAAGAAACGATGACAGGACAATTTGCACCTCCATCAAGATTTGCAGACGCAAAATTTGGAAAGTTTGGTACAGCAAAAGTCGATGTTTACACTAAAGACAATAAGAGTTGCAAAGATACAATGTATCTTGCTTCTGTCCACATCCCATTCACAAAAATCACACTCAAAATTGATGACACAGACATGATTCTCGAAAAATGCATAGAGTGGAGATCAGGTGGTGATAAAGCTAATAAATATCCACTCGTGAAAACCACAAAAAAACTTGACCAGGCAGCCACAATTGTCAACGATCGCACCTACATTCCACTCAGAGCACTTGCCGATGAAATGTATTCAGAGGTTGGCTGGGATGGAAATTCAAGAACAGCATCATTCACAATCAAAGAGGGAAACACATACTATAAGATGGCTCTTCAGATTGACAACTCAACCGCTACCTGCACACTCAAAGCCGGTGACGGCAAGATCCTTACCGATAAAGTTAAGATGTCTGCACCAGCAATCATCAAAAATGGCAGAACACTTGTTCCAGTTCGTTCACTCGGAGAAGCTCTGATGGGCGGAGAAATCCTTTGGGATGCCGCAACAAGAACCGTAACACTCTACCTCCCACCACAACATCACGAAGAATAATTAAACAAGCTGACCAATTAATAAGATAACTTCAAACCGACTCAGGCTCATCCAAGCCTTGGGTCGGTTTTTTTTTATTCAAAAATCTAATCCAAGAACTTAATCCAAATTCAAAATACTTCTGCTACCATAACTAGTATGAAGATTATAAGATACGTTTTACTAACCCTGCTGGTTATCCTGATAGCTGGCTGTGCAACCGTTGATCAATACATAATTGTTGACGAAAACGCAGAACCCGACAAGCAGTATGAAATAAGCAAACAGGCACAGGGTACATCAGCAACACTTCAAGATAAAAAATATCTTGACAACAAAAGTCTAGAAGAATTTGCACCAGAGAAAGAGGGACTTCCACGAGTCAGACCTCTTTTTAATCGAAGCTCTGACTGGGCAGTGACGATGGAAAATGATGAATACACCGTAACCCTGACAGGCGACAAGGGAGTGTTCACGGTAAAACATATTTCAGATACGGGTGATGACGGTCAAAAGTGGTTATCTGAAAAGCTAGCCGAGTTGGACTCAATGGGTTTCTTTTTTGGTAGTCGCATGAGCATTAAGGATTTGCATATTTCAGGTGACAACAGAGACTCAAAAATGATGATGGGTCCAGAGTTTGAAGATTTTTTTGATCCAGATGTAATGACTCTCATCGGATTCTTGGGCAACAAAGACTACATCTGGGAAGTAAGTGGTTATGTTAACGATCCCAGAGATAGCATTCATTTTACAAACCTGATAGATAACGCAAGTTTAATCTCTTGGGAAAAATAGTTCATTTTTATCTGCCCGGAATGTTCACTCAATTTGGTGAAACTGGCAAATATCCTGGTGTCTCAATCACCGGTAGTGCCTGTTCTCTGAATTGTGATCACTGTGGAGCAAAGATTCTGTATTCGATGCCAAACTGCAACACTCCTGAAAAGCTTGTGAGCTATGCGATAGATGCTGAAAAAAAAGGAGCAGTTGGAATGCTTGTTTCCGGTGGCTCACTAAAAAACGGAAAACTCCCCTGGGAAAGATTTGCACCTGCATTGAAAATAATAAAACAAGAAACGGATCTTTTTCTTTCTGTGCATTGCGGTTTTCCAGATGATGCCCAGATGAAACTTCTAAAATCTACAGGAATAAATCAAGCTCTGATTGATATTATTGGTGATGATGAAGTTGCTCAAAGAGTTTACCATCTTCCACCAAATATTGCCAAAAATGCAACAATCTCTGCTTTTGAATCTGATGTCGAGATTGTTCCCCATGTTCTAGTTGGTCTTGACTACGGCAAACCATCCGGGGAAGAAAAAGCCTTGGAATTAATCTCCCATTACAATCCAAAAAAAGTTGTAATCATAGCACTTCGTCCGACCACTGGAACCCCAATGAAAAAATGCGAGCCACCAACACCTGAAAGAATTATAGAGATCATAAAGCTTGCAAAGAATTTAATGCCCGATTCCAAAATCAACCTTGGTTGTGCAAGACCTGGTGGACTCCACAAGAGAAAACTGGACAAACTTGCACTTGAGGCTGGGGTTGACGGGATTTCTGTTCCCGCAAACAAGACTTACGAAATGGCAATCGAGATGGGTTTTGAGGTACTCAAACATCCGACCTGTTGCTCGATGAATATCTCCGAATAGCCAAACAACAGATAGACTCCGCATCAAGTGCGGAGTGACGAGGAGAGTTGTGTTGAGTTCAAACCGATACAATACCAGAAAACCAGTATGAGTTAACTGGTCTCTTGTTTATAGTCTGTGCTGAATGTCTTTTTCAATGTGGGCATTTTTACAAATACGTAGAGTTTTGCAATAACTACAACAACAATGATTATTCGTATCACCAAGTTATTGTAGATGATAAAGGTTATTGCCAACAGAATATTAACCGGGATAAGTATTGTCAATTTGGACTTCAGCGTCATTCCTTTATTCGTCAAATACGGAAGCAGATATTTTTTGTATATCTTTGTCTGCTCAAACCATTTACTGTCTGAACTCTTTGAAAAGCAGATGCAGGCAAGAAGCAAAAATGGAACCGTGGGTAACACCGGTAAAACAGCACCGATGCTCCCCACTCCAACTGCCAAGATTCCCAAGGCAAACATTAAAGCCTTTTTCATCTATTCTGCTCCGGCGTTGGTGATAGCATCCCTTCACTATATTGTATTTAGGGTTGCACCACAAGTAGGCAATTTACCTGTTACTCGATGCCAACCCCTTGATTGGACATTCACCGCATAAAGGTTTTGTCTTTTTACAATAGATTTTTCCAAGCCTGACAATCAAAGCATGGAATTCGTTGTATAGCTGGTTATCACCCTTCAATTCGTCCATAAAATATTTCTGAATCCAATGATAATCTTCAGTTTCCGCTAAACCAATACATATTGCTAACCTTTTTGTATAAGCATCTACCACAAATATCGGATGATTCCCTGCATAACAGAGAATGGAATCAGCCGTTTCCGGCCCGATTCCTTTCAGTTTCAATAATTCATCTCGAACCACAGGGGTTGGTCTGGACAACATTTTTTCAATCGAACCAAAATTTTTCAAAACATGATTTGCCATATTCAAAATTTTTATTGTCTTCTGATTGAAGTATCCAGATGGTCTGATACAAATTTTTACCAACTCAATGTCAGCAGATACCAATTTTTCAGGTTCAAGGATATCTTCTTTCTTCAAAGCTAAAATTGCTTTTTCAACATTTTTCCAGGAGACCTGCTGAGTCAGGATTGCACCCACAACCACTTCCCAAGGAGTTTCACCCGGCCACCAGTTCTGACGACCAAAATGTTCAAGCAAGTTATCAAAAATCTTTTTTAGATTCTTCATGTGGAATAATTTTCTCAATCCTCAAAAGTTAAATCTTTTATTCCCATATTCCATAGCGTGAATACCAAAATATCCACAAACTCATCTATTTGAGAAAGCGTGTTTCTGAGGTAATGTCCACCACCTTTTTGAATTCTTAACAGAATTGGATTATCTCCTTGTACGTTCTCCTGAAGGGTTGCAATCAGTTTGTAAGAATTAAAAGGAGGAACTCTTTCATCATTATCACATACCGGGATAATCATTGAAGGATACCTTGTTCCATTTGAAACGTTGTGAATTGGTGAATATTTGTATAAATATTGAAACTCATCCTCGACATCAGATACTCCAAAATACAGGTAGGTGGAGTTGTTTTGATATCGAAGCATATCATGGATTCCGGATGCCGGGATGGCAACTCTGAATAAATCTGGTCTCTGATTAACACAAGCGGCAACCAATATTCCCCCAGCTGAACCACCATAAATTGCCAACTTATCTCTGCTGGTATAACCATTATTTATCAAATGCTCTGCCGCTGAAATAAAATCAGAAAAAGTATTTTGTTTGTTTTCTCTGCATCCTGCTTTGTGCCATTCTTCACCATACTCACCTCCACCGCGAATATTTGCAATAACATATGTTCCGCCACATTCAATTGTTGTAAGGATGAGCTGTGAAAAAGAGGGTAATTGGCTTATTCTATATGCTCCGTATCCGTAAAGGATTGTTGGGGAATTGGGATTTTTTCCTATTCCCTTTTTGCTAATTAAAAACATTGGAACTTTAGTACCATCAAAGCTTTCATAAAATACCTGGTTTATATCATATCTATCGGTATCAATGGATGTGTCATCATTTATGAAAGGTTTACTTTCGCCAGTTTTTGGATCAACAACATAAATCGTTGGTGGGCATGTGAAAGATTCAATTCTCATAAAAGCATATTCGTCATTCTTTGAGCCATCTGCGATTGATGCCTTGCAAATAAAAGGAACTTTTATCTCATGTTCGAAATTTCCGAATTCGTCATACTGATAAATCATTGATTTTACATCTTTTATATATGTTGCATAAATTTTATTGCATGCACATGCAATTGATCCCCACTGATTTAGAGCATACTCACCCTCAGGGATAACGGTTTTCCAATCATTCTTTTTGGGATGTTTCAGGTCAATAGAAATCACTTTGTTGTTTGGTGCATCTTCGCTTGAAAGCAATATCAGCTTATCATTCATGTAACCAACAGGCCAACAAAGATTATCTGACGGCGTATCAATCAGCAATTCAAATTCTGACTCCTCGTTACGCAAATCTTTGACCAAACACTTGTATGATTTTTCACAAAAACAATGGACTACCAAATATTTATTTTCAAAAATCTCACAATCAATATCGTCAAACTGTCCCATTGGCATGTTGCCTAGTGTTATTAGTTTAGAATTTGGATCAATTATTACACTATCGTCAGATTGATCAGTACCAAGTTTGTGAAAGCAAATCCTTTGATTTTTTGGCGATTCAAATTTTTCTTGTTCACCTGCTGGCACATCAAATCTCAAATAAAAGAAACCGTCTTTCCAGAATTCAATATTGGTAAATTTACACCACTTTATTTCATCTGGAAGAATCTTTCTAGTTTCTATCTCAATTATTTTTATTTCACTCCATTCCTGACCGGCATGACGTACAACAACTCCTGCATATTTCTCATCAGTAGAAAGATTTTTAAATTGTATTTGTGCATTTTCCGAAAATTCTTTTGGACTGATAAATAATTGCTCTTCTCCATTTATACCATTTCTGAAAAATATACTTTCAGAATCTTCAAGACCATCATTTTTTGGATAAAAAATCTTATTACTACTTCTTGAAAGGTACAGATGACCATATCTTGGATTATTTTGAATATCTTGCATCTTTTTTCTGATGGATTCTTTGTATGGAATTTCATCCAGATATTTTTTTGTTAACATCGATTGTTTTTCAGACCAATCAATTGTTCCCGGAGAAAACATCTGTTCGAGCCATCTGTATGGATCGTGTACTTTTACCCCATGATACGTGTCGTATACATTTTCTTTTTTGGTTACTGGATAATCCATATTCCCTCCCACCAAATTTCAGTTTTATTTTCATGAACAAGTATACTTATTTCAAACAAATACAAACAGGGGTTGCATCAAATTGACACAACCCCTGTTTGTATTTCTAAATATATTCTTCGGATTTATTTGTTGTCGATCTGTGCTTTCTGTACGCTTCCTGAGAAATCTATCGTTACAACTTTCCACTCTGAGAATGCATCGATAACCTGGACTCCACCCTCACGATGTCCATTTCCAGTGCCCTTAACTCCACCAAACGGAGAGGAAACCTCTGCACCAATTGTTCCAGCGTTGATATAGAAGAGACCATTTTTGATGTCACGGGCTGCGACCATTGCTTTGTTGATGTCTTGAGTAATGATTGATGCTGAGAGACCAAAGATTGTGTCGTTGTTGACTTCGATTGCTTCTTCGAGCGTGTCAACTGGAATAATTGCAACAACTGGTCCAAATATCTCTTCAACAGTGATTCTCATTCCATGTTTGCAATCTGTGAAAATTGTTGGTTTGTAGAATGATCCCTTTGCAAGTTCACCCTCTGTTGCTGGTTCTCCGCCAAGTACCAACTTTGCACCCTCTGCTTTGCCAATCCCAACATAATTATCAATATTATTTCTGGAGTTCATGTTGATGACTGGTCCAACCTCAGATGTCAAACCATGACCAAGTTTGAGTTTTTTGGCTTCTGCTACAAATTTTTTCTCAAACTCTTCCTTCACACCTTTTTGGATGATGATTCTGGAGCAAGCTGTGCATCTCTGACCAGTTGTTCCAAAACAAGACCAGATGGCAGAATCAACAGCGAGGTCAATGTCGCCATCTTCAAGAACGATCATTGCGTTTTTTCCACCCATTTCGAGTGAACACTGTTTGAGGGTTTCTCCACATTTGCTAGCGATTCTTGTTCCGATGTCGGTTGATCCCGTGAAGCTGACCATGTCAACATCATCGTGCGAGAGGATTGCTTCTCCAACTTCTCCGCCACCACCAAGAACAAGGTTGATAACTCCAGGATAATCCTTGAGTCCAGCATCTTCCAATGCTTTGAAGAATTCATATGTGCAGTATGGTGTGTCGGTTGCGGGTTTTGCTACCACTGTATTTCCACAGACAAGTGCTGGGGCAATCTTCCATGAAGGGATTGCAATCGGGAAATTCCATGGGGTAATAATTCCACAAACTCCAAGCGGATCACGTGTTACATAGATTGTTTTGTTTGGCATTTCAGATGGCACGGTCTCACCTTTAAGCCTGCGACCTTCTCCGCCAATCAGATAACACATGTCGATTGCTTCCTGGACATCACCACGAGCCTCAGCAATAACCTTGCCCATCTCACGAGTCATTATGGTTGCAATCTTTTCCTTACGTTCCTCAAGAATTTGGGCAGTCCTGATAAGAATATCACCTCTTGCGGGAGCTGGAAGCATTCTCCATTTTTTGAATGCAGACTTGGCAGATGCTACTGCTTCGTCAACATCTTTTTTTGATGAGAGGGTTGCGGTTGCAACCAATTCACCATTTGCTGGATCACGATTTTCAAACGTTCTCCCAGACTCGGAATCTTTCCATACGCCACCAATAAAGTTCTTCAGATGTTCAGCCATTTTATACTCCTCCTAGCGAGTTTTGTATTCAAAGGAACTTATCATCTTTTCAAATAGTTCCTTTTCTTTCGAGCCAATATTTTTTGAAACAACTGCTATCCCACAAAAGGACGGGATGGTTGTTTCAATCATTGATTGCCTATCTCCATACATCACATACATGAGAGCTTGAGCTCCACTTTTGAGTCCATCACCACTTATCATCGCACTGCATGCTTCATACTCAGTCTCACCTGACAACACTTTGTGTTTTTTGTAGTCGCTTACCGTTCCCTCATAAAAGGTGATTCGCTGGTTGTCAGTTCCATCGGGGAAAAACCTGCTTGATACACCCTTCATGTAGATTACCAGAGTTCTCTTTCCTAAATCAAAATCGGTGTACCTGAAGTCTTTTTCATACAGAGGCATCAACAGGTCTTCGAACTCTTGATCTTTGGGATAAAAAATGACTTCTGTCCCGGCACGAACGAGATCCTTTGGCGGGTCTTTGAAGACAAAACTCTGGTTTACCCAATCGCTTGGAACAAGAAAGCTCACCCTGCCATCTTCAAATTTTACCATATCAGCAGTATAGTCAGAATCAGTTATGCCAGCTCCCGGGCCACAGGAAACAACGAACAGACTCAAAATCAACAACGTAATCATCAGTTTTTTCATACTACACCTCGTATCATCTACTTGATAACTCTATCTATGAGTTGCCAAATATCCTTAGTTTTAATTCGTCTATCAGTTCCAAGTTTTTTTTCAGCTCGTGACACCGACAAACTTGCACGGAAGAGCGTTGCCTCGCATGTTGGACATATCGTTGAAACAAACTTTGCCCCGGTATCAAGTGCTGATTTTACACGCCTGTCAGCGATCTCTTTAACAGCAGATTGAGAGTGAGCCTGCAAACCACCGCCACCGCCACAACACTGGGAATATTCCCGATTGAGTCTCATTTCAACTATCTTATATCCAAGTTTTTCCAGAATCTCTCTTGGTTTGTCGTATTCGTTCATTCCTCTTCCGAGATGGCAAGGATCATGGAAGGTAACAACTTCACCATTTGGTATAATATCTAATTTATCAATATTTTCCAGGATTATCTTGGTGGCAAAGACCACATTTTTCATTCCAAATATTTCTTTCAGAGTTTTATAACACGTCGGACAAACTGTGATTATTTTTTTATCCAAGTATGATTCGTAAATTTTCAAAAAATTCTCTTTTGCCTTCTCGAATGCTTTTACATATCCCGTGTTGTAGAGTGCGTTGCCACAACAACTTTCGTCAGCAATCGTCGGGTTGATTCCCATTTTTCCAAAAATCTTCAAAATCAGGTCAACATCACTTGGTCTATCCCTGTATGCACAACCCAGATAAAGAACGTATTCACCATCACCCTTTTGGTTTCTCTGTCTGCCTGAACCAAGAGGATCACCCTTTTCAACGATATTCTCTGCAACTAAATCGTTTCCATCAATCGTGAATCCTGCATCAACGAGTTCCTCTCGAAGTGCCTTGAACACATCGTTTGTTTCGAGTGCACATTTTGCCTGGCAGTATCCACAGACAGTACATTGAGAGACGGATTCTGCCAAGTCCTGTGAGAGTTCAATCTCCCCTTCCAGCAAACCCTTTGCCTGCAACATCTTTCCACGGGAGGCAAAACTCTCAATCAAACCGACATTGTAGGTTGGGCATTCTTGAAGACAGAATCCACATCGAGTCCTCACACAGGTATAAATATCATCTCGCATTTTTTCCAGGTGTTTGTATTTGCTCATTTTATCCACCTGCTCTCAAACTTTTTCCCTGGATTCATAATATTTTTTGGATCAAAAACCTCTTTGATTTTTTTCATGTACTCATAACTTGCACCATGTTCAAGTTTGTTGAATCCACCAAGCCTGTCACCATCACCGATGTAAGTACTCATCGTGCCTTCAAGTTTGATTGCAGTTTCGGACATTTCACGGACAAACTTGTAAAAATTTTCCACATTTTTTGGGTCTTTGTCATCCACAAATATTGCAAAAGAAATCGAGGGTGAAAGTTTCTGAGGACACTCGTTGTAAACTGTCATTCCCAAAATTTCTTGGTCATATTTCTCAGAAAGTTCCACAAATTTGTCGTGGATTGCCGGAACATTTCCGATGGGAACTCCGGGGTCAGATGCTCCAAATTTTCGTTCTCGTTGAGAATCTGGCCATTTCTGTTTGAACGGTTCAAAATCCAAAGTGTGTTTGCTCGCCCAATATCCCGTGACAATCTCAGTTTCTTTTACTTCAGTCCCGATTGGTTCAAATTTATCACGAATCTTTTTCACACTGAAATCAACCATATCACGATCACCTGCAACTGAAACGAAAAGGATTGCATCTGCCCAATCAGGAACATTGGGTTCTCTGTCATATTTTACTCTGTAAGCATGGGTATAAAAATGAAGTCGTTGACGATTATTTATGTGAAGTGATTCCAACTGAACACCTGCTGTCAAAAGCTCTTCACAGGCATAACACGAACCGCCGATTGAACGCATGTAAAATCCGAGCACTTCTCGTTCTTTTGGAAGATAATTCACTCGAAGAGTGGCTTCTGTAACAACACCAAGAGTTCCCTCGGATGCAACAAAAAGATGCATGAGATTGTATCCAGTCGAGGACATCATCGCTTTTCTATGCCCAAATTCAACCGCTTCACCCGTACCAACGACCGCCCTAAGAGAAGTCATGGATTCAAGGATTTTCCCATATTTCATTCCAAATGTTGAATCACTGTCGCAATTTATCGCAGCACCTACGGTGGATGCCTGTTTTGATTCCGGCTGGTGGGGCAACCACATTCCATGACTCGCAAGAAATTCGTTCAGATGCCAGATTGTGATTCCTGCTTGAACCCTGACCGACATATTCTTCTCATCAAATTCCAGAATCTGGTTCATGCCTTTGGTGTCAATCATTATTCCACCCTTCCAGGCACATGCACCACCACCCATACCGGTGCCACCTGCAAAGGAAGTTACCGGAATTCCAAATTCATATGCTACTTTTACAATTTCAGCACATTCATCTGTCGTTCTGGGAACTGCAATTATATCTGGGATATCGTTGTCCGTATCATGCCTGGGACTCCAATCTCTGGAGTAACTCATGCAGTGAATTTTAGAAATTGAAATTCTGCTACCCAGGATGGGTTCAAGTTTCTCGTAGGCACTCTGGATTATTTTACTATCGATCATTCATTGTCCTCCTTCTTCAACCTGACAAAATACTGATCCTCTTCGTTTGTGACAAACAGTACACCCGGCATGAGATCAGTTTTTGCACAGAGAGCAACATCCGAGGTCATGCTCATGTCTGAAAGTCTCTTCCCACTCTCGGATGCAACGAACGCATCCATCGGTCGTGCAAATCCACCGTAAACCATTTTCGCAAGTGTAACGCCATCGTCTGTCTCGAAGTCTCTGAGTCTACCAGAAACAATGGTTTTATGAATTAACGCACCCGCAACATAGAGATCATCCATCGCAACACTGCCATTTATTCCAGAACAGATGACAGCAAGATTCAACGAATTTTTTAAAATAATCTCTGCTAAAGTATCAGCGGTTGATGCCAGGTTCAGCATCGAAGCAGCAAGAACAATATCGGCTTTATGGGTTGCAGAAATCATAGTAGATGTTCCGTTGCTTGTGCTGAATACTACATCTTTTCCGTCAATTTTTTTTTGCAAATATTCAGAAATTGATTTGCTTGTGTAGAATTCAGGAGCATTAACAACCTGTTCTTCTCCAGCAACAATCAACTTTGGGTTGTAGAGTTTCTGCTCTTTTGCTTCTTCATAATCATTGTAAAGAAGGACTCTCTTTATTCCGCCACCAAACATGATGGACAGAGTAGATGTCGACCTGAGTGCGTCGATAACGACAGCCACATATCCCTTAAGGTCAGGAACAGGTGGCGATAAGATACATGATATTTTCACAGTATACAGTTTAGAAAATCATTTGATTCAATCAAGACCGTTGTTTGTAAAACTATCTGCCAATCATAATCCTGATATTTGTCCAGTATTTCACTTTGCTAGTGCCGTCTTCTTCAACCCCACCGTTTACTTCCATTGTAGAACGCCAGCTTTTTCCAAAATCATCTGACACGTAATACCTGAAGGAAGAGGTATAGTCTGATTTCTGGAAGCGAGGACGCAAATATCCATTAAAGAGTGGAGGTAGTCCCATGAATGGTGGAATTATCAACTCATCCCCATCAAGTAAATCTTTTATTTGAAGATCGCGAGGGGTACAACCAATACTTCCAACAATAAGAGTGGAATTATCTCCGATTAGCTTTGCATTCTGAAATGTGTTGTCCATAAATTTTGCATGGTTTATTGGAATAATCCTGACTCCACCACGTAACAGCTCATCTTCATCATCGATGAAACCATACCAGTTGGAGGTTGAAAGAATAATTTCTCCGGGTGTTACTTCGCTCACCTGTCCAATTTCTGCATATTCCGTCCCGACGATGTTATCGTGAGAGTTTAATTTTTGAACAACCGAGCCAATCTTTTTTCTCGATTCATCCTTCCACCTGATATAAACATTTCCAGATTGTTCCATGATTTGACCCTTGACTTCATCACCTTTTATCCAGCTTTCAAACTCAATGTATGCAAGTTTTTTCTCAGGTCTCAAGACATCAATCATAATCAATTTTGGGGCAGGTCTTGTGGATGAGGAGAAGTACTCGTCAATTGCTTTCCACTCACCATTGTGTTCCATTGCATAGACAGGATTCCCAATATAGGGTGACCATTCGTTGAAAATTTCTTCTCCGCCGGGGCATCCAACGACCAAATCCCCATCCACTGCAACCTCTTCTTCGGTGAACGGAACAATTCTGACACCTGAGGACATCCAATTTCTTGGTCGTTTAAGATTGTATGTTCTGTCAGGACCACATCTGATCCTCAAAGAATCTCCGCCACTGTAAACAACTCCACCCTTGTGACCGTTGCAGGCACCAATGTAGTGAGATGACCACAGATCAATTGGGATTGATGATGCCTTTTTTACGGGAACTATAACCTCTCCAATTTTTATCTCTTCGCCATCTGTCAAAACTTTTATGGTTCCATCTTTTTCATTTTCTATCAAGATTACGAACAGTCTTCTCAGACCAACATCAAATTCAGCTAACTCAGGAGCGGGTTTGATATCTATATCAAAAGAATCTGACACAGAAAAACACGAAATAATCGACAAAAGGATTGCAAGGATTATATTCATATGTTACCCTAGCATACTGATTACAAACGTGAAAACAAGGTAAGTGCTTGACAATAACGTTGTTGACAGTAGCATATTATTGTCGCAGGAGGTAAACTAATGTATGCCATAACAGGAACTATCGAAAATCTGGATCTCGCCGTTATTCTTCAAACGATGAATATCAGCAAGAAGACAGGATGTATGGAGATCAAAAGTGGTGAGGAAACCTCCAGAGTTTTCTTCGATAGCGGAAATATTGTTCACGCAGAAACCAGAACTCTTGATGGTGAAACAGCATTCTATGATCTTCTAACAATAGAGAGTGGAACTTGGGGTTTTGTCCCCGAGCTAGAATCACCCAAACGCACAATCACAAGCGAAATCAACAGCCTCCTCCTCAACTGGAGCAATCTGATGGATGAATGGAATTCCATCCGAGATAGATTGCCAGCAGATGATGCAATCCTCAGAATTGCTGACATCCCAGAGGATGAACGAGAACATCTTGTTTTCAACATGGAAGAATGGGAAGTTCTTGATGTCATCAGAAAACACGAATTGACTTCAAAGGTCTTTGAAACGAGCAGGGTCGGTAGATTCAAAACTAGCAAAGCACTGCTAAAATTCGTCAGCATCGACCTCGTCAAGATTGAAAAACAGGACACTGAGGATGTTTCAAGGTCGATTGATTTCCTAAACGATGTTGGCTCAGAAGTTGGTGAGAGAAATCTTGGAACAAACCATTTCAGAAGAATCGTTGACAAGTTTGCGGTAGAGCTTGGAAGAAAATATGGTTTCATGAACAATCTCAGACTTGATGGAAATCTGAAACTGGTTGGAATTGACACAAAAGGAATTCTCAACGAAACCGTCATCGAGGCACTTTCAGTGTTCCTCTGGAATATCATTGATTACATCAACAGTCTCGTTGGTTCACATCTCACGTTCGATCACATGAGCAAGGTTATCAGCAAACATTTTGACCCCGGTGACGAACTCATGCAATCGCTCAGCCTTGACAAATACATCAGCTCAGACGGTAAGTCTCGGAGATAAAAACACATGAAAGTTTTCAACACAATGACCCGTTCCAAACAGGAACTGGTTCCCTTGAACAAGGGCATAATAAATATTTACACGTGTGGCCCAACGGTTTACTCCAGGATTCACATAGGCAATTTCAAAACATTTCTGTTTGAGGATATTCTTGTCAGATACCTGAGATACGAGGGTTACAAAGTCAACCACATAATGAACATAACCGATGTTGACGACAAAACCATTCGAGCGTCAAGAGAACGAAATATCCCCCTGGACGACATCACCAAACCATTCATCGATTTCTTTTTTGCTGACCTAAAAGCACTTCACATGGTGCCTGCTGACAACTTCACAAGAGCAACAAGACACATCGAACCAATGATTGTACTGATTGAAAAGCTCCTTGAGAAGGGCTACGCATACAAAACAACGGACGGGAACATCTATTTCAGCATTTCAAAATTTGAAGACTACGGAAAACTTGCCCACCTTGACCCCTCAACCCTGATGACTGGTGCCTCAAACCGAGTGGCATCAGACGAGTACGAAAAGGATTCTGTTTCAGATTTTGCCCTCTGGAAGGCTTGGGATGAATCAGATGGTGAAGTTTTCTGGGAGACCTCTCTCGGAAAAGGCAGACCCGGTTGGCATATTGAATGCTCTGCAATGTCAATGGAATATCTCGGTGAAACCTTGGATATTCACACAGGCGGGATCGACAACATTTTCCCTCACCACCAAAACGAGATTGCACAATCAGAGGGTGCAACCGGAAAAACATTCTGCAGAAACTGGATGCACTCCAGACATCTCATGGTAGATGGTGCAAAGATGAGTAAATCACTGGGAAATTTTTACACACTTGATGACCTGAAAAAACTCGGGATAAGCCCCGAAGAATTCAGATTTTTTGTAGTCACCAACCATTACCAGACAAGTCTAAATTTCACGGTTGAAGCCGTAAAAGCCAGTGCAAAAGGACGTGCTGGACTCATCGAATTAATCCAAAGATTAACAGAAGTAACCGGCGTAAAAAGTGAAGTTGATGTCGAGCCAATCATCAAAAAAATGCTGGACGGATTCACTGCTGGAATGAACGACGACCTGAGCACTCCAAAAGCGATCTCTCATGTTTTTGATCTATCCAGAGAAACAAACCGACTGATCGATGAAAACAAACTTTCAAAATCAGATGCAGAAAAAATTCTAAATTCTATCAAAAAAATAAACACCGTGTTTGCTTTCATTGAGAACTCTGAAACTGGAATTCCCACAGAAATTCAAGAATTGCTTGACGCAAGGATAAAGGCAAGGGAAGAAAAAAACTGGGGAAGATCAGATGAGATTCGTGATGAGATTGATAGACTTGGATTTGTCGTCAAGGATACCCCTCAGGGACAGAGAGTCATCCGCAAATGAGCGAAGAACAGGAACACATTTACGGTAAAAATTCGGTAATCGAAGCACTAAAATCAAACACCCCTGTAAATCGTGTTTACATCAGAGACAACATCGGTCGAGACAGTGCAATAAAAATTATTGTTGACGAATGCAGAAACAAAGGAATTCCTTTTGATGTCGTGTCATCCCAGCGATTAAAAACAATTTCAAGCGATGCAAGAGACATCGTAGCCACAATCTCACCCATAAAATATTCAGAACTAGAAGATATTCTCAATGAACTCAAAGACAAAGCAATCATCATCATCCTTGACCAGATAAGTGATCCTGTCAACCTTGGCACAATAATTCGATCAGCTGAGTGTTTTGGTGCATGCGGAGTTATCATACCAAAACGTTCTGCAAGTCCCATCACATCCGTTGTTTCCCGCATATCAGCAGGTGCTGTGATGCATGTTCCAATCATCCGAGTCACAAATATTTCACAGACAATAGACACTCTCAAAGACCATGGCTTCTGGGTTTATGGCACATCACCTTCTGCAAAACAATCAATCATCGATTTCAACTTTGCTGAGAAATCAGCAGTCGTCATCGGCTCAGAGGGAAAGGGACTCAGAAATTCGGTTGAGAAACATTGTGATATTTTACTCTCAATTCCAATGTTTGGGATGCTGAATTCCTTGAACGCATCGGTTTCTTCTACCATACTCTTGTATGAAATAACCAGGAGGTGAGTGTATGAAAATAGTGTTCGATCTAGACAGCAATGTTCCCTTTTATCGAATGCCCTCTGACATATTTGCCGCTCTGGTTGAAACTCTTCCTGACCACAAACTCTTGAGGGTTAAGCATACTGACCTAAAGAGAGAGATAACTGATGCAGATATTGTTGCAAGTTACTGGATTCCTCCAAATCTATTCAAGCTGGCATCAAAATTAAAAGCAATTTTTTATGCAATTGATGGGGTTGGAAGTGAGCATCTTTACCAAGATATTATCGATTCAAAAGTGTTGGTCGTAAATTCTGGTGGATGCAGAAGCCAGGCGATTGCAGAACATGCCTTCTCCCTAATGCTCGCTTGCAGTCGTCAAATAATAAAATCAAATTCAGGAATGACCGCCAAAGATTGGTGGGGGAACTCCCTGGCAACTGATGCCAATGCTCCTTTAGAAATCACCGGAAAAACAATCGGAATTTTAGGGCTTGGCAGAGTGGGGAAAATTATCGCAAAAATTGCCAAACAGGGATTCTCAATGAAAACCCTTGGCATCAAACGTGTGCAGGAACCTGTTGAAAATGTTGATGAGGTATACTCAATGAGCAAACTACCTCATGTCCTGGCGAGTTCAAATATCATCGTTTGTGCACTCCCAAAAACAGAGCTGACTGAAATGACGCTTGGTAGCAGAGCATTGTCTGGGATTAAGAATGGTTGCATTTTCATAAATATTTCTCGTGGCGATCTCGTTGACGAGGAAGCTCTGATTTCATCACTTCGAGCGGGTCGCATTGCAAGTGCCGGGTTGGATGTATTTCACACCGAACCAATTGACCCAAACTCTCCTCTTCTTTCAATGCCACAGGTTATCACAACTCCACACTCAGCTGGAATGACCCCGGAATTCTGGCCACGATTTGCAAGACTCGTCCGTGAAAACATCATGCGAATGGAAAATGGAGAAAAGCCGACAAACCTCGTCAACAAACAGCTGGGTTACTAGTTTTTGAAAGGAGCATGAATCATGGTTCTCGATTGGATATACTCACCATACTATTCATCAGGTCGGATAGCCAGAGAAATTGCAGACGTTTACGGCTTAAAGCTCAGAGAATGGAATCTTGCAGAAATTCGAGATGCACGTCTTGTGATGCTCCCGCGACATGTCTCCAAAATTGTTAAAGAAATCAGAAGAGAACACAAATACACCAGGGTAAACGGTGCAAAGCCACTATTTTTTCTCAACCAGAAGTGGATCGGAACACACACAGGGGGGGAAACACTCTCAGCTGAAGTTGAGAAAGCCGGAATAAAACCAAATCGTGAACGAAATATCCCAGAAACTTTTGTCCACCCAAGACTCGATCTGAATCGCACAGATACTGGCGTGATGATAAAAGCAATCACCGTAAGAGACATTGCAGGGCAGGGATTACCCTCACCCTGCAGATACTTCGATGCTCGTTTTGGTCCACTTGGAAGTTCTGAGGTTGTCAATTTTTTATCAGAAATGACCCGTCAATATGGTCGTGTAATATCGATTGCATTCATTGGGGCTGAAGTTGCCGGATACATCACACATCTACCAAAACCTGTCTGCTGGCGAATCGGTTGCAGTCATGTCAACAACATAAAGGACATGCGTGTTCTTCAGGTGATTGACTTTTATGTCTATCCAAAATTTCAAGACAGAGATGATGTCAAAGAAACTCTGCTGGTTCACACAAGAGGATTTGCAAAAAAATCCAGACTGTTAAAAATCGAGGTTTTTGCAACAACAAACAAACCAAAAAATACAGAGTTTGCACCTGCAACCGGTGATGTTTCTGCCTACATGGATTTTGGATTCATCAAGAAAAAAGAAATTCTAACTCCAGATGGTTCCGGTGAAGATACCGAAGCGGGACTTGGCATCATCCAACTGATGTACACAATATGATTTCTGTAGACCCGAAAACATTTTCAGAATTAGTCGAGATTTCCTGGAACAAGCTTCCAGATGTCTGGTTCGAGAAACTCAAAGATGCAAATATTTCATACCAGGTGATGGATTTTGCAACAAGAGAAATTCTTACTCGAATGAATATTGGTAGCCACATGAGCCTGCTCGGACTCTACACAGGTGTCCCAATGACCGCCAGACGGGGATTTTCACCAATATCCTGGCCCGACAGGATTCTCATCTTCAGGATTCCAATCATGAGAAGGGCAAGGGATTTAGAGCATTTGAATGAAATTATCGACCACGTCCTCTACCACGAAATTGGACACTACTTCGGTTTGGGTGAGAACGAATTGAGAGAAGCTCAAAAAAAATCAAACCCTCTTTAGATTTTCAAAATATCCTTTATGAGTTTGATTGTCAATTCCTTTGAAGTTGGACCACCCGATGTTGGTGGGCCCACACATGCCGGGCAACCATCTTTGCACTTGCACCCCAATGCAACATCCATCGCCATCGCAAGTGGTTGAACACCCATATCAAAAATATTTTCAGAGAGTCCTACCCCACCTGCATTTGTTTCGTAGATAAAGATTGTTGGATTCCTGAAATGTGGAGATTTCACCTCAATATGAAGTGCCAAATCCTTTGGGTCGCACATCAAATTAATTGGCAAAATACCAATCAAAAGATTTCCCAAACCAAGCAAAGCTAAACCAATTTCGGATTGAGAATATTTCAAAAGCAAATTTCCATCGAGAGTCAACCACCATGATGTTGTATCCATAGGCATCTCTGGGAGATGTACCTCTCCCCAGCCAAGATTTTCATGGGTTGTCATCTTTACTTTTTTGAAAACCGATGTCATCGCTGTCACTGATACCTCACCATGTCCAATGTTTACACCATCGTCATCTGATGATTTTAGTTCGTCCAAAACCGAGAGCTGAACCTGAAGATTTGCATCCGTGAAATAATCCACATTTACCCGTCTGATGAATGCTTTTCTTTCCTTGAAATCCAATTTGTCAACATGATATGTGATTCCCCCATGAATGTAGATTGCCTGATCATGAACCAGCATTGGTGCGGAAAACATATCAATCTCACCGATTGTTCTGCCAGATGTCACATCATGAATTGTCACATTTCCTTCAGAAGAATTCCTGAGAGAAATTTCATCGGCTGGATATTTGTCGGTCATCCAGAACCATCTTCCACCAGAATGATTCACCACGCCATTCTCTCGCAAATGCTCAAGAATTGGTGAAATCTCAGCTGTTCCAAATTTTTCATTGTCCACAAAGGGAAGCTCGAACGCCGCACACTTGATGTGAGAGATCATCACGTAAAGATTATCGGGATTTATCAACCCGGCTTCGGGTGATGATTCAATCAAATATTTTGGGTTTGAATAGATGTATTGGTCAAGAGGATTATTTGAGAGAACAAGGATTGCCAAACTCGATTGCTGTTTTCTACCAGCTCTCCCTGATTGCTGCCTGAGGCTGGCAATTGTTCCTGGATACCCCGCAATTACAGCCGCCTCCAACTGTCCAATATCAATTCCAAGCTCAAGTGCATTTGTTGAAACGACACCAAGTATAGAACCATCTCGCAAACCCTTCTCAATCTCTCTTCTTTCAAGCGGAAGATAACCACCTCGGTATCCTCTGATTCTGCTCTCAGAAATATTGTGTTTTTTCACACCATCTCTGAGCAGTCGGAGAATCTGCTCGACTCGAACTCGACTCCTCGCAAAAACAATCGTCTGAATATCTTCCCTCAGGCATTCAAGGGCAAATCTGACTGCTTCAAAGGTTACTGATTTTCTGAAACCCATCTGAGCATCGACCACAGGCGGATTGTACACCATCAGATAGTTATCTCCATGTGGGGAGCCATCCTTGCTGACCACCTCGACATCATCTTCAATAATTTTACTGGCAAGTTCTCCAGGATTTTTGATGGTTGCAGACGACATGATAAACTGTGGATGGCTTCCATAAAAATTTGCAATTCTTTTCAACCGTCTCATCACGTTTGCCATGTGAGAACCAAAAACACCACGATACTGATGAAGTTCATCAATAACAACATAGTCAAGATTTTCAAAGAGTTGTGTCCATTTAGTGTGATGCGGGAGGATTGCCTTATGAAGCATGTCAGGATTGGTCAATATTATCGAGCCACTTTTTCTGAGAACCTGACGAATATTTGGAGGAGTATCACCATCGTATGTGTGCATCTGTTTGTTCAATCCAGTGACTTCCATCAAATTTTTCAAACCCGTCGATTGATCAGCCGAGAGTGCTTTTGTCGGGAAGAGATACAACGATCTTGACTCAGGTTTTTCGATTAATTTTGAAAGGACAGGAATATTATAGCATAGCGTTTTTCCAGAAGCAGTTGCTGTTGCAATAACAATATTTTTCCCATCTAAAGCCAATTTTATGGACTCTTCCTGGTGAGAAAAGAGAGATTTTATTCCAACTTTCAAAAGACCCTCTTTCAGGCTGTCAGGTATCTCATCGGGTATCTCTCTAAAAACGCCATCTCTACTTTGAAAGTGGATTAAAGTCAGTCTATTACTGGGTTCTCTCTTGTATATTCGGGTTACAATATCACTCGTTTCCATGGTACATGACTTTATCCACATGGCGTTATTAGTCAACGTTTAACACAAAGACCCTATTATAAAGAGTTACTTCCTATCACAATCTATCAGTGGTGTAGTCAAATACCGATATTCTGTTCGGTTGATTGCATAAGAAATATAGACGAGGTGAGTCGAGGTGCTGAACATGTTTGAAGAAGAACTTGAGAATAACACAAGCGAAGTTGAAGAAACTCCATCAACTCCAGAGAAAACAACTGAAACAGTAAATGAAACTGAATCGGTTGAAGAGTCCCCAAAAGCAACAATTCCTGACGAAGTAAAGGTCGAGGAAAAAGTTGAAGACTCTAAGCCACCAAAAGAAACTGTACCCGGTGCAGTATCGGAAGATGAGGGAAACGAATTCATTCAATCAGTAATGAGTGAAGCAATCTCCGATATTGAAACAAAGAACATGAAGCGTGGCGACATTCTTGATGCATCTATTGTTAAGGTAACACCAGATGGTTTACTTGTTGATGTTGGTCAAAAATCTGAGGGTTTTATTTCGGTAAGGGAAATCTCCAGGAACAATCCGGATATTCCACTTGACGAAGAATTTCATCCCGGCGACACAGTTCGTTGCAAGGTTATGAAGACCGGCGATGATGATGGAACACTTCTGCTTTCCAAAAAAAGAGCGGACTTTGAACTCATCTGGGATCGTCTCAACGAAGCAAGAGAAAAGAAAGAAATCCTTTCAACCACAGGAACAAAAGCTGTCAAAGGCGGAATTCTTGTTGATCTCGGAGTCACAGCATTCATCCCTCGTTCACTCATTGAAACAAGAAAAAATGCCGATCCAAAAAAATGGGTTGGAAAAGAAATGCGTGTTCGCGTAATCGAAGTTGACCGTGCAACACGCAGAGTTGTCTGCTCCCAGAAGGAAGTTCTCGAAGAAGAGAAGAGTGGCAGACGACATGAATTCATCAAAAATCTCGAAGTTGGAGAACTTTACGAGGGTAAAGTTGTCAGCATCGTAGAATTTGGTGCATTCGTTGATCTTGGTGAAAAGGTTGAAGGTCTTATCCATCTTTCAGAACTCTCCTGGGGTTCCAGAAAAGCACCAAAAGAATTGCTCAAAAAGGGTGAGAATATTACCATCAAACTGCTCAAGATTGCAGATGATGGCAACCGTATTTCACTCTCACTCAGACAGGCAAAACCACATCCGTGGGAACTTGTTCCATACAAATATTCAGCAGACGATGTAGTCGAAGGCACAGTATCCAAGCTCCTCAAATTCGGTGCAATCGTTGAGCTTGAAGAGGGCATCTCTGGACTCCTCCACATCTCACAAATTGCTCATCACAGAGTAGAACGCGTTGACAGCGAAATCTCTGAAGGGCAGGCAGTCAAATGCAAGATTATTGACATCCAGCCAGATGAAAGAAAAATTCGTCTCTCAATGAAGGCTCTCCTTGATGCACCAGAGAGACAACAGAGAAAGAGACGCTTCAACGAACCAACAGAAGAAGAAAAATATCTTCAGGAATTTGCTCGTGAAGGTGGAGATCCATCAGTAAGATTCATGTCTGAAAGTGACCTCGAAAAAGAAAACCGTGATGTTCTCGAAGCTGTAAACCTCAACGACGAAGAAGCCACAAAGCCTGAACCAGAAGTGGCAACAGAAGTAGCAGTAGAAGAAACTAAGGTAGACGAGGGAGCAACCTTCAAGCCAGATGTTACCACTGAGGCTAGTGAAGAAGTTGTTGCTGAAGTTGTTGAAGAGGTTACTGAAGCTACCGAAAAAGTTGTCGAAGAAGTTACTGAAGAGGCTACCGAAGCTGTTGCCGAGGTAGCAGAAGAGACTGAAAAAGCCGAAGAAACCAAGACAGAATCAGAAGAGTAAGAACAAAAGTAACATCTTGACTTCTGATTTCTACATATCGATATTATCCCAAACCCAACCCAGGTGGTTGGGTTTGGTTGCATTTATAGGCAAATTCATAATAATTCCAGCTTAGTCAAGCTTTGAAGGAGAATGAAAAAATGAAAAAATTCGTAACGATGCTAGTTGTTCTTACAGTTGTGGTACTGGCTGTTTCATGTGGTGGAAAACCCGAGGTGAAACTTGCAACCGACACCGAAACAAAAGAACCTGTAACCAAGATTGAAGAAACCAAAGAAGTAATCGAAAAGACCGAAGAAGTCATTGAAGAAAAAGTTGAAATAGTAACCGAACCAATCGAAGACAAACCTGTAGTGAAGGAGACTTTCGTGAACAAAACAGCAGTATTTGAAACAAATCATGGTACTTTTGAAATTGCTCTCTGGGTGGACAAAGCACCAATTGCAACAGGAAATATGATTGACAAGATCAATGCAGGATTCTACAACAATCTGATTTTCCATCGCATTATCGATAATTTCATGATTCAAGGTGGAGACCCTAAGGGTACCGGTATGGGTGGCGAAAACATGAATGTTGATCCTGCATTCCCAGGCTCTTCCAACGTCAGAGGAACAATCGCAATGGCATCATCAACAACTGGTCAGCCAATGGCATATCAGTCAGATGCACAGTTCTTCATCAGCGTTGTCAATAATTCATTCCTTGATGGATCTGGTTTCATCGCATTTGGTGAAATCACAAGCGGGATGGACATCGTTGACAAATTATCAAAAGTACAAACTGGACCAAATGACGCACCAGTATCTCCTGTAACAATCGTCAAAGCATTCATCAAATAACAGCCCCAATACAAAGAAAATAATTTTGACAATCAATAAAACCCAACCCAAGTGGCTGGGTTTTATTGCATTTATAAGCAAATTCATAATAATTCAAAATTAGTCAAACTTTAGAGGAGAGTGGAAATAATGAAAAAATTAGTATCAGTTTTAGTTGTTGTCATGTTTGTTGTTCTCGCTGTTTCATGTGGTGGTGGCGGAACAACATCTGGAAGCAACGTGGTAGTTTTTGACACCAGCGAGGGTACTTTTGAAATATCACTTTGGGTGGATAAAGCACCAATTGCAACGGGAAACATGATCGATAAGGCAAATTCAGGATTCTACAATGGTCTAATTTTCCATCGCATTATTGATGGTTTTATGATTCAAGGTGGAGATCCTCAGGGTACCGGTATGGGTGGCGAAAACATGAATGTTGATCCTGCTTTTGATGGTTCTTCCAACGTCAGAGGGACAATCGCAATGGCATCATCAACAACTGGTCAACCGATGCCTTTCCAGTCGGATGCACAGTTCTTCATCAGTGTTGTCAATAATTCATTCCTTGATGGATCTGGTTTCATCGCATTTGGTGAAGTCACAAGTGGAATGAAAATTGTTGATAAGATTTCAAAAGTAAAAACTGGAGCAAATGATGCACCGGTATCTTCTGTGGTCATCAACAAAGTATACATGAAATAATCAGGAAACTGCATTACGAAAAAAAATGACTTACACCAAACCCAACCATTCAGTTGGGTTTGGTTGCATTGTGGGGATAATTTTACAATAATTTTTTTATAAAAAGATTTTGAAAGGAATGTCGATGAAAAAGATACTGTCAGTGTTGGTTGTCATCATGATTGTAATCATAGCTGTTTCGTGTGGTGGAAACTCAATTATAGTTTTTGAAACAAACCATGGTAATTTTGAGGTAACGCTTTGGGCAGACAAAGCACCAATTGCTTCAAAAAACATGGTAGACAAAGCAAACTCAGGATTCTATGATAATCTCACCTTTCATCGCATTGTTGATGGTTTTGTGGTTCAGGGAGGGGATCCTCATGGCACGGGTACGGGGGGCGAAAACATGAAAGTTGATACGACCTTTGCAGATTCGACAAACATCAGAGGAACTATCGCGATGGCATCATCAACAATAAGCAAGAATGGCAGACCAATGGCTCATCAATCCGATGCACAATTTTTTATCAACCTTGACGACAACTCAAACCTGGATGAATTGGGTTTTGTTGTTTTCGGAGAGGTTACAAGTGGCATGGATATTGTTGATGCAATCGCAAAAGTTGAGGTTGAGGTTGGAAGAATGGGTGAAAAATCAACTCCAACAACACCTGTGGATATCGTAAAAGCCTATGTCAAATAATAATAAATTTATCTCGATGTCTGTCGGTTTTCTGCTGGCACTGTTACTTGTATTTACCGGGTGTAGCAGCACTCCTCAAAAGAATAAAATAGTTGAATTCCACACCTCCGAAGGTCTGATTGAGATTACACTCAATCAACAAGACGCACCAAAAACCTGTGAGCAATTTCTCAGGTGGTGCGAAGGTATTGAAATGCCTGGCACTAACTACAGAGATTCGCTCTACCTGGGAAATAATTTTTACCATGTTGAGCCAGACATATTTATTCAATCCGGTGATGTTTTCAACCAAGGTAAGGGAGCTGAAATATTTGAAATCGACTACGAAAGAACATCAACTCCTGCAACAATCGGATCTGTTTTCTTGGTCAAAGACATGAATACAAATAGAAACAATTCCATTTTTGCAATCTTATTGATTGATAATCCAAAGATCACAGATGTGTATACGATATTTGGAAAAGTCACTGATGGTCTCGATATCTGCTACAAAATCAGTAATGCAGAAACAACAACCAATGAAGAACTTGGAATCAAATCACCAGTAAACGATATAAAAATAAATCGTGTTCTAATCAAGGAAGACTAGAATTACTCCGTCCTGAAATCCAGAAAATTTCACACTGGATTTCAGGATTATTATCATGTTTTTATTTTACAACTGAAATCTTTGAATCTTTCATACCGGTGATTGAAGCACCATTACTCTGTAACTCGATCAGATATTCAATCATTTCTCGCGATACTTCTTCACCCGGGATAAGAACAGGGATTCCTGGGGGATATGGACAGATGGTTTCAGATGAAACCCGACCAACAGATTCATTTAGCGATATCAACTCATCGGCAGAAAAAAACGCCTCCCTTGGCAAGAGTTTTAATCTTGGTTTTGGCT
>CBDUSO010000021.1:0-39676 GCA_965370295.1 uncultured bacterium
AAATGTATTGCAGGAGAAATTGGCATGAGCAAGGATTGCGAGGTTGACATTCTTATTCCAATAAAGTAGAATATCCAAAATACGATGTAGGGACAATCCTAGGATTGTCCCTACGGTGAACCAAGAGGAGGGTCAGAATATGAATGACCAGGGATATAAAAATATAAATCTAGATAATATTGATAGCGAACACATCTGTTGTGCACTTGGGAGTGCAAAAAACAAAGCTGGAATGATGAGAAAAAAAGAGTGGATGAAGGAACGTTTTGCCGAAGGTATGGTTTTCAGAAAACTTGACGAGAGAGGAAAAGTTTTCATCGAATATCTTCCAGCAGCATTTGCATGGAAACCAATTGATGCCCCAGGTTATCTTTTCATTCATTGTTTGTGGGTCTCGGGAAAATTCAAAGGAAATAATCACTCAAGAGATTTGCTTGAATACTGCCTCGAAGAAGGAAAAAAATACAACGGAGTTGCTGTGATTTCTGGAGAAAAAGCATTTCTCACAGGAAGTAAATTTTATAAATATTTTGGGTTTGAAGTTGCAGATACTGCACCACCATTTTTTGATTTGATGGTGAAAAGAAACGACAAAGATGCACCACTTCCCAAATTTAGAGAAAATGCAAAACGAGGAACAATTGAGAAAGAAGGGCTGGTAATTCAATATACCGACCAATGCCCGTTTGTTGAACACTATGTTAAAGAGATGCGAGAAACAGCAGAGAATGATTTCGGAATTAAAACTGAACTCATTCATTTGCAAACCAAAGAACAGGCACAAAACTCCGCATCACCATATGGCACATTCGGAGTATTTCTGAATGGAGAATTTCTGACATACCAACCAATGAGTACAAAAGGATTCACAAAACTCCTGAACAAAACCCTTTTGTGATATACCTTATTTATTGCCCCTTAACACCATTATCGCCAACTCCCTCTGTCATTCCATGCTTGACATTGAGCAACCCCTGCGGAAGTGGGGGAATCTCCAAAATCTGTATAATCCATGAATAATCTCAGCAAGATTCTGAATTAAATTGTGGGAGGATTCAGAATAATATTGGGATAATGGACGTTACTCAATCCTCATAATAACTAATCGTCACCTTCTTTGATTCAGAATCCCATTTGATGTCTGCACCAAATATTTCTGAAATAAATCTGATGGGGACAAATGTTCTACCATTTTTTATCTCAGGTGAGACATCAACTTGTATCTCTTCGTTATCGACTATTGCTCTATTTTTACCAATAAAGAGTGTTATAAATTTTGAACCTTTGGTGATGTATATCTCTTCAACTGCTGTATGTTTGGGATAAAAATCAACAATACAACCAAATGCCTCTGCAATAAATCTGGCAGGAACCATGGTCGTGCCGTTGTTTATGTATGGTGGCCAATCTAAATCGTGTGGTTCTCCATTCACCTTGGCTTGTTTTGAGCCAATCCAAAGCTCAATAATTCTCTTTTTTCTTTCTGAGAGGACAACAACCACACCAACTTCATCTGAACCGCCGTTGCTTGTGATGATGATTTTCCCCGTGTATGACGTTCCCCTTGGCATTCCTGCTGTGTCAATCCTAACTCTGATTTTTAGTGGAGCACTCTGAATGTCAAAATCGGATTGTCCAATCTTCAACCAGGGTGCATCTGAACTGACTTGAATATCGCCGGTCAAAATTCCATTGCCGATGTTTGAAACTGTCAGAGTTTCTTCATAATATTCATCAGGATTACACTGATTAAAAAATAGTGTTGGTGGATCAACTTTCAGCATTGGCGGTCTTGGTTTTATCTGAATAGAGATATTTACAATCCTGTTACCGCCATTGCTCTTTACAAGAATCTCGGCAGTTGTGGTTTCATTTTCAGGAAGTTCAGTGGTATCAATGGTTACGATAACATTCTGTGGCTCATCGATTATTGTGAAATTCTGGGTTGAAATGTGTACCCAGTCTTCGCTTGGTTCAAGCACGCCTTCAAGTGTCAATATTCCAGCGTTATCAATTGCAAATGTTCCTGTAATCTGATCTCCCCAGGTTACATCTGTGTATATCAGCTCAGTTGGATAAACTCGAAGTTTTGGACCTTCCTGTTTTGTGCGAATCTTTACCACAACCTTGGCAGTTCCACCGTTACTTTCAAAAAATATGTTTGCTTTGTAATTACGATTGAAATCAAGCATTGTTGTATCCGCTGTGATGATTAGCTTTTTATGGTTGCCTTCCCATTTCAAATATTCAATCACGCACCAGGTTGCATCGGATGTTATCTCGCCTCGGAGCGTTCCCTCGCCGATATTGTCAATGAAACATTCTGACTCGGAATAAGTCCCACGGTCAACAACACCAAAATCAATTTCAAGTGGTGTTACTTTTAGTTTAGGCTGTCCAGTTACCGTAAAAGTAATAGTTACAAATTTTTTCTCACCTGTTGTTGCACAGTCCACAAGTACTGGGATATTATAGGTTTGTCCAACTGTGAGTTCTGTTGTGTCAATTGTACATATGAAGGTTTTTGGATCGCTCTGTTGCATGAATTGCTCAGAGGATATTTTCATATATGGTTTGTCAAATTTTATTTTACCAACAATGTAACCAGCACCACCGTTCCAAACCTTAAACTGGGTAGTCTCTTTCTGCCCTTTCGGAATTTCACCCAAATTAATTTCAAGTGGGTCAACCATGAGTTTTGGTTTTTCACCACGAGTGAAGCAGTAGAGGTAGTTTCTGTCAAAAGTGTAAACATATTCGTCAAAGATAGTTACCCCGCCACGACCAGGAGCACTGAGGGGATAACTCCAAAGTTTGCTCCCGTTTTCAATATCAAAAATTTTGAATCTCGCTTTGCAGGATTGACAGTTGGGAGGAGTATCACCGGTATTTAAGTAGATATAATTCTTACTGGTCGCCATGCAGACACGAACACCTTGAGGCCCATTACTACCCATTGCCAGCTGATGTTCCCAATTTTTGAGAGGATTTTTTTTGTTGTAGGCATAAATCATTCCCTGGTCAGAACCCGTAATTATCCAATCACCAGAGACAACGGGTGAGTGAGCATAAATTTCAGTTTTGAGACCAGATCTCATATCGTAAAGTCTTGGATACTTCCTCCATATTGTTGAGAAAGTTTTTGGGTCTACTCTGGCGATATGATTTTTTGGAATCACGTATTGTTTAATAATGAAATATCCAGAACCAGGAGGCCACTCGATTTTTTCGTTCCATATCTGGCTGGTTTTTCCAGATATTATCAATTCCCCATCATGGTAAACTGTGAAGATGTCCATCCTCATATCACCGTAATCCAACCTGTCAACAATGCGTCCTGTCTCATCATCACACGCAACATAAATCGAACCTCGAAGATAGGCACCAAGCCAGGCTCCATCAAAGCCACCAATCCCAATGTGGGAACAAGCAATAATCACACGACCCTCAACAAGGGAGGGTGAAGCAACAATTGGAGCATCTGGAAGAGTTGTTCTCCAGACTGTAGCACCCGTTTCGGCATTAAGTTTGTAGAGATGTCCACCCTTCGAGCTGTCTCCCGCAAAAATTGTGCTTGCGACATAGATATGACCATTTTGAACAGTGGGGGTTGATTGGCTAGATGACCCTTTAAGTTTCTGCTTCCAGACAATATCCCCTTCCGTTGTCAGACAGTGAAGAACAATGCTACTCTCTCTGGTCTGAAGGATGCCGGATGAAATAACCAAAACCCTCATTTGACCTGCTTTTGACGTGTATATTGTTGGAGACGCTGGTATCTCACCATCCCCCACTTTGTATTTCCAAATAATTCTTCCAGTTGATGGTTCAAGACAGTAAAGTTGAGCACCAGTTCTTGCGTCCATCCCAACATCGCCAACAAATATTTTTGGAGTGTTGCCATCCCAGCATGCCACAACATTTGCGTACGGTGAACCTGCAAAATCTTTTTTCCAAAGCAACTGAAGTGGAGGCGGAAGCTCATGATTTGAGTAGCCGGTATGGTAGGCATCACCGTGCATATGCGTCCAGTCAGGGGTTTTCTCAACAAGAGCATACCCAACTGACGAGGACAACAGCAACACAACAGAAATTGTTAGCACTAGTATCTTTTGCATTAGTTTACCTCTTTCCTAAATTACATCATTTGAGTTATTATGGTTCATACCTTGACATAACTGAACGATTGCAGATAATGTTGTGGTCGTGGGCGGTTAGTTCAGCGGTAGAACGCTACCTTGACACGGTAGAAGTCAGTGGTTCGATTCCACTATCGCCCACCATGTGTATTTCCCAAAACAAGATGACATCAAAATCCAAGATACTTCGATTAATCCTTAGACCAGTCAGAATTTTTATTGAAGCTGTTCTCTCTTTTGGTGAGGATTCGGGTCTTGTGCTGTCATCCTCTGTTTCTTTTTATCTCATGCTAGCGATTGTTCCTGTAATTCTTTTCACACTTTCACTGCTTGGAATGTTGCTCAGCCAACAACACTATGCAAACCAGCTGAGTGAAATCCTGAAAATATTTGTTGCAAACCCAGAAACCGTCAGCTCCTTCATGCGAATAATAAACCCGATTATCAACGGAGTTACCTCAATGACAATCTGGGGTTTCTTTGCTCTCATCTTTGTTTCAGGCGGAATGTTTCGATCAATGGAATATGCGATGAACAAAGTGTTCAACGCAAAATCTCGCGGACTCTTGAGATCGTACGGAATCGGAATGATTTTTTCTCTCATCATAAATCTTCTGCTGATTATTGGCTTGGTAACATCTCCGATTCTTGGATATGCCACACTGACCAAAATTTCCGCAATCCAAACTCTTGTTGACAGGATTCCAATGCTTGCCTGGATTTTCCAAAATATTTTCTCATGGTTTGTGTTTGGTATGCTATGTTTGATAATTTATTATGTTCTCCCAAACACAAAAAAACGCTTCAGAGACGTTTTTTACGGGGCGGTAGCATCTGCAATCCTCTGGAATATTCTCCGATATTTTTTCAGTATTTACCTTGCATATTTTTCAACAATCGATTTTATTTATGGGGCACTTGGAACAATTATCGGTGCAATAGTCTGGTTGTTCCTCTCCGTGATTATCATCATATTTGGGGCTGAAATTACAAGGATTCTTGGGCTGAGAGCGGAAGGACAACCAGCTCCCTCGTTCACTTCTTTGATTCAAAGAGTTACAAGTTCATTCTCTCCAAAAGCCAAAGAACGCATCTCAACCCGTCTTGAAAAATATCAAACAAAAATAAACGGGATAACAGAGAAGAAGAAATAATACAGAGTGAGATTAGCACAACCTATATTATTACAAAATATATGATATAATCTATATGTCGTATATCCAATGTAGCAAGGAGTAACGAATGAGTAACATCGGAGAAAGAAGATGGGTACAGCGTCTTGCTTCCTTAAGAAAAGCATTGGCTGGGCTTGAGGAGGCGTGTAAAAAGGCTGAGTTTACAAACCTTGAAAGAGCTGGACTTGTCCAGATGTTTGAGTTTTCTTTTGAGCTTACTTGGAAAACTCTGAAGGATTATCTGTTTTTTGTAGGATATAGTGAAGTAACGCCAAGAGGAGTTATTAGAAAAAGTTTTGAAGTTGAACTACTTGATGAGCAAAATGCCGAATGTCTGCTGGACGCACTAATAAAAAGGAACTTGCTCAGCCACACATATGACGAAGTAAAAGCAAAAAAAGCAGAAAAACTCATACGAGATAAGTATCTTCCCGCTTTACTTTTGGTAGTTGGTAATCTGGAATTAAATTTGTCTTAATGAAAACCATTACGGACGATGGACTCAAAATAAGATATAAAAAAACAATAATTGAAACAATTCTCCGAAATAAAGAAGTAGAAAAAATTGTGCTGTTTGGCTCCAGGGCAACTGGAATGTTTACACCTTGCTCAGATATAGATCTGGTAATATTTGGGAGCGAACTTACATTTGATGACCAGGCAAATATTATTGAAAATATAAAAAATCTCACTGTCCCATATCAAGTCGATGTACTTATCTTTCACCAGATTGAAAATAATGCCCTGTTAGCAGAGATAAAAAAAGATGGAGTTTTGTGGTATAAAAAAATGGGGCTCAATTAGCCAGTATCCAAAACATATACGAAATTAAACACTGATTTTTGTGATCAAAAGATTTATTCCTTGATTTTCATGCTCAAAATTCTGTCCAACCGAAAAGCTCTCTCTGCATTTCTGAGGTAGCAAAACCCCTTTACTCCTAAATATGTTTTATCCCTATACTTCATTCTGCCGATAACCTCTGGTTTTATCAGGCGTTTTGATCTTTCATCCCCACCCTTCAAATAATCCAACTCAATTTTTTGATCCTTCACAATACAGTCATTGATAAATTGTGATTTTTCCTCAAGGGACATCTGCTGGCCAAGGGTACCCTGGTAATAATTGGTCAGGAAGTTGCTAACCTTCCAGTCCGTGAAAATGTGTGATTTTTTGATTTGAGTCCTTAGAACAAGTCCTTCAAGGCTAACACATCTGCTCAATGCGACATAGGTCTGTCCTGGGGCAAATGCTCCTCTTCCCAAATCCAGAATGACATTTTCAAAAGTTTTCCCCTGTGCTTTGTGGATGGTAATTGCCCAGGCAAGTTTCACGGGGTATTGGGTGAACGAACCAGCACTGGTCGATGTTATCTTTTTTGTGGTTTTGTTGTATCCAAACTTGAAGATGTCCCACGTGTTCGGTTCAACATCCACAAGATTTCCATCAGATAACCGAATTATTAACGTATCGTTTTCATCGTTTGATTTTATGCTGTCAAGAAGTCCCACAGTCCCGTTGACCCACCTTCCATCGGAGTCATTATTCAAAAGCATCAACTGTGAGCCAATCCTCAAATTGATGACCTCTTCCGTTGGAAAGCTATTTTTTTTGAAATCACCCTCAATCACAGATTCATACTTCCACAGATGTCCTTCGATACTGTCCAATCTGTCTGCATTTATTTCATCTGCTTTTTTGTTTACCGTGGTCAGGTTGATGAAAAGACTTCCTTCAGGTTCTTTGAAATCTGGATCAAATCTAGTATTCAACAATTCCAAGTCTTTTTTTGTTATCGAACCATTTCTGATTTTTCCAAGGACATCAATGAATTCCTGGTTTTTTTGTCGGTAGATTTTTTCAAGCTCAACAATTTTGAAATCACAGGACTGAAATACCTGAGAGCTGAAAAAATATGGACTCTCATATTTCATCTTGAAAATTTCTTTTTCATCCCCCCTGACAATCGGTGGGAGCTGGAAAAGGTCTCCAAAAAATATCATCTGAACCCCACCGAAAGGTTCGTCTTTTCCACGATTTATTTGGAGCGATCTATCGATATAATCCATCATATCTGCCCTGACCATCGAGATTTCATCGACGACAAGAGCGGTCAATTTTTCAAGAACCTTCCTTTTGTCCCCCCTCAAAGTTCTCACTTTTTCAAGCGTTATGTCCGGCTTGAAACCAAAAAAAGAGTGGACTGTCTGACCACCAATATTGACTGCAGAAACCCCGGTCGGGGCAAGCACTGCAATACTTTTTTTGGTGGTTTCTCTGAAATATTTCAGAAGGGTTGACTTGCCAGTTCCAGCTTTGCCTGTGATGAAAACATTTTCCGAAGATTTCTCCATCAACTTCAAAGCTTCCTTGAATTTTTTGTTTATTTCAACCTTCATGACCCACACATGCTATATCAAACTAGCTGGTGTGTAAAGAATGTTGTTTGAATATTTTTGTCGTTTTTTATATTTTCAAAAGTCGTCTCAGGTTCTCGCCGAGTATCATTTCTTTTTGGCTCTCTGAGATGGGAAGATTATTGATTCTTTCAATATTTTTGCTTAGATTGTCCCTTCCATATGGGGTGTCTGAACCCATTATTATTCTCTCTGCTCCAACAAATTCTATTGCATTCATGACTCTTTTTGAGGATATCATCTGGTATGTGGATATATCAAAATAAAGATTTGTATCCTTGAAATCAGCCTTAATGAATAATTCCAATCCAAACAAATGGGCAACAATCAGCTTCAATTTTGGATGAGATTTTTTGTAGTCTATTATTTTTCTGACCTCTCTGTCTGAAAATAAATGGATAAACAGAGGCATGTCATTTTCTTCCACCCACTCTACCACTCCTCTAAAAAAATCAGAATCAACGGAGATCATTTCCCAGGATTGGTGTATCTTGACTCCCTTGAAATTCCATTCTGCCAGTTTTTTGCTCAAATATTCTTTAGGGTTACCAGTTTGTTTTGTAATCCATACAAACTGAATCACTCGATCAGGCAATTGCTCCACCAGACCATGAACAAACTCGTTGCCTTCAGGGACATGCTTGATTGCACCGGTAATCCATATCACAAATTTTGTTAGAATATTTGTAATCTTTACAACATTGAAAGATGGAAACAACCTTGCCAGGTTGGGGAATGGATAGTTTTTTGAACTTCCAAGTTCTCCTGGTACAAGCACTACCTTATCAGTACTTGTTTCATTCAATATCCCAAGGATACTTTCAGGTGTTAAAAAATCTCCGCAAGCATGAGCATGTCCATCGATTATCATAACCCCTCCCTGATACTTGTTCGCAGAAATTCCTTTTGGATTGTTTTAGTTTTTGTAGAATTTATTTCTGTTTTTTATAATCGCGCTTTCTGTCTTTATAGTCAGGCTTCCTATCTTTATATTCACGTTTCCCGTCTTTGTGGTCGGGTTTTCCTTCTTTATAATTTCGTGATCCGTTCTCTTTTGATTTTTTGGCATGAGTGATCAAAGGTTTTTGTCCCTTTTCTCTGAAGCTGGCAACAATATTTTCTGCTTTATCAAACGGCACTGTGATAAAGCTGAAGCTGTCCATAACTTGAACATCGTTGATTTCCTTTGATCTGATTGAAACTTTGTTGGTAATCAGATCAACAAGTTTTCTTACGTTGTACTCATCTTTTCTGCCAAGAGCCACAAAGAGTCTTGCTTTTCCATGTTGGTCAACTTGTCTTCCCCTACCGCCGCCACCACCGCTTTTGCCGGGATCTTTTATCTCTCCATAGATTGCAGGATTGAGTTCATCCTCAAAAGAATAATTGAGCAAGGCTGCGAGTACTTCTGTTGGGTTGTTCAACTCAACTAATTTTTTTGCCCAGTTATAGTATTTTGGATCAATCTCTTCCTTAAGGATTGCAGCCAGATCGTCATAAATCTTGTTCTTTTTGGCTTCAATAATTTCTTTGACACGGGGTACTTGGGATTTTTTGATGTCAGTTTTTGCGAATCGCTGGATGAACATCAGACGCTTGTATTCGCTTGGAGTGATGAAGGTTATTGCGGTTCCCTCTTTGCCGGCTCTTCCCGTTCTACCAATTCTATGGATATATGATTCCGGATCGTGAGGAAGTGCATAATTGATTACGTGGGTGAGGTTGTAAACATCAATTCCACGGGCGGCAACATCTGTCGCGACAAGAATATTCACCCTTTTATTTTTGAACTTATTCAGAGTTCGTTCTCGTTGTGATTGCGAAATATCTCCGTGAATCGCCTCAGCATCATATCCTCTGTCAATAAGATGGGCAACAACCGAGTCCACTTCCATCTTTGTTCGACAGAAAACCAGTCCATAAAATCCATCTTTGATGTCGATTATTCTGCAAAGAGCTTCAAACTTGTCAGAGGCTTTTACTTCAAAATAAATTTGCTCTGTGAGATTGGTTGTTAATGCTTCTTTTTCAACAGTGATGAGTTCATAACCATCCATGTATTTATGGGCAAGGTCTTTTATTCTTGTTGGAATTGTTGCAGAAAACATCAGTGTTCTCTTATCGGGATTCGTGTATTTCATTATCTCTTCCATGTCTTCAATGAATCCCATGTTCAACATTTCATCTGCTTCATCCAAAATTAGATGTTGAATATTTCCAATCTTCAATGTTTTTCTCTTGAGATGATCAATTATTCTGCCAGGTGTTCCAACTACAATATGGACTCCTTTTTTTAGTCTTCTCAACTGTTGATCAATGGCTTGTCCACCATAAATCGGAATCACTCTGGCTTCTGTTCTGCCTTTGAGTGAATGAATCTCTTCTGAAACCTGGATTGCCAGTTCTCTCGTTGGAACTAAAATCAACGCTTGAATTGTGTTTGAATCAAAGTCAATGAGTTCCATCAACGGCAATCCAAATGCTGCTGTTTTTCCAGTTCCAGTTTGTGCCTGAGCTATGATATTGGTGTCATTTCGCAACATCACAGGGATCGTCAAAGCCTGGATTGATGTGGGTGCATCAAATCCTTTTTTATTTATTGCTTCCAGAATATGCTCTGAAAGTCCTAAATCTTCAAATGTTTTTTTCTCTTCAATCTCTTCCATTTTTTTCCTCTTCGCTTTTCTACAATTGAAAATCTTATCTGTAGAACTTGTCAAACATACATCGATACTTATGTCAATGATATTAAAAGTAGCCTACAAACTGATTTATTAGTACTCATTTTTTGATTCACTTGACAAATCAATATTGTTGTCTATATTGAGTGTATACTCAATGAGTAGGTACTCAATGAACAAAAGAGAACAGCAGAAACTAGAAACAAAAGAAAAAATCATAAGGGTGGCAACCTTCCTTTTTTCAACAAATGGATTCAGGGATGTCAGTACCCTCGATATTGCTCATGGTGCAGGGGTGTCTCACGGAACAATATTTGCTCATTTCAAATCCCGTGAGGAACTCGTGTACACGGTAGTTGAAATGTTTGGTTTAAATCTTCTAAACAGAATGAATAGTTTAGTGGAAAAAGATTCAACACTTGAGCAAGTTGTTGCTTTGCACCTTTCATCGCTGATGGACACTGAAGATTTTTATCGAGAACTTATAATTGAAGCCCCGAATCTACCCCCGAAAGCAAGAACGGGATTCATCGCGATTCAGTCTGGAATCTCAGATATAATTTGCAAATCAGTAGACAAAACTATCAATCTACAATTGAATCACCTGTTTTCCATATGGTCTTCGTTGTTGCATTACTATCTTTCAAACCGAGACATCTTTGCACCAAATGCTTCAATCCTGGAAACAAGAGGAAAAGAAATCACCCGGCTCTTCATGGAGCTGGTTTCAAAAAACAAAAATAACAAGGAGGAATAAAAATGAGAAGATGTATTTCGTGTGGAAGAATTATCAAGGATGATGATATTGATACGGCTGGGAGCGGGAAAAATGAAGAGCTGAAATATTGCTCAGAATGCCTGGATGAAAACGGAAAGCTCAAAACCTATGATGAAGTTTCAGAGAGTCTAGCAAAATATCTAATCAGAACCCAAGGGCTTGATGAAAAAGCAGCACTAAACGCCGCAAAAGCAATCGCTTCCAGCCAACCAGAATGGAACAAAAAACAGGGTGTCTATTTTGAAAAAGACATGAAAAAAAGAAAAAACACAATAGTATCTCTTTTTGTCATCCTTGTGCTTTTGCTAATAACAACTGGAATAGGGTTGTGGTACAATCAACTTGGGAACGAGGAGGTCATCCTTTTTTCAAATAACGAAAACTATGAGATAACAAGGATGGTTGGAGATATTGAAATTCATGAGTTAGATTTACCTGGCGGGCAGTATTTGCAAAAGCAATTATTTGACAGTAATCCAAATATCTTAAGTTTTATCTCACCAAATCTAAATAGTCACGATGGTTGGATGAAAGGTTATGATATTTATGGGTATGATATTGAAAACAATCTTGGGAAAAAACTCACAAATTATACATCATTACATAAAACTTCTCTAAGCATAAGTAACAATCTTTGTGCATTTGCAGTAAAAGATACGTGTAACCAATATCTCAATGAAGCAAAAATAGCTGTAGTAAAATTTAATAAAAATGTTTGTTTCTCTGCACATCAAACAGAGATATTTCCAGATATACACTCCACATCAAATCTTACACGCACAATACCATCAATTGAAGATAGAAATATTTACTGGTACGTTGAACGAAATAATGAAATAAAAGAACTGATACTGCTTGATGATTATTTGATTTGGAGGGAAGAAACAGATCGATTAACTAATGCAAAAAGTCGAATCATTCTGTTTAATATCAATACCGAAAGAGAATTAGTAGTTTCTGATTACGTGTTTGGGAATCTTATCTCTGTATCAAATAATAACATAATCTGGTATGATAATAGGGATATTAATTTGCAGAACGTTATAATTTATTGCTATGATATAAACAATGAGGAAGAATACATTGTTAGCAATGAACCTTATGCAAGGTATTTTGACATAAATAATAGATACATTATATTCTCAAAAGCAGAGGTGAAAAATTCGAATCACAAACAAGCCGGTTTATATGTTTTTGACACAACAATAAGAGAAGAATTGCAAACAGAAATAACAAAGAATAAACTTCAAGAACCTTTAGATTACTCAGGCAACATAAAAGAGGATAACAGTAATGATCCAATTGATCCGCTGGTGATAATGTCAAAGGGATCGACACCAGAAAGCACTCATGTCGCATGGATTGAAGAGATAAGCAACAGGGAGCAACTTCCATGGAACATGACAGGTGATTTAGATTCAGAATTTCTACCAAGACTGATTGGAATACAAAATGTTGCAAATATCGGCAAGAAACCTATGAGAGTAGTAGGTGAAAATGACAAATCTGAATCACAAACACCAATCATGATTACATCTGAGTATATTATCTGGATGAGTTTAAACGAAAGGACAAAAACATATAAACTCTGGATTGGTAGAGTTGCGGATGGAAGAGATAATGGAATTATAGAAAGCATATTGATAGATGAATCGCAGAATTTTAGCTATCGAGGACTGATAGGAAATACCGATATTTCAGATAATTATGCTATCTGGTCAAAAAGAAGCAGTGACAAAATGTCAAACATCTGCTGGGCTAGTCTATCGGATATATTTCCCGAAAATACAAACACTGCTGGTATGGAGGAATAAAAATGAGAAGATGTATTTCGTGTGGAAGAATTATCAAAGATGACACAGTCGATACGGCTGGGAGTGGGAAAAATGAAGAGCGGAAATATTGCTCAGATTGCCTGGATGAAAATGGGAAGCTCAAGACGTATGAGCAAGTTTCAGAAAGCCTTGCAAAATACCTCATAAGAACCCAGGGGCTTGATGAAAAAGCAGCAGAAAACGCTGCAAAAGCAATCGCTTCAAGCCAACCAGAATGGGACAAAAAACAAGGTGTCTATTTTGAAAAAGACATGAGAAAGAAAAAAAGACTGGTTGTGGTTCTGTTCACTATCCTTGCTTTGATAGCAGGAAGCACTGGTTTCTGGTTCTGGTACAACCATTACGGAAATAAAGAGGCGATATTGTTTGCAAATGGAGAGGATTATGAAATAACCAGAATGATTGGTGATGTTGAAGTGCATGAGCTGGATATTCCTGACTACCAGAGAGTACCGAAACTACTCTTTGACGATGATCCAAACATTTTTTGTTTTACTTCTCCAAATAAAAATAAAATTGGTAAATACATGAGTGGTAGGGATATTTATATGTACAATGCAGAATCACAAAAAGGATTCAGGATGAACTTTATCATGAGGATGAGTACCAGGATTGGTTATTCACAACCTTCTACACAATCGCTATACAACATGAAAAATAATATTCTGTTGCTACCAATGAAATTCGTTTCAGACAAAAATGAGTTCCATCATGATATTCCAAGCATAAAGCTTGTTGGTTTAAGATTTGATAAATCAAAACTCAAAGAAGAAATGTCAATGTTTACAAAAATGTATTGGATATCAGGAATTAGTGACTACAATCGTTTTATTGAGGAACGAAAAGATGAAGGGCATTCTACCTGGTTTATTGAGCAAAAAGAAAATATTGTGAATCCGGTTCTGCTTGATGATTATATTGCGTGGGCTGAATATGAATATTCAGACTCCTACCTTCGTCACGCTCCAGAACGATTAATCTTACATAATCCATTTATAGATAGTTACAAAACTATTGCAGACACAATTTTTAATAATGATTACAAGATAACCAACAAGTTTTTTGTTTGGTTAGACAACAGAGATTTTAAAGCTATCGAACCAAAAATCTATTGTTATGACATTGAAACAGAAGAAGAATTTGAGGTTGCAGATAATTCAAACATGGGTTTTTATGATACAAATGATCGGTATATACTATTGTCAAAGGGGGCTGAGATGGATTGGAATCACAGACCCAGGAATGGTTTATATGTGTTTGATGCAAAGTATCGAAGGTTTGTTAAAACGCCGGTTACAAATAGTAAGCTCGAAGGATACGCAACGTTTGAGAAGAAAAAGTATAAAAGCTCAGAGTGGAGCAACAGCGTACCTGTTGTAATGTCTGAAGGATCAACTCCTGAAGAAACTTATGTCGCATGGATTGAAGAGGTTGGAAATCGTGAAGAAATTCCATGGGACAATTCCATAACTGACGATTTAGACTGTACACATCATTTGGTTGGGATTCAAAATATTACAAACATTGGGAAAAATCCAATGAGAGTGGTTGGCGTTGGAGACAAGTCAGAATCACAATGCCCACTCAATATTACTTCCAAATATATTGTTTGGAAAAGCCTCGATGCGAAAACCAGAACATCGAGGCTCTGGGTTGGTCTTATTGAGAGCGGAAAAGATGACGGAGTTATTGAATCAATTGAAATCGATAATTCCGAAAAGACTGAGGACTGGAACTGGTTTAGAGATGTAGAAGTTTCAGAGAATTGCATTTTGTGGCTTAAACAAGAACCATATTCTTCAAACATCTGTTGGGCAAAGATTTCAGATATTTTCCCAGACAAAACAGATGTAGCTGGGATGGAGGAATAAAAATGAGAAGATGTATTTCGTGTGGAAGAATTATCAAAGATGACACAGTCGATACGGCTGGGAATGGGAAAAATGAAGAGCTGAAATATTGCTCAGAATGCCTGGATGAAAACGGAAAGCTCAAAACCTATGATGAAGTTTCAGAGAGTCTAGCAAAATATCTAATCAGAACCCAAGGGCTTGATGAAAAAGCAGCACTAAACGCCGCAAAAGCAATCGCTTCCAGCCAACCAGAATGGGACAAAAAACAGGGTATCTATTTTGAAAAAGATATGAGAAAGAAGAAGAGACTGGTTGTGGTTTTGTTTACCATTCTTGCTCTCCTCCTTGCGGGTACAGGGATTGGTTTGTGGGTTTACTTCAACGGGAAAACAGAAGCAGATGTTCTTCCAAAGGATGATGATTACGACTTTGAGACAACCAGAATGGTTGAAGGAATTGAAGTACACGAACTCGAGCTTCCCTATGGACAATTCTCCCCCAAACAGATGTTTGGAGACAACCCAAATATCATCAGCTTTGCAACCGCTCGATATACAAAATCCGGTGATTGGATGGGTGGTGTTGTCCTTCATGGATACAACATTGAAAACGGGTATGGAAGAAAACTCTCATTTCCGATCACAAGATTTACCAAGCAACTTTCAGGATCGATGTATGGCAACATTGTTACTGAAGAGACTTTTCCATCAAATACAGAAATAAAGAATAACATGTGGATAGTAACAACCAAGGCAAAAGGCAAAGATAACAGCACCGATGAATCAAATGGGATTAAAGCGGTTGCCACTTCAATTTGTGAGGATGCCTTTTATCCAAAGAGCAACGATGGAAATAGTCCTAAAACTATTGGTTTCTATAATTATTTTACAAATTTCCAAAATCGTGAAAATGAGTGGATTAGTATTTGGATGTTTAACAGAGACAAACCTATCCAAGACCCAAAATTTCTTGATGGGTATATTCTCTGGACTGAAAGAGACAGTGATGCGAACATGTACATCCAGACTATAGACAGAATAATTTTGTACAACACATCAACAGAAAGAGAATTTGTGGTCTCTGATAGTGTCTACAGGGCTTCTCACGAAGCTTCGGATGATTTTATAGTATGGCTAGACAACAGAGACATCACGCATGATTCCACCACTCTTTACGGTTTTGACATAAAAAAGGGTGAGGAGTTCAAAATCTGTGATGCAAAAAATGTCGTTTCATACGAGGTTATCGGTGAGTATATTCTTGTCTCAAAGAAAATTCAAGCTGAAAAAAGACTAGAGGTTTTTGACACAAACTCAAAGGAGATGCTTACAGAAATTTTATCAGAGAATTACATTCAAAAACGAGAATTCTACACTAATGGTTCAGATTTCTTTAATTCTTCAATCGAGCCCATTGAAAGCAACGCTGGAGATACACCTGAGAAAACTTATGTATCATGGATTGAAATCACAAAAGAAAACGAAAAGGGTATGATACTTGATAGCTACATCGCTGTTCAAAACATTGCAGACATCGGACAAACCCCAATGAAAGCTATTAGAAATAATGGACATGGAGATAGTCCTAACCCAATTCTTGTTACTTCTGAGTATATCATCTGGGGTGACAGACAGGAGGATACAGAAGGAGACACCCTTTGGATCGGACAAATTGACGATGGTTTTGAGGACGGAGTTATAATTTGCAAGAAAATTGATTATTCCGATGATTTGGATTTTGCAATGCTGGGTGGTATCTACGATGATGTGGAAATTATTGGTGAAAATGTGTTCTGGACAAAAGTGGGTGAGAATGGAAACAACATCTGCTGGGCAAAGATTTCTGATATTTTCCCAGACAAAACAGATGTAGCCGGGACAGAGGAGTAAGAGAGTCCACCATACGTTTCAAGAATAATCTTAGACGTATTTCTAATGTCCTGCTTGCTTTAACGATATATCAAATAATCAAAAAACCCCTGAGCAAGAGCCAGGGGTTTTTTGAGGGAATTCGTAGACACAATATTTTTTACGGCTGAAACACAAAAATATGATTTTTGCTACCGTTGTTTACAGCAGCAATATATCCGTTCCCGGCACAGAGCTCTTGGCTGGTTCCAACAAGGAATGGCATCTCTTCCAATATTGATCCATCTTTTGCAGAGACTACCACAATCAAACTACCCTGTCCCGCACAATAAAGCCTGTCACCACTCTTAATCGGTTGAGTCCAGAGAACCCAATTTTTTACAATCTGTTTGTCCCAAATGATTTTGCCATTCAACACGCTATGGCAAATAATTCGATCTCCACCTGGAATCCAGAGCTTGCCACCATCAGTTACCGGTGGGGCTCTTGAAAATCCATGACTCTCTTCCCAAATCTGTTTGCCATCATAGAGGCCCATGCAAACAAGTCTGCCATCTGAGAGGGGAATCATAATTCTATCAAAATGGATCACAGGAACTCCCAGGAACAAAGGTTTATTAATACTCTTTGGTGTTTTTACATCCCAAAGAATTTCACCTGTAATCAAACTCACACATGTTATCCCTCTTAGATAGTTCACAACAACTCGATTGTCAAAAATTGCAACAGGTTGGGGGGTGCCTGGAAGTTTGATATTCCATTTCCTCAAACCATTTGAAAGCTTGAAACAGTGGAGACCACTTTTTGATCCGACAATCGCCAGATTGCCGTATCTGTTAATATCTGTTGTACCCTCAGGAGCAATCTGGATGCTCCATTTTTTTTCACCATTAACCCTGTCAAATGCCATGACTGCACCTTTTTCAGTCATCGTGTACACAAGTTTTTCATCGACCACAGGGATTCCAATTGGTTTCTCGGGAACCGGTGTTACAAAAATCAACATTCCATCTTTACTCAAACAAAAGATTGATCCCTTAGTCCCAATTGCATAGATCAGATCACCCCAGGTTGCCATCCCGTGAACCATCTCGTGTTTGTTGAGCGGAATAGGTCTTTCGCATGTCAACCCAGATGGAATCTCCCAATCAAGGCAACCTGAATTATAACTGTTCAACGCTCGTTGGGGCATGCTAAATTCCGGTTTTTGGTACCCTTGAACCATCGGCATCATTACAAGCAACATGATTAGTGGTATCAATAGTAGCGATTTTTTATTCATATTCCTGATTCTAAATGAATCTCTTGAGGGTTCAAGTAGCGAATATCTACCGAAAATCTGTTTTAACAAAAAACTTTTTTGTACAAGAAATGTGCTTTTGAACTACAAAATAGCCTGGATCCCATCAACACCAGTTGCGTGGGAGCAAATTCTGGGGTTGTCCTTTTTGTTTATGAATAACTGGCAGAGGCTAGCATTGGTGAGATGAGGGTTTTGTAGGGAACGCAGATCTGCGTTCCCTACGTCATTCGTCATCCTGACTACCTCCCCATCATTCTGAATCTCATTTCAGTTTGCATTTCAAGTGGCTTTTTGATTCAAATACTATATCCCAGAAACCTGATTCCTCAATTTTCTTTTTAGCTTCAGCTCTGCTTTGATGCCCATCATCAATCACAAGCACGCCATTATTTTTTGTGATTCGTTTTATCTCACCAAGCAAAAGGGAGGGATTATTAATTCCATGGAACATATCAAGGCAGTATACAACATCCGCCGTTCCATCTTCCAATCCACAGTTATACCCATCTGCCAAACTCATCTCGACATTGGTCAAATTGTTCTTCTCTTTGATTTTTTTGACATAGGAGATTGCCAATGGCTGAATATCCACTGCAAATAATTTACCCTCATCTCCAACCAGTTTTGACAGCTTTTTAATATACCTGCCCGGACCACAACCATAATCGACAACAGTCATGCCAGCCTGTACATCAAAATACTTGATCTTGTCATTGATATAGTTTGGTCTAATAAAGTCAACGATTTTCATCAGAACGCTCATCACTCGAAAGGCAATATTTGGCATTCTTTCAAAAATTCCAGTATGAATTTGATTTTTCATATTATAAACTCCCTTTTTTGTTGCGTTTTATTTGCATTAATACCTTTGACCCAGCAGAGAGGAAAATGATTTTATTATCACTCTAACTTTCTCAGATGACATACAAAAAAGGGGTGGCTTTTTATAAGCCACCCCTTCAATAACAAATCCTTTTCAAACTACAAAGCGTGCTAACGGCTTATCTTCTGCCTCTTCCACCTTTGTCGCTACCGTTACCTTTTCTACCACCGGCACCGGGACCACCACGACTTGTGTCGTTCACGGTTCCAGATGTTGCAAGATAGGTTCCATCTGACTGCTCGTCTGCTACAAATCGAATCATGTCGTTTACTTCGACATCAGTGATTTCAATCTCTTCATCATTCTCGATTAACACTGCATAATCTGCGAGTTTGACAGTGAATGCTCCAAATCTTCTACTGAACAACTCAAAAGTTCTGTTTGCAGGATCGATGCTCGTCACTCTTCCACCAACCATTGAACCAGGCACGGCTCCAACTGGACAATTTGTATTGTCAAGTTTCAGTTCAACGCCTTTGTAGTTGGTATCATCAATCTTCTCAGCGGTTCCTGTGATGTTTGAAGGCACGATAATATCACTGATTGTTGCGGTTTCTCCATCAACTGTGATACTTGTTCCATCTTCAACACTTACTGTGAATTCACCCATCTGACCGTTCCACACAGTGATTGAGTTTGCATCAACATCAACACTCTCTACTCTACCCCAGATATCTATCTGAGCGGCTGACACCAAACCGGCTGTCAATAAAAGGGCTCCTATCAACGCTACTGCTACTATCTTTTTCATTCTTTTTGTACCTCCTTATCGGGTTACTATCTATACTACGTATAATAGTAACATATTGTTCCCTGTCAAGTTTAACTTTCAAATTTTTACTTTGTTGGTCTCCAGACGCATCTGAAACTAACCTTGCACTGGATATGATCCGGGTCAGTTCCATATCCCATTGCAAGGCTATAAATTCCAGCATTTGAATCACCATGCATACAACTGGCACCTCTCATTGCAGCCCCCGCAGTTTTATCCCTGGCTGTTGGATGAAACCTTCCCAGAAGATTATAGTTGGTGTATTTATCACACTTGATACCGTAAACATCCTCACCATCTGGATAATAATTCTCACCTGTATATCTTGAAATATCGGTAATATCAGGGTTCAAACTCTGGATATTAATCGCTTTCATTTTATTTGAAAAGGTGTTGCAGGCATTTATTTCCAGATAATTTTCATCATTGTGACCATCAATCCTAGCCCTGTCCTTTGCCCACTCAACATACCAATCAGTCCATTCCCAAACATTTCCAGAAAAATCCCAAATCACTTCATCATTTGAAAGATAGTGAGTTCTTCGATATTCGTTCCATCCATTTTCATTCAAGACTGGTATTTTTACACTTCCAAACATTCCGGCGGAATACGACTTATACCCAAAACATCCCTCTTCATCATCTTCGGAAGCCTCAAGAACCCCCTCACCGGAGTATGCTGTTTTTTTACCCACTTCAATTCTTGCACCAGTTCCTCTGTTGCCATATCGACAAACATGTCCAACATTCAGCTTTGCATCTGTTCGACCGGTTTTATGGGTTTTATTATCGCTCCAGTTTGAAGGGACAGATTCAATATTGTGAGCAATCGTCATCCATTCTTCATTTGTGATGAGTGAGTATCCTTTTCCGAGTGTTTCACATTCTTTTTTGGCTTCAGCCATCGTCAAACCAATCCAGGGAGTTCCACTTGCTCTTGACTCTGCAACATAGGATTCCCTGTAATCCTTTTCGCCATCATCAATTCCTTTAATTCTCATCTCATACTTTGAAACATAGAAGGACTCATCTATTCCAAGCTCTGGATCTGCAGGAACTAAAACAAAGTTTGGTGGTGGAGTTTGCCCCTGACTTTCTTCCGGGTCTTCCTCTTTTTCATCAGATTCCTTTTTAGCTACTGTCCACACTATCGTTGTTGTTTCGGCAATCCAATCTTTCTCAAACTGCTCTATAATAAATTTTCCTTGTTTTAAATCAGTGAAAATAACTGAAACCTCACTGTTTGATTTCATCCCTGAAACTGACCAGTTGTGTGAACCAATCGCTATTTTTTCACCATCAACTACACATAGTTTTCGGTTGAAGGTTTTTCCACGTGTGTCCCAACGAATATCACAACCGGCAAGCTCCAATCTTTCTTCAGGTAATCCAGTTTCTTTTGAAGGATTGTTGCTTCCAAAATTATCTGCAATAATTCGAATATTTACGCCACTTTTGCCAGCAAATTCCAGAGCTTCCACAACAGGTTCAAAGTTTGTAAAGGCATGCATCTGAATAATTATTGAATCTTTTGCAGATTTTATCAGAGCAACAAGAGCATCGATAAATTCACTATCAAAAAAAACTTGGGGAGTCTCCTGTGAGATTGTTACAGTTTGTGTATCACCATCCCAAAATATTTCTGCTCCCATCGATTCTGAAATAAATCGGAGAGGAACCATTGTTCTGCCATTCATAATGACTGGTGGCGAATCGAGTTTGATAGATTCACCATCAACATACGCAGTGTCGTTTCCTATCTGTAACGAAATATCAATAGTTGCTGCGGGTAACAAAATAATCGGAATCATCATACAAAAAACGCATGTTGCTACAAGTATCTTTTTCATGCTTGAACTATAACACAAAAATCATAGTTCTCAAAATCTGGGAACGAGAATAAATATTTATCTCAAAAATTCAACAACAATTGAGTCTTCATGGATATAAGCTTTTTGAGGTCGAAGTTCTCGTTTCAGTCCACCAGCGGGCGAGGTTGCAATTTTTTCACCAATCTTCAGCTGAACTGGTTCAAAATCAAGTGCAACAATGTAGGCAGATAAATCACCACTTGCCCCTGCTTCAACCCTTCCACGAAGAATTCCGTACACAAAAACATTCTTCCCGGCCTTCACCTCAGCCCCAGGATTCACATCACCAATTATCACAATATCACCGTTGGATTCAGCATATTGACCTGCTCTGAGTGTATGTTTGACCACCTTGCAACCATCTTCTGGCAATGGCTTTGGTGATTCATGAATTAGTGGTTCTCTAGGAAAGAGATCAGCCTTTTTTTCATTGTCAGTTTCTGTTTCTTGAGCAGGCAAAGTATCGGTACGGATTGACACACCATACTTGAATAAAAGCAGATGTTTTATGTAGCCAAATTCAAGACTTGTGAACAAACGATTATTCAGATTGATTGTGATTGTTCCCTGTGAAAAAAATTCCTTATTCTGACGAACTCTCTTTTCAACCATATTGAAAATCGTTGACATTCGATACTGGTCATCAAGAACAACTACCGCCCCGTCCAGTCCTCCCTTGATGATTACCGCATTCTCAGGTGTTTTGATCCTAGCCATATCCTGATTCTATATAAAACAACGTTCATGTGCAAGTCTGAACAATTTGAAAGTGGCAGAAAGTGGCAAACCCATCACATTTGTAATATCCCCGTCAACCTTTTCTGCCAGCATGAATCCTGACTCCTGGATGCCGTATGCACCAGCTTTATCGGTAACTTTTACTAACTTAAGATAATCTTCAATATTATTTTCTGACAGTTTGGAAAATGTTACGAAGCTCTCTGCGGTTTCAATCTTTATCTGAGAATCTGGAAGTTGGAGTGCAACCGCTGTTGTTACACGATGAGTTTTCCCTGAGAGAAATTTTAGAATCTTCCGAGCAGATTCCAAATCTGGTGGTTTACCAATCTGAACACCATCAACATCAACAACAGTGTCTCCTGCAAAAATCAAACTTCCAGGAAATTTCTCAAACACAGAAATTGCTTTTCGTCTGGCATTTTCGGTAACAGTTTCAAGCGGAGTCCCAAGTGATACTTCATCAACTTTTTCGGTGTGAACCTCAAAACTAACACCCAACACCTCCAGCAACTTTGCACGCCTGGGGGAGGATGAGGCAAGAATTATTTTTGGAGAATTTTCAGCAACCATAAAAGTCTAAATATCTTCAACAATTCCCAAAGATTCACCACACCTTGTGCATCTGCCCAAAACAGTTCGTTTTTCCTTCACACTGTTTCCAGCTCTTTCAATCACAATTGCATGACAGTTTGGGCAGTATGTTGTGGAGCCTGTGTCGCTTAAAATATTTCCAACATAAACAAAACTGAGACCAACATCCAGACCAATCCTGTAAGCCTTTTGCAGTACTGACAAATCCGTTGGCATGAGGTGAGCAAATCTTAAAGCCGGGAAAAAACGTGTTACATGCCAGGGAACACGAGGACCAAGACTATCACGAATCCAGGTGGCAATCGCCATCAGTTCATCATCTGAATCATTTACAGTTGGAATAATATTTGTGATACATTCAATATGAATTCCCCAACGATCCCTTGCGTACACGGTTCCTTCGAGAATATCAGCAGGATCAATTCCCTCAACTCCAATATGCGAGAGGGTTACATCCGACATTCCCTTGATGTCAACTGCACTTGCATCGGTATACTCACCAATGTAATCAAGGGCTTCTTTTGTGAATGTACCGTTTGTTACAACCACGGTGTAGAGACCCTCTGACTTTGCCAGCTTGAAGGTGTCTCGTATGTATTCTGGCCAGAGGGCAGGTTCGTTGTAGGTAAAAGCGATTCCCTTGGCACCCTTTTTGACTGCATCCTTTACCAACCATTCTGGAGATTTTTCAGAATCTTCAGAGAGGTTTGGAACAATGTGTGCTATGTGATAATTTTGACACATCCCACAGTGAAAATTGCAACCCCAGCCACCAACAGAATAGACAAGAGTTCCTGGATGGAAGTGATAGAGAGGTTTTTTTTCGATGGCATCCATCGAACCTCCACCTGCAACATGACCCCAGGTGGTTGCAAAAAGTTCACCACCAATATTTTCCCTCGTCTCACAATACCCGCTCCTGCCAAGCGGGATGATGCACCGCCTCACACAGGCGATGCATCTTACTCCACTTTTTTTATCCGGTAACCAGAGTTCGGCTTTTTTCATCAACCTCCAATATACTCTGCTATTGACCTTGCTGCAACTTTTCCTGCACCCATTGCTTCGATTACGGTTGCGGCACCAGTTAGTGCATCGCCACCGGTGAACACTCCGGGATAACTTGTCATTAACTTGTCATCGGCTTCATAAGTTCCCCATCTGCTGGTTTTGAGTTTTGGAGTGACGGATGGGATGAGTGGGTTTGGCGAGGTTCCAAGTGCGATAATCACTGTGTCTACCTCTTCAAGATACTCTGAACCTTTGATTGGAATTGGTCTTCTTCTGCCTGAGTCATCGGGTTCACCAAGTTCCATTTTGATGAGTTTTAATGCTTTTACAAAATTTTTGTCATCGGTAACAATCTCAACCGGATTTGTCAACCAGTTGAAATCTACACCCTCTTCATGTGCATGGTGATATTCTTCTTCACGAGCAGTCATCTCTTTGATTGTTCTTCTGTAGATGATCATTGCTTTGTCCGCACCCAAACGGAGGGCGGAACGAACTGAATCCATTGCGACATTTCCACAACCGACAACAGCAACTCTTTTACCCTTCCAGATTGGAGTATCCACCTCTGGGAAATTCTTTGCATTCATCAGGTTTATTCTGGTGAGATATTCGTTTGCAGAGAAAACACCGTTTGCGTTGGCTCCGGGGATTTTGAGGAAGGAGGGAAGTCCAGCACCGGTTCCCAAGAAGATTGCTTTGTATCCACCTGCAAAGAGTTCTTCAAGTGTCTGTATTTTTCCGATGACCTGGTTGTAACGAATCTCAACACCAAGGCTCTTCACATAATCAACCTCTGCCTCGATTGTTGGTCTTGGAAGTCTGAATGGTGGGATTCCGTATGCAAGTACTCCACCTGGTTTGTGAAGGGCTTCAAAAATGGTTACATCATAACCCATTCTTGCGAGGTCTCCTGCACAGGTGAGTCCTGAGGGACCAGCTCCAACCACTGCAACTTTTTTGCCTTTTTTGGGTTCGCATTTAGGAGAGCCAACGGCACAAGCATCGTCATTTTTATGTTCCAACTCCCAATCAGCAACATAACGCTCAAGTTTGCCAATATTTATTGGATCGCCCAATTTACCCATTGTGCATACTGCTTCACACTGGGTTTCCTGGGGGCATACTCGACCACAGATTCCAGGGAGATTGTTCTTTTCTTTGTTCTTTGCGATCGCACTTGCCATATCACCGTTTGCCATGAATTCGATGAATTCTGGAATCGGAACCTCAACCGGACACCCTTGAACACAGGGTTGATTTTTGCACTGAATACAACGAATTGCCTCTTCAACTGCCTGATCAAAGGTGTATCCAAGATTCACTTCATCAAAGGTTTTTGCACGTTCTTTTGCGGGACGTTCGGCGGTTTCTATCCTGACTTTTTTTATTTCCCTTGGCATTTGCATCCCCCTTCTCCATGACCCTCACAATTGTGTTCTTTCCAATATTCAAGTGATTCTGCTTCTCCTGGTTTGTAGGCTACAAGCCTTCCCATGAGCTCATCAAAATCAACATCATGTCCATTGAAATCAGGTCCATCAACACAGGCAAACTTTGTTTCACCGCCAACAGTCACACGGCAAGCTCCACACATTCCAGTTCCATCAACCATGATTGGATTTAATGAAACAAACGTTGGGATACCAAATGGTTTTGTAGCTTTTGAAACTTCTCTCATCATGATGACAGGTCCGACACAGAAGATAATGTCAATCTTTTCTCCTGCTTCCATCATCTCCATCAACGGACCAAGCACAAGACCTTTTATTCCATAACTCCCATCATCAGTTGTTACGATAAGTTTGTTTGAAGCCTTTTTCATTTCCTCTTCAAAAAAGAGAAGGTCATGATTTCTTGAACCGACAATTGAGGTTACATGGGCTCCAGCATTCTTGAGTCCACGAGCAATTGGGTGAACTTCAGCAATTCCAACACCACCTGCTACACAAACTGCTCTCTTGTGTCCCTCAAGATGGGTTGGCGTTCCAAGCGGACCAACAAGATCATTGATGCTATCGCCAGCCTCAAGACAATGTAATTTATTGGTAGTTGTGCCAACTGATTGAACAACGATTGTGACCGTCCCTTTGGATGGGTCTGAATCAGCAACCGTCAGGGGAATTCTCTCTCCCTCATCGTCCACTCGAATCATCACAAACTGACCGGGTTTTGCTTTCTTTGCAATCTGGGGGGCGAGAAAGACATACTTGCAGATTCTGTCAGCCAGATCTTCTTTAGAGATTATGGTATACACCTTATGCATACCCCCTTTCACTTCTTTTACAATTTTTGAGTCTATTTTATTGCTACTGATAAGTAAATGAAATTTGGTGTGGAGTTGAAAAAATTTTATATTCCCATCTCCTATTTAAGGGGAGAATGTCATCCCCGTTTACCCTCGTCATTCCGCACTTGATGCAGAATCCAGGGAAGTAAAAAATTGTACTCAAGACAATAATCTAATCAGTCAAAATCATTGTTACACACAAATATTCACACGATTTGATAGTACCCTGGATTCCTGATCAAGCCAGGAATGACGAGAAGTGTTTGGAGTGAGACCAGCACGGAATGACGAAACGCAAGAAATGATTCTAACCCGCCCACCATTTAACGATTTTATTCTTTTGAGATAATTGACCATGGCTCACAACAACATACAATACAAATATGAAAAATAAAGTAATCTCAATTTTTATCGTGGCTTGCTGTATATTTGGGATAACATCTGTGGGGTTTAATCTCTCAGCTGATTCTACTGAAGTGGCTAAATTGGAGATAACCCTCATTCCAATCGATTTCTCCGATAAGCCTCATTTTAGAGAGATAGATTCAGTTGCAGATGATATTTATAGCTCTGAAATCGAATCAGCCCATAGATTCTGGAACCTGGCATCGAGTGGAAAGCAGGAGATTGTGCCGGGAGAATTCACAATCAATGAATGGTACAGACCTCCAAAAAAGTTGAGCTACTACGCAAAGGACACCGAAAAGAGAGCTGATGTCAACGCAAAAGAACTTATCAAATGGGCTTTCGATAAAGCTGTTTCCGAAGGGCTGATCATAGACAAGGAGGATGGGAATAAGAGTCCATGGGGTGATGAATACTTTATGTTGAACAGTCCGACATTCTGTTTTGTGGTTGCTGGTGAGGCTGAGGGTTACACAAATTACCCTCGTGATGATGCATTTTGGCCACACAAACACTGGCTGAATGTTTCTGATGAAGATGATGAAAGAAAAATAATGCTCCCCTATATTCTAGTTACTGAGGACATGAGCTATTATGGACATGGTTCAAAGGTCATCGCTCATGAAATCGGTCACCTGTTGACACTCGCTGACCTCTACGACTACCACTGTGGTGGTCCATACAAGGGAACATGCAAATATCCATTCACATATTATGACATCATGGTTGCTCGTCATGGTGGACAGGGGCTAACCGGTTTGCACCGTGAAATGCTTGGCTGGATAGAATCAGAAACAATTTCTGGAATTGGAACATACGAACTCGCAATTCCACCCATCACTACAAACACAAAAGGTGCCTACCAAAAAATTCAGCTTGAAGGCACGAACGAATTCATCGGAGTGGAGTACCGCAAAAAAGTAGGCGTTGATGCATTCTGGGAAGGGATTCCTGCAGAAGGCGTGATTCTCTACCGTGTGAACGAGGATACATGGTACGGAAACAACACCGACTGGCAAGAAACTGGTGAGCAGTATGCTAGACTCTTCAACCCAAGAAATACTAAATGGCACGACAACCCCTGCTACACATCAACCGATATTTCAACAGCAATTATCAAAGCAGAAAAATCAGCTGATCCCCTTAACAAAACACACAGTAATATTTTGAAAATCACTATTTTATCTGAAGATGAAAACGGTGCAAAACTTCGAGTAAACATAGAGAAACCAGAGGACAAATTAGAAATGGTGTTGCCGGCAGAACTGCGAGTTGGACATCTCCATGACAGAATCATAAACGTGAGACTCACAAATCCAATGGATAGAGAACTGACCATAACAAGCGAGTATCTTTCACAAGAAATAATCCTGCCTCCGCTCGAAGAAAAAATAGTTACAATGGACATCAGGCTTCCAGAGTACAACAAGATAAACGAAACATTTGAAATCAAAATATCAGTTGAAACGAATGATACAATATTCTTTGATTACATCTCACTCAGCAACATTCTCCCGGAACTTGACACAAATAACAATGGACAGATTGAAATAATTGAAATTGATGGTATCTTTGATATGCTTGGAGAAAAGGTTGAGGATCATGTGTTTGACGTTGATGAGAATGGAATAATCAATTTTGATGATGTCATCATAATTGCGAAGTATGTGGGGTTAGAATATAGATGAAAAAAATTGTAGTGCTAACGGTGGTAGCCTTGTTGCTCCTGTTCTCGGGGTACGACATTTCAATTGCCGAGGACAAGATAGATTTGGAAGAACTTGTGCTTGTGACCGGCGGAATGAAAGTTGACTGGGAATATCAGCTTGAAGAAATAGTCAATGGAAAGCTTCAAGGTTCACTCATTCCTGATATGCAAACTGACAAATCTGTCTGGACAAGCCAGGGATGCGTCAACGGATTCTGTTTCATGGAATCTGGTGGTCCGGACAAAGATGTTAAAGATGAACCGATTTCATGCCATATGCGTGTTTTTGTGCCAAGTGAGCTTGAGATTGGGCAGACTGCAAGTCTGGGAATGAACCTCACCCTAAACGGAAAAATCCATCACAAAGCGTTACTCCATGTACTTTGCATACAACCCATCGAAGCAAATTTCACAGTGGACAAAAGGATTATCCGAGTCAAAGAAAAATCAACTTCCGGATGCACACCCATAGAAACAACTTCGGAGGAGCGACTGACAGCCCCCGCTGCCCCTCAAATCAGAAATGGTCGAATGATGATTCCGTTCAGACTTCTTGGTGAAGTAATCGGAGCCGAAGTTTCCTGGAATGCATCAACCCAAGAGGCATCATACCAGCTTGGACCAAAAAGAATTATCTTGCGAAAAGGAATCCCGACTGCCAGGGTTGTGATGACCGGATCAGATTACAAAGTCGAGATGGATACAGCACCAGATATAATTGATGGAAGCACAATGATTCCACTCAGATTTGTGACCGCCATTCTTGGTGGAGATGTCACGTGGGATGACCCCACAAAAACTGCAATAATCAACTTCCCTGGATGTGGAAAGTAAAAAACTGAACCCATGAAAACAGCCCCAGTCGAAATAAACCGAATGACCAAACAGAAGAGGTTGATTTTAGATATCCTCCGAAACACAGATACTCACCCAACCGCCGACTGGATACACCTGCAGGCAATCGAAGAAATCGGCAATATCAGCAGGTCAACGGTGTACAGAAACCTCAGCATTCTAGTCGAAAGTGGACTAATTCTCAAGCTGAATGTCGGAAATGGTGAAACACGTTTTGACGGTCGCACCCACGACCACATCCACCTTGTCTGCGACAAATGCGGAATTGTCATCGACCTTCCCGCTGAAAAAATCCGCATCAGCAAATCACGAATCTCAAAAAGCACCGGTTACAAAATCGATTCGGTTGATTTGATTTTACATGGGTTGTGTCCTGACTGTTTGAAGGAGCAGGACTGAAACATATATTGTAGCCAGCCTGATTCAAGATTCTTTGCTTCTTCGAATAATCGAAAATAATTTCAGCCCAGAGATACTTCCAGCACCAAAATATTTTCCTAGGCTAAAAACAAAGTCTGGTACGCCCCAGATCTCTAATCGTTGTTTTCCTCCATTTTCCTACTGAATTTTTCAATTTCCTCATTTCGACTGATCATTTGTTTTTCTTCTTCTTCTTGAATAATCGATAGACCTTTTTTAAATTTTTTGACCCATTCGGTTATTAATTCACTATATGGCAATTCCTTGGATTTTCTTTCTAATTCTCCTGATAGTCTAAAATCACATAATCTGTACAAGGTGCAAACAGCAATAAGGTTGCTGTCTGAAGGTTTGGAATATCCAGTTCTAGAATTTATCTCATTTAGTACATCTTGATTCAGGTATTCATCTTTTAGCTCCATTAATCCACGGTAACAATCTTCGATAAAATTTGAATCATCTAGATTGTCAACATCAGTATTACCAAAACCAACACTATGGAATCTCTCTATTAGGGTAATATATAGTCCTTTTGCTATATTGCTCTTTATTAATTCTGGATCACCATTATAAAAATTTTTTCGATAATTTTCTAATAAACAATGGGTATAAAGTCTAGGTTGTATCTTTCGTCTGAAATAGAGGTTTTCCAAACTTGCATTGGCTAAAAATATTGAAGAAAATAACATATGTCCGTCATTGCCAATCTGTTTGGCTATTTTTCCTGCTGTAATACTTCTTAGATTGTTCTCCCCGGGTAACGGATCAACATATTCACAAAGAAGCTTTGTGATAACAACGGCTACCTTTTCTAGCACTTTTTTTTCAACTTTCAGAGTATGCATACAATCAATGCAACCCTTCGTAAGTGTTTCTGTCACTTTTTCAAGGCATTTTGTTAAATCCTGTGGATCGACTGCCTCCTCTATATGTGTCGCAACATCTGCAAGTTCTGTGAGTTTATCTTCCCATTCATTTTCTTTGAATGTATTGAAAATATTATTTATGAAATAATAGCGATTATCATCTGGTCCAATATGCTCCACTGAAAACCTATTTGGATTGTATAGCATTATCTCTGATAAACTAACTGCAATCTTTCTATTTTTTGTTGTGATGTTTCGTCCTATTTTATCAGTATTTTCTTTGACCAACTTATATTTATTTGAGAATAAATGGTATCTTGATGATAAAAAAGCAATCATTCTAAGGATAGATAAAACACAAAGACTGATTATTATCGCTCCAAATATCAATACAATTGTAAGTAGTGTAAATGATGAGTTATCCTTAAACGCCAACATGATCAAAATTAAGGAAACAGATGTCAGAATACTGGTTAATCCAAACATCAAAGAATCTTGGAGATAACTGTCTTTCACAAGACATGCAATAATAGGCTTTATTGGTAGTCTCTCATTAATTAGTTGCTCAATGTAGTGTTCGTAATGAATTTTTTTGTTTTCCTCATGTTCTTTCTTTCGTCTTTCATATTCCATTTCCGCTGGATTGAACATCTGCCCTGTTTTATACCCTAGTGGTTCAGGAGGAGCAGGCACAATTGGTCTCTGAACATCCTTTTTCGAGTTAGCAATACTATTTAATTGTGTAAACAACACTGTGAAAGTTATTGCAAGTAACGCACCCATGGTTTGGGCTACTGCACTGAAGAAGTAGAGGGCGGGGGTTTTGAAGTCAAACCCATCTTCAACAGCCTCCACCTTTTGGATGGTTGCAGAATGTTGTGGTATGGGGGCTGGTGTTTTTACTTTTGTATTGGAATACGCCATAATAGAAAAACCAATAGCAATCACCATGAAAATAAGTCCGACAAAAGGTATCCAATGATTCTGCTCTTTTTTCATGCGTTAATTATCCACATCAAAACATTTTGTTCAAGCGGTGTGTACATTCTTTTGTGTCGTTTTTGTGAAAATTAAAAAATAGCCTTCGTCATTACTGGACACAACAGGAATCCAGGATACTGGGGTGGTGAGTGAATATTTTTGTAAAACAATAATCTTGACTGGCTAGATAGTTGGTATTTTCCTGTTTTGAACACGATTTTCTAATCCCCTGGATTCCCGTTTTCACGGGAATGACGTAGAGAAATACGGGGGGGGTGTGGGAATGACGAAGCTAAGCTTCAGGGTTCCTTGCTTCTCCTTGCAATCGAAAATAATTTCAATCCTGAGATGCTACCCGCCCCAAGCAAAGTTCCATACAGAATCAAAAATGCCCAGGGAACAGCCATGACCGAAGCAAGGAAGCCGACAAGCAAATTCCCAAATGGTTTCAGTCCTATCATTGCGATTGAAAAGAATCCCATCACGCGTCCTGCAAATCGACGGTGAACAAGAAGTGGAAGGATGCTCCTTCCAAGGCTATTCTGGTTTGCGATCGTAAATCCAAACATTGCAAACGCAACAACAGCAAGCGGGAATGAAGCCAATCCCAAGGCATATGCCATGAACAATCCAACAACAGGCAATACAATTGCTGTAATTGAAAATATTTTAACTGGAATTCCGAATCCTGCTTTGGTGGCAAGAAGGAATGCCGCAATCAATGCACCCACTCCAATCGAAGACTCAAGCATCCCGTATCCAAATGGTCCAAGATGAAGAATCTCCTTTGCGATTCCGGGAAGGAGAATCTGAATTCCATATCCAAGAATAGCTGAGGTGGAAATAATTATCAGAATCAGCACTGGACGAGGTCTTTTGAAAACATACCTTGCCCCTTTAGCAAACTGATTCAAAATATTTCCACTGTGAACCTCACGAACCTGAGTGGTTTTCAAGGTCATCAGGATAATCAGGAACGGAATCGACAGACAGAATGCAGTTATAAACGCCCAAGCTGGACCGAATGAAAGAAACCAGCCTGCAACCATCGGTCCAATAATTCTACCAATGTTCATGACTACTGTCGAGAATCCGCCTGCACTCACCATTTTTTCTGGACCCACCAAATCCATCAGCAGGGTCAACTTTGAAGGGAATTGCATTGCAACCGCACTGCTCTCAACACACGCAAAAAGTATTAGGAGTGGGTATGTGAGCATATCCGTCCAAACCAGGAACGCAAGCACCGGATACACAGAAATCCTGATAGCCTGAAAATAGAGTACAGTTTTTCTTCTGGTGAAAACATCCGAAATTGAAGTTGCAAACGGAGAGAGCAACAGGAACGGAAGTGCAATAAAAAATCCAAGAATTCCAAGGGCTTCATATGACCCCGTCAATTCATATGTGAGATACCTGACCGAAGACATGAACATCCAAGCTCCGGGAATCCAGATCGCCTGACCAATTATATACCTTCTAAAATTTGGTTCTTTCAGAGCAGGAATGTGAAATATTTTCTTGACGACAAACGGCTGAAGTCCACGCTTTTCTAGCATGGACTTCATTATAACAAACTAACTGTTCCCTTGAAAGGATTTTTATACTCTGTAAATATAAAATCTTACTCCAAAAGTGATCTTCTCCATTCAGCAGAAGTTGCGAGGAAACCAAGACCAACAGCAAGCAGAATGCCAGTGCCGTATTTTAGAGGATCGTTGCCATTCATGACAACTGTAGTAAAATACATATGATACCCAACCAGTATTACTGTGCCGATGCTCCACAGTATCCATGGCAAGGACAATTTTCCACCCCACATCCGAATTGAGATTGCAAGAGCCCCCGTGAACATGAAAAGGTCACCAATCAAAAACATCATCATAAACACCTTTTCAAAGAGGCTGGTCGCTGAATCAAAAACAGGGGATGCAAGAGCAAAGAACAGAACAAATATAAACGCAATCATTATTATCACTAGAAGCACCCGGAGGTTTGTCCCAATTTCAGTTTTTATAATTCCCTGTTGGTACCAGAAACCCCACACAATAAAAATGAAGCAAATCAAGATAAATGGGTATGGTAATTTCATGAGCCAACCCACATCAATCGTTGATGGTAGTAGATGTAAAACTGCTCTTAGCACTTCAGCAATCAAAAGAGAACCGGCGGCAATCGTAAACAACGACCAAGTTTTTCTTTCTGGGTTATTGCGTGAGAACGCTTTAAAAGTTATGAACGAAGCAATAAATGCAATCGCCGACGGAACAAAGAACAGCATTGCCTCAGACCAAACACCAAATTTTCCTATACTACCGGAGATAATTGCCAAAACAGACAACGAAACAATTGTTGTCCAGATAGTCACAATCCAACCGACTCTTAATCTCATATGCACCCTCTCTCACACCACCTATGTACGACTTAGCATCGTATTCAAGTCCCATTTATATAAACACAATTATTTACTCTAAAAGCGACCTTCTCCATTCAGCAGAAGTTGCGAGGAAACCAAGACCAATGGCTAATAAAATTCCAGCCCCAAAGTCAATCGGGTTGCTTCCTCGTATCATTAATGCAGTGAAATACATATGATAACCAACCAGAATAACCGTGCCTATGCTCCACAGTATCCATGGTTTGGAAAGGGTTCCACCCCACATTCGAATCGAGATTGCAAGAGCTCCCGTGAACATGAAAAGATCACCAACTAAAAACAACAATGTGAAAACCTTTACAACGATACTTGTAGAAGCGAGAATTGCGGGGAATGCAATTACAAACAAAAGAACACCAGTAAACGCAATCAGAATTATTGCTAACAGTATCCTTAAATTTTTGCCAATTTCAGTTTCGATTATTCCCTGCTGATACCAGAATCCCCAGACTAAAAATACAAAACAAACCAGAATGAAGGGGTAGGGCAGATACGCCAGAAATGGTGTATTTATTTCAAGCATCGGGAGGAGATGTAAAACTGCACGAATTGCTTCAGCGATCAGGAGAAAACCTGCACCTACCGTAAAAAGCTTCCACGTTTTATATTCTGGATTCTTTTTTGAAAATGTCTGCAGATTGAAAATACCAGCCATAAACGCAAACAACGCAGGTATAAAGTACAACATTGCTTCAGACCAATCACCCAGCACACCCATACTGTTTGAAAAAATCGTCATCACAGACAAAAGCAAAACAGACACCCATATTATTGTAATCCAACCAATTCTCAGCTTCATCGCACACCCTCTTTCACATTATCGACATATTACTATACACAAAATAATTATTTTTTCAAATCAGTTTGTTGACATAGTCCCAAGTTTTCCGTTCAGGATTCCTTTTGCTAAACATTGAGAATGTTGCATAGGTTGCGATTGTTGCAAGAATTGCCCACATAATTGTGAGCCATCCAATTCGAAGCCTCATATCACACCCCTTTGGGAGCATCGTAGCAGAAATTTCCAAGATTGCAAACGATCTGATTCTTCACAAGAATAATTAGAAGATAACATCGAGTATAACAGCAACATTTTGAGTACAAATAATTAGCATTTAACCGGAACATATTTCACAAAAAGGGTTTATAACTATAATAGATATGTGGAAAATAACTATTCTCATTTAACATCAGCGGTGATTGTCACAGACTGGGAGAAAGTGCTACACTCGAATTCACAGTTCCCAAATATCACGGGGTTGAACGAAAGTATTGTTATTAGTGATGAATTTAGCAACTATATAAATCCAGACAGTAACTGGGAGAATATTCGAGAGACCGGTCACACCATAATCGAATTCTACAATCTTAACGGTGAAAAGATATTCCTTGATGTAACCTGTATAAAATCAGGCTCTTCCTGGGTTCTAACATTTTCACAAACAGACTCGGTGGAATCACAGAGAGCGAGGAAAAGATATGAGGGATTCAGGAGAAACCATATTGATTTTTTCCAATTTCTTCCAATTGGCATATACCGAACCACAATTGACGGCAAAGTATTAAGGGGTAACAATGCTCTGGTCAAGATGCTTGGTTTTGATAATCTGGAAGAGCTTAAGAGAGACTTCCGAACCATAGAATCTTACGTTGATAAATCAATTAGAGATAAACAACTCAATAAGTGGAAAGAAACAAAGGCATTCGGGAAACCCTTTGAATTCGAACTGAAGAGAAAAGATGGAAGTACAATCTGGGTTCGTGACGAGGGACAAATTGAAATAGACGAGAACAACGGAACCATAATCTCAATAAATGGTATCCTAATCGATGTTACAGCTGAGCATGAGGTGAGGGAGCTTCTCTGGAAAATCCAAAATAATTTAGAAGATAAGGTCGACGAGAAAAATAAAAAGCTTTCTATTGCAATCGATCAGCAAAGAATTATATCCAAACACCTCAAAACAATCCTTGACAGTATTCCAGATATTGCATGGTTGAAAGACAAAGACTCAAGACTCATCGCTGCAAATCAGGCATATGCTGATGCAGCCGGTTTATCCTCTGTTGAGGATGGAATTGGAAAAACTGATTTTGAAATCTGGCCTGATGAAGTTGCAATGATTTACAAACAGGATGACCTTGAGGTTATTGAAACCAGGAAAAAAATTATTACCGAAGAACCAAATATTGATTCAAAAGGAAATAGATTCTGGTATGAGGTTATCAAACTTCCAGTATTTAATGACCAGGATGAAATAATAGGAACAGCAGGAATTGCCAGAAATATCACAACCAGAAAAGGGCAACAAGAAGAACTTGAAATTCTAATTGCCGAAAGAACACGTGATCTTGAAAAAACAAATGAAAAATTAATTGAGGAGATAGAAGAACACAAACATCTCGAAAGAGAGTTAGGAGAAAGTAGAAACCGATTCAAAGAACTCCTTGATCTATATCCCGGTATTGTACTAATAATTTCCAGAGATGGTGAGGTCATTGACGCTCAAATGGGGAAAGGACATCGATTTGCCATTGATCAATCCTCAATTATAGGGGGGAGTATTCTAGATATCCCCCTTGATAATGTGGGAACAAAAAATATTCTTGGTCTAGAAAAGATTAGAAAAACAATTGACACCGGCAAAAAGCAGGCGATGGAATTCAATTTCAAATTTGGTGAAATAGTAAGATCCTATTATGCTGAAGCGGTAAAAAGAGATGATTCATCTGTTGCTGTTTTTGTAAGAGATATTACAAATCTAAAGAATGCCCACAAAAAAGTTGAAGAATCCGAAAAAAAATTCAGAGATTTTTTCAATCTTTCCCCGGATTCAATGATTATCAGAGCAGTTGATAGCGATGAGATAATCGATGCAAATGAAGCAATGACTCAGCTTCTAAAAATTCCTGCCCAGGAAATTACTGGAGCCTCCCTTGAAGAACTAAAAGAAATGGTAGATGTATTCCCAACAGAAAATTCACTGAAGAGAATTCTGAAATCCAGTATAAATACAAAAAATCTCGAAATCGAGTTATCTGACAAGGATGGCAATATTCAGTACTCTCTATATTCCAGTTCAGAGGTCTACGTCGACAGCAAAAGATGTTCTCTTGCAACCTTCAGAGACATCACTCAAAGGAGACAGAACCAAACACTGCTGAAACAGACGAATACATTCTTGGATACTATTATCTCCACTTTGCATGAAACTATTTTTGTAAAAGACCTTGAAGGAAGATACACTTTTTACAGATGGCCAAAATACGAAGAACAGGGCTTGATACAGACTGAACAGTTCATTGGAAAGCGAGTCGAGGATTTTGTAAACGACGAAAATCGTATCAAGCTTGCCAACAGGATGTTCAACCGAGCGATTGAGACTGGTGAACCAATTTCCTATACAACAAACCAAAAATTTCACCAGATGAATATCTCCGAGATAATGCACATAACCCTCTCTCCAATGAGAGATGAAAAAGGAAATATCACAAGTGTAGTTGGTGTTGCTGTGTCTATGACGGAAAAATTGAAAGCGGAAGAGAGAGTACGACTTTCGGAGGAACGTTACAGAACACTCGCTGAGGGAATTGACTCCCCAATATTTGTACACAATGGTAAGAATTTTTTATACTTCAACAATGCTTTTGCCACGGCACTTGGACACCCCAAGGAAGAGCTTGAGGAGATGGACATCTACACCATTTTGCAAACAAGCCAGATAGACCGCATGAAGAACCAATTCCGTAAAAGACAATCCGGTGAACTAGTATCATCCAAAGCAACCATTAGAGTTCTCACAAAATCTGGAGAGGAGCTAATCTGGGAGATACTAATTTCAAAAACAACGTTTGATTTGCAAGACTGCTCACTGATCTCTGCAACAGATATAACCGATCTGAAAGAAACCCAGAGCAAACTCGAGGGTAGCAATGAATTTCTAAATAGCGTTGTTACCTCCATGTATGAGGTCGTTTGGGCAAAAGACCTTAAAGGAAGATACACCTACTATCGCTGGCCAGAGAGGGAAAAGATAGGCTTCACAGCCAAATGGCATATTGGGGAAAAAGTCGAAGACTGCGTTACAGAAGTTGACCATATCAACATCACAAATTCAATGTTTAACAAAGTGATTGAAACTGGACAAAATGTGTCGTATCAAACCGAGGTATTTATTGAAGACCTGGACAGAACCGAACTATTACAGGTAACACTCTCACCACTCAAAGATAGCGAAGACAAAATTACAGGGATTGTTGGGGTTGGAAAATCCATCACAAAACAATATCTGGCAGAAGAAAAAGCAAAGTATTTTGAAAAGCGATACACAGGAATCATAGAAGCAATAGACGACATAATATTTGAAATAAGAAAAGATAAGATTGTCTTTGTCTCACCATCAGTCGAGAGGATTCTTGGAATTCATCCTGAGCGATTAATCGGAAAAGAACTTTCAGAACTGGGCAGAGAATGGAAGGCAACATTCCCGTCCATAGAGAGTATCCAAGGAAAAATATTTGAATTCGAGATGACAGATAAGAACAACAAAACCAGATATTTTGATATTAGAATAAACAGATCTGGGAATTCAATATTTGGCGTTGCAAGAGAGATAACCAGAAAAAAACACCTCGAACAAGCCAAAGAAAAATACCACTCCAGCCTGATGCACGAGTTGAAAAACCCCCTTGTCCTCATCCAGGGTTACGCTGAGATGCTTGAATCTCAGCTGACTGACAGTGCCTCCGAAATGATGAAAATTATCATCGAATCAGTCAAACGTGAGGACAGAAGATTAACCGAACTCGACACAAGAAGTGCCTCCCAAAGAACTTACAACTTCACCCAGGTTCCAGCAGATGGCATAGCAGACAGAATTGAGGAGCTAAAAAAACTTATACCGCTCTTCATCCAAAAATATCACGGTCACCAAAGGGGCTTGTTTGCCTATCACCTGAATGAAAACCTCAAGGGCATCCAGCTATTGATTGACACGGACAGCATGATTGAGGTGATTGAAAACCTCGTCTCAAACGCCATCAAATACAGCCCAAGCGACAGAATTGAAATTGATTTTATTGCAAGAAAGGCTGATGACAATTGGGTTGAAATGAAGTTTTCTGACAAAGGTTTTGGAATCCCCAAAGACAAAATCAACAACATTTTTAAACCATTCTTCCGAGTTGAAGATGAAAACACAAAAGATATTGACGGCTCCGGAATCGGTCTTGCAAATGTGAAGCTTCATATCGAGGTGAATGACGGTGAAATTGAGGTTGAATCCGAGGTTGGAGTTGGCTCGACATTCACAATCAGATTGCCTATTCATTCTATTTTTGAGGAAAATAAAAGCTCCCAGGAATAATTTCAATGGCTCAGTCATGGCTGAGCCCTACAGGTGTCTGCTTCCGCACCTCTCCTTTTCGTCATTCTGAATACACCTCCGTCGTTTTGAATACACTTCCGTCATTCTGAACTTGATTCAGAATCTCAAAAATCAGGATTCAAAAAAATATTCACATCACAAACTTCGTCATTCCCGCACCCCCCGTATTTCTCTACGTCATTCCGCACTTGATGCGGAATCCAGGGGATTATAAATCCGTAGTTATTCTCAGAAAACAACATCACTCAAACATAGCCCTTCTCTTATTTTCAAAATATTTACACATATGCCAAGTACCCTGGATTCCTGGTCAAGCCAGGAATGACATGTAAACAGGTCCACACCCCCTTTTGTAAGGGGGTGTGGATTCACACTTGAAGTGCAACACCCCTTTCCAAAAGCATTCTGC
>CBDUSO010000022.1:0-39240 GCA_965370295.1 uncultured bacterium
TCGAGCCATATGGAGATACACAGTCAATGATGTAATACGCCTCAAATCCGAGGTCAAAACTGGCTTTACCTTCAGCATTTGAATACCCCCAGATACTGATTCCGTTCCTGCCACGCCATCCCGATCTTACCAAAATCATTGCCCCTTCAACTGAATTACCCTTGATGTCAAGAATCGTAAATTCCACTGAAGCGGTATCTGTATATCCGCCATCGCTGATATAATCCCTGTCTTCATATTCCTTGTTGTGCACAGTTTTTGTTGTCGGAAAGAACATGTCATCCCCACGCCAACCCCACACAGTTGAAACCGGCTTCTTCCAACCATGTTCATACATTCTTGCATCGTCAACTGACCCGTCAGCATGTGTCCATCCCCGTGGTAACCAAACCTCATTCCACTGATGATCCTCTCCAGAGTTTGTAACAATGTAGTTTGGTATCAGTACCGTCCTTGCACATGAAGAGAACAGCTGCGACTGTTCTCCACACGACCCGTAATGTTTTCTGAATATATGCCATGGATACAGATCACCAGTCAGATACCCAAAGATATTGTGTTTGTCTTTGCCACATCCAACCAATCCATAGAGCTTACCGATTGCATCACGAAGAGTGGTAGCCTTGCTGGTGGCAGAAATTATGGTCTCACCGTATGATTCATCCGAAAACAACCCCTCACGCCAGAAGACCCGGTTCTCACCATCGTAGAACGTTTCACCGCTTACCCTGTGTCTCCACCAATCTTCCTGGCTGATACCATACTCTTCAAATGTTTTATCCCACCACGAAGCATCAACTGCAACAGGAAGTTCATACAGAGTCCTGGGGTGGACAACGTACCAGTAGTAATCATCTCTGGGAAGCTCAATCTCACCGTCATCTATTTGGTAGACACAGGTTGTAAAATCGTCATATTCCTTCAGCTCAACAAAATCCAGCTCAGGGTCAACCTTGTAAATCATGGCAGCATTTCGGGTCAGAATATCAGCCTGATCCATTCTTGCCATCGTCCTCAAAACATTTGCAGATGTATGTGCAATACAGAATGCAACCTCGTCAAAATGATTTGGTGGACAAGTTTTCAGGAGGCTGACATATTTTGATACGGTTTCGCTGTCATCACTCCAATAAAGAAGAGGCGATTCCCTGTAGTATTTAGTGTAATAGTCCTTCACCGAATAATACGGATAACCAGGAATGAAACTCCATGACTGATATTCCTGCCAGCCATCGGGCATTGCTTTGTATGAGTAGGTTTCACCAAGGACATTTGAAATAACCAGGTCATCTCGACCATCATCATCAAAGTCACCAAGACAGGGATAAGAAAAATCTCCAACATCAATCGATGAAAGAATATCACTTTCTTTCCAGTCCGGGGCAAGAAATACTCTCAAACTTCCATCTTCACAACCGATGACAATATCATTTTTGTTGTCACCGTTTGCATCACCGATTGCTGGGTAAAGATGTTTACCAAACTCAGGAAGCTCAAATTTTGTATCAAGTCCTTCAAAATCAGGAGCTTGGTGAATAACTAGTTCTCCGTTTTCAACCGTGAGAATATCCGGCTTTCCATCAGCAGTCAGGTCACCAACTGCAACTATTGTTTCTGTCCATAAGTCCAACTTTTCACTTGTAATCCAATCTGGTCCATATGAAGCAAATATTCCATTTAAATCAGACCAGATGAAATCATCTTTGTTGTCGTTGTTGAGATCGGCAATCTGAGGGGATATTTTTTTCCCAAACGGAAGGTCTAACGCTTCCCTGACGATTACAAAATTTCCCTGGTCATCTGGTTTACAGATAATAACTCTTCCATCAAGCATGCCGGCATAGAGCTTCTCTTCACCAAGTGTTAGATGAACCTCACCCTCAAAATTAGGAAGCAACGAAATGGATTCAGATGAAAATCCAAGAGGCTTCCCATCAATCATTCTGAAGTAACGAATGTCGTTGCTGGCATCAACAAATATTAAACCAGCCGAACTCGTTGAACCAAAGGTATCTGGATGGGCAAACAGGTATTCAGAGCTGTCAAGTTTTGACACCGAACCATCATCATCAAGATATGACAATCCTTTTTCAAGAATTACTGGCTCAACAATTGAGGGTAGTTCCGGATTTGTGAGTGGAAATAAAGGCTTTCTAACCCATTCTTTTTTGACACCTTCACCGCTGTGAGGGATTGCAAAAGTTGGCCCTGAAAGCCAATACCAGCCTCCATTTTTTGGACAAACAATCAGATCAGAATTATCATCTGAATCAATATCTGCAAATGACAATCTTGAAAATGGGTCAATGTTTGCAGGGATAACATCGATTGGTTCCATGTTGTTTATTTTTGTAACGGTTGGTTTTTCACCATGACCTGATACAACCATAACTTCCATGTCCTCTGGAAGAAGAGTACAAGCCTGAACAAATGCCCCATCGGGTAATCTCTCCGCTGACTTTGATAATCTCTGTAGATTACCAGCCAAATCAGTTTTGAGCCAGTCAGGCGTTTTTGATAAGATGTTGTACGTATCATCAATTTCATTTGAAGCGACTAGCTTACCGTCTACAAACTGAACTTCAACCTCTCCGCCTGGCGGAACAGTCACGGTGATTGATGTCTCATACCAATTTTCATCAGATGAGAAAGACAATGTTGGGAATGAAACAAAAACCAACATCAACACAACAATCAGAACAACAGCTCGTTTTAAGTTCATGACAAACTCCTTTTGTTTGTAAGTCCTACTAACGTTATACCAGAAACTAACAATCCTGCAAATACCATCGGCAACCACCAGCCTGAAATCATATCATTAACCAACCCGGCAAGTGGTGGAATCAACAGCATTCCCAATGTTCCGAACATATTAATTCTACCAATGAGATAACCCGTATTCTCTGGTTTTTCAAATCTTACCGGGGCTGAGAAGATTATTGGTGGAATAATTGCAGCAGATACTCCTAACAAAATTGCACCAACGACCCATGTAGCTTTGCTGATCCAAAGAAGTTGGAATGCGATAATCATCAGAATTGACGAGAAAACCATCAACGTAAATCTTGAAATCTTTTTATCCATAATTTCACCTACAACAGGAGAGATGACAAGTGGGGGAATCATCAAAAATGCAGAACCAGAAACTGCAATAAAGAGTGGCAAACCATGACTTTTCCCAAGCTCTGTTCCTAGAAACAAAAAAATTGAAGTCGACCCTGTGAAAAACATCCAGGAAAAAGCAAGGATTTTACTGATTGGTTTTAATGATATTGTTCGTTTTTTAGAGACAGGTTTTCTTGGAATTTTGTATCCAAACAAAAATATTGAGGAAATCATCCCGACTATTCCAAACAGAATACTCACAAAATATGTGTACGTATACCCAAACTGAACTCCAATCCATGCACCACAAAACAGCATTATGACTGCACCGATTGGAGCACCCAATGTTTGTATTGTAACCATTCTGTTTGCAAGATTCTTTGGATATATTATTTGAGGAAGCTGGAGAGCCATCACAAGAAGCGGAGCAAACGGGATACCAACGGCAAGCCTCAAGGCAAGGATGTTCCAGAATCCATGAACAAATAGCCCGGCAATTGACAATAAAATCGAAGCGATTAAACAGTAAAAAGAGAGTTTTATTGGATTCACCCTATCAAGCAGTCGACCAGAAAATGAACTGAAAATAACAATAAAAAAAGAGGGTGATGTGATCAAGACGGTTGCCTTAAAACGTGAAAGATTGTTTGCTATCTCCAACAAATCAACGATTGCTGAAAATGAAAGCTGGAAGGTCATGATCATGATCGCAGTCGATATTGTCAACACCATCGGGACAAAGTGAGTAACTTTATTTTTCTTACTCTCGGGATTCATTGTTTACGATTCTACCTGTGAAATAAAATTTCACAATGCAATGAGCCGACATATTCCATTTTTAAAAATTTGTGGTATGATCATCTCATGAGAAGAGTACTGTTAATATCATTTGTTTGTTCATGTTGTGTTTTTCTGATGGTCCAATTTTTTGGATCTCAAACAGTCACCGGTGATAATACTTCTGATGAATTGGTATACGGTGCGCATCTTCAAGCCTGGATGATCTTTGAGTATGATTTCACCGGAGAGTATGAGTCAGAGAATCCCGATGATTTAATAGCAACCAACTTCAAATGGCTTGCTGACAATGGATACAACCACCTCCTTCTTGATGCCATGGATCCAGAGGAAGGCACATATTTCTTTGAATGTGAATTGCTGAAAAAAAATGAATACACGCCCGGCACTGTGATTTTTGATGCCGTCATGCGGGAAGCAAAAAAGAGAGATATTTCTGTATTTGCCGACCTGACAGTTTTAGCCTGGAGGCTGGATGATTATCTGACAGAGATTCATTCAATTGGTGGAACCCCACTTTCAACAGCTGAAGTAGCCAATGTTTGTGAAACATTAATCAACAAATACGGCGTTGATGGAATCGTCGCAGAAACCTTCCCAACCGAATATGCAAGCTCAATCCACCAAGTAACCCAAAAGTTTGGAGCAAGATATATCCACAAATTCGACAACCAAAACGGAGACTGCGATATTTTGATGAGCGAGGATTATGTTGGATTTGCCTCAACTGCTAAAGAAATTGAGGCGTTGGAGGAAACTGGTGCAGAGGCAAACAATATCGGTCTCTTCTCAGCGTTATTTGGTCACGCAGAAATTCTGGACATTCCTGGCTGGGTAAAAGTTGGTGGGAAGTATGGTCTCCCGGACGGTGCTGAAAAAAACGTGATGCTCTTCAGAGCAGTTCAATTTGGTTGTGATGGTTATTTTTGGATGTCTGCAGATGGTGAGGAGGGGCTGGCTGAATTCAAAGAATTCGATGTTTCTGAGATCAAAAAATGGATAAATTTATTCCGAGAAAATACTGAGAAAAAACCTGTTGCAAACTGCATAATCGCATTCACACCAGACACCGAGGAGGGTGAAGGTTTTTTACTTCTTGACCACGGCTTTGGTCCAGTCAGCAACGCCTTAAATCTTGCCGGTTACTCCATCCGCACAACCTACAACGAAGTGATGGAAGATGCTGATTTTTATGTTGTGTTTGCACTTGGTCAAGACATAGAAGAAGAAATTGCTCTTGAATTCCCAAACGATGTGATGAATGTTTTCGATAAAGAAAAACCCATCTGGATTGTCCCGCAGGGAATCGGAACTGGTGACAACTGGAAAGAGATTCTAAAGCATGTTGGAGTCAATCCAAACAAAAGTTATTCCACTCTGACAAATCGAATAAATGAGGTTGAATATTGTGGATATGAAACCCCGTGGAATTGCTTCACAATCTGGGAATATCCAAACGTTACAACTGGAATTTCTGTAAACGATGTTGATGGCGAAACCCTCATTTCAACGAATATAGCTGGAGAAAAAATAGCTCTTGTTACAAAAAATAATGACAACTATCTTATCAACTCTAACACTCCACATCTTTTAACAACATACGCCTTCCACACCATGATTTCCTGCGACCTCACAGAGCCATTTTTTGGTTACGGAATTACGGGTAAAAAATCTGCGTTCTTCGCACTTGAAGATACAAATCTAAGTGTGAGATTACCATTCGAGGCGGGTGAAAATATTTCAATATTTGAGTTCGATTCTGATGGGAATCACAGTAAGACAACTAACATCAATTACGAAGGTGAATTCAAAACAAAACTAAAAAAGCATGAGCTGGTGATTATCACAAAAAGTTAGCAACCAGATACATCAAAAATAATGATTCAAGTTGACATCGACTACCTGTAACATAGAATAATAATGATAGTCGGCGTTGATTCACTTTCTCCGTGAGAGAATTTGAGGATAGTGATGGAGGTAATAAATGGCTCTTGTAGGTGACATAAGATCATTCAAGTTGAATTCGTTGTTTCAGCTGATAACCATGGAAGGAAAGTCTGGTGTACTAACGATTGATGATGGTGCCAGGCAAGCAAAATGTTATTTCCAAACCGGAAAACTGTATCACTGTTCTTTGTCAAAACTCACGGGAGCATCAGCCTTTTTTGAACTTCTGACATGGGACGATGGAAAATTCTCTTTTAATGACCGTGGTCGAATTGATCTCAGAACGATATACGAACCCATTGATTCACTTTTGATTCAAGGTTCTAAGCAACTGGAAGAATGGCAGATAATCAAAATCCAGGGGCCATTCCAAGATGAGATATTTGAAGTTTCCGGTGAAGCCCCTGATTCGATGACAGATTTCACAATGACTCCGGATTACTGGAAGATACTAAGACTCATCGATGGAAAACTGACATGCAACCAGGTTGCTGAAAAATCAGGACTTGGGTATCTTTCATCCTATCGAATTATTTTTGACTTAAAATCTGCCGGTTTGATTCGATCACTCGAATACAAACTTCTCGACATGACCCTGATTCCAATTCCCTCCCGTGGTAGAAGTCTCTTTGTACCGAGAAGCTCAATTGGCAAGCAGGCAATTGGGGTTGAGACTGCAATGCAGGATCTTGTCTATAGAAAAATTGACAGTAGACGAAATCTCAACCGGATATCAGGAATCCTCAAACTCGATCAAAAGAGAATCTCCATGGTAATCACTCAACTCACCAGACAGGGTCTTGTTTCTCTGGTTGATAAAAATGGCTCCATGGTTTCAATCGACAAAGCGGGTATCGGCGAAAGGGAATAATCATGCCATTTCTCAAACCACTATCCGGATGGGTATTTATTTTCAGCGGATTATTATTGTTTGTTCCTCTTGTTGCTTCTTTCAAACGCTTCTTCTCAACTCGCAGTTTTAGAAGTCTCAGCTGGACACTGTCCTTCTTCACTCTATTTTCTGCAATGATTCTATTTGGATTGTCCAGACTCCAATTAGATATTCAATTCTCACTCATAGCATCCATCTTCATATTTTTCTTTGTTTGTTCGAGTCTGTGGATTCTTTTTGTTGGGAACAATCTCTGGACAAAAGAACAGAAAGTTTTTTCATTTATATTATCCGTCCTTCCTTGGATATTCTTTGCAACACTATTTCCGAGCGTTAACTCTCAATCTTATCCAAATCCAAATCTCTACTTCTCAATCTGGTCTGCACTCTCAATGTCGATTTTTTTCCTTACATGGCTTCTCAGCTTCATTGCTTCCAGACTAAAAAAACTTGACATGAACATGTCAATCTCTGCGTTACCACTTTCAATCGGATGCTGGTTATTCGTTTTTAATCAGACGCCTGCAGGACTTCTTATGGTATCAATACTATTCCTATCGGGGATTTCCCTGATGACATACACATGGGTGAACTATGGACAAAAAACAGATTGAAGACTTAAAATACGGTTGCGAGGAAATAATCCCCGCAGATGGTATCGAACAAAAACTGAAGCTTGGAAGACCTCTTGTGATAAAGCTCGGAGCAGACCCCACAGCCCCACACCTTCATCTTGGTCATGCGGTTGTACTGAAAAAACTGCGTCAATTCCAAGACTACGGACACAGGGTTATTTTTGTTGTCGGTGATTACACCGCAATGATTGGAGACCCCTCAGGTCGCAACGAAACCAGGAAACCTTTAACCGAAGAGGACATCAGAAACAGTGCCAGAACCTACCTTGACCAGGTTATCAGAATCCTGAAACCTCAAGAGGGTATGATCAGGTTCAACAGTGAATGGTGGGGAGAACTTGGTGCAAAAGATATTATCAAACTCATGGCAAAGTTCACAGTTGCCAGGATTTTAGAGCGAGATGATTTCACAAAAAGAATGAAAGCCAAAGCCCCCGTCTATCTACACGAACTTCTCTATGTGGTTGCTCAGGCGTTTGATTCCGTTGCAATAAAAGCTGACATCGAAATAGGTGGAACTGATCAAAAATTCAATTTCCTTGCAGCGAGAGATTTGCAACGAGATATGGGAATGGAACCACAAACCATTATCACAATGCCAATTCTCCCTGGAACAGACGGCAAAATCAAAATGAGCAAATCCATTGGCAACACAATTGACCTGCTTGATAAACCAAACGACATGTTTGGAAAACTGATGAGTATTTCTGATAATCTCATACTCATGTATCTACAATATGCTGCAAACTGCAGCATCGACGAACTTGAAAAATTTAAACAGAGTCTTGATTCTGGAACAAACCCAAGGGACATCAAACTCGAACTCGCCAGCAAAGTCACCGACATTTGGCATGAAGCAGGGGACGGAGAATCTGCCAAAAATGAATTTCTAAATGTATTCTCCAAGAACAAACTCCCGGAAAATATTCCAGAAGCATCTTTGCCAACAGACGAATTCCCAATCAATCTGGCAAAGCTGATTTGCAAGCTGGACTTGTGTTCATCAAATTCTGATGCCCGAAGATTAATCACTTCAGGTGCTGTCAAAATTGATAACGAACCAATAAAAGATATTAAACACGAAGTCGATGCCCCAAAGGAATCAATTCTCATTCGAGTTGGAAAGAGGAGATTTTTGAAACTTAAGAGGGAGGGGAAATGAAAAAAGGGATTGTCTTAACTATCCTTTTTTTAATGCTGTTCTCGTTGATACTCCCAATTTGCCTCGCTATCCCAACTTTACAGGTAAACGACTTCAACACGTCCTCCTGGCCGGAAGTAACGGTCGATTGTGCAATTACTGATTTTACAGATGACATTAATCCAGAATTTTTGATTGTCATTGACGATAACGATTATCCCTCAACAAGTGTTGAAAGAATTGAAAATTACGGAAAACCCCTGAACGTTCTTTTTCTTGTTGACATATCAGGAAGCATGAAGTATGCCTTTGAAAATATTAAGGAAAAAATGTCCAGAATTGCCGATCTCTTTCAAGAAAACGACACATTCTCAATGATAACATTTGCAGACGATCTGGAGACGGTCGTCTCATTCTCAGATAATCCAGTAATGGTCGGCTTAAAGATGGGGGAACAGAGAGCCAAAGGCGGGACAACAAGGTTCTTTGATGTTCTGATTGAAGCAAACGAATTCCTGAAAACGCGAAACAATGATGGTGTAATTTTTCTTTTTTCCGATGGCATAGACGACGGCAGTATTGCAACCGAACCAATAAAGACTGATTATCCAATCATACCAATAATACCGGAGGGTCGAGGTATCGAAAAGAATCTACTGGAAACACTTGCCAATCAAACTGGCGGTTTCTTCATGTCTTCGTTCGACTTGAACTCAATCAAACCAAGCATCATCAAATGGAAGGGTATATCTGGAACTGGTTTTCGAATCAAGATTAAAGGTCTTCCTGAATATGAACCACCTGTAGAACAAGAAATAACCTTCCAGGCAACCATAACCAGAGAAATCATACTTGAATACCCTCACACTCTTGTGATAGAAAAACCTCAGAATCCATGGTGGATTTGGATTCTTGTCGGGATTGGCGGACTCACCGCACTTACGCTTGGAGTGTTGCGTTTTTTCAGGCTAAGAGTTCCCCAGGGGAAAGTTACAAAACAGAAACGATTAAAAGGTAATATTCATTACATTGCCTGGCTATCTGTTGTTGGTTCGGATAAAGGACAAATTCGCGTACGAACAAACCTGGTCACAATTGGTTCAGCTCCAGGCTCAACCCTTCATATCGATGATCCCACAGTTTCAGCTAAACATGCGGTGATAACTGAAACTCCAAAAGGATACATAATTTCTGATGAAGGTTCCACGAATGGAATTTTTGTGAACGAAGAAACGATTCAAGGAAAACAGGTGCTGGTAAACGGTGATAAAATTCGACTTGGGAAAGCAGTGATTGAATTTACCCAAAGCGATTTCACATATATGTCTGACAAAAAGGTGATATAGCAAAATGGCAAACTACAACATCTCTTATGAAAACTCTGCTCCAGAAAAGCAAATCAAAGCAAATCGTGGGACAAAACTCACTTGCAAGGGCTGGCTCCAAGAAGCCGCACTCAGGATGCTTCAGAACAATCTTGAACAGACCAGCAAATGGAAAGAACTCATCATCTATGGTGGCACCGGAAGATGTGCTCGTGGCTGGGATTCTTACTGGGCAATCGAAAAAGCTCTCAAAAATCTTGAGAATGATGAAACCCTACTCATCCAGTCCGGAAAGCCAGTTGGCATCTTCACAACTCATGAAGATGCTCCAAGAGTTCTTCTTGCAAATTCTCTCATCGTTCCATTCTGGTCAACCCAGAAATATTTTGATGATTTGGAACGCAAGGGATTGATGATGTACGGACAGATGACCGCTGGCTCCTGGATTTACATTGGAACACAAGGAATCCTTCAAGGAACATACAACACACTTGCAACACTTGCCGACAAACATTTCAGCGGTTCGCTGAAAGGAACAATCACAGTCACTGGTGGATGCGGTCAGATGGGTGGAGCTCAACCTCTGTCTGTCACCATGAATGGTGGAGTTTGCTTGATAATCGATGTCGACGAGGGAATGATTGATGAAAGAATTTCAGAAGGTTATCTCGACAAAAAAACCCACAGCCTCGATGAAGCAATTCGACTAGCAAGCACTGCAAAAGAAAATGGTGAAGCAGTCTCAATCGGCTTGATTGGAAACTGTGCAGATATTCTCCCCGAGTTTTCCAAAAAAGGTTTCATCCCCGAAGTCCTCACCGACCAAACCTCAGCCCATGACATGCTTGGTGGATACATTCCAAACAGAATGACTTACAAGGAAGCTCTCGAACTTCGTAGCACTAATCCTGAAAAATATACAAAAGAATCATTCAGAACGGCAAGAGAACATGTTGAAGCCATGCTTGAATTGATGGACAAGGGAGCAATCACATTTGACTACGGCAACAACATCCGTCAGCAGGCAGTTCAAGATGGACTGGACTACGATAAAGCCTTCTCGTTCCCAGGATTTGTTCCCGCATACATTCGACCACTTTTCTGCGAAGGCAAGGGTCCATTTAGGTGGTCAGCAATCTCTGGAGACCCTGAAGACATCTACATCACAGACCGTCTGATTCTTGAGATGTTCCCAGAAGATGAAGCACTCACAAGATGGATAAAACTGGCTTCGGAGAAATTAAAATTTGAAAATATTCCAGGACTTCCCGCAAGAATCTGTTGGCTTGGATATGGTGAGCGTGATAAATTTGCACTTGCTGTAAACGAAAAAGTTAGAACTGGTGAAATTTCTGCACCAATCGTTTTTGGTCGAGACCATCTCGATTGCGGTTCAGTAGCCTCTCCAAACCGAGAAACCGAATCCATGAAAGATGGCTCAGACGCAGTTGCCGATTGGCCAATTTTGAACGCTCTTGCAAGTACAGCATCAGGTGCCTCCTGGGTTTCAGTGCATAATGGTGGCGGGGTTGGAATTGGTTACTCAATCCACAGCGGTCAGGTAATCGTCGCAGACGGAACAGAATCAGCCGCCAAAAGAATCAAACGAGTTCTGACCAATGATCCTGGCATGGGTATTATTCGCCATGTCGACGCAGGATACGATGAAGCAATCGAATTTGCAAAAGAAAAAGGAGTGAGAATCCCACTCTGGGAAAAATAAATGAGAGAAAATCAAGATAAGCTCATAACCATACAACTCTATTTAATAATAAAAACATCAAAGAAATCTCAAAGGAAGGGATGACCTGCAAGGTCCTGCAATCTGGACCGCACTCACTGAAAATGGACTCGTTAAAGAATGGAGGATTTACCCCTTCAGCCAAAAATCACTGGAAATACTTGAGCTGGTTGAGTATGGTTATAAACCCATAAAATAGAATCAATTACCACTCAAAGATTTCTGTTTTCTCATTTTGTTTAGTATATGAAAAATCTTTCTCTGTTTTTGTCTCTGAATTCATATGGATAATCTGTATAAGAGCATTTTGAGAGTGTTTTGAAAGAGAGGTTTTCATCAATCCTGATGACTTGGTATGTCTCAGCTTCAACATTTTCAAGGATAAAGTAGACCTCTTTTTTGTTTTTATCAGAAGCATTGTATGTGCCAAAAATTGACAGATTATCTTCAGCTTCTGTAATTTTTGTTAACTCTCCAGTTTCCATGTTAAGAGCAAAAATTTGAGACTTAAGAAAAATAGGTGGTACTAGTGGTTCCTGAACTTCATCATCTTCTATATAATCAGGATTGATTACACCAAATGTCACATCAAGGAATGCATAAAGTTCATCGTTAACATATCCTGAACCTGCTAATCTTGTTGAAACAAATTCAATGCCAAATTCTTCAAAATTCAACTCGTTTACTACCCATTGTTTGCTACAATCAAGATTTGTGATTATTGATGGATAGGGGTTTAAACGAGTATTTCCTTTAGCAATTATTGGCCCATCCTGCATCCCGATATAACCTGTTACACCTGTTGTATGGTCTGAATAACATACCCATGGATGTGGTGGTTTTATTCCTTCTACCTCTGTGATTGTGAAATCATCAAGAGAGAGTTTGACAACTCTTGCAGTTGCTCTTGGAATCTGTGGCACAAAAGAATCCATGCCAGGATAAAATTCTGTTTGAGAGTTGTCTATCACCATATCTTCATCTTTTGTCTGCTCCAGTAGATACAGCTCATTATCATTTTCCCACTTTAGGATGAAATATAAGGGGCCTGATTCTCTGAGTTCATAACGGTCGTAGTAGATGAAATGTCTGTCTCCGATGCTATTGATTGAGTTTGTTTCAAGATTTATTATGTTTATATTGTGTATTATATCAGATTGGATGATTCTATTATTTTTGTCACGATATTCATCCTGAAATATTAGATTATAGGAGGTTGATACAACCACGTATTTCTTACTTGGTGATATGCTATAAACGTGTAACCCTGGTTCATTCTTGTTACTAAATTCTCCAGCGTAATCAGTGAATGTCGGAACATTCTCTTTACTCATTTTTGTACGATTAGTCTTGAAATTGCATTCTTCAGCAATATCAGAAATATCAGCAGTGTTCAAAGATTTGAAAGAATATGTAGATAATAGATCTCCTGATTCATCACTGTAATGATTCGACAATAATTCTCGATTAAACACCAATATCCTCTTCACCTTATCATCATTCACATAAAAGGTATCAGCAAATGTAAACCCATACTTGTCATATGCTCTAACTGTAAACTCACCTTGTTCAGGAGGAAGAAGAGTGATTTCAGTATCGAATGTAAAACCATCTTCTGTTTCAAGTGTGATGTTTTTTCCATCTTGAGTTTTGACTGTTACATAACCCAGAGCAGCGGTTGATGTTACAACCAATTGCTGTGCTTCGTTTATCTTTTTTCTGTCATACTCAACTTTTATTTCAGGTTCAGGAAGTATCTCAATTGTTCCATAAAGAGTTACAGGCGTACTGCCATCTTTTGGTATCCCGGTAACCACAATCTCTTGCTCACCTGGATATAATAGTTCACCAGGTTTACCCAGTTTTCTCAAAAAACTTGCAGTAAGTTCAATTTTGTCAGACCACTTTTTTCCATCTGGCAAGTTACCACTTGTGACAATTTTTGTTTCTTTTAGATCAGAAGCTGAATCTTGACTGCGGGAATAATAATATCTGCATCCATAATTCACAGACTGTATCTCTTTGTCAAACTCCGCAGATACGGTAACTATTCCTCCGTTGTAACCCTTACCAGGTGTGAATGAGATACTCCCACCTTCTTGATTGTCGAATATTACTGGTTCTGGGATTGGGATTTTATTTGTGTTTGTGGTAGTTTTGCATGATAGAAATGTACCCATTAGCAACAAAACCAATAGCAAGCAGATAACAGTATTACTCAAATTCTTCATTCAATTCCCTTTCATCTTTCGGCAATCCACCTTCATGATTGCCAAGACAACAGATACATATCAAGCTAGTTGTCTAGCAAACTCATCAACCTTTGAAATGGTTTCTTCCAAATCAAAGGTCTGGATTTTTCTGTCCCAAACCACAAATTCACCGTCAATCATCACATGTTTGACATCAGAAGGATGGACACAGTTGACCAGATGTGAAACTGCTGAATACCTCGGTTTTAAATGAGGGGCAGACAAATCAACGAAAATAATATCTGCAATTTTCCCGGCTTCCAGTGTTCCAAGATTTTCAAATCCAAGAGCCTCCGCACCACCTTTTGTTGCAATCTGGAGTGTTCTTTTTGCAGGAAGTATTTCGGGATTTCCAAAAGACTTTGCGGTGAAGCTTGACCAGCGAAGCTCTTCCCACATGTCCAGGTCGTTGTTTGAAGCAGCCCCATCAGTTCCAAAACTCAGCCTCAAACCCTTCTCTTCCATGTCTGCAATCCTTGCACGACCTGATGCCAGCTTGAAATTTGAGGAAGTGTTGAGTGAAACAAAAATATTCTTTTCTCTGAAAATATCCATATCTTCATCAGTCAGATGAACACAATGAGCAGACAGGAAATGATTTTCAAAAGCACCAAGTTTGTTTAGAATCTGGACGGGTGTTCCTCCGTTTTCAGACATACAGTCATTAATTTCTTTTTCAGTCTCAGAAACATGCATATGTATGGGAATGTTATACTTCTGAGATTCAGCAATTACTTTTTTCATGAAATCTGGTGGACAGGTGTAGATGGCGTGCGGACCAAGCATTGTCTGGATTCTTCCGCTTGCTTTCCCGTTCCAATTATTTGCAAATTCCACGCCCTTATCAAGACTTTCAACTCCTCCATGAATCCCTGCGATTCCTTTTGATAGTGTTGCCCTTATTCCCGCTTCAGAAACCGCTTTTGCAACCTCGTCCATCATCACATACATGTCAGAAAATGTGGTGACCCCCCCAAGAAGAAGCTCTGCAATCGCCAACTTTGCTCCCCAGTAAATCATTTCAGGAGTCATCTTTTCTTCTCTTGGCCAAATTTTTTCTTCCAGCCACTTCATCAAAGGAAGATCGTCTCCAACCCCCCTCAGAAGTGTCATGCTTGCATGGGTGTGAGTGTTGACAAGCCCTGGCATAACAGCCATCCCATCTACTTCAATTATCTTATCAAAAATTCCAGCTGGTTTTTCTTTTGATACTGAAATGATTTTGTTTCCATCAACTATAACATAACCATCAAATTCAGTTTCACCACTTGGAACAAGCGGAACAATTATACCCTTAATCAATGTTTTCATGATCTAATACCTCCGACATTATTTGTGGAATCATCTCTGCAACCTCACTGCTCAAAACTCCATGCGAGCCAGAGAGCTCAGCAACTTTTTCACCAGCTTTTCCAAGGAGATATGAACCCAAAACTCCAGCGTCATACGCAGGAACTCCTTGAGCAATCAACCCGCCAATAATTCCAGCCAGAACATCACCAGAACCACCCTTCGACAGGGATGAATTCCCTGTGATATTTATTGAATACTGACCACTTGGTGAAGCGATCACCGATCTTGAGGATTTCAACACAGTCACTGTGCCAAATCTTTGAGAGAATCTTACAGCGGTTGAAATTGGATCTTTTGAAATATCATATGCGGTTGATCCAAACCTGCTTGCCTCACCCATGTGAGGGGTGATGACGGTATTCCAACCATGCTCCGCTCTCAGATGAAGACCTTGTGGTGAAGTCGCAAGTGCAAAGAGTGCATCTGCATCAATTATCAAAGTTCCATCAACTTTTGTCATCAACTCGGAAATAAATTGTTTTAGTCCATCAAACCTTGAGAGTCCCGGGCCAACTATCGTCACGGTAGATTTCGTAGCAAGCGGAATGATTGTATCGAGTGCCGAGAATAAAAAAGCTCCCTCATCATTTGAAGATGCTGAGTTGACAATTATCTCCGGATACCTGCCGGCAACCGATGGGAAAATTGAATCGGGAACCACTAGCCTCGTTATTCCAGCACCAGTCTTCATTGCACCCAGACCAGTCAAGAGGGGTGCCCCGGGATAGCTTGATGAACCACCGATAATCAAAACGCTACCAAAGTTTCCCTTGTGGGATGAATCTGACCGAAATGGAATTAATGAACGTGCATCAATATCTGTCAAAACATTGCCTAAAATTGCAGGATCATCCAACAAAACATCCGGGAATCCAACATTTACAAGAATCAGCCTGCCTACAAACTTTGCTCCCGGACTCAGAAGTTGCCCAATCTTTGGAAGTCCGAATGTGCAAGTTAAATCAGCATTTACTGCAATTCCTGGAATTTGCCCGGTTGAGCCATCGACTCCAGATGGCATATCAATTGACAGAACAGGAGTTCTAACTGAGTTCACAAGTTCAATCGCTTGAGCTGAAACCCCAACCGGTGATTTTGATAACCCGGTTCCAATTATCGCATCAATTATCAAATCAGATTCCTGGACTGCATGGGAGAGTTCAGTCATGTTTGAGTCATTGATTCCCGTATAAAGCTCAACCATCCCTGAGAAACCTTTTGTCAAAATTCCAAAATTTATTTTTGGATTACCCTTTAAATATTCTGAATTTGAAAGCAGAAAAACCTTCGACTGAATTCCTCTCATTGCCAGATGTCTTGCACATACAAAACCATCACCACCATTTCCGCCACGACCACAGATGATAACAGGTTTTGTTGTGTTGAATTCCGATATTGCAATCTCCGAAATCTCAGCTCCCGCATTCTCCATGAGTGTGATTGATGGAACACCAAATCTATCTATGGTTTGTCTGTCAATCTCACGCATCTGCTCTGAATTTGTTACTTTCATTGATAATACCTCCAATCAAAATGTTGCAATTTCATGTTTATAATAACAGATTAATTTCCTTTGCCAAACGTTTTTCTGTAACGTGTGTCAAAGGTATATAAACAAGGAGGTCGCAAATGGAATGGTTTACATGGATTATGTGGCTTGGAGTAGCGATTGTGTTTGGATTAATCGAGGTTATTACGATTAATTTTTATACAATCTGGTTGGCAGTATCTGCAATTTTAACAGCAGTAGTTTCAGTATTTATTCTCAGCCCAATATGGCAGATAATAATTTTTTCAATCATCTCACTGGTACTGGTGATACTCTCTGAAAAACTTCTCAGAAAAATGATTTTTTCCGGGAAGGAACATGTCGCCATGAACGCAGAGGCAATGAGTGGAAAAGAGGGAGTTGTAGTTTCTCGAATCCGAAATGACCGCGGAGAAGGTGTTGTGAAAATAAGCGGTGTGAGCTGGTCTGCTCGTTCGATTGACGGAGACGATATTCCTCAAAATTATCGAGTAAAAGTTCACAGGATAGAGGGAGTAAAGTTGATAGTTTCACAATCTTCCAAGGAAAACGAGAACAGCTCCATTTTTTCTCATATGATAAAAAAAGTTGTGAATTCAAGAATTGTTGAAACACAATCATTCAAAAAGATTTCTGATTCAGAAATTCATAATGTAAAAATCCTTTTTGACGACAACAACATCGACAGAACAGACATTGAAATATTTGAAAGCAACGAGGCTATCTGTGATTATGATGTTGGGTTGAAAGAAAACTCTGAGGGAAGAGAATTTGAACTCTTAACAAAAACAAATAGTGGAGAATTGGTTATCAATCCAATCGACCCATACATCACAGATGGCACTCACTACAGTATCGCTTTGAGATTGGGCGTTCCATCCACAACCAGGCTGAAGATAAGTGCAACCATTGGTGATATTGTTGTCAAAGATAACTGGAAGGCAGACATTGACGTAACCGATCTCGGCGATCTCGATATCGAAACCGCAAATGTGGCGGGAGATGTCAGGATAAGAAGCACATCAGGTGATGTAAAAACCGGAGTAGTTCATAATATTGATCTCAAATCTTCAGCTGGAGACACACAGATTACAGGTTGCAACATGGCTCGAATAAAAACATCATCAGGTGATGTTGAGATTGGCAGGATTGAAGAGGGCACAATCCAGGTTTCATCAGGAGATCTTGACATTTCCAAATTGGATGGAAGCCTCACAATCATCTCATCATCTGGAGATATTTCAATCGATGATTGCGTTTGCAGAAATTCACTCTCCATCACAGCAAAATCTGGTGACCTTCAAATAAACAAGTTTTATTCTGAATCAACCCAAAACATCGTTCACACCTCTTCGGGAGATATTGTGATAAACATCGACAAGAATTCATCTTTAGTTGGAAAATGTGATTCTGTCAGTGGTGATATTTCAATCATTGGTACCAAACATGAAAATAAAATTACTGATCATAAAAAGGAATTCACTGTTTCTGATGGAACAGGCAGGCTCGTCATTTCGTCAATATCTGGCGATATTGACATCAAGATACACTAGGAGGTGTAACAAATGCAACAATGGACATGGATTATTACAATTGGTGGTTTAATCTTTGTGATTATTATCATCACACAGATTGTCAAGCTGGTCAGACAGGCAACCGTTGTGGTTATCGAGAGACTGGGTCGATATTCAAGGTCAATCGGTCCCGGGCTTCATATTATCATTCCGTTTATCGACAGAATCCGAGAAACAATTGACCTGCGTGAACAGGTGATGGATTTTCCACCACAATCTGTAATCACAAAGGACAATGTACCAACCGATGTTGATACCGTCATCTACTATTTCATAACCGATCCCGTGAAGAGTCTGTATGAGATAAAAAATCTGAAACAGGCAATCTTGAAACTCGCAATGACCACCATGAGAAACATCATCGGAAACATTGAACTTGACGAACTGCTCAGTTCAAGGGAACAGGTGAACAACAGACTCAGGATTGTGATTGATGAAGCAACTGATCCCTGGGGCGTTAAAGTCAACAGGATCGAACTCAAAACAATTGATCCACCGCAAGAAATTCTTGAGGCAATGACAAAACAGATGAAGGCAGAAAGAACCAAAAGGGCACAAATTCTTGAAGCAGAGGGAATCAAACAATCAGATATTCTTAAAGCAGAGGGTGACAGAAAATCCAAAATTCTTGAAGCCGAGGGTGAGGCAAAGGCTTGGGAAACTGTGTGGCAAGCTAAGTCTCTAGCAATTGAAAACTATTTCAATGCAATCCACAAAGGAAATCCTGACAAAGAAGTAATCGCAATCAAATACCTTGAGACTCTCTCCAAGCTCGCTGAAGGTGGCAACTCCAAAGTGTTCATCCCGTACGAGGCAACTGGAATTCTTTCATCCATCGCTTCAATTAAGGAAATCTGGAAAGGTGAAGAGTAACTCCCATAAAACCAACGTTACAGTATTCGTGGCATACATCTTGCACTAACTAATTTTATCTGTTAGACTTGCACCGACATTGGGAATCCTCGTGTCGGTGCAGGATAAATTATGAAAAAAACTCTCGTAATAATCACAGGTCAATCGGGTGCAGGAAAATCCAAAGCTCTTGGAGCGTTGGAGGATCTTGGATATTTTACCGTCGAAAACCTTCCAACTGAGCTAATCTCAAGGTTTGTCGGATTGGGTGAGAATGCTCCAGAAAAAATGGCTCACATGGCAATCACCCTGAGAATCACAAACCCTACAAATGTTGAGCTCCTCAAAGATGAATTAAAACGATTGAAGGCGGACAATGTTGAAGCAGAGGTTTTATACCTTGCCGCAAACACCGACACCCTCATCAGAAGATACCAGGAAACCAGAAGAAACCACCCCCTAATCAATGAAAGTGGTTCAATCTTTGACGCTATTCAAAAGGAACAGCTGATCCTGAAAGCTGTCAAAGATTTGGCTACTCAAATCATCGATACCTCCTATCTCAAATCACACGACTTAAGAATCCAAATTAAAAAAAGATACTCAATAAAGGATGCCAAAGGTTCATTAAGAGTAACATTGATGTCCTTCGGCTTTAAATTTGGTGTGCCAACAGAAGCCGATTTGGTGATGGATGTTCGGTTTATCAACAACCCTCACTATGACGATTCGCTTCGAGAATTTGATGGACTCAACCAAAAGATAATCGATTTTGTAATGAGTGATGATTCAGCGATTCAGTTCATCGACAAGTTTCAAAAACTACTAAAATTTCTTCTCCCACAATATCTTGCAAGAGAAGGGAAAAACCACATCACGGTTGCTTTCGGGTGTACCGGTGGCAAGCATCGTTCAGTTGTAATAACGGAACAACTTGCAACAATTCTCACCGAACTTGGTTACGATGTAATGATTGTACACCGTGATAAGGGTCGAAAATGACAAGAAGAGACCTCCTGCTGAGCCTGACAAGACCTGGAATCGGTGTGAAGAGATGGTTTATTCTCTCACTCTCTGGGGTTGTGGTAATCATTCTAAGTTTGATTTCTCTTGATTGGGTATATGGAAACGGAAAAATCATGGCAGGAACCCAGGAAATTCTTCAGAGAATTTGGGATAACCCGGCACTTCCTGACTGGTTTCTTCCAGCATTTTCATGGGTGGGTGTTTTCTTTGGAATCGGTCTGATTGTTTACGGGCTTACCCACATGGTGATTGCCCTCATCCCACTCTTCACAACCGGCAAGAAAAAGAGGCACAAATCACGAGTTCCAAATGTTGTCGTGATTGGTGGAGGATCAGGAACTTTTCCAGTTCTGAAAGCCCTCAGAATCCTGGATGTAAACACAACAGCGATTGTAACTGTCGCTGACTCTGGTGGCTCAACAGGAATACTTCGAGACGAGATGTTTATCCCGGCAACCGGCGACATCAGAAGATGTCTCCTGGCGTTATCCGATAAACCAGTTTTTGACAAAATTATGAAACATCGTTTTAAGGAGGATGGTTCAATATCAGGTCATTCAATGGGCAACTTGATACTTGCTGGATTGACAGCAACCGAGGGTGATTTTGCTGAAGCTGTCTACAGACTTTCTCAGTTAATGGCAACCAAAGGAAGGGTCATCCCATTTTCGATTGAGAATATCTCGTTGTGTGCAAAGTATGAAGACGGCTCAATCGTGAGCGGTGAGGCTGAAATTCCAAAAGCTGGCAAACGGATAGACAAAGTCTTCTTCAACCCGCCCTACGCAAAACCTTATGTCAGAGTTCTTGAGTCTCTATCCTCTGCTGATGTTATCATCATTGGTCCGGGAAGCCTTTACACTTCGCTACTCCCCGCCCTCCTGCTCTCTCCGATTGTCGACATCATCATAAACTCCCCTGCCAAAAAAATATTTATCTCAAATATTATGACCCAACGCGGTGAAACTGATGGATACTCCGTAATGGATCATATTAAAGCAATCAAAAAACACACTGGTTCTGATTTTTTTGACAACATCATTGTCACAAAATCCAATTTACCAACCAATACTACTGAAACATATAGATCGTTAAACTCAACAAGGGTTGATATTGATGTTGATATTGATAGAGACAGAATGATAGTTGCCGATCTGGCAGAGATTGAAGCTGGAGTAATCAGACATTCTGAAACTGCTCTCGCAAGAGTGCTACACGATCTGATACCCAAATTCAAAAAAGGAAAGACAAACCGGGATAAACAGATCAATGGCTAACCAACAACTTAAACAATCAGCAAATATAAAACTGAAAACCAATATCCGTGGCGTGATGAAGGTTCATGCGGCACTTCGAATTCTTGCAATGCCAGCTCTCGACCTCAGAGAAACCATCCAGGGATACCTGGCATCAAACCCGATCATCGAGGAAAAACCAGACAAGGAAGTCGACGAACTACCTGACACTGGCTCTACAGAATTCACATCTCGTAGTCAGTATGACAGCTCTGGTGTTGAGCAAATTCGTACACAGGAAAAAACAATCAGAGAGGTTTTGAAGGAAGACCCTCAACTCAGTTTTGAGAATGAATGTGACCGCAAAATTCTTGATTACCTGATTGGAAATATTGATGATAATGGTTATCTCATCAGTGATATTGATGAGTGTGCAAAAGCCATCAACTATGATACAAATGATATTCTTCGGATACTAAAAATAATTCAGGAGACAGCACCGGCTGGAGTTGGTGCAAGATCCGCTGAGGAATCAATCCTCCTCAGAGCAAAACGAAACATGGATGATGAGGAATACCGAATCGCAGAAGCAATCATCACAAGATTTCATCCGATGCTCAAAAAGAGGAAATTCGGAGAGGTTGCAAAGCTCTTGGATACTAACTCAGATATTGTTTTTGAGGTTTGGGAAAAGCTTTCAAGATACACCTTTTCACCCGGTGCAAACTTTGCCCCAAAAGCCCACTACATCACACCAGAAATCTCGATCCAGGCAACCGGAAATCAGATAACTGTCACCCCGCTAAAAAATGGAATCCCAAAACTCGGCGTGAATCAAGAGTACGCCTCAATGCTCAAAGATACAAATGACAGCACAACGCGGGATTATCTTAAAGATAAAATGGATGAAGCAAACTGGCTCATCCGTGCAATCGATGAGAGAAGAAGAAACATAATAAAAATCGTCAAAGAGGTGATTCAGGTTCAAAAACCTTTCTTCTTCCGAGAATCAGAAAATCTGAAACCACTGACACTTAAGGACATTGCGACCAAAGTTGGTCTGGCAACCTCAACCGTTTCACGTGCGGTAAATGCAAAATATGTTCTCACCCCCTTTGGAACGTACGCTCTAAAATACTTTTTTTCGGGTGGATACAGTAATGGTAAAACTGTTGTCTCAACCACTCAGGTGAAAAATTTAGTGACTGAGCTAGCCCAGGAATCATCCATAACAGACCTTGGAATTGCAGAAGCTATCCTCGAAAAACTCAAAATAAAAGTTTCTCGGAGAGCGGTTGCTCAGTATCGAAAACAGCTCAAAATTCCCTCATCAATCCAAAGAAAAAAAATTATGAAAACAGAAGAATTTATCTAGAGGATCAACATTGCATCACCAAAACTGAAGAATCTGAATTTTGAATTAATTGCCTGTTGATATGCCCTGAGCATCAATTCTCGGTTTGAAAACGCTGAAACCAAAAGTAGCAGGGTTGAGCCTGGAAGGTGAAAGTTTGTGATTAATTTATCAACCACCTTGTACTGAAATCCCGGCTTGATGAACAGGTCAGTTTTTCCAGAACCCGCCACCAGCCTCCCATTTTCATCAACATTTGACTCAAGGGTTCTCACAACGGTTGTCCCGCAGGCAAAAATATTTCCACCATTTTTTTTAGTATTATTGATATTTTCTGCGATTTCATCAGAAATTTTGTACCATTCAAAATCCATTTTGTGATCGTCAACGTTATCAGTTTTGATTGGTCTGAATGTCCCAATTCCAACATGAAGGGTTATCTTCAAGATTTTCACACCAATTTTTTTTATCTGCGAGAGTAAATCAGGGGTAAAATGCAATCCAGCGGTAGGTGCGGCAACCGCACCTTCTCTCTCTGCATAAACTGTTTGATAGCGATTTCTGTCCACGGTATCATTTTGAATATACGGAGGAAGTGGAATCTCCCCAACATCGAAAATCTCGGAATCTGAAGAATCAAACTCGATGATTCTTTCTCCACTTGGAGTCCTGTCAATTATTTTTGCAGAAACCCCATCAATCATGATTTCTGCCCCAATCTGAAGACGTTTCCCCGGATTCACAAGGCATTTCCAAGTTTTATCTCTTACTTTTTCTAAAAGAAAAACCTCAACCTTGCCACCAGTTTTTTTTCTGCCAATCAATCTGGCTGGAATCACCTTCGTGTCGTTCACCACAAGAACATCACCAGATGAAAAATACTCAATCACATCCTTGAACACTCGTTCATTTATGCTTTCATCTTTTCTATCAACAACCATCAACCTGGACATATCCCTGACATCTGATGGTTCCTGAGCAATCAACTCTCGCGGGAGTTCGTATCTGTAGTCTGATAATTTCATCACACACAAAGGTAGCCAAAGTTTGTCTTTTGTCTACAATAATATTATGAGGATTATTCAATACGACATAGTTGAATCAACACAACAGATTGCAAGAAGTGTTGCAAACACAGCAATCGACATGACTGCAATCGTTGCAAATGACCAGACAGCAGGGCAGGGCAGATACGATAGAAAATGGATTTCTGGAATTGGTGGACTTTGGGTCACCTGGATTTTGAAAAGAACAATACCAATAAATAAGCTCCCATATCTTGCTCTTTCAACTGGATACCAAATCCATAAAATGTTGGTTTCAACAGGATTCAATGTTCAAATAAAATATCCGAATGATATTTTATTTGGCGGGAAAAAACTTGCCGGCATACTCTGTCACTCAAGTATCCAGGGTAAAAATCATCGTTATTCACTGGTGGGCGTTGGATTGAATATCAACAACAAACCACCATCAATGGGAATATCCATGAAAGAAATTCTAGGCTGTGAAGTTGATATTTCAAAAATTCTTCGAGAGGTTGGGGATATTGTAAAAATCGCTAGAGATGACCTGATTATCAGCGAACCACAAACGATTATCGAGAATTTGAAAAAGATAAATTGTTTAGAGCTACCCCTTGACAATAATTTGTAATTGATATAAATAATGCACATGCCGATATACGAATACGTTTGCAAAAATTGTAACAACAGGTTTGATGTTCTCGCATTTTCCACAAGCGAAAATACTGCGAAGTGTCCAGAATGTGGATCAGATGAGACCAACAAAATAATTTCCCCGCTTGGGTACATGAAACATCCTGACGATAGCGGAAATGGTAAACCGTCAAGCGTCAGCAGTTGCGAGACTGGTGGGTGCTGTACTGGTGGATGCAACACTGCCAAAAAAGACTGAAATAATCGCATCTAATCCATACATAGACCAGTTTCTTCAATGGTTCACAACCGAACGAGGAAGAAGCAGGAAGAGTGCGGATGCCTACCTTTGGGAATTGAATCGTTTTTTTTCTTTTTTGAAAGAGCAGAACGACAGGGCAGATATTCAAAAAATAAGTCGTTTCCAGATAAGGTCATATCTTGCAACTCTTGGTGATATTTCTCCATCAACCCGCGAACGAACTGTCTCCTGTCTGAAATCATTTTTTAGATTCTTATCACTTGAAGGATACATCACAACCAATCCAGCTGAAACCATCTCAACACCGGTTATCAGGAAAAAAGTCCCAAATTTTTTTTCAAGAACTCAATTTATTGGTTTACTGGGCGATCTGAATAACAAAATTATTCAAATAAAAAATAATCGTGAACTGATCGTCAAAAGAATATTTGAACGATCAAAAGAATACGTGCCTGCAACAAATTCTATCGTACTGTTGATGCTACTTTACAATATTTCCAAGCAAGAAATGATCAAACTGAGGTCAACCGACTTCAATCCTTCCAGCGGACGAATACAACTTGAAAACAGCAAATTCATCAAACTAGAAAAAAACGCAAAATTCGCTATGAAAAGATACCTGGAGACAAGAATACAAGATTCAGATTATATCATCACCACCAAAACCGGCATCAGGTATAAATTCATAAGCCAATTGCCTTCAAAGTCAGATTTGTTGATGGATATAGGTTTCTCAAAAGATGACAAAAATTGGAGCGAATTGGTAAAATCCATTGATTCCAGTCATCTCTTGCTGGCTCACAGAAATCTTGCAATAATCACACTTCTCTTAGGAACAGGCATCAGAAGATCAGAACTATCCGGTTTATCAAAACGAAATTTCAACAAAAAAGACTCAACAATAACAGTGACAAGAAAGGGCGGAGACCAGCAAATAATCGAGCTGAACAAGGATGTTGAGAAAACTTTAAACGAATACCTGGCAGGCAGAATCGACAAAAATAAGGAACTCTTTTTGACGAATAACCAAAAAAAGATGACATCAGAGAATCTTCACTACGTTGTAAAAAATATTTTAACTGAGTCTGGATTAGAGGGTTCTGCACACACCCTTCGACACACTTTTGTGACAGAACTTGTCAGGATTGGAGTATCTCTTCCTGTCATTCAATCACTCGTTGGACACAGAAACGCCAACACAACTATTCGATACACCCACATTATTTCCAAGGACAGACGGTCAGCTGTTTCAAAAATCAATCTGGATTTTTCAAAAACAAAATAATAAACCTGACTATAAGCGTTTACAGGACGTAAAAATAGTATATAATGGATTATCCAGAGGAGGTCGTATGCTAGAGTGTAAGAGATGTGGCAGGTCAAATATTGAAGGATCACATAATTGTGAGTTCTGTGGTGATCTACTCGGTGAAAGTGGCAGTGATTTTTTGAAGATTCTTGAAAAACCTAGCTATATTCGTTTTCCTCATCCTCCAAGCACGGTCACCACACCACATCCGGTAATCAAAAAGAGGAAGAATATGGTTGGCAGACTAACATTAAACGATGTTCGTGAATTCATTCTTGCTGGCAAAGACGAATTTCTGATCGGTAGAGCAGACAATTTGTCCGGAACACAACCGGAGATTGATCTGACAAAACTTGATACAGAGATGGTTACCTCAAGAAAACATGCAAGAATTCTCAAAAAAGGTGAGGTCTATTTTGTTGAAGACCTTGAATCTACAAATTTCACATATCTGAATGGTCGAATGCTTTCACCCAACACCCCGACCAAACTCGACGATGGCGATGTGATTCGAATTGGAAAAATTTATCTCGTATACTCCTGGACAGCAACGGACTGAGTTAAACTTTTCATGCCTGATATTGTATTGTTTACGGTTGAATTAATTGGAGGACATGAATATGGACACAAAGGTACTTGTTAAAAAATACAAGATTCTTGAACCGCTTGCATCGGGCGGGATGGCAACTGTTTATCTTGCTAAAAACATGGCTACAGATGAAATTGTGGTCGCAAAAATCCCAAATTTTATTGGTCTTCCGGGCCGAGAAAAACTTGAGCAACGATTCATCCGAGAGGCTCAAATCCTTTCAAAGATTAAGAGTGAATACGTTGTCAGAATTCATGATTATGGAATAGACGAAGATCTAAACGAACACTTTCTGATCCTTGAATATCTCCACGGGAAAACTCTTGAAGAGATAACGATGAGCAAGGAAAGAATCCCCATCCCCACAGTAATCGACCTCACATCTCAAATGGCTCAAGTTCTCAATGATCTCTTCAACCAGGGAATTATTCACCGTGATATAAAAAGTAGCAACATAAAAATTACATCCGAAGGAAATATCAAACTGTTTGATTTTGGAATCAGCAAGGGCAAAGATTTACCCTCAATGACCAGGTCAACCGACTTCCTTGGCACCCTTCAGTACATGTCACCAGAACAAGCAGACGGCAGAGAAGTCGACATTCGTTCAGATATTTATTCTCTTGGTATCGTTCTCTATGAAATGCTTTTTGGTGAACTGCCATTTGATGCACCATCTCCAGTCGAAGTTCTTGAGATGCAGAGAAAACAGAATCCAAAGATTCCACCAAGTGCAAACGAACGAGGAATCCCAGCATCGCTTCTTTCTCTCATGCTCAGATGCATGAAAAAAGATCCCGATGATCGTTATCAAAATCCTGAGGAATTGATAAACGCTTTAAAAATTGTAGCCTCCGAAACCGGAATGTCTGAAAAAGAACGTGAAACCCTCAGAAGAACAAAGTTCACCCGTATTTCTGCAAGAGCAGTTCCAACATATGTTGCCCGTAAAAAGAAAAAAAGAACGGCATTCATATCCGTAATTTTGGCAGGCTTGATAGCGATAGGCGGAGGACTTTTTGCCTGGAAGGGTTGTGGAGAACCAATCGAACCTGATTTTCAGGTAGCCCAAGGTGAAACAATCGAGTACGAATTACCACTTTCTGCCCCGCCAAATGCTGAAAGTATGAATGCGACAATATCTGAAGTCCCAAAGGGGTTAATGATCAGCCTGGAAGAAACAGAAATTGATAATCGAAAAATCTGGATTCTTACAACATTTGCCAAGTTCAAAACACCACCAGGTATGTACCCAATCAAACTGGATATTCAATATCTTTTGCCGGGAAATCTGTCAGATAGCGATGAGCAACCATTTTTCATTGAAGTAATTCCTGGAAATCTTGGAAGCAAGGCAATGAAGATTGTTAAACTGGAAGATATAAAAAATCAACCAGGTACAAGTGTTGAGGATGCTGTTTCGATCGATGGTAAAACATATGTTCCAATCGGTAAAATTGGTGAAGTTACATCCGCTTCAACTCAGTTTGACAAAGAAACCGGAACAATGGTTTACAGTCAGGCGGATACAACTACCATATTTTTTAACGGTGAGACATACGTAGAGGTTGATGGTGAAAAAAAGGATATACCTGATGCACCGGTTGTTGTGAAAGATGCAATGATCGTTTCCGAAGAGACAGCTGAAGAAACCATGAATATTGACATTGAAGCTGATGCAGACAAAGGTAAAGTTGAGATTACCTACAACGAACCTGAGCCAACATTGTCCACCGTAAAATTCATAGCACTTGATGAGGAAGAAAAAGAGATTCGTGGTGCAACCGTGTTATTTGGAAATACTTTCAAAGGTTTGACCCCGCTCTCAATGCAACTTCCAGGTGGAAGTTATGATGTGTTGATAGTTCTGGATGGATATGAGGCATCGAAAGATTCCTTCACTCTCAAATCCCAGCAGAGAATCACAAAGGAATATATCCTAAAAAAGATTGTTGTTGAACCTGACCCGGAGCCAGAACCAGAGGTTGCTAAAACTGGAACTCTGAAAATCTCCGTAAATGTTCCCTGGGGTGATTTTATTGTTGACGGGAAAATATATGCAAATAGAACAAATCTTACTTTAAAGGACGTATCTACTGGTTACCACACAGTTATCTACAAACTCTCCGGCTTTAGTAACCAGACAAAAAGATTGAAAATAGAAGGTGGTAAAACAGCTGTTTATGACTTCAGGATAAACTCAGGTATTCTCAAGGTAAATTGTAATTTCCCTGCAATAGTCTATGTAGACAACAGTCCTCTTGGATCAGAAAGTTGGACCCCCTACGAACGTGAAGTGGGAGCAAAAACATATCTTATCAAGGTTGACAAAACGAAGTATGTTGATTCTGAAACAGGTGAACGACCAACAAACAAATCAGTAACAATAGTAAAAGGTCAAACAAAAACAGTGACTTTCAACCTCAAGAAAAAAGAATAATGAAAAAACTCATAACAATACTGTTGATAATATCCCTGCTTGTGCCATCAATTGTTTTCTCAGTTGGTGCAAATGAAAATTCTGATGTCTGGCTCATGCTTGGTGGAAATTCAAAACACACCTCCCATTCCAACGCAACCCTGACCCCTCAAATTGGTTGGAACACCCCAACAAACTGGCAATACGACCTGGAAATCAAGGACAACGAATCTGTTATTTGGAGTTCCCCGGTTTCTGACGGAAAAGATATTTACATTTCTTACGCAAAACACTACCAAGGGTCAAACTCCTACAACGAGAGTGGTATTTTGAAAATAGACATTGAGAATGACAAGCTCTTCGGCAAAATTGACAAGAATCAAAAATACAATCTTTCCGCATTAGGTGTTAGCAACCAAGTGATCCCAACCCCAGCTTTGTTTGTTGAGGAGAGTGGCACATCAGTCGTTTTTGTCGATTCAATCGGAAATATCTTCATGGAGGGAAAGAGAAAAAAGAACAAGAAAACTGATGGCAAGCCAATTGTTTCCTCCCCCATTATTTTTGATGGAAAGATTTTTTGTGGGACAGGCAACGGTTCAGTCATCTCTCTTTCAATCGAAGACTGGCAGGTTCAAAAATTTAAAGATGAAGAGATGGGCAAAGTCATCGGCTCCACAGCAATCTCTGGCGATATTCTAACCTTCGGTGACGACAAGGGAAACATATTTCTTTACGAACAAAAAAGTGGAAAGTTTCTCGGTCGGTCGCATCCAGTCGATGAGAATATTACATTATATACTCCAACAATTGTTGAGGGAAACGGGAAGACTTTTGCAGTATACGGAGGCACATTTGGATACATCCATATCGTTTCACTGAACAAAGATGCAACCTGTGGAAAATGCAAATCAAAAAAGATTACGGAGTCCACATTCCATTCAGCCCCCATAGTTGCCGGTCTATATGCCTACATCGGTGATGAAGATGGATACCTCTACAAAATAAATCTTGAAACTTTGGAAGTTACGAGAAAATTGAAACTTGATTACCCAATCAAATCCCAACCTGTTCTCTGCAACGGTTTTCTTTATATCACCACAAAAAATATTGCAGGCAACAACGGTAGTTTGTATATCATCAATCTGAAAACGTTTGAACAATTCAAATATCTCAGAAGGAGGGCGGGCAAGCACAACATAAACGGCTCAACAAGCTCCCCACTTATAATTGGTGATTATCTTTTTGTGCCTTCTGCTGACGGAAAGATTCACCGTTTTGAAGGTCAGAGACCAAGGCTAAAGGTTTCAACTGAAAAGATAGACTTTGGAAGAGTAGCAACCGATACCAGATTAAAGATGCAAAAGCTGACTATCTCAAACGATGGTGGTGGGTTGAACTCCCTCACAGGAGCTATCTCGTCAAGCAAAGCCTGGCTTGTTTGTACCCCAAAAATGTTTGAGCTCAGCAGGGATGGTTCGGTTGAAATTTTAATCAGTATAATTCCCAAATTAATCCCGCTTGGCAGGAACAATGAAGAGATAACAATCACCTCTAATTTTGGGACTGCCACAGTTGAAGTGTTAATAAATATAATTGATCCACCGGGAGATATTGAAGTTTCAATTGACAAAATCAATTTTGGTGAAGTCATAAAAGGCGGAAAGAAGAGTACAACTTTTACCATCAACCTCAAAGATAACGACAAGGGGGCAATGGTTTATCTTGAAACAAAAGAAGAGAATAGCTGGATCAACCTCAGTAGAACTGAACTTGATTTGGACAACATTACATCAATGAACGTTATAGCTAGCGTAAATACCTCAAGTGTTCCAGTTGGTAAACATCAAACAGAGATTCACATCTGGAAGGATGAAAAAAAAGGTGAACCGAGTTTCATAATCCCGGTTACAATAACTATTACTGAGAGACCCGCAAAGCCTGAAACCAAAGACAACATCTCTGAAATCGTAATCGAGAATTGCATTTCGAATAAAATATTCAAAACAGAATTTTCAATATATAACGATGAGTCGATTGGCGATAGAAAACCATTAGAGTTTGATGGAATTCTCACCATTGAGCCAACGTATGAATGGTTCAGTTCAACTGCTGAATTTACAGGGGTCACCCACAATAAAATAACAATAACTTGTTCCGTGGATACAGGAATAGCAAACTTCTGGCCAGGTGAGAAATATTCAATTTCAATCTCCACAGTCGTGAACGATAAACCGTTTACATTTGTGGTAAACATCATGACCACAGAGCTTGAAACATGTGAAATTGCTTTTGTGATTGACTCTAATACTTTCATGGTAAACGGTCGAGAACAAGAGGTCTCTCCTGCTCCATTCATATCAGACAACGGCAACACGATGGTTCCAATCAGATTCATTGCAGACCCCCTGGAGAGATTTTTTGGAGCATCAATTGAGTGGATAGGAGACATCAGAACCGTCCTCTTCACTCTCGGTGACACCACACTTCGACTGGTTATTGACTATGACCAGGCAATCCTTGAACTCCCCGATGGCTCAATCGAAACAAGACCAATGAATTCCCCCGCTGTGATTGTCGAAGGTCGCACATTTTTGCCTCCTAGAACAATCGCAGAGGCATTTGGGGCTGAGGTCAAATGGTTTTCAGAAGAAAGGAAAGCGGTTTTTACCTTTAGTAAACCCTGATAATATCTAGATATTTTTAATCGTTAAGCAAGTGTACTTGACATATTTGCATCATTGCATATATTTGCAATCATGCAAACAAAATACGAGTGCAACTTCAACCCGCCAAATTTTGAAGAGCTGGAAAAAACAGCAGAGATATTTTCTGCTCTGTCTCACCCAAAACGTCTCCAGATAATTAAAATTATTTCTGAAGAACCGCATTCTGTAACAACAATCTCCGGGAAGATGGGATGTGAACCGCCCTGCACCTCCCAACATCTCAGAATTCTCAAAAGTACTGGAATTGTAGGATCTAAACGAATTGGTCGTGAGGTTCTATACTCCCTGAAAATGAAGTGCATCCTAACATCAATGAACTGCATCTGTGAAAAGTGTGAACTGAAATGAAAAATAATTCTTTCCTCTCTACTGTTGCCAAATACTTCAAAAGAAATAAAAAAGAACTAACCTTTGCATTTTTGTTAGCTGGTGCCTTCACAATTTTTTTCTTTTTAAATGTTCCAAAAATAAACGAATCAATCAACATCGGTTTGAAATATGTAAACCTGTATGCAAGGGAACACATTTTGTTCAGCCTTGTTCCTGCACTTTTTATTGCTGGTGCAATTTCCCAGTTGGTTTCAACAGGTCCAGTTATTCAGGTTTTATCGGGAAGGTTTGGACGAACTAGAGCATATCTTGTTGCCAGTATTTCGGGTTCTGTACTGTCGGTTTGTTCCTGCACAATTCTCCCAATATTTTCTGGAATCTATCGAACTGGTGCAGGAATTGGTCCAGCGATTGCATTCCTGTTTGCGGGACCAGCAATCAGTGTGGTCGCAGTTGCCTTTACGGCTGTCGTCATTGGCTGGAAGTTGGCAATTGCAAGAATTATCAGTGCAATAATTATTTCAATCCTCATCGGGCTTCTGATGGAATATTTCTTCAAAGCAGATGAAAAGGAACGAATCAACAATCTTGCCCCAATCGAAGGTTCTGGTTTGGCTGTCTGGAAGTCAATCATAATTCTCGTGATGATGACGCTATTTTTGATTTCTGCGACCTGGAGCGTGAAAACTGCTGATGATGCCAGCGAGATTAATCCAATGCCGGGTGTTGAAACTTCGGTGATTGGTGAGAGTTCTGGCGGTCATGGCGAAGAGGGTTTTGAGGTTGAAATAATTGAGGACAGGATCAAATCCGATCCAGATAAAATAGTAGCAGAACCCAATCAATCCACCAAAGAATTAGGATCATATGAAAAAGTTGCGTTCTTTATCTTTGAAATAAAGTGGTTTCTTGCAGGATTATTCCTCTTCCTGACAATTCTTTTCTCAATTATTTTCCTGAAAAGAGACCAGACAAAGGGATGGCTTGAATCCACCTGGGACCTTGCAAAAGAAATGATTCCTCTGCTTTTTGCTGGAGTTTTTATTGCTGGATTCTTGTTTAACATCATTCCATCTGAATTCATCGAAAAATTATTCGGAACGAATTCAATCTTTTCCAGTTTCCTGGCATCAATTCTTGGAGTTGGAACATACTTTGCCAATTGCACCGAGGTGGCAATTATTGATGTGTTGATGAAGAATGGAATGGCGGCAGGACCAGCACTCTCGCTGTTGCTTGCCGGTCCCGTTGTGTCACCGCCATCAATGATTATCACATGGTCAATTCTTGGCCCAAAAAAGACACTGACCTACTTTGGACTCGTGATAATATTCTCAACGCTTGCTGGATTCATCTACGGATTTTTTGTATAGAATAGAGAAAAAAAGGAGAAACAAATGACAATACAGGTACTTGGAACCGGACACTGTAGCAAATGTGCAACGATGTTTAACAACGCAAAGGAAGCCGTTTCATCACTGGGATTATCAGCCGATGTTGTAAAAATTGACGACATCAATCAGATTATCTCAATGGGGATAATGTCAACACCAGGACTCGCAATTGACGGAAAAGTTCTTTCATCAGGAAGAGTTTTGACGGTTGAAAGAATTTCAGAATTGCTCAAGAGTACGGTAATGTGAACTTTAAAAAACTCATAGTATCAATTCTGCTATTTCTCCTTCTGGTTTCATGCGGGGATAACACGACTCCCAGAATGGTTGTTATCGGACGAACTGATTGTGTTCCATGCCGTGAGATGATGGAAGTAGTCGATGAAATAAATTCTGAATCAGAAAATACAATTGCAGAATTTATCAGCGTTGATGATGATAATTCACCCATTTCAAAATATGATATAGGCACACTCCCAACTTCAATCTTTTTTGATTCAAATGGAAAAGAGTATCACCGTCAAATAAAAGCCATGACCAAGGAAAACGTTTTATTTTGGTTGGAGTCAGGAGATTCAAATGAATAAAAATTTAAAAGCAATCATCATCATTGTTGTTTGTGTTGCAGTTGTCGGACTTCTTGCTATGAAGATATTCAACAAGCAAGATGTATTCCCGATTCCTCTTGAAGGAGAGGTAACAATCGTTGAGGTTGGCGCAGAACTCTGCATAGCATGCCAAAAATTTATACCCATTCTCAAAGAAGTCGCAACAGAACTCGAAGGCAAAGCTACTCTCCACAAAATAATTCTCAAAAGTGGAAGCAATGTCAAAGATTTTTATGATGTATCGATAATCCCCGTAATCATTATTTACGATAGAGAAGCAAAAGAAATTACCCGAAGAATCTTTTCAGAAAACGATGTGGATGATGCCAAGGAATGGATTCGTTATCAGATCAACGAATTGGGTGTAGAATGGTAGAACAACTCGCAACTCAGATTGTTTCAAATCCATGGGTGGCACCGTTTCTTGTTTTTTTTGCCGGATTATTAACAGCTTCCAACCCCTGCGTCCTGGTTCTTGTTCCATTGATGGTTGGTGCAAGCGGTGCATATCAGGGCAAGGACAAGAGTCCTGCCAAGGCTGTGAAGTTTTCAGTTGTGTTTGTAATCGGACTCTCTTCTGCTTTGGTTCTTCTCGGAGTTCTTTTTTCTCTAATCGGCAGAATGGTCTCCATCAATTCCAAGATATGGGATTATGCAATTGCGATACTGTGCATAATTATGGGCTTGATGTTTGCAGATGTTATCAAATTCAACATTCCGACACCTCAGATATTGAAAAAACCAAGGACAGGACTCTTTGGGGCTTTTATTCTTGGCATGTTATTTGGATTTGTTTCAACACCCTGTGCGGCTCCTGTTCTGATTTTACTCTTAACCTTCATAACCGAGCAAGGAAACGTCATTTTTGGTGGATTCCTTCTACTTGTTTATGGGATTGGTCATTCGGTTCTGCTTCTTGTAGCAGGCATTTCAATTGGAAGCATTCAAGCATACATCAACAACAAAGGCTTGACCAAAGCGGCAAGCATTTTGAGGATAACATTTGGTCTAATTATAACCTGTTTTGGGTTGTATCTTCTGTGGGTTGCGTAAAATGATAATTACTGGGGATTCAATAGCGGGAAGTGTGAGCATTATTTGCTCCCTCCCGCTACTATCATTTTTAGGAAAAATCACTTCAAACCAATACACAAAGAAAGTTATATTTTTTTGGGGATGATTATGATATGGGGTGGGCAAGGAGATTCGAACCCCCGGCCTCCAGTTCCACAGACTGGCGCTCTAACCGACTGAGCTATACCCACCGTACCGATGAATTCATAATATTTGTTTGCCCTATTAAGTCAAGAATGTTTCTCTGAATAAATATTAACTGTGGATTGCTTGACAAAATTATCACATTTGATAGTATATGTTTGGCAGTCGGAAGGTGTGACTGCTAATCAAGAGGCAAAGTGTGGAAATGGCAAAGAAAGAAAAGAAACTAGATACAGAAATCAGCACGGGATTGATGAATATCTCAAAAGATATAAAAATCCTGAAAGAGCGACTTTTGGAGCTCGAAAAAGAGAACAGACAACTTCGATCAAGTTTGTTCAACGCAACATCAGATAACAAAAGATTGCAAATGATCTCTCAGCGTGAAAAGGAACAAGAGTCAGGCTCAACTCTCAAAAGAGTTGCAGGACACTTCATGCCGGTTATCGATGATCTGGAGCAGGCAAAAAAAATGTTGCTTGATACAGGAATTGATCCAGCACACATCAAACCTATCGAATTCATTCTTGACAGTCTTGAGAAGGCAATGAAAAACATTGGACTTGAATCATTCGAGCCAGTTGGAAAAGAATTCGACCCACACACATGCCAGCTGGGCGGCAAGATGCCAACAAACGAATACGAAGAAGATATAATATGCAAAGTAATCAGGAAGGGTTACAAAATTGCTGAGGATACCATTAGACCAGCAATTGTAATCTGTGCTCAGAAAAAAATCATTTCTGACGATACCGAGTCTCAGAAGTAGAAACCACAAGGAGGTAGATATGAGCAAAATAATAGGGATAGATTTAGGAACAAGTAACAGTGCAGCAGCCGTTTTGATTGGTGACAAACCAACAATAATTCCAGCTGCAGAGGGTGTTTCGGTTGGTGGAAAAACAACTCCATCATACGTTGCATTCACAAAAGACGGACAAATGTTGGTTGGTGAACCCGCAAGAAGACAAGCAGAGATGAACCCATTGAACACAATCACGGCAATCAAAAGAAAAATGGGTACCACTGAAAAAGTAAAAGTTATGGACAAGTACTACACACCACAACAGATCTCAGCTTTCATTCTTCAAAAAATCAAAAAGGATGCAGAAACTTATCTCGGTGAACCCGTAAGCAAAGCCGTCATCACAGTTCCCGCATACTTTGATAACGACCAGAGACAAGCGACAAAGGATGCCGGAGAAATTGCCGGACTCGAGGTTGTCAGACTTGTCAACGAGCCGACAGCCGCATCATTCGCATACAGTGTAGACAAAAAAGAAACTAGTCTGAAGATTCTGGTTTTTGATCTTGGTGGCGGAACGCTTGATGTAACCATCATGGATTATGGTGATGGAGTATTCGAGGTGAAATCCACCTCTGGCGACACCCATCTTGGTGGTACCGACATGGACAACAACTTGATGGATTATATCACAAGCAAATTCAAAGATGACTCTGGTGTCGACCTCAAAAACAACAAGGATGTTTATCACAGACTCAAAGAAAATGCAGAAAAGGCAAAGATTGAACTCTCAACAACCCTCGAAACCCAGATAAATATTCCATTCATAGCCCAGGACAAGAGTGGTCAACCAGTTCACTTGAACATGACAATCACAAGAGCAAAGCTTGAACAACTCGTTTCACCAATCGTTGATAGATGCAGAAAACCAATCGAGCAGGCCTTGAGTGATGCAAACATGACTCCAGCTGATATTGACAAAATCCTCATGGTTGGTGGTCCAACCAGAATGCCAATCGTTCAGAAAATCGTTGAAGGCTTCCTTAACAAAAAGGTTGAACGAGGAATCGACCCAATGGAATGCGTTGCCATGGGTGCTGCAATCCAGGCTGGTGTACTCTCTGGCGATGTTGAAGATGTAGTCCTCGTCGATGTCACACCACTCTCTCTCGGAATCGAAACAATGGGTGGAGTTTTCACAAAAATGATCGAGAGAAACACTCCAGTTCCATCAAAACAGACCCAGATTTTCTCAACCGCCGCTGACAACCAGACAACCGTTGAAGTTCACATTCTTCAGGGTGAAAGATCGATGGCAAACGACAACCTCTCTCTTGGAAGGTTCAAGCTGGATGGAGTTCCATCCGCCCCAAGAGGGGTTCCTCAGATTGAGATAACCTACGAGATAGACAGCAACGGAATCCTGAAAGTCCACGCAAAAGACAAAGCAACCGGCAAAGAAAACTCAATCAGGGTTGAAGATTCAAGCCGTCTCTCAAAAGAAGATATTGAAAAAATGAAGGATGAAGCAGAAAAATATGGTGATGCTGACCGCGTTCGTAGAGAAAAAATCGAGTTGAAAAACAGAGCAGACACTCTAATTTATTCAACCAGAAAAACTCTCAAAGATGCTGAAGGCAAAGTCGACAGTGGAAAACTTGATGAAGTCAAAAACCTCGCTGATGAAATCGAGAAAAACATCAGGGAAGATAAAATTGACGACCTGAAAGAAAAAACAGAAGACCTCCAAAGCAAACTCAACGAAGTTGGTGAAGAGCTCTACAAACAGGCAGAGCAGGAAAACAAAGAAAAAACCGACGGACAAGCTAGTGAAAACCCCACAGATTCAAACGAAGATGAGGGACCAACCGTTGACAGCGAAGGAAGGGCTGCTGAATAAACAATTTTCAGTTTCCTTGACATTGCGACCCTTAGGATAAAACTTGGACAATGATGAGCACAAAAGACTACTACAAAACATTAGGCATCGAGAGAAATGCTTCCGACGATGATGTAAAGAAGGCTTACAGAAAACTCGTTCGGAAATATCATCCCGACACCAACAAAGAAGAAACAGCCGAAGCCAAGATGTCCGAGATTAACGAAGCATACACAGTTATCTCCAACAAGGAAAAAAGAGCTAGCTACGATCAATTTGGAACAGCCCCACCACCTGGAGCGGGAGGATTCCCAGGTGGTGGCTTCAACAACGTGAACTTTACGGACGACTTTGGGTCAGTTGCTGATATTTTTGATTCAATGTTTGGTGGCGGGAGAAAAAGATCAAGAAACCGAAACGTTGTCTATGAAGGTGCAGACATCAAAGTCCAGGTCATCATGACACTTGAGGAAGCCCACAGCGGGAAGAAAATTACCATCGACATTCCACGATTTGACAAATGTCCTGAGTGTGCCGGCACAGGCACAAAAGATGGCAGCAAGCCAAAAACCTGCCCGGACTGCAGGGGAACCGGTCAAGTGACTCGGGCTCAGCAAACAGTTTTTGGAACATTCCAAACCGCAACAACCTGTCCAAGATGTCGAGGTGAGGGAACCATCATTGATAATCCTTGCCTGAAATGTCATGGTCAAACAGTTGTAAGAAACCACCACAAAATCGAGGTTGACATTCCAGCAGGAATTGAAGACGGAATGAGAGTTCGAGTTCAAGGTGAGGGTGATGCCGGTAAAAAAGGTGGACCAAGTGGCGATCTTTTTGTTCTCGTCAGGATAAAATCCCACAAAGTTTTCAAAAGACACGGTATCGATCTCACAAGCAATGTCTCAATTTCAATGTATGAAGCGGCACTTGGTAAAGAGATCACAGTTTTCACAATTACCGGAAAAGACAAAATAAAAGTGAAACCCGGAACACAACCAGATGACACATTAATACTTCGTGGCAAAGGAATGCCCAGGCTCTCTGGTCGTGGTTCTGGAGATTTGCACATCACATTTAAAATTGTCATCCCAAAAAAGATGACAAAAGCAGAAAAATCTGCCCTGAAAAAGTTTCTCTAGGATTTCATGCTAAGATTTGGAACAGCAGGAAGACCACTCTCAACAAAAGGAAAATCAAGTTCAGACGGAATCAAACGAGTTCGTGAGCTTGGTTTGTCCTGCATGGAACTTGAATGGGTTCGCAGAGCTCCTGACCCTGAATCCGAATCACTGATCAAAACAAGAGAAGTTGCATCAATCGAGCCAACGATAACTCTCTC